>JAYVEQ010000038.1:0-89544 GCA_043748745.1 Chitinophagaceae bacterium | reverse complement strand
TCTTTGAGGTGATTAGCTCCCAATAGTTTCTCAATTCTTTCAGTAAAAGTCATAAAAAATAATTTTGTTATGAATGTATAGCCTGCAAAATTTTTTGGAAATTAGTTTCTATATTCCCATTTCGGATATCAACACTAAGGCTTTCCCTTAACCGCCTGATGATCTCATCCATGCTGTTCCTTAGCTCTGTCATCCGGGTAAGTTCATTCTGCAGGTCACGAATGCTCCGGTTCTTTTCCATCCTGGCAGTTATCAGCTTCTGTATTTCTTTTATTTCACCCTCAATATGATCCAGGGCATCATCTGTAAAATTTCTATTAAAAAAATCATCAGAAACAATACAGGCAATGAACTTCTTTTTTTTATCTGTTTTTTCATGATAAAAGCTGTTAATGGATTCCATTGCAACCCAAGCCGATAAAAGACTGTTCTTCGAAATCAGTGAAATTGTAGTCCCGGTTTCCAGAATAGATTTTTCGATAAATTCTTTTATATCCTCACCGGCCTGCATACTTTCACTGTCAATCAGCACATTTATTTTTTCGGAAGTCAATTTCTCTTTAAGCCTGTTTGCAATTTCTATATCGTGATGATTATATGATATGAAAACGTTTTTCCCCGTATCATCTATATTAAATTGCTTAACAGTCTCCGGATTATCATTTATGTTTTCAATTTCATTTATCAATTCCAGCACGGCAAAACTAACCTGTGCATTAAATTTAAATGATTCTGTATCATCAATCAAACCGGTGTTTTCTTTTTTGCGCAGGTCGGTAAATTTGCCTGAAATGGCAATTAGCTGGTTTTGCAGATCAGGATATGCCGGTATTTCCTCCCTGAGTATTTGCAAGGCTCTATCCGTTTTGTTTTCCGCAATAAGTCTTCGCAGTTTGTCAATGTCAGTTTTCATAAACAAGTAACAGCTCTTTTAGCAGAGCAATTAAATGTACAAAAAAATCGTAATATAGTCTGCAAAAAGTATTTTAGCCAATCTTTTAATATTGATAACAGTATAAACATATAACCTGATCACTGTTTATCATGATACGTATTACGTTACTCAGAAACAAAAAATAATCGTTAACTGTAATTTGCTTTAAGGGGTTTGGCATATCTTTAATTGCAAAATCAAAATCAGCTTTATGAAATCTTTAATTTCAATTTTATTTTCTGTCTTTTTTATTTCTACAGCTTTTAGTCAAAAAATCGAAGTGAAAACAACATTGCCTGATGCAACAAAACCTGTTAGGGTTGTTGAAGTTTCCTGCGGCAAATGTAAGCTGGGCCTGCCTGGTAAATCATGCGATTTAGCTGTTCGTATTGATGGTAAAGCCTATTATGCTGATGGTGCAGATATTGATAACTTTGGCGATGCACATGCAAATGATGGATTTTGTAATGCCATCCGTAAAGCAGAAGTACAGGGAGAACTGGTTGATAACCGTTTTAAAATATCCTATATTAAACTCCTTCCAGAAACAAAAAAGAAAAACTGATCTTCCATATTTGATGATGTACAACTGCATGTTTCGGGCAACAATAAAAGTTATCGTATTTTAGGTAATCAAAAACCTGAAATATGTTATCAAAAAACCTGATTTTAATTTTTCTCCTCTTTTGTTTTACAGGTAATTCTTTAATTGCACAAAAAATACCAACACCAAAAGAACATTTTGGATTTTCAATTGGAGATAATTATCAATTGGCAACTTTTACCCAAACCGAAGCCTATTTTAAAAAATTAGGTGAATCATCTGACCGGGCAAAATATACAGTGATTGGTAAAACCGAAGAAGGGAGAGACCAGTTCATGCTAATTGTTACTTCGCCGGAGAATCAAAAAAAACTGGAATACTACAAACAGATATCTCAAAAATTAGGTAATGCAGATGTTACAGAAGAGGCAGCAAAAAAATTAGCCAAAGAAGGCAAAGCAGTAGTTTGGATTGATGGCGGATTACATGCCACAGAAACTGTAGGTATTCATCAATTGATTGAAACAGCTTATCAGCTTTTAAGCAGAAATGATGAAGAAACACTCCGGATCCTTGGTGATGTGATCATACTTATGACACATGCAAACCCTGATGGGCAGGAGTTAGTAAGTAACTGGTATATGAGAGAACCGGTTCCTGAAAAAAGATCCACATCTAATTTGCCCAGGTTGTATCAAAAATATGCAGGGCATGATAATAACCGGGACTTTTATATGATGAATTTGAAAGAATCGCAGAATATAAACAGGCAGTTATTTGTTGAATGGTTACCACAGATCATGTATAATCATCACCAGGCGGGCCCTGCCGGTTCAGTTGTTGCCGGTGCACCATACAGAGATCCTTTTAATTATGTTTTTGATCCCTTGATCGTTACCGGTTTAGATGCCATAGGTGCTGCCATGCAAAACCGCTTAAATGAAGAAGGCAAGCCCGGGTACACCAGCAAAGCCGGTTCCACATTTTCAACCTGGTACAATGGTGGATTAAGAACCACAACTTATTTTCATAACATGATTGGCTTGCTGACAGAAATTGTTGGCAACCCCACACCCTCAGAAATTCCGCTGGTTACAACAAGGTTAATTCCCAATGCTGCAACACCTAATCCAATTGTTCCGCAGAAATGGTTATTCCGGCAATCCATTGATTATTCGGTTTCGTTAAATTATGCAGTGCTTAATTATGCTTCCCGTAACCGGGATGAATTACTCTATAACATTTACCGGATGGGCAGGAATTCGATTGATAAAGGAAATAAAGATACCTGGTCTTTATCACCTTCAAAAATTGAAGCAATGAACAGGTTATTCCAGGATTCGCTGAAAAGAATTAAAACTAATGCAACAGCCGGAAATGAATCTAACCGTAATTCAGGAACTAATATGCCATTAATGTTTTACGACAGTGTAATGCATAATGTTGCATTAAAAGATGCCAGGGGGTATATTATTCCGGCCGATCAACCCGATCTTGAAACTGCAATTGAATTTTTAAATGCTTTAATAAGGACCGGGGTTATAGTTCAAAAAGCAACAAGAGATTTTACCGTTGCCGGAAAAAAATATCCGGCAAATTCATATATCGTTAAAACCAACCAGGCTTTCAGGCCGCATATTTTAGATCTGTTTGAACCGCAGGATCACCCAAATGATTTTCAATACCCAGGCGGCCCGCCAATACCGCCATATGATGCTGCGGGGTGGACATTGGCTTATCTGATGGGCGTAAAATTTGATCGGGTAACGGAAGCTTTTGACGGGCCATTTGTAAAAAATATAATTGGTGAAATAATAAAGTTACCTGGTTCATCAGTTAATAGCTCATCAACGGGTTATATACTGGATGCAAGCGCTAATCAATCTTTTAAAACAGTAAATAATTTGCTTGACCATGGCATTAATGTATACCGAATTACAAATATTAAAGAAGGTTCGGGATACAGTAATGGTTCATTTTTTATCCCGGCAAATGCTAAATCAAAAGTAATTATCAATAAAACGGCAACTGAAAATGCCGTTCAATTTTTAGTTGTATCAAAAAAACCATCATCATTGATTAGAATTAATAAAGCCAGGGTAGCATTGTGGGATACATACGGAGGCTCCATACCTTCAGGCTGGACAAGATGGATCATGGAACAGTTCAATTATTCATTTGATATTGTTTACGCAAAAGATATTGATACCGGAGATCTCCGTTCAAAATATGATGTAATTGTTTTTGTTGAGGGTGCTATCCCCGCAATAAGCAGCCAGGCAAATGAAAATACAAACAGGGGAGGTAATACCCCTAATCCGGATAGTATTCCCGTGGAATTCAGAAAAAGACTTGGCCGAATTACAGCAGCTAAATCAATACCGCAATTAAAAATATTTTTAGAAGAAGGAGGTAAAATTGTTACCATTGGCAGCAGTACACAATTAGCTTACCAGCTTAAATTGCCGGTAAATGATGCTATGGTTGAAATTGTAAATGGCGAAGAGAAACCTATAAACAGGGATAAATTTTATACCCCGGGGAGTATCTTAAAAGTTGCTGTTGACAATGATCTTATTTCTGCATCGGGCATGAACAAAGAAACAGATGTTTATTTTGATAACAGCCCTGTATTTAATATGAACCCTGATGCTGTTGCAAAAGGAATTGTAAAACCTATCGCCTGGTTTAAAAACGATAAACCCCTGCGTAGTGGCTGGTCTTGGGGACAGATTTATTTAAAAAATGGTGTTGCCGCTTTTGAAGCTAATGTAGGTAAGGGAACATTTTATGCATTTGGTCCTGAAATTACATTCAGGGCACAAACACATGGCACTTTCAAACTTTTATTTAATCAATTGTACAGTTACTAAAACCAAATGACAGATATTTTAAAATTACTGCAGGGTTATACTGTAGAACTTTCTATATTAAAATTTGAAATTCTAAAAAATAAATTGTAGACTTATACTCTAAAACCTTAATAAGTATGAATAAGAAAACTCAAAACAAACTTCAGTTACTGTTTACCGGTTCATTATTAATTTCCTTTGCAATTGCAGGATGTAATAATGGAAACGAAAAAACTGAAACCAAGACAGACACAGTTATTACCGAGAAATCAATGGAAGTATCTCCGGCACCAATTGATACAACTATTAAAAAGACTACTGATACTGCCAAAACTAGGCCCACTCCAACCGGAAACTAAAAGTGAGATTACAGCCAGACCTAATCTGCAGGACCTTTTACTTTTAATTTAAGCTTTTTCAATCTGATTGATCCATTACGATGGATCAATTTTTCTATTAACCAAAGTTCAACACGATGATGTGCAGGAATTAAAATCGCAGCAATTGAAACAAAGATCAACATTTCATAAACCGGTGTATGATGGGTAAATGTTGCAACTGTTGGATGCAGTAAAAGGGTGAGGTATTCAAATAAGATCAGCAATGACAGAATACCCAGTATTTTTATAACACGGGTATGTATTCTTATCCTGCTTAACAGTAATGTAAATAAAAAAAAACCCGGAATGAATATCCCAATAAAGAGGTATTGCAATTGCTGTTTCCTTTCCCGTTTGGCAATCTTTTTATTTTCTTCTATCTCCAGTTGCCGCAATCTTTCATTACTGGAAATAATCTGTACTTCCCTGATCCTGCTTTTACTGTTGATAGAATCATTGAGCAGCTGAACCCTGGTTAAATAAAAAAAACCACTATCCACATTTTTTACGCTTGCATAATGTTCTGTAAGGAATTTGGCCGCATCCAGCTGCCTTGACAAAAACCCATCTTCCTCTGCAATAGAAAGAGAGCGGTTGGCATAATAAGTTGCTGAGTCGTTTTGGTTTTGTTGTTGAAATAATGTAGCCAGGCCCAATGTGGCTTCACACAGTACATCATCATCATTAGCAACCTGCAGGTAAGATATTGCAGTACGGTAATTCAACAGTGCGAAAGGATAATTTCCCTGTTTAAGGTAGGTATGTCCCAAGCCTGTCATCGAGTTTCCAATGTAATCATCATTTTTAAGGCTGCTGGAAAGGATAAGAGATTTATTAAAATAATTGAAAGCAGAATCTGTATTGTTGAGCCTATCGTATACATCTCCCAGGTTCATCAGGATATAATATTTTATTTCTTCAAGATTGTGTTGTTTAATCACAGAATCTGATTTGTAATAATATAACAAGGCATCCTGGTATTGTTCCTGGTATCTGTATACTATTCCAATATTCATTAAAACAAAGGCCAGGTTACGGGGATTATTCCGTTTTTCTTCAAGTTGTAATTTGCGGATATTGAATTCCAGCGCCTTTGAATAGTTGCCCATTTTAATAAAAGTATTAGCCAAAGCCCCTAACGCTTTTGATTGTCCATCGGTATATTTTAACCTTGTAGCCAAAACAAGTGCCTGTTGTGCCAGTACCAATGCTTTTTCAGGATCATACACATCAACCACGCCAGCCTCTTGCCACATCAGTTTAACTTTCCCGGTATCTGTTTTTTCGATAGATAGTAACTTTGAAAGGCTGTCAGCTTTTTGCTTTTGTGCTAACAAGCATACAGGTAAAAACAAAAGAAGGAGTAAACAGATCTTACATCTCATAAATAAATTTTCTGGCAGTTTCTGATCAGTTTAAGAATTATAAAATTATCAGAGTTCTAATTTAGGAGTTTATACCGGTTTAAACATCTTTTTCTAAAAAAAAATCAAGCATCCGAACGAGCCCAAAAAACCAGGGCTATTAATGTGATTTTTTACTACTCGGTTATTAAAGTAAATTGCATGCTTATTTTCAATATTTATCATGATCAATATTTTGACACAGGTACTCGGTTATCTTGCCTTTCTCTTCCTGGCTATATCCCTGTTGGTAAACAACGATATCAAATTCAGATGGGTAAACAGTTTAGGTAGTTTATCCTTCGTTTTATACGGCATCTCTATTCATGCATTTCCCATAGTACTTACCAATGCGGTTCTGTTGATCATAAATATTTATTTTCTCTTTAAGATTTACAGGCGACAGGAAAAGTTTGACCTGGTAGAATTTAGTAAAGATGCAACCCTCATTCCTAAATTTCTTTCTTTTTATCAAAAAGATATCAATGCCTATTTTCCTTATTTTATTATGGAGGACAGGGCTGAAGAAATAAAATTTGTTGTACTCCGGGATATTGTAATAGCCAATATTTTTATTGCAACTGTTGATGAAAAAGGAAATGCTTTTGTAAAAATAAATTATACGGTGCCAAAATACAGGGATCTTAAAGTCGGCAGATTTATTTTTGATGAGGGAAAATCTTTTTTACATGCAAAGGGTATTGAAAAAATTATTTATAAAGACGTTACAAACAGGAATCATGAAAAATTTATTAAAACGATCGGCTTTAATAAAAAATCCCTAAATGGCAGGGAATATTATGTAAAAAACATCTAAATCCTTTTAGGCAGACAACAGGCAGCACTTAATTTAACAATCCCAAACATAATAATAATTGTATTTTTATCGTTCCTGAAAGAATTTCAATAACACATATGAAAGTAACTTCCCTGTTCAATAAGCACACTTTTTTAATTTTTACCTGTATCTTTTTTTCATTAACTGAAGGCAATGCACAAACTAATGGCATTATACCTTTAACAGGGCTGCGGTATTTTAACGAAGGTATTATAGTGAATAATATTGAAGTTAAAATAGATGGCGCCCATCTTTTAAGTAACAGGTTGCCTTTAAATAAAGAAATAGAGATAAACCTGAAACAACCGGTTGGATTTACTGAAGATAAAAACAAAACAAAGTATGCTGCAGCCGAGTTCATACTGGTTTCTCCAAAAGGCGAGATATTGTCAAAAAATCCTAATCTTTTTTTAAACAACGAAACCTCCGGCTTTGCTGAAAAAGATTTCAGATCGCTTAGTATAAAATTTGGTATAACAGCTGAAGTAATGAAATCTAATACAGCTGGTATTATAAAAATCCGTTTATATGATCTGAAAGGTAAAAACCAGTTGAGGCTTGAATTTCCGGTGAGTATAGCCAGGCCCGGAGAAGCCATGCAAATCTCTAAATCTGCCAAACCCATACAATCAAAAGATGGTACTATTGGAATGATAAACGGGTTGAAAGCTAAAAATATGGTTGTATTTTTAGATACCACAATAAAGGTTTCTCCAAAAATGGCCTATACCAGTATGGATATTTCATGTATTGAAGGATCAAGCATTACAGGCATTTTTCAGGGTAAAGAAAGTTTCTGGGTGTATGACAAAGACCTGAATGAGATAAAAATAACTGATATTTTATTGAAACAGGTAAAAGGGGCTATGGAAAATAATAATATAGATTATACTTTAAAAATACCGTTCCGGTTAAAAACCACAAAGCCCAAAGTTTATACTGTACGCTTCAGATGGGAAAGCCCCGATAAAAGCCAGGTGATAGATGTGGTAACAAATATCTAAGATCAAAGGGAGGGTAAACTATTTTCAAATCTCTTTATTTTTTTTGCATTTATTCAAATTCCTTCAAAGAATTTATTTACACTTATTAATAAAGTCAAGTATCTCTAAAATGGGTATATTTTTGGCATCCTGGTAATTATGGTATTCTTCGGCAACAATATCTACTGCACAGTCGCAATATTTATGTGCGTTATCCCTTCCAACCAGCTTTCCGGTCTTGCTTTCACAATTGGATACAAATTCATTGATCTCCCTTTTTAGCCAGTATTTAGCAGCAATTCGACCGACTGTTTTACAGGAAGCTGCGATAAAAATGATACTCATCGCAACTGTAAGAACTAGAATTGTAGATCTTTTCATTTTTTAACTGATTTGCATACAATGTAAATTATTTTTTCTTTTAAATTAAATAGTAAATCTAATTCGCTATTTCAAAAATCACCATTGTATAGTGCAGTTTTTATTTTTTGGAGTATTTAAATAGCGAAATTATCCGGTAAATTCTGGAAGAAAACTTATCCGTTTAGTATAATTACCAGGTAAATAAACTCAATTGAATTAGTTATCAACAAAAAAACCGATTGGTATATTTTTTGTTGAAATTATCGAATTAAATCCAATTATATGAGAACCATTGCTTACCTGGCAATCAGTTGCCTAACACTTTTATTCATTGCTTTAGTTTTAGTTGTTGTACTTATTATTAAGCAGTAAATACTTTATCGCTAAGGGGAATATTTTTCTTTATTTACAATAACCAGATATGAATTCATATTGGTTATGCATATAAATGGGATTTTTATTTTATTTATTATACTAATTTAACCAAATTACCGTTTAAAGTAAAATCCTAATAAATGAAAACATCTATACCCTTAGTTGCATTACTATGCAGCGCCGTCATTTTATCAAATTCCTGTGCAGTTAGTAACAATTCAGTTGTTCAACATAAACCTGATGTTGAAAATGCCCGGGAAGCCTCTTCAAGCTGTTTTGTACAATTGAATGATGGCACAATTCAGCAGTATTCGTCCTTAAAACTGGTAACAGGTGTTCTAATAACGCCACATCTTTTGGCAGATAATAAGATCATCATTAATTCAAAAGACATCAAGTCTTATCAGAATGATAAACTTTTTGCTGTTTCTCCCAAATTCTTATCTACTTCAAAAACCAGTTATGTGGCAACCGAAACTTTACCAGGCTTTGCGGTAAGAATAGCAAAGGGGAAACTTAATGTTTATTGCCGGAAATTTTATAATGGAAATAATTCTGTTGATGAGTATTTCTTACAATCGGGTGATGATGGTCAAATAATAGCTTATTCATCTCAAATAATGAACAACCTGCTAAAAGACAATCCAAAGGCATCAGATTTCTATAACAGCAAAACAAAAATATCGCCTAAATCAAAAAAATTATTGGCTACTGCTGATATTTATAACAATTCGCAGATGTTGTCAAAAAATTAAAGCAGATTAAACCTGCTTCTATTATTGAAACCGCTATAATGCAAAAATAGTTTTGCACTACAACGGTTTTTTTGCTTTACAGCAGTGATCAATTCAAAGTTGCATCAAAACCAGGTTTGGTAAAATCAACATCACTGTAATCTCGTATTACATTATATAAAGTATCCCGTTCAACAGGCTTTCGGTTAACCTGTTTAATTAACGCAACCAGTTCCTGTGTAGTCATTGCAGGAGTTTGTTCTTCGCTGCCGGCCATACTGTAAATTTTTGTAGAGTCATCAATGGTACCATCAATATCATTAACACCAAATGATAAACTTAACTGTGCATTCTGACGGCCCAGCATGGGCCAGTAAGCTTTTAAATGAGGGAAATTATCTAAATAAATTCTGGCAATGGCATACAGCCGCATATCTTCTGTGGTAACAGATTCAGCTACATGGCTCATGGCATTATCCTGGTTACGGAATTTTAATGGGATAAAAGTGTTAAAGCCATGGGTTTTATCCTGTAACTCCCTTAACCTCCGCATATGATCAATGCGGTGCTCATATTTTTCAATATGGCCATATAACATAGTGGCATTACTGTGCATACCTAAGTTATGTGCAGTTTCATGTATAGCAAGCCAGCCATCTGCATCTACTTTATCTGCACATATCTGTTCTCTTATTTCAGGATGAAATATTTCGGCTCCCCCTCCGGGCAAACTGTCCAATCCTGCATCATGTAATTGTTTCATGCCTTCTTCCACAGTAAGTTTTGCTTTGCGAAACATATAATCCAGTTCAACAGCTGTAAATGCTTTTACATGCAATTCAGGTCTGTGAGCTTTTATCTTTTGCATCAGTTCAACAAAATAAGCCATATTCATTTTTGGATGCACACCGCCAACAATATGCACTTCGGTAATGGGTTTGCCATCGTAGGTTTTTACAATGTCCAGCATCTGGTCAATGCTCAGTTCCCAGCCATCTTCTTTATGTGCATACAAACGGGAGTAGGAGCAGAAGTTGCAACTGAACACACATACATTGGTTGGCTCAATATGAAAGTTGCGGTTGAAATACGTTTTATCGCCATGCAATCTTTCACGTATAAAATTAGCCAGGGCACCAACAAAAGGCAGACTTCCTTTTTCAAACAGGGTTAAACATTCATTATCAGTTATTCTCTCTTTATTTTTTACTTTTTGGGCAATGGATTGGAGTCCTTTATCTGCAGTGGCATCAATTAAAATATCAATAGAATCTATCATGACAAAAAATTTTACAAATTTACAACGGAAAAGGTTTTAAATGGTTAATTTTTACTGAAGAGTATATCTTAAAAAACAGGCTTTCCGGGCATGAATACAGAGGAAATGTTTACCTTCCCAGTATTAAACCTACGCAATTGAATACTAAAATACTTGCTACCATTATCTTTTCATTTCTTGCCCTAAAAACCGTAAGTCAGTCTTACAAGTTTCTTTATAATTTAGATAAAAACCTCAGTTCTACTTCAAAAGAAAAAGCCGTTATTATTGGCAAAGGCTATGAGAGCGACGGAAAGTTGATATTAGATTGTTTTCTTAAAACTACCGGAAACAAGATCCTTTCAGCCACTGTAAAAGATTCTTCCTTAAGTACATTGCATGGCATGTTTAAAACTTATTATGATAACATGAAGATAGAATCTGCAGGGAACTATTTTGAGAATGATATGGAAGGTGTATGGAAGTATTGGGATAAAGATGGATATCTCACAGATTCAGTGGTATATAAAAACGGGGTACGGGTGGCTTACGGGAAATATGAGTATTATTTTGTAAAGCCTTCCATAAAGCAACTGCTTTTAAATCCTTATGCAACAAGTACATTAAACTGGTACAGCTATAATTTTACAGACAGCCTTAAAAACACTTTTACAGAAAAACAAGTTGGTATTAAAGATGGTAAAGAAAGAATAATGTTTCAGGCAGATTTTATGGGAAACAGGGGATTGCTAAAAGAATACGATAGTACAGGTGCTATAACAGCAACTGACTCAGTATTCACCCGTAAATTGCAGGAGGCAGAATTTTCAAGTAGGGAAGATGAGTGGAGGAATTATTTAAGAAAAAATCTTGACCCTATGGTTCCTGTTAAAAATAAAGCTCCGGCTGAAAAATATACAGTTGTAATCAGTTTCATTGTTAATCCGGATGGTACTATTAGTGATATAAAGGCTGAAAATGATCCTGGATATGGAATGGTTGAAGAAGCCATCAGGGTTATAAAAAAATCGGGTAAATGGCAACCGGCAATAAGATATGGAAAGTACCAAAAGGCATACCGCAGGCAACCTATTACATTTCTAGTAGAAGAAAATTGATTGCTCAAAATAGTAATTGTTACACACCGCAATCAATTATTCTATATCTTCCAAGTCTAAAATAAACCAAAGCTATATGAATATTAAGCTACGACTAACATTAATGAGTTTTTTACAGTTTTTTATTTGGGGAGCCTGGTTAATTACAGTAGGTAATTATTGGTTTGGCACTAAGCAATGGAGCGGTGCCGAATTTGGTGCTATTTTTTCTACTTTAGGATTTGCATCTTTAATTATGCCTGCAATTACAGGTATAATAGCCGACAGATGGATAAGTGCTGAAAAATTATATGGCATACTGCACATTATTGGTGCGTTATTTTTAGCCTATATACCTTCGGTTGAAAACCCGGCCACTTTTTGGTGGGTGATATTTGGAGCTATGCTTTGTTATATGCCTACCATTTCTTTATCAAACTCCATTTCATATACCATTTTAAAAAACAGCAATTATGATGTGGTAAAAGTATTCCCACCCATCAGGGTTTGGGGTACCATTGGTTTTATTGTGGCCATGTGGTTCACAAATCTTACCGGCAATAAGGCATCGGGAAATATGTTTTACATTTCTGCAACTGCGGCCATAGTTTTAGGTATTTATTCTTTTACACTTCCTAAATGTCCGCCACCAAAACTTATTGCTGAAAATGCTACTTGGGTAGAAAAACTGGGCCTGAAGGCCTTTGCATTATTTGGAAGTTCTAAAATGGCCTTATTCTTTCTGTTCTCGATGTTTTTAGGCGCCGCTTTACAATTAACCAATATGTATGGTGATGTGTTTTTATCGGAGTTTGCAAAAAACCCTTTATACCTAGATTCAATTGTAGTAAAAAGATCAACACTGATCATGTCTATTTCACAGATTTCAGAAACGCTTTTTATTCTGGCTATCCCTTTCTTTTTAAAACGTTTTGGAATTAAGAATGTAATGCTGATATCCATGTTTGCATGGGTTCTACGTTTTGGGTTGTTTGCCTATGGCGATCCGGCCGGCGGATTATGGATGATTGTACTTTCCTGCATTGTGTATGGAATGGCATTTGATTTTTTCAATATTTCGGGTTCATTATTTATTGAGACAACAACTGATACAAGAATCCGTTCAAGTGCACAGGGACTTTTCATGATGGTGACCAATGGCATTGGCGCTGTATCGGGAGCTTTATTAAGCGGATGGCTTATTCAAAAATATTATACATCTGCCGATGGAAACAGGGACTGGCATGGCATATGGCTGGCATTTTCAATTTATGTTCTGGTGGTAGCCGTTCTGTTCTTCTTTTTCTTTAAACATAAACACGATCCAAAAGCTTTAGAAAAAGTGCAACATTAATTATTTCAACTCAACTATTGTTGCATAAAAAGTCCCTTGCTAAAAACAGGGGATTTTTATTAACAGCGAAATCAAATTAATCTATTTAATCTGCGATCATTATTTATGTTGCTCAATCTTTTTTACAAAATTTGCTTTAGGTTGTGCACCTACTAATTTGTCAACTACCTGGCCGCCTTTTACAAAAAGAATAGCGGGGATACTGGTAATGCCGTAGTTCATAGATATCTGCGGATTATTATCAACATTTACCTTACCCACATTTACCTTGCCATCGTAGTCTTTAGCCAACTCTTCAATTACCGGGCCTATTGCACGGCAGGGGCCACACCATTCTGCCCAAAAGTCAATTACCGTTAATTTATCAGAATCTAATACATCTGCCTTAAAGTTTGCGTCTGTGAATTCAAGTGCCATAATTTTTATTTTAAATTTTTGATTTTAATGTTGACTAAGAAGCAAAGTTAATTCCAAAACCGTTAATATGCTGTTATGACATATCCACAGCATGTTATGAAATATAATTGGCATACTGATAGCCATTGTGTCTGAAAAGACTTCTGATATGCGTTTTTTTAGCTTGTATTTAATCAATATAGATTTTATCTTTATTAACTAAAATTTATTACTATGTATCTGATCAGAGAAGTTTTTCAGGCCAAACCCGGGAGGGCAAAAGACCTAGTAAAGATGTTCAAACAAGCTGCTCCGCATTTTGAGAAAATGGGTGGAGCAAAAAACATGCGGGTGCTTACTGATATTGTAAGTACCTACTGGACAGTAATTGTTGAGTCTGAAACAGCTGATATGGGCAGCTTTTTCAGCAACATGCGTTCTGCCACCATGAGTGATGAATTAAAAGACATCATGAAAGGTTATATGGATTGCGTGGAAGGGGGCAGGAGAGAGATATTTATGGTGGAATAAAATGATGTTTGATGTTAGATGTACGATGTACCACAGTCTTACTTTGAAGCTGTAGTTCATCGTACATCATACAATTCAACCCGTCACCACACTCACTTCAACGTCCTTGTTCTCATATAAAAAAACTGCCAGGTCATCATTCATAGTAAAGCTTCTTTCTAAACTACGCATGGGTATTTTATACTGATGTCTGCTATCTATAATATTAAACTTTAAGGAGGTTTTACCTGGATTAGTCTTTAAGTTCTTATCTATAAAATTCACCATCTCCTCATTAATAAATTGCGGCTCTACATCAATGATAACCTGTTTGGTTAAATTAGATTTTACTGTTTCCAGCAAATGTAATTTGTCTAATTTAAAATCATACTGGTCGCCATTGTAACGTTTACGGAAAGCACCTTCAATCATTACGATCAAACCCTTGTCAAGATAATTAGTGTATTTCACATAGTCTTCGCTCCACAACATAAATTCAGCTTTGCCACTGTAATCTTCAATACTTAATACAGCAAAATTTTTCCCAGCCTTGGTAAGCCGGTGCTGTGCATCCACAACAAGGCCGGCCAATCTGAATTGTTTGGCAGGATTGGGATGTGTATTTACTGCCGCTTTAAATTCATTATAATCGGCCAGTGCTGTGATGTTATAATGCTTCATTTCAAATTTATAATTATCCAGCGGATGACCACTCATAAACATACCGGTAACATCTTTTTCATAATCGAGTTGTACGGCAAGAGGCCAGGGTTCACATACAGCCAATTTAGGCGGAACAATATCCGGCATTTGCAGATCGCCAAACAAGGTATTTGATGCACTTGCATTTTGTGCCTGGAAAATACTGCCAAACTTCAATATCTTTTCCAACCCCTGCATATCGCCTGGCGCCTGAAAAAAGTATTGAGCCCTTGTGATATCTTTAAAACAATCAAAGGCACCGGAATAAACCAAACTTTCTAAAGATTTTTTATTGGCAGAACGATGGTTGATCCTTTTTGCAAAATCAAAAATGGAAGAATAAGGGCCATGTTTAGTTCTTTCTTCAATAATATTTTCAATAGCATTTTCACCAACACCTTTTAAACCACTGAAACCAAAACGTATCTCGCCTTTTTTATTTACGGCAAAACCATTCTGCGATTCATTGATATCTGGCCCCAGTACTTTTAGTCCCATCCGCTTGCACTCTTCCATAAAGAAAGTGATCTTATCAATACTTCCGGCATGGTTCAATACGGCCGCCATGTATTCACTGGGATAATGTGCTTTTAAATAGGCGGTTTGGTAAGCAACAAATGCATAACAGGTAGAGTGTGATTTGTTGAAAGCATATTGTGCAAAGGCTTCCCAGTCGGTCCATATTTTTTCCAGTGATTCTTTTGCATGTCCCTTTTCAGTTGCGCCATTTACAAACTGCACCTTCATTTTATCCAGTACTGCTTTTTGTTTTTTACCCATGGCTTTACGCAACACATCTGCATCACCCTTGCTGAAACCAGCTATTTTTTGAGAGAGTAACATTACCTGTTCCTGGTAAACAGTTATTCCATAAGTTTCTTTTAAAATCTCTTCCATATCAGCCAGGTCATATACTACCTGCTTCTTACCATGTTTACGGTCAATATACTCAGGTATGTATGCCATGGGGCCGGGACGGTACAGGGCGTTCATTGCAATAAGATCAGCAAATTTATCCGGCTTTAATTCCCGTAAATATTTTTGCATACCGGGGCTTTCAAACTGAAACGTGCCATTTGTATCTCCCTGCTGGTAAAGCTTGTAGGTTTTTTCATCATCTAAAGGAATCTCATCAATGGCAATAGTAACTCCATAATTTTGTTTTATAAGATGAAGGGCAGTTTTTAAAATACTCAATGTTTTTAATCCCAAAAAATCCATCTTGATTACACCGGCCTCTTCAATTGAATTTCCTTCAATCTGCGTAAGCCATAGTTCCGATTCTTTAGAAGTTGCTACTGGCAATAATTCAGTCAGATCTTTGGGTGCGATGATGATGGCTGATGCATGTATACCAGTATTACGCACTGAGCCTTCCAGTATTTCTGCTTCGTGTAAAATTTTACTTTGCAGATCATCTCCACTGTATATCTCTCTTAATTTTTTTACATTTTCAATATCTTCAGATTGCAACTGTTCTTTTTCTTCTAAAGATGTTTCACCATTCCTTGCTTCCTTAATGGTGAAAGGAGCATGCAACAACCTTTTCAGATTTATACCCGGCCGTTCCGGAACTAATTTTGAAATGGCCCTGCTTTCGGCCAATGGCAGATCCATCACCCTGGCCACATCGGCAATACTTGATTTGGCTGCCATGGTGCCATACGTAATGATCTGGGCTACCTGGTTCTTGCCATATTTCTGAACAACATAGTCTAAAACCTTTTGTCTTCCCTCATCATCAAAATCCGTGTCTATATCCGGCATGGTTTTACGCTCAGGATTAAGAAACCTTTCAAAAAGTAAATTATATTTTATAGGATCAATGTTGGTGATGCCGATGCAATACGCTACTGCACTGCCTGCCGCAGAACCACGACCCGGGCCAATAAATACACCCATATCCCGACCGGCTTTTATAAAATCACTTACAATTAAAAAGTAACCGGCAAAGCCCATTTTGTGAATTACACCCAACTCAAATTTTATCCGCTCCTCAGTTTCAGGAGAAAGAATTTTGTAACGCTCTTTGGCACCTGCCCATGTTAAGCTTTCTAAATACTCATCCTGTGTTTTAAAATTAGCCGGTACAACAAAATGTGGTAAAAGAATTTCTCTTTTAAGATCAAGCAGTTCAACCTTATCTACTATTTCATTAGTGTTATCAATGGCTTCGGGCAGGTCTTCAAAAACTTTACTCATCTCTGCGCCGGTCTTTAAATAAAACTGGTCGTTCGGAAAAGCAAAACGTTTGTTTTTGGCAAATACATCATCATCGGTAAACTCACGCAGGGCAGGAGTGCTTTGTTTTTCGCCGGTGTTTATGCAAAGCAGGATATCATGTGCATTAAAATCTTTCTGATCTACATAATGCGAATCGTTGCTGGCAATAACCTTTACATTGTATTTTTTAGCAAACCGCAATAATACTTCGTTCACTTTTTCCTGGTCAGGTATTCCATGTCTTTGTAACTCTATATAATAATCTTCCTGGAAAATATTCAACCACCATTTAAATTCATTCTCACCTTCGGCTTCTCCTTTTTTTAAAATAGTTTGCGGCACCAAAGCTCCCAGGCAACAGGTTGTTGCGATGAGTCCTTCATGATATTTATGAATGAGTTCCTTATCAATACGTGGGTATTTTGAATACATTCCTTCAATATATCCCAGTGAAGTAAGCTTTACCAGGTTCTTATATCCTTCTGTATTTTTTGCCAACAATATCTGGTGATGCCGGGGATCTCTTTCATCTTTACTGAATGTCTTCCTGGTCCTGTCGGTAGTGATATAAAATTCACAGCCAACAATGGGTTTTACCTTTAAAGTACCATCATCATTTTTATGATTGTAAGCTTCTTTTACAAATTCAAATGCACCAAACATATTACCATGGTCGCTGATGGCCAATGCAGGCATGCCATCGGCAATGGCTTTTTTATATAGCCCTTTAATAGAAGCTGCCCCATCCAGCAGAGAAAATTGTGTATGTACGTGTAAGTGTGAAAATTTCATGTTTTTGATTCTTGATACCAGATCTAGATACTGGATGTTGGGACTTTTAGACTTTTACCTTCTTAAGCTGTTGCTTTGAATGAAGTATCCAGTATCCAGTTTCTATTCTTTTAACAAATATCGTTAACAATAAGTTCCATGTCTAATCCGTTTTTCCACAGGGCTTTAGCCTGATAATAAATCAATAATTGTAATAAAACGTTAATCAGTTGTAATTCCGGCAATTGAAAGTTACCTTTGCAAAGCATTTGAAGAACCAATTTAATAACCAGTTTGTAGGACAAGAATCACAGATCAGAACAGATAAACAATTGAATTAAGAAAGTAAAAGACGATCAAAGAACACAAGACTAAGTTGTACATACGTACTAAACCCCAAAAGTTTACGTTTGAAAAACTTATTTTTTGTTTCTGTTGCCTTGGGCATCTTTTCAGGAACAACTTTAACGGTAAAAGCACAGTCAGCTGTAAATTTAGAACAGTTGAATGCTTCTGTACCCGTAAAAAGATCAGCAAAATTTATTGAAGGAATTGAAATTAGAACAGGAAAACCAGTTTCTGAACAGACAGCTATTTTTAAAAATACAGAATCAGTAATAACCCCATACAAAACTTCAACAATAAATAATTTTTCAGAAATTGAGAATTGCTCTTCTTTACAATTTAAATATGCACAAATACTGAATATGGATGTAGAATCCATTACCAATTATACCTTATATAACTTTATTGAAAAATGGTGGGCCACCCGTTACAGGTATGGTGGTTCAACACAAAAAGGAATTGATTGCAGTGCATTTACCGGAACATTGTTACATGAAGTTTATGGAACAGATGTATCCAGAACTGCCCGGGCGCAATATGATGCCTGTGAAAAAATTGATAAAGAGAATTTACAGGAAGGTGACCTCGTATTTTTTAATACCAGAAGGGGGGTAAGCCACGTAGGGGTTTATTTACGGAATGGATATTTTACGCACTCAAGCGTCGGCAGTGGTGTAACCATCAGTAATCTTGATGAGCCTTATTACTGTAAAAAATTTATTGGTGGAGGAAGACTAAGCATAAATAAAACAGATTAAAAAAATAAGAAACTATACTGAAAGGAGATTTAATTCCCTTTTTTTTTGCCAATCCTTTTTTGAAAAGCACGCCACACCGGAATCAGATCGGGAGATAAATTAAGCTGGAAACTGCCCGCAATAAATATCACAAGAAAAAAAATGCTCCTGGTTACCATTCCTGAAAATCCATCCATTTTATCAAATAAAAAATAGCAGATATAAAAAGAAGCAACAGCAAGTATGACCGTGTATAGTGTTCGGATGGTAAATGGCTGCAGATTAAATTTATTTATTAAGAACCAATAGCGGATGGCATTATAAATGCTGAAAGTAATAAGGTTTGCAATTGCAGGCCCCATTACCCCAAAATAATATTTGGTTAAAATATAATTTAGTGGAAGCGTTAGAGAAAGTAAAATAATGCCTGTAACAAAATCAAAACGCCAAAGTGTTGATGTATTGATGATCTGGCTGTTTACACCGGTGCCCATATCTACGATCCGCATTAACCCGATAAAAAAGAAAACCCATTTTGCATCCAGGTAACCCGTCTGCAAATGAAATGAAAATACGGCATCTGAAAAATTTAGCCATATCAGTGAAAACATACCTACAGAAAAGATCAGCTGGTTTATGGATGAACTGTGATAGATCCTGTCGATCTTTTTCATGTCTTTATCTTTCCAGGCCTTTGATAAAGCGGCGATAGATGAAGAAACAATACCACGCTGCGGAGCCTGAATTAAACTGGCTATATTTTGTGCCAATGTGTAAACACCCGCTAATGCCAGCCCATTGGGTAATACAGCTGCAATGATAATGGTATCAATCACCATGGAAACAGTATAAACCAAACTGCCGCCATAAACAAATGCGATAAGTGAAATTATTTTTTTAAAAAATTTTTTAGAAACCCTGCTTACCGAAAAAGTAAGGGATATGTGTTTGGTAAAAAGTAAATAACCCAAAAGAATTAATGCAACGGCCAGGAAGGTAAAAGAATATATTTTGATGAACAGGTCAAACGAAGCAATTACCCCGGTAAAGCTGAGTAAAATTAACAGGGTTGTAAAAACACGGAACTGTATCTCACGTAAATAATTGGAGAGAACTGCTTTTTTTAATTGCCAGGCATAAGCTTCTAAGATGGCAAACAGTGTTAGTCCCAACCCAAAAGGAAAAACATAATAGTAATATTTAACCAGGTCGGGGGAATTGGTTCCGTATTTTCTTATCACCAGGTCCTTAAATAAAATACCACCGATTATTACCAGGCAAAACCCAATTAAAGAAAAAAGCAATGCCCAGGTTAACTGGTCATTTTTCTTTTCGGGAAGATTATCATTATAAAAAGGATAAAACTTATAAATATAAGCCACCATACCCAGGTTGGCAACCGAATACATGATATTGGCAATAGCCATAAAAATACCCGTAAGTCCGTATTCAGCCTGTGTAAAACCACCTTCCCGTGTAAATAAATAGGTATTAAAAAAACCAATAGCAAAGCCAATATATACAACCAGTGAAGAAATTATACTCTGCTTTCGGATCTGCGACATAGCTTAGTTTGCTGCTAAATTAATCTACCTTTTTTGTTTTAATGTAGAAATTTGGATCGACTGTAAAACTATTGTCGCCTTCGGGATATAAATTCAATGTTTGCCATTGCTCGGTTGGTTTGATCCATTGCTCTGTTTTGAATTTTATTTTTAACGGGAGATTAAAACCCTGTACACAACTGGTATAGCGGTATGAAAGTTTGTACCCATCAATTTTATATTCCAATACAGGGATCTGTGTTGTTCTTAAATACTGATCAAATACTTTACTGAAACCGATCTTACTTTGCTTGTTGATATAATTTTCAATCTGCTTTGTTGTGACGGTTTGATGATAGAATGTTTTATTGAGGCCTCTTAATATCTGCCTGAATTTTTCATCATCATTTATAACCTGCCGGATACTATGCAGCATATTGCCGCTTTTGGGATACATATCACCGCTGCCTTGCTTATTTACATTGTAGACCGCAATGATCGGTTTATCATTCCTGATTCCTTTCCTTGTACCTATACAATACTCATTCCCTGCTTCCTTACCATACCAGAAATCGGTGAACAGGGTTTCACTGTAATTGGTAAAGCCCTCATGTATCCACATATCGGCAAGGTCTTTACTGGTTATGTTGTTGGCAAACCATTCATGACCACTTTCGTGTACAATTATAAAATCCCATTTTAATCCCCAGCCACTGCCGCTCAGGTCCCTGCCTAAATAACCATTTTTAAAAGCATTACCATACGCCGTTGCACTTTGATGCTCCATGCCTAAATGCGGCGCTTCCACCAGTTTGTATCCGTCTTCATAAAAAGGGTAGGGACCAAACCAGTGTTCAAAAGCTTTCATCATCCGTGGTGCATCTTTAAATTGTTCTTTGGCTTTATCAAGGTTGTAATCCAAAACCCAATAATCCATATCAAGTTTACCTTTCTCACCTTCATATACTTCTCCAAAATGAACATATTTGCCAATGTATGGAATGATGTTGTAATTATTGATAGGATTTACAACAGCCCAGTCATAAGTAGCTGTACCATCGTCATTAATTATTTTTCCACGATAACGGCCATTGCCCACACACATTAAAGTATCAGGTATGGTAATATGCATCTCTGCACTATCCGGTTCATCGCTTTGATGATCTTTACAGGGATACCAAACGCTGGCACCCAGGCCCTGGCAGGCAATGCTGACCCAGGGATTATTATTCAAATCTTTTTTCCAGATAAGGCCGCCATCCCATGGTGGACGAGCAGCAACACGGGGTTTGCCGTGGTAGTAAACTATTAAATCGTTTATACTTTTTGGTTTGCAATCAAGAACAGAAAAAAAATAAGCATTACCATCCTTTTTAATATTAGTCACTTTTTGATGCATCGCTTCTTTTGAAGACCCCAAAAAAATTATTTCATCAAGAATCATCGGTTCCTGCAAATCAATCTGCATCAGTGTACCTTTTCTTAATACTTTAAATTGGATGGTATTAATTCCACTGATCGTACTGTCTTTAATATTAAACTTTACATGCAAATCATATTTCAACACATCCCACCAATCTCTGCCCGGGCCATAAGTACCACGTAAAGTATCCGCATGTGTTAAGCCTTTAGTTTGTGCTAAATTCTGGGCTTCTGCAGAAGTAAAAAGTAAAAAGTAAAAAATAAAAAAAGATACTGTTTTCGTAAATTGTCTCATATCGATTAATTTATTAAGTGCTAATTTAGATTTCTTTATAAACATTCATGCACCTTTCATCAAATAAATACTATGGCCTTGTTTTGCCTTTTGCCTTTTGCCTTTTGATTTCTGCCTGCTCTACCCACCAGCATCCCGATAAAAAGATCTTTCACTATAATGAAAGCAGCGGACTTGCCTCCCTTGATCCGGCTTTTGCCAAAAACAAACAGGTGATGTGGGCGGCTCATCAGCTTTACAATACATTGATAGAGATTGACAGCAATATGCAAATGAAACCATCGCTGGCAAAACACTGGAATATTTCGGATGATAACATGACATTTACTTTCTTTTTGCGGCATGATGTTTTTTTTACTGATGATGCCTGTTTTACAAATGGGAAAGGTCGGCACCTGACTGCTAATGATGTGGAATATAGTTTTAAAAGAATAATGGATAAAAATACCGCCAGCCCCGGTGCATGGATTTTTAACAACAGGGTAGATTCAATAAATGGATTCATCGTCATTGATGATACAACCTTTCAGTTAAAATTGATCCGGCCTTTTCAATCCATACTCGGTATTTTAAGCATGCAGTATTGTTCCATCATTCCAAAAGAAGCTGTGGAGAAATATAAATCTGATTTTCGAAGGCATCCGGTTGGCAGCGGACCTTTTAGTTTTGTTGTCTGGGAAGAAGGGCAGGCCCTCATTTTAAAAAAGAATGATCATTACTTTGAAAAAGATGCAGCAGGAAAAACTTTACCATACCTGGATGGCATTAAAGTTTCATTTTACGACAGTAAGGCCACTGAGTTTTTAGAGTTTCAGCAAAACAGGCTCGATTTTATTGATGATATTGATCCATCATTTAAAGATGAAGTATTAACCAAAACCGGCAACCTTAAAAAAACATGGCAGGGAAAAATTGAACTGCATAAACATCCTTACCTGAATATTGAATACCTAGGTATTTTGGTTGATGTAGAAAATGAACTGGTTAAAAACTCGCCTTTGCGTTTACAAAAAATACGGCAGGCTATCAATTACGGGTTTAATAGGAAAAAAATGATGCTGTATTTGCGAAACAGCATTGGTATTGCCGCCGAGAGTGGTTTTGTTCCTGCCGGGCTTCCTTCCTTTGATTCTGTTGCCGTACAGGGTTATCATTATGATGTAAACAAAGCAAAACAATTGTTGGCAGAAGCCGGTTTCCCCGAAGGGAAAAATTTACCTCCCATAAAATTATTGACCATTCCCATATATGGCGACCTGGGAACTTATATTGCCAATGAACTTTTACAAATTGGTATAACTGTGCAGGTAGAAGTGATACAGAAAAGTTTATTGATGGAGCAGACTTCCAAATCACAGGCCTCTTTTTTCAGGGGATCCTGGATAGCAGATTATCCTGATGCTGAAAACTACCTGAGTGTATTTTATGGTAAGAACCCAGCCCCGCCAAACTATACACGATATAAAAACGGGGAGTTTGATTTGTTATATGAAAGAGCTTTATCGGAAAAAACTGATTCCATCAGGTATAAACTGTATCAACAAATGGATAGAATTATTATTAATGATGCACCGGTGGTGCCGTTATGGTACGATATGGCCATTCACCTGGTTCATTTGAATATTAAAAATTTTTACCCAAACAGTTTAAACCTACTGGAGTTGAGAAGAGTAAAAAAATTATAACCTACATAAATAGTGCATTATGAAATCTTATAAAAAATTTAAAGTGATCGCTGTATTGGCTGCATTTATTTATATCGGTGTTGCTGCAGTAAAACCACCTTCCAATGATAAGTTTAAAAATCTGCAGGTTCTTCCCAAAAATATTTCTGAAGATTCCTTAGATAAAATAATGGATGGCTTTACCAATGGTTTAGGCGTTAACTGCAAATATTGTCATGTGCACGATAAAATCATGGATAAGATGGAGTTTGATAAGGATGATAAACCCGAAAAGGAAATTGCCCGTATCATGTTACGTATGACAATTGATATCAATACAAAATATTTTCATTTTAACGAAGAGGAAAAGACAGATAGCCTGCTATTAAAGCCTGTAACCTGTTTTACCTGCCACAGAAAAGAGCCAAGGCCTCTTATGGATTCGTTAATGAAAAAATGGCAGCAGTAAAACTGGATTAATGTTTTTTCAGTTTGTTTTTAAATACTTTTTCAAATTTTTCAACTTTAGGCCTTATCACAAACTGGCAATAACCCTGTCCTCCATTATTAATGTAATAATTCTGATGATATTCATCTGCAGGATAAAATATGGTAAATGGTTCTAAACTCGTTACAATGGGATTATTAAATGCACCACTCTTATCCAGTTCTGCTTTGTATTTGGCAGTCTTTGCCTTTTGCTCTTCGTTATGATAAAAGACCACACTGCGGTATTGTGTGCCCACATCAGCGCCCTGGCGGTTTAAAGTTGTCGGATCGTGCGTTTGCCAAAAAACCTCCAGCAGTTCATCAAAACTGATATTCTTCGGGTCATACATAATATTCAAACACTCGGCATGGCCGGTTGTTTTACTGCAAACCTGCTCGTAGGTGGGGTTAGGCACATTGCCGCCGCTATAACCACTCGTAACTTTTTCTACTCCTTCAAGCTGTTGAAAAATGGCTTCGGTGCACCAAAAACACCCGGTACCAAAAGTGGCCGTATCTAATTTTGCAGTAGAGCTTGTCATAACCTTATTTTCTTTTTTTGATTTAGGAGTGTTGTCTTTTTGAGCGCAGGAACTTAATCCTATGAAACTGACAACAGAAATGAATAAAACTTTAAGCATGGTTTATAATTTTCATTTACTTACGCAAAGGTAATTGGCATAGATTGTTTAACAAGTTATTGCAACAAAAGTTTAACAGTTAAAGGGCTTTAAATGAAATAACCGAAATTAGCAGTTTTAAAATAAGATATAGTGAAATTTTTTCCGGAATCCGCATTAGTACAATTAGAATATGAAAAGGTAAAAACCCTGCTGGCCCTGCATTGCCGTACCGAATATGCAAAGCACAAAGCCAATGATCTCCGTATTCATACCAAAAAAGAATTTATTACCAAAGAACTGCAGCAGAGCAATGAGTTTAAACTTTTATTGCAAAGCGGTCAGCATTTCCCCAACGACTTTACACATAATTTAAATAAAGAACTAAAACTTATCGGCATTCCGGGTGCTGTTTTGGGTGGTGATGAATTTTTACTGATAAGAAGACTTGCAGATAATACCAATAATATTTTTCGCTGGTTTGATAATGAACGACGCATGGCATACCCGGCTATGGCCAAAGTTATTCATGATTCTTACTATGAGAAACTGATCATAGACATGATTGATGAGATACTGGATGAAACCGGCCAGGTAAAAGACAGCGCCAGCGAAGAGTTGGCAGGTATCCGGATGAACCTTTACCGCAAAAGGAATGAATTGCGCAGGATCTTTGATAAGATCGTAAGTAAATTGAATAAACAGGGCTACCTGGCAGATATTGAAGAAAGTTTTATGAACGGCAGGAGGGTACTGGCTGTTTTTGCCGAGCAAAAGCGGATGATAAAAGGGATATTACATGGTGAGAGCGACAGCCGCAGAACTACATTTATAGAACCCGAAGAAACCACCGAATTGAATAATGATATTTTTTCGCTGGAGAATGAAGAAAAAAAGGAGGTTTACAAAATATTAAAAACGCTAACACAAAACCTCAGTGTTTATTCATCGCTGCTGAAATCTTATCATGATATTGCCGGAGAGTTTGATTTCATCAGGGCAAAAGCAAAATTTGCTGTTGAAGTGAATGCCAATTATCCGCAGCTTACCGACAAAGCACATCTTCATTTAAAGCAGGCTTACCATCCATTACTTTATCTCTATAATAAAAACAGTGAAAAACCAACCATCCCTGTTGATCTTACATTAAATGAAAAACAAAGGATACTGGTTATCAGCGGACCTAATGCGGGTGGCAAAACAGTAACTTTAAAAACCGTTGGTCTTTTGCAATTGATGCTGCAAAGCGGTTTGCTGGTGCCTGTTCACCCGGATAGTGAAATGGGAATTTTTAAACAGATCATGATCCATATTGGCGATACACAAAGCCTGGAATTTGAATTGAGCACTTATTCATCACATCTGAAAAACATGAAGCATTTTATGGAGAATGCAAATGGCAAAACACTTTTTTTTATTGATGAACTGGGCAGTGGGAGTGATCCCAACCTGGGCGGCGCATTTGCAGAAGTGATTATGGAAGAACTGGCAATCAAACATAGTTTTGGCATTGTAACTACACATTATCTTAATTTAAAAGTGATGGCCAATAAAGTGCCCGGCATCATTAATGGCGCTATGCAGTTTGATGAAAAAAATTTGTTGCCGCTTTATAAACTTGTTGTTGGCAAGCCCGGCAGCTCTTATACATTTTCAATTGCCGAAAGAATTGGCCTGGAAAAAAGACTGATCGAAAAAGCCAGGAAGCTGGTAGATGATGATCATTTTACATTGGATAAATTACTTAACCGAACAGAACAGGACCTGCAGGACATTGATAAAGAAAAGATCCAACTGAAAGTCCTGTTGAAAGAAAATGAATTATTGAAAAAAGAAATGCAACAGGTATTAAACAAAGAACAACATTTGCAGGAAGTAGAAAAGCTGCAGCTGCAGAACAAAATTGCAACTGATAAACTGGTTTACCTGAAAGACATGGAAAGGCGGCTGAAAGCGATGGTTATTGAGTGGCGTAAAACCGATGATAAGGATAAAGTGGTTAAAATGATACATGCCCTGTTGTTTAATCAAAAAGAAAAAATAGCTACGGAAAAGCAGCATAAAAAAATGAATGAAAAGTTTGAGGAAATTGGCGGTGAAATTAAAATTGGCCTTAAAGTAAGGATGAAACAGAACCGGCAGGTAGGTATTGTAAAAGAAATTAGAGGAAAAAAAGCCGTGTTGCAGGTTGGTGTAATGCCCATCACTGTTGAGTTAAAGGACCTTGTGGTGGTAAAAGACAAAGTTTCCGAACAAATAGTTTAGTAAAACTTTTGGGTTGAAATATTTCAAACCGTATTTTTGCGCCGGAGAGTTGGCAGAGTGGTCGATTGCGGCAGTCTTGAAAACTGTTGACTGTAACAGGTCCTGGGGTTCGAATCCCTAACTCTCCGCACAAATAAAAAATCCTCCCTCATACACGGAGGATTTTTTATTTCAGAGATGAACGTTAATTTAGAACTTATTGATCATTTGTGTTGATGTTTTACCACCTAAACTTAATTTCAATGTGTAACTTCCTTTTTGTAATCCACTCATGTCAACCTGTATATTCTGTTCTCCTGCTGATAAGCTGATAATCTTTGTGATCATTATTCTACCGGTTATATCATAAATTTCAACAGCGGTTTTTTCTGTAGCAGTCGCATTTATTTTTACATTCAGTATTCCCTGCACAGGGTTTGGATAAATAGTATAATAAGATGCCGGAGCAGGACTGCGGTCAACAACTTTTATATCTGTAAAATTAATATTGCCGTTTTTCTCTTTTTGAACAAGGCGGTAATAAGCAACTCCACTGAATGGTTTCAGATCAGTCAATCCATAAGTTAATACCGAAGCAGAAACTCCTTTGCCTGTTACAGTGCCAATCTTTGTATAAGATCTTCCGCCATTAACAGAACGTTCTATATCGTAGACCTGGCTCACATCTTCATTCTCTGCTGTCCATTTTAAAAACACAGTGGTTGGTTCATTGATTGTAAAGAATGATGTAATTGTTGTAATGCTGAATGGAGCAGCATCATTTCTTGTATACCAGATGGGTGCTGTAATGATCCTTGTTCCGTTGCTTTCAGTAATATCAAGATAATAATAACGTTGTGACAAATTGGTTAGGGCATTATCAGTATAAGTAAAAGTGCCATTAGCGCTGCTTGTAAGTGTTGTTGCAACTGTACCACTACCTGGTATACCATACATTACATTTACAGCTGTAACGGGGTTTGTTGTAATACTGCTTACCGAAATAGTGGGAGCACCAGCCTGGGTAATGATACTGCCTAAAGGTTGTGTATTGATCGTGTAAGTGATTTTAGCAGCACAATCTTCTGAAGCATAGAACCGCATTTTTTTCATTGCACCCAGTAAATTGTTTTCTGTTAAAGCCGGAGCCATAATAACCAATCTTGTTTTTGCAGTATGTCCAAAGGTCATGTTATGATTATCATGATCCATTGTTGGCCCCAGATGATACCCCTTTGATAACATATTCTTATAATGACTGAGATAAGACATAGATGTTGCCGGATTGGTGTATGTGGTATCGGTTGAAAAAGCAGGCCCGCTTTCAACAGTTGAACCTACCACAACATCATCCGATTGAAGATCATAAGCTCCGTTTAAAAGATCATTATAATCTGTACTGTTGGGGTGAGCCAGGTAAGCCAAAGCATTTCCACCATGTCTATAAAGCACATCAAATAAACTGCCGCTACCTTTATACAAACTTTTTGGAACATAAACCTGGTATTCGCCGGGATCCCAGCCAACCAATGAATCCATCCCATACACAATAACGTGTCCGCCTCCGCTTATTACACCCCATTCCATTCCATGCATGGCAACAAAAGTAGGTGTTGTTGCAGCTGCTGCCTGGCTTATGCCGGGTTGCCAAGAGGATAAATGCATTCCTGCTGCAACATGGTTATGTTCGCTGATGCCAAGAAAATCGAAACATAAAGCTGTTTTAGCAAAAGCATAATCATCGGCAGGAATTTTAAGTGTGTTATCTGCATTACCATCGCTATAACTGCTGTGCGAATGCATATTACCAAAGTAAAAATTTAATGGCCCCGGAGGAGGATTGACATTTGAGTTACCTGTTAATTGTTCTTTATTGTCATTTAATCCCGTGCTGGCAAAATTTATTAACCCACTGTAGTTTGTATTTACTGTTGAAGGTATAAAGCGAACATATACTGTTTGACCTGCCTGGGCTTCGGTTGCTGTATAATTCAGCGATGCAGAAAAAGTTACACCATCTTTTGACAACTCAAACCCCACAGGTGATGTTAATGTTAATGCAGCAGTAATATTCGTTGTTGTGTATCCAAAGTTTTTATTGGCAGAAGTTGAACCTGCAGCCACAAAACCAAAGTCAAGTGAAACAGGCGTTACCGAAACAGTTGCGGATGGTTGAGCCATTGCTGTAAACGACCATGTTGCTGAACCGGTGATGCCGGCAAAATTATTTCCGGCAATATCTTTAAAAGTTCCGGCAGGCATTTCTACATAATAAGCCGTACTGTAATTCAGCCCTGAAAAAGGAATAGTAGCCGCTGGCCCGGTTACTGTAACGCTTGCAGATGTAACTACTGTTGTATTTACAACAGTAGCATCACTTAATTTCTTTACAACAATATCACCGGCAGTCCCTTTCTGAATATTTTCATTAAAGGTAATCACCAGATTGCCATTTAAAGCTACGCCGGTTGCATTGTTTACAGGATTTAAAGTGGAAACAAGTGGAGCAGTCACATCACCTCCATTTAACAGAATTGAAAAATCATCAATAGATAATCCATCATCTGCTCCGCTTGCATCAGCATCGTTCCATCGCAACCAAAAAGTAGTATTGTTGGCAATACTTAAACCTGTTATGGTAGTTGTTTTTATTGTCCGGTTAGCAGTTGCATTGCCATCCTTTGCTCCAATCGTTGTTGTACTTGGCGAAACAAAATCCAATACATTGACATCAGTCCAGGTACCTGTTGCAAGCGAAGTTGCATTTAAGCTGTATTGAAAATCCAGTTGATCAGTTCTTCCGGCAGTTCCACAACGCCATTGCTCACCGGTATAACTAATGGTGATTGATGTAATTGTTTGAGCAGTACCGTTTGTTATCTGCACACCTAAAGTAGAAATAAGGGAGCCAGACCGCAAAGTTCCAAAAGCCCTTTCAGTACTGGTTCCTGTGCCATAACTGTAAGTATCCCCGGTAGTGGATGAACCGGCATCAGTGGTGTACGTGGTGTTGGCATTAGTCCCGGTTTCTAAAAATTTCCAGCCGGATGGAACTGTTGTTGAAGTTCCTGCTGTAGCTTTCAGTGTGTTAAAATTTTGTGTGTAAGCTGCAGTTGTTGTTGTAATAATTATCTGTGCATTTGAGGTAAAACAAAAAAATAATGCAAACAACAATAACAACTTGCCGGTTGCAGAAGTAGAGGTTTTTTTCATAAACAGAATTTTTGAATTAGTAAGAAAGCATTATTAATTAAACCAGCGAATTTTGTTTATACACATCTTGTGGATTAACATTACAAATAGAAACGAAGCTTATCATAAATAGAATTTTTTCTACAATAAAATATTTTAAAAATTCAAATACGGCTCCCGAAAAATTACCGAAGGCTTTTTTAAGCAAAACGGATTTCTTTTTAAAATTGGTTTTAAATCATAAAATTTTTGACACTTAGCTATAAACAACAACTGTTAACAGGTAGAAATTTAAATTATCTTTGTTTGAGTAATGAAACATCTCTTATCCTTCAATAAATACTTTTGGAAATACCGCTGGCATTTTATGCTGGGTTTTATTTTTGTTGTGTTAACTAATTATTTCCGCATTTTGTCTCCTCAATTAACCGGTTATGTGGTTAACACAGTGGTTAATTCAATAAAGTCAAAAGAATCAGGTTCTAATTCAGCTGCAATAAAAAAAAGTGAAAGAAACTATGACATCGCTGTCAGGGCAGTTATAACTAAATTTGAAAACAATCCGTCACATAAAATTCTATATGCCGGGTTAACTTTATTTGTCATTGCCATCATCAGTGGATTTTTTATGTTCTTAATGCGGCAAACGATAATTGTAATGAGCCGGCATGTTGAGTATGATCAAAAGAACGAGATATTTACCCATTACCAGCAGTTGGATACCAACTTTTACAAAACGCACAGCACCGGCGACCTGATGAACCGTATTGCAGAAGATGTAAGCAGGGTCAGGATGTATACAGGGCCGGCTATCATGTATTTTATCAACCTGGCTGCTGTGCTGGGTTTCAGTATATTCTTTATGTTTAAGGCTAGTCCTAAACTAACTTTTGTTGCTTTAGCACCATTACCCATTTTAGCCATAACAATCTACCTGGTAAATACTATTATCAATAAAAAAAGTGAACGCATACAATCTTTATTAAGTGATTTAACCACCAATGCTCAGGAATCCTATTCCGGTATCAGGGTAATAAAATCATTTGTTCAGGAAAAAGCCATGCTTGGTTTTTTTAAAAAGAACAGTGAATCGTACCGGGATAATGCATTGAGCCTGGCGAAAACCGAAGCCATTTATTTTCCGAGTATGGCTTTATTGATCGGGTTGAGTACATTAGTAACCATCATGGTTGGCAGCCTTGATGTAATTAACCAGGTAGAAGGAGCCAGCGTGGGCAGAATAGCTGAGTTTGTGATGTACATTCAGATGTTGACCTTTCCGGTAAGTGCAATAGGATGGACGGCCAGCATGACACAAAGAGCTGCAACATCACAAAAAAGGATCAATGAATTTTTACACACAGAGCCTTCTATAAAAAATGAAACCACACCGGTTAAAACTGATTTAGCCGGAAATATTAGTTTTTCAAATGTTGATTTTGTTTATCCACATACGGGCATTCATGCTTTAAAAAAATTTTCATTACAGATCAACAAAGGCGAAAAAATAGCCATTGTAGGCCGGACTGGCTCGGGTAAATCAACCATTGCCCAATTACTGTTGCACATGTATGAGCCGCAAAAAGGGATGATCACTTATGATGGGGTTCCGATAAATAAAATTGATGTTAATGCTTTGCGTTTGCAGATCAGTTATGTACCACAGGATAATTTCTTATTCAGTGAAACTGTTAGAAATAATATCCGCTTTGGAATTGATAATGCAACCGATGAAGAAGTATTTCATGCTGCCAGGCAGGCCAGTATTCATAACGAAATAGGAAATTTTCAACAAGGGTATGACACATTGATTGGCGAAAGGGGAGTTACCTTAAGTGGAGGACAAAAGCAACGTATTTCCATTGCCCGGGCATTGATAAAAAACCCCCGTATCGTAATTTTTGATGATTGCCTGAGTGCAGTAGATGCCCGTACCGAAAATGAGATCATTGGTAACTTATACCAATACCTTGATGATAAAACAGCCATCATCATCACCCATCGCATTTTTTCTTTGTTTGCTTTTGATAAGATCATTGTAATTGATGAGGGGAAAATTGTTGAACAGGGTACACATCAGCAATTACTCGATTTAAACGGTTATTATACTGAAATGTACAACAGGCAACAGCAACAGGATAAAGAGAATTAGTTGAAAATGCTTAATTTTTAAGAGATTTTGCGGTTGTTGCAAAGCAAAACCACAAATATTCTACCTTATATTTTGTAGAATGGAAAACAATTTATCTTTGTCAACCCATTAAGGGAAAATCGTTAAAAATTAAAACTTAAAACAGTGGAGTACGAGAACAACGAAAAAAAAATGGAAAGCGTTTACAGCAAACGCATCAGAGCCGGAAAACGCAGAACTTACTTTTTTGATGTAAGAGAAACCCGTGGTAATGATTATTATTTAACTATCACAGAAAGTCGTAAGCGGTTTGATTCTGAAGGGTATGACAGGCATAAGATCTTTTTGTATAAAGAAGACTTCAACAAATTTATTAAAGGATTAGGTGAGGCCATTGATTATGTAAAAACAGAATTGATGCCCGATTTTGATTTTGATGCTTTTAACCATGATACACCCTATGAAGGTGAGGGTGGACAGACACAAAATACAGGCACTGAAGCAACAGCTGCTGAAGTAACTGCACCAGCAGAAACAGCAGTTGCAGAAACTCCCGCAACAGATTTAACAGCTGCAAAAACAGAAACTCCGACTGCGGAAAATAATGCTCCCGTTGATAACGGCAGTACTGAGGAAGTAGATAAGTGGTAAACATACACCAAACCTAATTGCAACAGATCCTCTCTTTTTAAGGGAGGATTTTTTTATGTAACTGTTAGTCCTGTTACTGAAAAAATATAAAAGCGTTAAATTGTAATATAAAAAGAGCAAATGCTTATTACAAAGTATCTATTCCGGGTACATAAATAGCAGATGAGAATGGAAACGCTATACTTCCAAAAACCGATATTAGCAGGTTTATTTGCCCGGAATTCACCGGATCAAATATGCCCAATATGAAAATGGCTTTTTATAACAATACTCCATTATCTTTTACTATAATAAGGATAAAAGAAAAAACGGTAATCATTGGAGATAAATTTGAAAACAATCCAACCTATACAATTACTGCAAAAAAAGGGAATACGCTCTGGAAGATAGATCTACAGCCCATAGAAGGGAAATCGACGCCTGAAACCAATTGCAAAAGCATTATTATTAAAAGCAGATTGAATAATAAAATCTGTAAATTTTATCTGCAAAAAGAAATGCAGTTGGCAACTCTGCCAAGATACTGATCATTTCATTTTTTTAAACGCATTTATAAGTCCGTTGGTTGAACTGTCATGGGCATTTGCAATTTCATCATTTTGCAGCTCCGGTAAAATTTCTGTTGCCAAAATTTTTCCCAGTTCTACACCAAATTGATCGAAACTGTAAATATTCCATATTACGCCCTGTACAAAAATTTTGTGTTCATACAAAGCAATCATTTGCCCTAAAGCAAAGGGTGTAATTTGTATTAATAAAATAGAATTAGTTGGCCTGTTGCCCTCAAAAACACGATATGGATTTTCATGATCAGTTCCATTCATCAATGCTTCTGTTTGTGCAAAAAAATTGCTTAATAATTTTTCATGATGATCGCCAACTGCATTTTGGCTGATAGCAGGCGCAATAAAATCGCAGGGAATGATTTGTGTTCCCTGATGAATCAACTGGTAAAAAGCATGCTGGCCGTTGGTACCAGGTTCGCCCCAAATTACCGGGCCGGTTGTATAGTTTACTTTATCGCCATTACGATCAATATACTTACCATTGCTTTCCATATTGCCCTGTTGAAAATAGGCTGCAAAACGATGTAAGTACTGATCGTAAGGCAGAATAGCTTCGGTTGTTGTGTTAAAGAAATTACCATACCAGATACCAAGTAAAGCCATGATCACCGGAATATTTTTTTCAAATTCCGTTGTGCTGAAATGAATATCTGTTGCATGTGCTCCTTTTAAAAGTTGTTCAAAATTTTCGTAGCCTATAGTTAATGCAATTGATAAGCCAATAGCACTCCATAAACTGTAACGACCGCCCACCCAATCCCAAAAAACAAACATATTTTTTGGGTCAATGCCAAATTTTATAACATCTTTTTCATTAGTGCTGAGGGCTACAAAATGTTTGGCAATATGTATTTCATCTTTTGCCTGTTGCAAAAACCAATCTCTTGCTGTGTGGGCATTGGTCATGGTTTCCTGTGTAGTAAAAGTTTTGCTGGCAATTAAAAACAGGGTTTCTTCAGCATTTATTTTCTTTAAAGTTTCAATTATATGCGTACCATCTACATTACTTACAAAATAAGTTTGAATACCATTTATCCAATATGGTTTTAAGGCTTCTGTTATCATAACAGGGCCAAGGTCGCTGCCACCAATACCGATGTTGATGATATATTTAATTTTTTTTCCGGTAAATCCTTTCCACTCTCCATCATGAACATGGGCACAAAAATTTTTCATTTGCTCAAGTACTTTTTTAATACCTGGCATCACATCTACACCATCGGTTAAAACAGGGTTACCCGAAAAATTTCTCAATGCCGTATGCAACACAGCCCGGTTTTCTGTTTCATTAATTTTTTCGCCCGTGAACATGGCTTCAATGGCATCTTTTAATTTACAATCAGCAGCCAGTTCTAATAAAATTTCAACAGTGTTACCGGTAATTATATTTTTAGAGTAATCAAAAAGTAAATCGCCCATTTGTACAGAAAATCTGCCGAACCTTTCTGCATCATTAAAGAAAAGATCTTTCATATGTACATTCTCAAACAGTTGCCGGTGCTGCTGCAATGCCAGCCAGGATGGAGTGGAAGTGGGGTTTATTTTGGGGAACATAAAAGAAAATTAAAGGTTATCATATTCGTACAGCGGATCAATATGTGTACCTGCCTTCATTTCAAATACAGGTTTTATAATTCCGTCCTTTAATCCATACACCCAGCCATGAAGGTCTGGCCTTTGGTCTATTTTCCAGGCCCTTTGAATGATAGAGGTTTTAGCCAGGTTAAAGATCTGCTCCTGCACATTTAACTCAACCAGCCTGTCGCACTTTTCATCCTCATCTTTAATTTTTTCAAGTTCATCCCGGTGTATGCGGTGTACATCTTTAATATTACGAAGCCACATATTTAACACCGGCTGGTAATCAACCTTGCTCATGGATGCTTTAATGCCACCGCAACCATAATGCCCGCAAACTATTACATGTTTTACATGCAAATGATTTACAGCAAAATCCAAAACGCTTAAAAGATTTACATCAGTATTAATTACAAGGTTTGCCACATTACGGTGAACAAAGATTTCACCGGGTTGTGTATTGGTTATTTCATTGGCTGGCACCCGGCTGTCACTGCAGCCGATCCACAAAAATTCAGGTTTTTGTAAGTCCGAGAGGTTTTTAAAAAAATTTGGATCATTTGCAACTTTTTCAGCAGCCCAGGCTTTATTATCTTTTAATAATGTTTCGTATGGATGCATTGATTATTAAGTTTAGAGATTGATACGAAGATAAAGCATGTAAAATAAAAAAACTGTAGTCATACTAACTACAGTTTTCAATATAATGCCGGTTCACTTTTATTGTATTACCGGTATCATTCCCCTTATTCCCATATCAATAACCTGGTCACCATTATTGGGATCATATGTACCATTATGATCTACATCAATCCATTCGAAACTTTTGTTGGTAGATAGTGAAACTATGATATTGATATCTTTAGTTTCGTTACCCGTAACAATAAAGGGCGAAGTAAATTGTGCCGTAACTACACAAGAGCCCTGCGGAATAGGAGAACTTGCAAATAAGGGATTGGGAACCGTAGTGGCCCCGGGGGGAGCCTGGCCGGTTACCAAAAAGCCATACCCCGAAAACTTTCCTTCCAAACCCCAATAGCCCTGCAACTTATTTGCATTAACTACAACTGTTGAATCTTTTACTTTAAAACTGCTTAGGTAAGTATTAAAACCAATGAATGATGCCAGTGTAGCATCAATGGTTTGTCCTGATGCATTCATATAAATATTATAATTCTGATAAGCCAGCGAAATACGCAGCCAGTTATAGGTTCCTGCTGCAAAATTTTTTATTGGTACAGATAAAAATACCTGGTTGTTACCGGCAAATTTTGAATTGGAAAAATCAATTGCATTAGCTCCTCCTGTAATAACCTGTGGCGCTTTGTATAAAATAGCTCCTGCACCTAAAGCGGTAAATGCTGATGGGGCCAACTCCACATATTGAGCACTCATGGTATTAAAACGTGGCGACTGGCCTGCATTGCCTGCCGGCATGGGCGAGGGCTGGCCAAAAGCATTTAATCTGACCTGAGTAGAATCAAATTTAAAAATGAAATTCACTTTTGCTTCACTATTGCCTGCACCGGGAGAATTTACTTTTTGACAGGATTGAAATACAAGCATGGCAGCAGCCATTACAATAAATGTTTGAAACTTCATAAATGTAGTTGGTTGATTTGGGCTGTAACGACAGTAAAGGAGAAATAGTATTCAACTATAAAGTTTCAATTACCTGGATAAGGGTTTTTAGCATTTCTTTAGTAATATCCAGATGAGTAACCATCCGGACCTGTGTATTGGAAATACTTAAACACAAAATTTTATGCTGTCGCAACTTTGTACAGAATTCTTTTGATGTGTAAGACCCTGTAACCTCAAAAATGATAATATTAGTTTCAACTGGCATTATTTTACCAATAAAATCTTTTTTACTTAAAGCAGTTGCAATTTGTTTTGCATGCTGATGATCTTCCGCTAACCTTTCAATATTATTTTCCAGGGCATAAATACCTGCTGCGGCTATATATCCGGCCTGTCTCATTCCGCCGCCAAAAACCTTACGAACCCTTCTTGCTTTTTTTATATAATCATTATTACCTAATAATAAACTACCCACAGGGGCACCCATCCCTTTACTCAGGCAAATGGATATGCTATCAAAAATTTCGCCATACTGTTTTGGGTCTTCATTTTTTGCTACCAATGCATTCCAAAGTCTTGCACCATCAAGATGAAGGTTTAGTTTATTTTGTAAGCAAACTTCTTTAATTCGCAGTATTTCAGAAAAATCGTAACAACTTCCACCCCCCCGATTTGCAGTGTTTTCAAGGCTAACCAAGGTCGTTTTTGCCTTATGCACATCATCGGGGTTAATTGACTCAATTACCTGTTCTGCAGTAATTCTGCCCCGGTCTCCATCTAAAGCTTTAACCTGGCTGCCACTGTTAAATGCAATTCCCCCTCCTTCATAAATATATACATGGCTTACTTTATCACAAATCACTTCATCGCCCGGTTGTGTATGGCACTTAATTCCAATTTGATTCGTCATTGTACCACTTGGACAAAAAAGTGCAGCTTCCATTCCAAATAACTGTGCTGACATAGCTTCTAACTGGTTTACAGAAGGATCTTCACTAAATACATCATCCCCAACAGGTGCTTTAAACATAGCTTCCAACATAGCTGGAGAAGGCTTTGTAAATGTATCGGAGCGTAAATCAGTTATCATGCAACAAATATAAGCCTCAAGTTGCAAGCCACAAGGGAGTGAAATTTATGTTTAAAAAAATTTTCATAAGTCAGGTGTGTTGTTCCAAGTAAACATACTCCGGCATTTTGACTATAACCCTTTAGTTGCTTCTTTTTTATCCACCATTCATCCATTTTTATACACGATGACTATGAAATGAAATGTTTTTAACGTACTTTTGCACACATTTTTATTTGGAATTTGAGGCATTAACCAATTTTTTGCAACGTTTTCCCAACAAAACATGTCTATTCACTGTTCTATTTTAGTAACTAATACAAGACAATGAGGCAACTTAAGATCGCAACGCAGATTACCAACCGTGATTCACAGGCAGTTGAGAAATATTTGCAGGAAATTTCCAAAATTTCGATGATTACTCCTGAAGAGGAGACCATTTTAGCCCAAAAGATTAAAATGGGTGATCAGCGTGCTTTGGACAAGTTGGTGCAGGCCAACCTTCGTTTTGTGGTATCTGTGGCTAAGCAGTACCAGCACCAAGGCCTTTCTCTTAGTGATTTAATTAATGAGGGTAACCTCGGCTTGATCAAAGCGGCTCAACGCTTTGACGAAACAAAAGGTTTCAAATTCATTTCTTACGCAGTGTGGTGGATTCGCCAATCTATACTACAGGCATTGGCAGAGCAGGGCAGATTAGTCCGCTTGCCACAAAACAAAATTGGCACATACAACAAGGCTAACAAAGCCTACATGGCTTTTGAACAGGAACATGAGCGTGAGCCAAGTACCGAAGAATTAGCCGAATTACTGGAGATGAGTGAAACGGAGATCAACAACATTTTTCAAAGCAACACCCGTCATACTTCCCTTGATGCACCCGTGCATGAAGCAGAAGATGTAGCCATGGGCGATTTATTGAAAGGTGGCGATGAAACCGATGAAGATGTAATGCACGATTCATTAAAAAATGAGATCCGCAGGGTTTTAAAATCTTTAAGTCCACGTGAAGCAGAGATCGTTAATGCTTACTTTGGATTGGATGGCGAAAATGGTGTTACCATTGAGCAGATTGGCCAAAAATACGATTTGACCAAAGAGCGCATCCGCCAGATCAAAGAAAGAGCAATCAAACGTTTACAAAAAGCCCGTTACAGTGGCGCTTTAAAAGCTTACTTAGGTTAATATTATTTTGATGGGTTAACCTCAAATCCTCCTGCCAAAAGCGGGAGGATTTTTGTTTGCCCGTAATACCCTAAAAGGGGCTTGTAAGAGAATGGGAATAGTTGACTCTGCTCACAATTTTAAATTTAGAACTTTATACTGGTCATTTTGTTTATTTAAGATTAACAGAATAAAATATTCAAATCTGTTCTTCAGCCATTAATTTTGCAATGAAATGAAAACAACTTTTATAATCATCTTTACAGTTCTATTTTTATCCTCCTGCGAAAAAAATATTGATTTTAAATTAAAAGAAGCAAGTGCCTTACTGGTTGTAGATGCACAGATAGAAAACGGCCAGACACCTACTGTGGCATTAAGCAAAAGTCTTGATTATTTTGGTGCCATCAGTCCGCAAATACTGGCCAATTCATTTGTACATAATGCTGAAGTAACCATGTCGAATGGTACATTTACACATACACTCAAAGAATACACCGTTCCTTTAGGCAATGGTTATTTTATTTATTATTACGGAATAGATTCTGCTAACTTAGCCACTGCATTTATTGGTGAGTTTACCAGGCAGTATAACCTCACCATAAAAACAGAGGGACAGGTTTATACGGCCAAAACAACCATACCACAGCTCACAAAAATTTTCGATTCCATCTGGACAAAAAAAGCGCCGCCAGATGTTGATACATCGAAAAGAATATTAATGGCAAGAGTTATTGATCCGCCGGGTTTGGGAAATTATGTACGCTATTATACAAAGAAAAACAGCGAACTTTTTTTACCTGGTTTTAATTCAGTGTTTAATGATGAAGTTGTTGATGGCACTACTTATTCCGGACAGGTTGACCCCGGAGTTGACAGAAATAATACATTACCTACTGGGGATGACAGGTATTTTAGCCGGGGTGATACAATATCATTCAAACTTTCAAATATTGATAAAGCCACTTATACTTTCTGGAACACCTGGGAATTTAACCAGCAAAGTATCGGCAACCCCTTTTCGCAGCCGGGTAAAGTAGTTGGCAATATCAGCAATGGCGCATTGGGTGCATTTTGTGGTTATGCTTCAAAGGTTGGTACTGTTATAGCACGCTGATGATCCTGCTAAAAAATATTCCTTTACATTCGTAATAAAATAATATAGAAAAAAATTATGGCAACCGAAAAAGTGCATTGTTTAATAATAGGATCAGGGCCGGCAGGATACACAGCAGCCATTTATGCATCAAGAGCAGGATTAAATCCTGTTTTATACCAGGGCATTCAGCCGGGTGGCCAGTTAACGATTACTACTGAAGTTGAAAATTACCCGGGGTACCCGGATGGTATACAGGGACCTGAAATGATGGTTCATTTTGAAAACCAAGCAAAGCGTATGGGAACTGATATAAGATATGGCCTGGCAACAAAGGTTGATTTCTCTGCACGTCCTTTAAAAGTGGAAATTGATGAAGAAAAATGGATTGAAACTGATGCCTTGATCATTTCAACAGGTGCATCAGCAAAATGGCTGGGTATTGAAAGTGAGCAACGCCTGAATGGTTATGGTGTAAGTGCCTGTGCCGTATGTGATGGATTTTTCTTTAAAGGAAAAGAAGTGGCTATAGTTGGCGCAGGTGATACAGCAGCTGAAGAAGCGCTTTATTTGTCAAAAATTTGTTCAAAGGTGCATATGATCGTTAGAAGAGATCAAATGCGTGCAAGTAAAGTAATGCAGGACAGGGTAGTTACTACAACCAATATAAAAGTTTACTGGAACAGCGAAACAGATGAAGTACTGGGTGATAAAAAAGTTGAAGCCGTTCGCATAAAAAATAATAAAACAGGTGAGAAGCAGGATATTGCTGTAAGTGCATTTTTTGTTGCCATCGGGCATGAACCCAATTCAGGTATTTTTAAAGGCTTGCTGGATATGGATGATGCAGGATATATAAAAACAATTCCCGGCACTGCTAAAACAAATGTAGAAGGTGTGTTTGCATCGGGTGATGTGCAGGATAAAATTTACAGGCAGGCTGTAACAGCTGCCGGCACCGGTTGTATGGCAGCGCTTGATGCCGAAAGATATTTAGGCGAAAAAGGATTACATTAATGTTAACCATTCAACTTAATAATTTACAATTCTTTTCTTTTCATGGTTTGCATGAAGAAGAAAGGATCTTGGGAAATGAATTTGAAGTAAATGTTTCAATTGCATTTGCTCATGCAGAAAAGATCACTGAACTGGAGCAAACCATTAATTATGCCTCGGTCTACTATTTAATAAAAAAAAGAATGATGATCCCTGCTGCACTATTGGAAACACTGGCACAGGATTTGGCGCAGGATATATATGCCAGCGATAAACGGATCAACTCTATTACAATTTCTGTTGAGAAAAAAAATCCTCCCATTCCTCATATTCAGGGTTCTGTTGGCGTTACATATAACAAAGCATTTTAGCATGAGATTTATTATAGCCGTAGTTTTTATCCTTTGCTCAGTGGTGCCCTGTACTGCACAGGATATTAATGCCCTTATCAAAGAAGGATATCGTTTAGAATCTATCCCAAATGAAAAAGCATCCTTTCAGAAATTTAAAGAAGTATTAAAAATTAATGCAACCAATATTTATGCATTAAATAAATGCAGTGAATTATGCGTTCGCATCGGGCAGCGTGAAACAAATAAACAACTCAGGGATGATTATTATACTGCAGCAAAAATTTATGCAGAAACAGCATTGAAAATTGACCCCAATAATTCTGATGCCAATTGTGCCATGGCAATGGCATTGGGCAGAAGCTCTATGAGTAAAAGCGGAAAAGAAAAAATAACCAATGCTAAAGAAATAAAAAAGTATGTTGACATTGCCATAAAAAATGATCCGAAAAATTATAAGGCCTGGCATGTGTTGGGCAGATGGCATTACGAGATCAGTAACTTAAATGTTTTAGAAACTACGGTAGTTAAAGTTCTGTATGGCGGATTACCGGCCGCTTCACTATCGGAGTCTATAAAATCATTTGAAAAAGTGCATGATTTAACACCGGGATTTATTTTAAATTATTATGAAATGGCAAAAGCATACAAAGAAAATAATAATAAAACTAAAGCCATTGCCTATATCAACGAAATGTTAACACTGCCTATTCATACAGAAGACGATCTCACCATTAAGGAAAAAGGAAGAGAATTGTTAAAAGCCTGGAAATAAAAAAACTCTCCTGATCAAACTATATACTGCACCGGGTTTTAGCTTAACTTCGCACACTAAAATCATGTTATGACAAAAAGATTTTTTTTCCTGTTTCTGTTTTTTATACCGGCTGTTTCTGTTTTTGCACAGGAAGATGTAAGTATACAATCAAAGTATGATCCGCATACTTTATTTTCGCCCATCTTTTATCCAACAGGCGGCACCATCAGCAGAGCTGCAACAGGTGAACCCAATATCGGTTATTGGCAAAACAAAGCCGATTACCAGATCAATGTTTCATTAAATGATATAACCAATCAAATCAGTGGTAATGTAACCATCACCTATAAAAATAACAGTCCGCATCCTTTGTCTTTTTTATGGCTGCAGCTGGATCAGAATTTATTTAATAAAGACAGCAGGGGCCAGGCCCGGATGCCACTTAACAACCGCAGCCGCTATGGCGACAGCAAAAGTAATTTTAGTGGTGGCTATACAATCAGTTCGGTTAAATTAATAAATGAAAATACCGATGCCAACTACATCATTACTGATACCAGGATGCAGATACGTTTACCTAAGGCAATGAAACCGGGAGGAGATGTTATAAAAATTAAAATTGCTTTTTCATTTACATTGCCAGAATATGGTGCCGACCGTTGTGGTATTTTAAAAACAAAGAACGGGAATATTTTTACTGTGGCACAATGGTATCCACGTATGTGTGTGTTTGATGATGTAGAAGGATGGAATACGCTGCCTTACCTTGGCCCTAGTGAATTCTATTTAGAGTATGGTGATCTGGATATGAATATTACCGCACCTGCAGATCATATTGTTGTTTGCAGTGGTGAGTTACTGAACGAATCTGAAGTTTTAACCACAACACAGATCAGCCGTCTGGCACAGGCAAAAAAATCTGATAAGACAGTGTTGATACGTACTGAAGCTGAAGTAACTGATCCTTCCAGCCAGCCAAAGGCGGCTACACTTACCTGGCATTATAAAATTACTAATGCACGAGATGCAGCCTGGGCCAGCAGTAAAAGTTTTATCTGGGATGCAGCAAAAATAAATTTACCAGGTGGCAAAACTGCCCTGGCCATGAGTGTTTACCCGGCTGAAAGCAACGGGCAAAAAGGGTGGGGCAGGGCAACAGAATATACGAAAGGCAGTATTGAAAATTACAGTAAGCGTTGGTTTGAATATCCTTATCCCTGTGCAACCAATGTTGCCAGTAATGTTGGTGGCATGGAATATCCCGGTATAGTTTTTTGCGGCGCAAAGGCTACTACCGACGGGTTGTTTGGTGTAACCGATCATGAATTCGGGCATACCTGGTTTCCGATGATAGTTGGCAGTAACGAACGTAAATATGGCTGGATGGACGAGGGATTTAATACTTTCATAAATACCCTGGCCCATGTTGACTTTAATAATGGAGAATATAAAAATGCTAAAAGAAATATGGAGTTTATGGCACCTTATATGTTTGGCGATAAAACCGAACCGATATTTACAACACCTGATGCCATGAAAGAAGCCAACATCGGTAATTCCTTATACAGTAAACCGGGCTATGGTTTAGAAATACTGCGTAATGAGATCTTAGGCCCCGACCGTTTTGATTATGCTTTCAGGGAATATATAAAACGCTGGGCCTTTAAACATCCAACACCCTGGGATTTTTTCAGAACCATGGATAATGCAGCAGGCGAAAACCTAAGCTGGTTCTGGAAAGCATGGTTTGTAGAAAATTATAAATTAGACCAGGCCATTCTATCGGTAAAATATGAAAAAGACGATGCAGCAAACGGCGCTATTGTAACCCTTGCTAATTTAGAACAAATGGCCATGCCGGTAAATATCAGTTACGAAACAAAGAGTGGTATAAGAGGAACATTAAAATTACCGGTAGAAGTATGGAATAATACCAATATTTGGAAAGTAAAACTGCCAACTACCGAAGCACTAAAAAAAGTAGAGATTGATGCAGAGAAAGTTTTTCCGGATATAAATTTTGCTAATAATAGCTGGTACTCAAACTAATTAATAATATAGCATAGTTAAAAAACAATAAGATAAGCTTTACCATACATTTGTTAGCAACCATACAAAACAGATCAGCAAATGAATCCCACAACTGCAGCATTAACAACATTATTTAACCGGATACCGAGAAGACATTCTGCAGACAATATTAAAGACATCAACAGCATCATAGCCGACTATGAAAACCTTTTAATAAACATAGAAGCGGTGAACTCCTTTTATGAAAAAAATATCAGCCCATTCTTTGATGACCTGGATACAATAAGAACAACAATAAAAAAATCGGCAGACAATAAAGCATCCAAAAAAAGTAAAGACAGCATTTTTGATGAGGGATCCGGTATATTGAAAGACAGTATGCAGGCATTAATTGTCTTTTTTGGTGATGGAAACAGGACTAATTAAAAAAAAGTCTATCCGGCAATTTATATAGGATTCATTACCCTGCAGAAATTCTTACATAAATTTACGCAGAGGTTTTACTCTTCCACCTTCCGCTCCGCAAATAAATAAATGACATGATAAAGATTGTAGACCAGTAAACCAGTTCATTGCTCCAGGCCATGGCAAGCGAAATATAATTTGTTTTTACAAAATACCAGGTGTAAAACAGATAAACCGTAATGGCAATTATTTCGATGAGTAAATTCACTCTTGTTTTGGCGGTACCGGTAACGCCATTCAGCCAGATATTGGCAACACTCATAAATAATAAACCTACACTTACAACCTGCAAAACCGGTATTCCCTGTTTTATAAATTCATCACCCTAGCTGAATAATCCAAAAAATATCCGGGGAAAAATATTTACCAGCAGGCACATAATCAAACAAAAGCCAATGCTCAGGTACATGATCTTATTGATGGCTTCTATTACTTTATCTTCCCGTTTCTGACCCATTAGATTACTTACCATAACATTTGTAGTGCTTGCAAAAGCCCATACAAAAACACCTGTTAATCCAAAAATATTACGCATGGTGTTGCTGATGGCCTTGGCATTTTCATCATGCAGTCCTTCTATCAAAATAAAAAATACCAGCCAGGTAGTAACACTTATAACATATTGCAGCATCAGCGGAGCCGATATGGTTAATATTTCTTTGGTGATAATTTTATTGTAGGTATAGGTTTTTAATAATCCATATTGTTTTTTTAACCCTGTACGGAATAAAACAATAAGCACTACAATAAATCCAACTGCTTCAGCAATAACAGATGCAACAGCCGCGCCATTAAAACCCAGTGCCGGAAAGCCAAAGCGGCCCTTTATAAACAAAAAATCAAGCAAAATATTTACTCCGGCTTCAAAAATAAAACCGATCATTAAATAGCGGCTGTTGAGTGAAGAAACTAAAAAAGCATTTCCCATCTGGAATAAAAATAAAAAGGGCAGCCCTATTATCCTGATCTTTAAAAAATTTATTTCCTGTGGATATGCAATTGGATCGGCAACCTGTTGCAAAATAAACGGCGCAATAAACCAGGTAATTAAAATACCTGCAAAGGCAAACTGCAAACTGATTCTGATGCCCTGTGCCAGTATGGTTTTAAAAGCCCCGTGATTATCACTTCCGGCATACCTTGAGAAGACAGCCTGCAGTGCATTATTTAAACCATGACCGGCCACGGCAAATATCAGGTAGAACACGCCAGTAATGCCGGCATTACCCAATGCTTCGGTACTTAAATTTCCCAGGAAGATGCTGTTGGTAAGCATATTGATCTGTGGAATCAGTATCGCTAATGTGATGGGCAATGCAATGGACAGAATTTGTTTATTGCTAACCTTAACCTTTAAATCTTTTATTACAGTTGTACTATCCATAAAGTCAGCAAAATTATCTTATTTTGCCACCCAAATACAACATGTGAATCCTTCTTTCAAAATACAGGCAACAGAAATTAATAATGAGACTGCACAGTTATTTGCAGAAGCAGGCCCCATGGGCATTTCATTGGCTATACTGGATACCAGTAATTGTTTCCGGGCAGTGGTAACCTATTCTTTTACTAAAAGAATGAATGAACCCGAACTTGCCGAAGAACTCCATCAGATTTTGCAAAATGAAAGTATTTTACAAAAGCAGTATACTAAAACACATTTGTTCTGGTCGTTTGCCGAAAGCATTTTAGTGCCAACGGAGTTATTTAGTCCTGATACCAATAATAATATGTTGAACCTTATTTACGGCGATGCAAACCAGGGAATCATTAAATCTGATTTTTTATATAAATATAGCCTCCATAATATTTACCGCATTCCGGAAAAAACACAGGAATATTTTACAAATAAATTTCCTTATGCTACACAAACTCATCAATATACAGCCTTGGTGAACAGGAATTTTAAGGCTGGAAATCATTTGTACTGCATCTTTTTCAGTAATAGTTTAACATTGATGTTATGGAAAGAAGGAAAGCTACAGGTGATTCAGAATTTTGAATACAGTAATCCGGAAGATGCTGCTTATCATTTGCTGAATGTTTGTAAAAATTTTGAACTTCATCCTGATGCTGTTTCAGTACACATAAATGGACTGATCGATGAAAAATCAAATTTATACGCAGCTATTTATAACTATTTTTTAAATATTGAGTTTGATACTTTACCTGCCGGTTTTGAATATCATGATGAAATAAAAGATCATCCGGCACATTTTTTCAGTCATTTATTTGCTTTAGCCTCATGCGTATAATCAGCGGGATACATGGTGGCCGAAGAATTAGTCCACCGGCAAAAATGCCTTATACCAGGCCCACAACAGATATTGCCAAAGAAGGCCTGTTTAATATTCTGCAAAATAACCTGGATATTGATAAACTGAAAGTGCTGGATCTTTTTGGTGGCACCGGCTGTATCAGTTACGAACTGGCCAGCAGGGGGGCACCGGATATTACAATTGTAGAAAAGGATAACCAGATGTATGATTTTATAAAGAAGACTTCTGCTGACCTGGCATTCGAAAACTTTACCGTGGTTAAGTCAGATGTTTTTCGCTTCATTGAAACAACACAAGAGCAATACGATTTTATTTTTGCAGGGCCCCCTTATGCATTAACAACAATTGATGATCTGCCATTAAAAGTATTTGAAAAGAATTTGTTGAACCCCAATGGGTGGTTTGTGCTGGAGCATATGCCCAGGAATGATTATAAGAAATTTGCATATTTTAAAACCGAACGTAATTATGGCACAACTATCTTTTCTATCTTTATAAATAATTAACCAACTTGTTAAAAAGTTTCAGATACCTTTTATTCCCTTTTTCACTTATTTACGGAGCTATTATCTGGCTGCGTAACCGTTTATATGACCTTAATTTTTTTAACTCGGTCTCCTTTAATTTTCCCATTATTTGTGTAGGTAATTTAGCTACCGGAGGTACAGGCAAAACACCAATGACAGAATATTTGATTCGCATGGTAAAAAACGATTATAAAACCGCTACATTAAGCAGGGGGTACAAAAGAAAAACTAAGGGCTTTGCAATTGCCGATGAGAGGACTACTGCATTGGAGATAGGGGATGAGCCGATGCAGTTTCACCAAAAGTTTGCAGACGTAGCAGTTGCTGTTGGAGAAGAACGTTTAGTGGCCATACCCCAGTTGTTACACCAACAGCCCGAAACACAGGTAATTATTTTAGATGACGCTTTTCAGCACAGGCAGGTAAAAGCCGGGCTGAATATTATTCTAACCGATTATTCAAATTTATATACCCGTGACCTGATGTTACCCGCCGGCGATCTTAGGGATGTAAGAAGCAGCAGTAAAAGAGCTGATATTATTATTGTTACAAAATGTAAAGTAGATCTTTCTTTAAGCGAAAAAGAATCGATCATTGCAGAAATTGATCCTGCAGCAAATCAATCAGTATATTTTACAGGTATTATTTATAATCATCCTTATCATCTTTTTAATAAAGCAGAAATAAATATAACAGCTGATTTTGCCATTCTGCTGGTTTGTGGTATTGCCAATCCAAAACCTTTGAAAGATCATCTCACACAACATGTGCAAACGTATGATATGTTACGCTATGCCGATCATCATATCTTTAACAGCGATGACCTGGCCGATATTAAACAGCAGTTTGAAAAAATAAAAGCTGTTAAAAAAATTATTCTTACCACTGAAAAAGATGCAGTAAGGCTGCTGAAATTCGAAAGTGAATTAAAAGAGTACCCCATTTTTGTTGTTCCTATACAACATGTATTTTTATTTGATGAAGGAGAAAAATTTAAATTCCGGATAACTGCATTCATAAAAAGTTTCAACATAAGCATTAACTGAACGAAGGATTTTATATTTTTCAACATCTAACCTTAAACCGGTTTAACTTTTGACAGAACAGGAATTACTTTTTGCCCTCCGTAATGGAGATGAACCTGCATTTAAGGAATTGGTAATCCGGTTTCAGGATAAAGTATTTAATACAGCCCTGGGATTATTACAACAGCATACCGAAGCCGAAGATATTGCTCAAGAGGTATTCATCCAGGTTTACCGGTCCATCAAACAGTTTAAAGGCGACTCTTTATTATCAACATGGATTTACCGGATCACTGTTACTAAATCGCTGGATCATCTCCGCAGTAAAAAAAGAAAAAAACGTTTCGGTTTTTTGATCAGCCTGGTGGGGAATGATAACAGGCCTGTTTATGAACCGGAAGATTTTAACCATCCCGGAGTACAACAGGAAAATAAGGAAAATGCATCACTGCTTTTTAAAATGATTGACCAGCTGCCCGAAAACCAGCGTACCGCCTTCATCTTAAATAAGGTTGAAGAATTGAGTTACCGGGAAATAGCAGGTATATTAAACACAACAGAATCAGCAGTAGATTCATTACTGCAACGGGCAAAACTGAATCTCCGGAAAAAATTAAATGAATTGCCTCCTTAGCGAAGGTTTTTATAAATAACGGCATCTAAACTAATAACAGGTAAATTTTACGGATGGAAAACAATTCAAATAAAAAGGTTGAAAAAATTATGGAAAGCCTGGCTGGTTTGCATAAAGCCGGTGCACCTGATTTTTTTTATACCAGGTTGCTGGCAAGAATGCAAAAAGAGACCGGGCCGGATAAAAGATCATTTTTTCTGCTCCGTCCCGCTTTTATCACAGCAGCCCTATCGATCGTATTTATCATTAATATTTTTTCATTAACACAATTAAATAAGCAAACAACAACAAAAGCAACAGTTCATACAAATAAATCTGCTACCATTGAATCTTTTGCAAAAGCGTATGACATGAATACAGAATCTGTTTACGAATAAATTTACAAAATGAACAATTTTACAAATAACCGCTGGCTTTCTGTTATAACATTGCTGTTGTTAACTGCCAATATTGTAACACTGACCTTATTATGGACACATAAAAGCAATGGCAGGAGTGATATAAAACCACCATCGCCGTCTTTGGGCGGACAGGCATTTGAGTTCCTTACACATGAGTTGAAATTAGATTCGGCACAACAGGAAGCTTATAAAAAATTAAGTAACGAACACCGGGCCAGGCAAAGAGAATTACAGGACAGTATCGGCAAAGCAAAAGACAATTTCTTTGAATTACTGCAACAGGAAAATGTTACTGACTCATTGCTAAAAATATTCAGCAGAAAAGTTGGTGAATTAGAACAGCAGCGTGACATTCTTACTTTTAAACATTTTCAAAAGCTAAGAGCTTTATGTAATAAAGAACAACAAATTAAGTTTGACAGCATTATCCAGGAAGTACTTAAACACATGGGGCCGGCTAAAAGGCCACAAGGTCCGCCACCACCCGGTATGGATGACCCGGAAAGAAGACCGCCAGGTATGGAAAACGGAGATAGAAAACCTCCTCCACATTAAAACCGGGTTTATTATACAATCAATTAAGCTATTGTACATAATAATTGTTTGAACCGAACCGCTTAAACCAACATAATTTATTGACCCGGAAACTAATTGATTTTTACTATGACGAAAATACAAATTACCATTGCAGCCGTTTTTATTTTACTGATTGTAGCAGTAAGTTGTTCTAAAACTGATACTACAGCAGCCCTTGCTGTGGATCCATATGCAGCAATTAAAACAGCATTTGGTACAAATATTGACCCTGCCAGCCTGGCTAATTATGCAGGCCAACCAAAACCGGCATACATTGGCAACAAGGATAATACGGGTTCTAATATCATCACCAATGCGAAAGCAACTTTGGGCAGAGTATTATTTTATGATAAAAATTTAAGTATAGATAATACCATTTCATGCGGCAGTTGCCATAAGCAGCAATTTGCATTTGGCGATACTGCCATTGCCAGCAAAGGTGTTGCAGGTGGTTTAACCGGCAGGCATTCTATGCGGTTGATAAACACACGTTATGCAGTTGAAACAAAATTCTTTTGGGATGAAAGAGCAGCTTCGCTTGAAATACAAACAACAACACCGGTAAAAGACCATGCCGAAATGGGTTTTAGCGGATTAAGCGGCCGACAGGGGATTGCTACTTTATTAACCAAACTTCAGGCTATTGGTTATTACAACGAACTTTTCAAATTTGTATATGGTGATATTAATGTAACCGAAGCCAGGATGCAGGAATGTTTGGCTCAGTTTGTAAGAAGCATTCAATCTTTCGATTCAAAATATGATGCAGGCAGGACACAGGTTGCAAATGATGGACAACTTTTTCCAAATTTTACTGCATTGGAAAATACAGGGAAACAGATCTTTTTAACGCCGCCTGTTTTTGATCCTGCCGGTAACAGAATCGGCGGTGGGGCAGGATGTAATGGTTGCCACAATGCACCGGAATTTGATATTGATCCTAACACAGGGAACAATGGAATTATTGGAAAAATAGCACCAGCTGCGGGTATAGATATAACAGTTACAAGAGCACCCAGTTTAAGAGATGTAACAAATGGGTTGGGCATTGAAAACAGCCCCCTGATGCATACTGCAAATTTGGCAACACTGCAGAATGTAATTGGGCATTATGGTAACGTAAATATTGCGCCGGGTAATACCAATCTTGACCCAAGGCTCAGACCAAATGGCTTTGGACAAAAATTAAATTTTAATACACAGGAAGTAAACGGATTAATTGCATTTTTAAAAACCTTATCGGGTACAAATGTTTATACGGATAGGAAATGGGGCAGCCCTTTTAATTAATATATTTAAAATAATATCTTTAAAAAGCTGCCAGGTTCAATCTGGCAGCTTTTTATAATATCTGTGTTAATCCTTCATCAACTGTGTCATCTGCGTTCTATTATCTCGCTATCTCAATCTTCACCTTTTTATTTTTTATCTTTTCGTTTTTTATCAGTTGCAAAACATGGCCAACTTTTATTTTACGCACCGCCACAAAACTAAAAAAGTCTTTCACATCAATGATACCAATATCTTCTTTTTTTAATTCGCCTTTTTTAGAAAGAAAACCAACAATGTCTATCTTATTCACTTTATCTTTTTTACCGGCAGCAATAAACAGGGTGCTCCATTTTGGTTTCTCCGGTAAACTGTCTGTTTCGGGCAACTCAATATTTTCGGCACCGGTAATGTAACCTGGCAATTTTTCATCTTCCGATAAAATTAAAATGGCGGTACCGCTGGCATCCATACGGGCTGTGCGTCCATTACGGTGTGTAAACACATCCGCAGTTGCAGGTAAATGAAAATGTACAATGTAACGGATATGAGGAATGTCGAGGCCACGGCTGGCAAGATCTGTTGTAACAAGCACATTGGAAGTTCCGTTGCGGAATTTGCAAAGGGCGCTGTCTCTTTCCTGCTGCTCCATACCGCCATGATAAAAAACATTTAAAATACCTTTTTCGGTTAACATATTACTGGTGCGTTCCACCGATTCCCGGTGATTACAGAACACCACAGTTGAACGGTTGCCCAAATAGCAGATGAGTTTAAAGAGCGTTGGCACTTTATCTTTATCGGCACTGAAAACAGTTTTTATATCCAGCATGCTGGCCAAATTTTCTGCTTCGGTTAAAAAGTTCAGGCGCACGGGTGCTGTAAGGCCTATAAAATCGGGTACAGATACAGCATTGGTTGCCGATGTAAGAATTCTTTTATTGATGTTCTTTAATGAGCCAACGATAAAAGACATTTCTTCGGCAAAGCCCAGCTCCAGCGATTTATCAAATTCATCCAGCACCAGCGTGGTAATATTGGCTAATGAAATATTATTGCGGCGGATATGATCAGCTAAGCGGCCGGCCGTACCAATAATTACCGTTGGGGCTTCTTTTAAATTATTTTCCTCGGTTTCACGCTTGTGGCCGCCATAACAAAGCGTTACTTTAAACCCCGTTGCCATTTTGCGAAACACATCATCTATCTGTATGGCCAGCTCACGGCTGGGCACAATAATTAATGCCTGGGTATTATTGATCTCCGGATTCAGCAATTTTAAAACCGGCAATAAAAAAGCCAGGGTTTTTCCCGAGCCCGTGGCCGATAATAAAATAACATTGGCATTATTTGCAATGGCATCAATTGAGGCCAGTTGCATTTCGTTGAGTTCTTCAATATTAAAATTGCTTAAAACAGCGGGTATATTAATTGATTGCATAGCGGCAAAAATACGCTTAGTTTAAGGGATGGACTAATCTTTGATAGAATGTGAGCTATACTTTCCCAAGCAGGTTTGTGCAATGGCTTTTGTGTGATGGTATGGAGGAGGAGTTGCCTGAGAAATTTAAACTACCTGCTGGTTGTTGGTGATTGCCAACGCTGCTTTGCTTATTGCACGAACACCAATGGCGAAGCTTTGTTTTGTTACCAGGGAATAATAGTCTTAAAGTCATAACTAGCCGATAAGTTTCTATTATTTTCAAAATTTGAAAATGCTTCAACTGGGTCAATATTTTCAATATTAATAGTGGAAAATCTATCTCTTATCAATTTAAGCGAATAAATATATTGTGCTTCAATTTTTCCTGTTGCCTTATTAATTCTTTGAGTATGACCTGAAATCAATATTTCTTTTATATCAGTCGAAACATTAAAAAATCTCCCACCTAGATAGAATGTTATGCCAGATACACACTGAGCATATTCCTGCTTTAATTCTTTTTGAGACTTTTGTTTAATAGAAATTTTTCCAGTAGACAATATGTTTGCTTTTTCTTGAGGCATATTTTCTATTTGAGGCAAATCCAAGTCAATCTTTAACTGTTTACAATCAGGATAATATTCATAACTAACACTAAATTCAACAGGTAAAATAATATCACTCAGAATTACTTCTATTTTTTCATTTACATAATTAACATTGCCTTGTAATATATTTTCGAGTTCTTGCTTTTCCAAAACATAGTCATTATAATATTCTGCGTCTTTGGCAATTTTATTTGCTTTTTCATTTTCAATGAATATTTTCTTGGCATTTGTCCATTCCTCAATTTTATCTTGTAACCGTTTTTCTATATTCTCAGAAATATATGCTCTTCTTAAACCTTTATTTTTCCAAAATAAGATTTTTTTTATTTTTTGCTTAGCTTCAGCAGCTAATTCTAATGTTACTGATTCTGTAGTTGGAATTCCAATACTATATTCTTGCGAAACATGAATTTGAGGCAATAATTTTTCAAGTTCATCTTGAATGATAGTTTCTGTAAAAATGTCTGGTGTGTATTTAACAATATTGATAAACTTAGTCGTTTCTTCATCAATTTCTATTTTCTTTTGATCTATTAAATGACTTACTGATTGTTTATATTTTTCGCTCCTTTTTACTCTTCTAAGAATTGTTTCATCTGTTATTTGTCTACCTCGGGAATCAGTTATCGTTAATGTAGGATTTCCTTTCTCATCTAACCCAATTGCAACTTGGGCTTTTTCTTCTGGAATTTGTACATTCTTATTTTGCCACTGTTGAGAAGTGCTATGGTTCCCAATTTTAGTTCTATTATAAATACCTGTTCCTGGAATACCTGTATTTAAATAACTACCTTTTTTCCCTATTGTTACAGATGCTCCTCTTACACCTGCACTTAGGCTTAAACCTGACTTTGAAAAGTTCACGTTTAATCCTTTCATTATTTTAACCCGACGTCTGAATCGCATTTTGTTTTACTGTTGTCGTTAAGTAAGAAGAGTGCTATTTTAAATAGAATATACCAATTGCGGCAATGTAATTTAATTAAATAATTAATTTATTGATAAATGAGATAGATCAGATTTTTTATTTTAAGGCAGAGGGGAGTAGCGCATTTCTACATAATCAGGCATATCATCATGCTGTAGATGGGGAAACTGGTGCAAAAAATTACAGTTTTTATACCATCAAATTCGCAGAGTTTCATACCAAATTCATCAGTTTTCATCTGTCAGGCATCAAATCTCATCTGTAAGTCTACGGTTCTCATGTGTAATTCAGCAGCTTTCACGTGTAATTCTACAAATTACAGCTGTTAGCCCGGGTTTTTCATGTAAAAATCATCAAATTTAACTACAAAATTCCCACCGGGCACTAAAGAGGCCCGGCAGCCATATTTTTTATTAAAGGCTGCCATATAATTAACATAATTTAACATATAATATTTTGAGATATGTAGTACACATTATATATTAGCAGCATAATATATCGTACCATTCTTAATTATTTAAAACGTATTCAAATGGCAAAAACTACAAAAGGCAGAGTTACCATATCTGCCAATGCACGTGAAAGCCTTGCACTGGCAAAAAGCGTGTACACAAAACACCTTGCCGATGCCGATAAATCGGTATTACTGGCACTGGATGGTTTAGACTGGGCCGTTACGGGCCCAAAAATTGATCCCTGCCTGGCCAAGCACGAGGAAGCCGAAACCTTAAGCCGTAAGGCCGAAGAAGCTTACCGGCAAAGGGATGCATCGCTGGCTGAAATAATTGAAATTGTAAGGGCCAGCAAGAACCTGCTCAAGGGCAAATATTCCAAAAATCCTAAAGCCCTGGGCGATTGGGGCTACCAGGTTGATGATACTCCGCCTGTAAAAAAACCAACCCCGTAATATGATATTCCTGTGAAGATCCAACTTCACTGTACGATATAATTTAAAACACCGGCTTTGCAGCCGGTGTTTGTTTTTAATTATGCATAAGTTTTTAATGCCGGCAAATTTGAATATTTACCAACAGGCATAATATGCTTATTAAAAACAGGATTGGTGATTGGCTTAACATAAGAATGCGTTATAGTCATTTTAATATAGGTGGATATCAATTAGTTATCAGGAAATAATACCTATAATTAATATTATGTTAAGTAGATAATAATAGTAAATCACTTACGTCCTTCTTTACCAACTACTTATTTTTTTGATCTTACCCCTATCCCTGAAGAAGTTTTCATAAAAATTGTCAAAACTTTTTGTGTAAAATTGTGTTTAAATACTTTACATTTAGTTTTTCTACATACAAAATGTTTAAATAACTCTCATTACAAAAATTTTATGAAACAAGCAGGATTAGCAGGAAAATGGAAAGAAGGCAAAAATACTGTTACCGTTAATTTACCTGTTATGCTTTTTGAAGAAAACGGAACCCAGATCGCTTATATACCTGTACTTGATATATCGGGTTATGGTAAAAATGAAGAAGAAGCAAAAGAATCACTGGAATTCTGTTTATCTGAATACTTTTCTTACACCATCAAGAAGAATACATTTATTGAAGACTTAAAAGCCCACGGCTGGACCATAAGTAAAAAAACAAAACCTTTTATTGCTCCTGAAATTACAGACCTGATAAACCGCAATGAATATCTTCATAATATTGTTAACTCACGGCCGTATAGAATGGATAGAATGAAAGTTGCGATGCCGCAATATGCAGACTAATGACATTCAAATCCGGCAATCTCCCACTTTCAACTGTACGAAAAATTTTAAAGTACCAGGGATGTAACCTCATCCGCCACGATAAAGGACATGAGAAGTATAGTAAAAAATCATTGTTAAGACCAATAGTAATTCAAAACCACATCGACCCTGTTCCCGAGTTTATTGTAAAACAAATTATGAGAACATTAGGGCTGAGTAACCAAGATATGGAGAAGATATTGTCTGAGATATAGATACTAATAATAGTGTAAAGAAAAAATAGTCTGCAATTCATCCCCCATTACCAACCTGTGATTTATGCAAGTTTTCCTTATTAAAGTGTAAGAATAATTATTATTTAAACCTGCACCTTTGTGTAGGTTTTTCATATAATATTGGATTATAACCGGGGCTATGTTTCTACTTGGCCCCTTTTTATTTAAACAAATCTGTGCTGCAATCTGTGGTGACTTCTTTCTGTAAACAAAAAACCCAATATTGCTATCGGGTTTTCTTTTTCATGTTCTCATAAGCAAATTACTTATTCGTCATCCGCAGGTGCTGTTGGTTCTGCAGTATCGGTTGTTTCATCAATACCTGTTTCGCCAATTACCCCGGCAGCTGTTATATCTTCTATTTCTTCTTCCTTTTCATCCAGCTGTGTAATGGCTGCAATTTCATCACCTTCATCAACCTTTATCAGCTTAACACCCTGCGTTGCCCGCCCCTGTTCACTTATCTGGTTTACCGGCATACGTATGGTAACACCGCTTACACAGGTTATCATCAGGTCTTCAACTTCTGTTACCGCCAGCAATCCAACCAATGAACCGGTCTTTGCTGTTACACTGATCGTTTTAACGCCTTTACCTCCACGATTGGTGATGCGGTAATTGGCTTCGCCGGTTTCCGGGTCATCAAGAAAAGTACGTTTGCCATATCCATTGGCACTTACCACCAATACCGTTTTGGTCTTATCTTCTTTATTAACACAGATCATGCCCACCACTTCATCTTTTTCATTATCCACATCAATGCCGCTTACACCAATACCGCCACGGCCGGTTGGCCTAACTTTCTGCTCCGGAAAACGGATGGCCCTTCCGCTTTTTACTGCCATCATGATCTCACAATTACCATCGGTTAATTTAGCTTCCAGCAACTGGTCGCCATCTTTGATGTTGATGGCATTGATACCGTTTTGTCTTGGCCTGCTGAAATCTTTCAACCTTGATTTGTTGATGATACCCTGCTTGGTACATAAAACGATATAATGATTGCTTACATATTCTTCATCATCAAAATTATTTACATCAATTACTGCCCTTACCTTATCATCAGGCGGTATCTGTATCATGTTCTGTAATGCCCTGCCCTTACTGGTTTTATCGCCTTCAGGTATCTCGTACACTTTTAACCAGAAGCATCTTCCCATTTCGGTAAAGAATAATAAGGTATGATGTGTTGATGCAACAAACAGGTGTTCTATAAAATCTTCCTGCCGGGTGCTGCTGCCTTTTGCACCGCGACCGCCACGGCGTTGCTGGCGGTACTCTGCCGCAACCGTACGCTTGATGTATCCTAAATGAGAAATGGTAACCACCACATCTTCTTCTTCAATCAGGTCAAGCATATTAATTTCATCGCCAACATAAACGATCTCTGTTTTACGCTCATCACCAAACTTATCTTTTACTTCTGCCAGTTCTTTTTTGATGATATCATAACGCATATCTTCATTAGCCAGAATTAATTTCAGGTGCTCTATCAGTTTCATAACCTCGGCATGTTCTTCACGGATCTTATTGATCTCCATTCCGGTCAGGCGTTGCAAACGCATTTCCAGTACAGCTTTTGCCTGTATCTCACTCATACCGAAACTGGTCATCAATCCTTCCTGTGCAATATTTGGTGTAGATGATTCACGGATGAGTTTGATGACTGCATCTAAGTTATCCAGTGCAATAATGTATCCTTCTAAAATATGGGCACGTTCTTCAGCCTTGCGTAATTCGTATTGGGTACGACGAACGATAACTTCATGGCGAAACAAAATAAATTCACTGATGAGGTCTTTTAAATTCAAAACCCTTGGTCTGCCCCTAACCAGTGCAACATTATTTACACCATAAGAAGTTTGTAATTCTGTTTGCTTGTAAAGGTGATTGATGACAACCTGTGCTACTGCATCTTTCTTCAGGTCAATTACAATCCGGGTGCCTTCTTTATTATTACTTTCATTATTAACATCTGATACACCTTCAATATGTTTTTCATTGATCAGGTCGCCGATCTTAGCCGTAAGCATATCCCGGTTTACCTGGTAAGGCACCTGAGTGATGATTATCTTTTCCCTGCCATTTTTTGCCATTTCAATATCCACTTTACCACGCAACACTACCCTGCCACGGCCTGTAAGCAACCCTTCCTTCACACCTTCAAATCCGTAAATGACACCACCGGTCGGGAAATCGGGACCCTTTACATACTTGATCAGTTCTTCGCAGGTAATTTCTTTGTTATCGATATAAGCAATACATCCATCAATAACCTCACTTAAGTTATGCGGCATCATATTGGTGGCCATACCCACGGCAATACCACTGCTTCCATTTACCAGTAATTGTGGAACACGGGTTGGTAATACCATTGGCTCCTTCAATGAATCATCAAAGTTCAGTTGATAATCCACTGTTTCTTTTTCAATATCTTCCAGCATGGCCTCTGCAAACTTCTGCATACGTACCTCGGTGTAACGCATAGCAGCCGGCGGATCTCCATCCTCACTACCAAAATTACCCTGTCCATCGATCATCTTATAACGCATGGCCCAATCCTGTGCCATACGCACCATAGTATCGTAAATGGCTTTATCACCATGCGGGTGATATTTACCCATTACCTCACCCACAATACGGGCCGATTTTTTATAAGGTTTGTTGCTGGTATTGCTTAACTCGCTCATACCGTATAAAACGCGGCGGTGAACTGGTTTAAGCCCATCACGTACATCGGGCAATGCACGCCCAACGATCACACTCATCGAATAATCGATGTAAGAAGTCTTCATTTGTTCCTCAATATTCACCGGAATGATACGGCCACGGTTGTTTAAATCACCACCATCTAAAGGCTGGTTTTCTTCGTTTAAATTGTCGTTATTTTCCATATTTTTTTGTAGTGTGCGAAAGTACCGATTTTAACCCGTTATTCCGCATAAAAAAGGGTGTTTTTGGGGGTTATTTTTACACATACTTTTGGGGTTTGTGGATAGAAACACAGATGACACGGATGTGGCGGATTTACACAGATTTTCTATTCATTTTTAATCAGTATTAATCCGTGTTATCAGCGTTTCTATCCCAATTCATTTAACTTGCAAAAAACTTTTTATTTGAAAACGATCGTACTTATTGGCGCCGGAAAATCGGCCACGGTTTTAATAGATTATTTGATTGCTGAAGCGGAAATAAATAACTGGAAATTTATTATTGCAGACAGCAACCGGGAGCAGATACTTTTAAAAACAAACAACTCAAAATATGCCGAAGCGGTGCAATTGGATGTTACCAACGAAGATGAAAGAAGTAAATTAGTACAGAGAGCACACGTGGTAATTTCGATGATGCCCCCTGCCCTGCATTTTTTGGTTGCTAAAGATTGTGTGGAGTACCGCAAGCATTTATTAACTGCATCATACTTAGATGATAAAATGAAGAGCTTGTTAGAAGAGATACGGGACAGGAAATTATTATTCATCTGTGAGATGGGTTTGGACCCGGGTATTGATCACATGAGTGCCATGAGGATAATTGATGAGATAAAAGCAAAAGGTGGAAAAATAACTTCGTTTAAAAGCCATTGCGGCGGACTGGTGGCACCGGAGAGTGATGATAATCCCTGGCATTATAAAATAAGCTGGAACCCCCATAACATTGTTATGGCCGGACATGCCGGTGCCGAGTATAAACTGAACAATGAAATAAAAACGATCAGGTACAATGAACTTTTTGAAAGCCCGAATAAAATTATTTTTGATGGCTTAAATGATCTGGCTTATTATCCTAACCGGGATTCATTAAGTTATATACCTACTTACAAACTTCTCGATACAGCAAGTTTTATAAGAACCACGTTGCGCCATGTTGATTTTTTTAAAGGATGGAATGCTGTTGTGCATGCAGACATTACCAACGAAACTGAAAACATTGATGTAAGCGGTTTAACTTTTAAAAAATGGTCAGCTGCTATTTTACCATTTGTGAATGAGAAGAATAAATTGATGCTGGAGTTTCTTGGTTTATTTGATGATGCGTTAGTTCCTGCCGCTGCTAAAACTTCTGCAGATATTTTACAATGGCTGGTAGAAACAAAACTTAAAATGCAGCCGGCAGATAAAGACATGATAGTTATGCTGCATGAATTTGAGTATGAGTTGGATGGAAAAAATGAAAGTTTAAAAAGTTGCCTGGTTGTAAAAGGAGAAGATAGTCTGCGGACTGCCATGGCAAAAACAGTTGGGCTGCCACTGGGTATTGCAGCAAAATTAATTTTGAATGAAACTTTGAAGCTAAAAGGATTACATATACCTACTGTAAAAGAAATTTATGATCCGGTTTTAGTAGAATTGAAAAAATCAGGAATAAGTTTTGAAGAAACAATTGGATAGCTTTATATATTGGCATTCATCGTTTTTAAATAAAAAAATGTCAGGCTGAGCTTGTCGAAGCCGGGTTACATAAAAGACATATCGGCTTCGACAAGCTCAGCCTGACAGATCAATAGTTCCATGAAGCAGCCAACATTTTTATTTCAATAAAATTCTTTTTAATTCCCCCACTCCTGCTGTGGCCCGCATTTCTATCAGGTGCAGGTTATTTTGTTTTTCAGTAACCGGTATCTTTTTATCAATAATAAATTTAGGTAAATATGGCGGAGCATAATATAAAAGAGATGCAGCCGGATAAACCTGCAGCGAAGTACCAACCACCACAAAATAATCACAATCATTTAATAGTGCTGCTGCTTTTTCTATCATAGGTACTGCTTCTCCAAACCAAACAATATGCGGTCGAAGCTGTGCACCATCTGCTGCTTTATCTCCCAAATTAATATCACCACGGATATCAAAATATAAATTTTCATTCGCTATGCTCCGCATCTTAAAAATTTCGCCGTGCAGGTGTAAAACATTGGTCGAGCCTGCCCTTTCATGCAGGTCATCAATATTTTGTGTAATGATGGTTACATCAAAATCATTTTCCAGTTCGGCCAAACCAATATGAGCAGCATTGGGTAAAGCGGCAGCCACATCTTTCCGGCGGGCATTATAAAAATCTAAAACCAGTTTCGGATCTTTTTGCCATCCCTGCGGAGATGCAACTTCATACACATCGTATCCCATCCAGAGGCCATCGCTGTCACGAAATGTTTTTAATCCGCTTTCCGCACTGATACCTGCACCTGACAATACAACAATGTGCTTTTTTTTCATAACAGTAAAAAATCAACTTAAAGTAAAAGTAAGACCACCAAATCAGGAGAACATTTTAAGGCAGGGATCGATCTGTTTATTTTTCATTAAAAAATTTTTTCCCGGCAGTCAGTTTTTCCATCGTTGTATACAATCGCCTTTTTTTTGTATCGTTTTTTTTTGCACTGATGATCCATTCCACATATTCTCTTCTGTGCGTAAAAGCCAATGAATCAAAAAAAGAAGCAGCCGGTTTATTTTTTTCAAATAATTGCTGTAATTCCTGTGGAACTTTTATACTGCGGTTTTTATAATCTACACCCGGTGCAGGATTTGTACTGCAGAAATTATCTTTTTCTACTTTTTCTTTTCCCGGTTTTTTAAAACGGGCTGCAGTCCAAACATTGTCCAGTGCAATCATACGTACCGCTTCAAAACCATGGTCTGAAACGAAACCCCAGCTTTTATCCCTTGTCAGATCACTAGCAATTTTTGATGTAAGTTTAGGATAGGCTATCCATAGTTTAGCATTTTCCTGCAAAACAGGAACGACATCTTTTAAAATTCCTTCCAGTTGTTTTTGACTGACCGCAAAAACCAGTGCAAAATCAATTTTTCTGATCTTTAATAAAGGCGTTATATTTTTTGAAAATGATAATTTAATAAACTGTTTTTCAATAGAAGATGGCAAGCCCTGAATCAGCAGGGTCTTTTCGTCCATCAATTGTAATTTTTCCAATAATGATTGAGAAGACATAAGCAGTTAAGCAGTTAAAGGTTAAAAAAGGATCGTAAAATTCTTTTAAAACATCAGCCGCGGTCTCGTGGCTTTTTACAGTTTATCTGAGAAATAAAATTTGCTAATACTTTGTAAAAGGTCTAATCCCTTTTGTATATCTAAAATTAAACATAATGTTTGGCAGTTAAAAGTTTTAAGCAAAAAAAACTCCATCATCAATGGAGTTTTTTTTATATTAATTATAAAATTATTTACCAATAGGCTTGTAATAGGTTAAAGCTTCCGGCATATAACCCTGCAAACGGGCTATACGGTTTTCATCAGATGGATGTGTTGATAAAAACTCTGGAGGTTTCTGGCCTTTTGCAGCTTCTTCCATTCGTTGCCAGAAAGGAACAGCTTCTCTCGGATTATAACCGGCCATTGCGGCAAAATTTAGCCCAAAATGATCAGCTTCATATTCCTGGTTTCGTGAATTAGGTAATAAAACAGCTATTTGTGCAGTGGGTGCAAAAACATTGTTGAATAAAGAATTGTATTTAGGGTTACCGGAAGTTGCAAGATTACCTACTATTTCCAGACCCTGTGCCAATGCGCCCTGGCTCATACGTTCGTTTCCATGATGAGCAACGGCATGGGTGATTTCATGTCCCATAACAATAGCCAGCGCAGCTTCATTCTGCGTTATATTTAAAAGGCCGGAATACACAACTACTTTTCCACCGGGCATACACCAGGCATTTACTTCCTTAGAGTCAACCAGGTTGAACTCCCATTTATAACCATTCAGTTCACTGGCCAATCCTTTTTGGGTATAATAATCTGTAATTGCTCTTGATATCCTGCTACCTACTCTTTTTACCATTTCGGCATCTTTATTTACCGTGCCGCTTAATACTTTATTTTGCGACAGGAAGGATTGATATTCAGTTAATGCCTGTTGCTGTAAGGTTTCTTCGGGAAATAAAGCCAGTTGTTTTCTACCTGTTACCGCATTTGTGCTGCAAGCCATAAAAACAGGCAAAGCAAGGAATAAAAAAATAATTCTTTTCATTTTAATTTGAGTTTTATAAATCTTACCTAATCAATTGGCGTACCAATTTTTTTTTTGATACTAAATTTACGAATAAGCTATGAGAAATTTACCCTTTAATGCAGGATGATGTATTATCTAATCCTGGGTGCGGCGTGATTTTCTTCGATCACGGTGTTTTAAGATAGGCACCCTGCTTTCAACACCACGTAAAATGCGGCCGATATTTTTTTGATGAGTTATAATAACCAATATTGCTACAATTAAGGCAAAAACCCTGTAAAGTATTTCATGCTCGTTCCAAATCCATAATACACTTACAGGAAGAAAGATAGCTGCTAAAATAGAACTTAAAGAAACGTACCGGGTCAGATAAAGTACCAAAACAAAAACGCCTATGCAACTCAATGCAACAACGGGTTGAACAACCAGGATCATTCCTAATAAGGTTGCAACACCTTTACCTCCCCTAAAGTTGGCAAATAATGGAAATATATGACCAAGTACCGCAGCCGTTCCAAGACCCAGGATAAAATTGGTTCGTTCTAATTCATGATTTAAATAATAAGGAATAAAAGTAAACAGTGCTACTGCAGACATCCCTTTCAAAATATCTAAAACCATAACCATGGTTCCGTAACGTGAGCCTAATACCCTGAAAGTGTTTGTAGCACCCATATTTCCACTTCCGTAATCACGGATATCAATACCAAAAAATCGTTTGCTGATGATTAATGCTGTGGGAATTGAACCGATTAAATATGCTATGATGATCAGAATTAATTCTTTCATTCGTTTTCCTTAGCTTGAGTTGAGCAGGCAAAAATAACGATAATCTATTTAATTAATGATTATTTAACAATATACAAAAGGAATGTGTATAACCATATAAATAAGTATTTCTAAGTATATATATTTTTACAGGAGATCGGTTTTTTCAGTCAACATACAGATCCATTCTCCTTTTTGAATTGTATTAAGATGATTTATGCCGCTTTCGGCTAAAGCTTTAATTAAAACTGCTTCATCTGCTTTAAGAAATCCGCTTAATAAGATCAATGTTCCTTTTTTACCAGCTGCATTAATTGCATTAAGATTTGTCAGGATCACATTCAGATTAATATTGGCAAGGATGATATCATAATCTTTTCCGGAAGAAATAGTTTCTGCTTTTTGCAGCTTTATTTTAGAACAATTATTTGCTGCTATGTTTTCGTTAGCATTTTCTATACTCCATTCATCATTGTCAATTGCATCAATTGCCAAAGCTCCCGTTTTTTCAGCCAGGATGGCTAAAACAGCTGTGCCTGTTCCGAAATCAACTACTTTTTTATTTGCAAAATCGAGTGTGGCCATTTGCCCGATTATCATATAAGTTGTTGCATGATGACCTGTACCAAAACTCATTTTTGGTGTAATGATGATTTCATGCTTCACCTCTTTTATGGACTGATGAAAAGCTGCCCTGATAGCAACAAAATCATTCACCACAATGGGCTCAAAGCTGCTCTCCCATTGGGCATTCCAGTTTTGTTGCGGCACTACAGTTATCGCATAATTAACCGGTATAATTTTGAGGATTTCTTCCAGGCTGCCTATTGCAAAACCGTCTTCTTTAGTAAATGCTAACAGCGAATTTTCCTTTTCTTCAAAACTTTCAAAACCTGCCTGCGACAGCAAAGCAATAAGAATTTCAGTTTCAACCGCATTTTTAGTTTCGAATTCAATTTGCAGATAATTCATGACATAGCGTATTAAAAAACCGTCCCACTAAAAGCGGGACGGTACAAATTAAATAAAATATTTATTAAGCTGGTTGTTCACCTTGTTGCGGCCTAGGCTGCATTTCCGGCTTTGGAATTAAAGCTTTACGGCTTAATTTAAACTTGCCTGTTTTCTGATCAACATCCAGCAATTTAACTTTCACCTTGTCGCCTTCTTTAAAAATACCATCCATTGTTTCCAAACGCTTCCAGCTTATTTCACTGATATGTAATAACCCTTCTTTCTTTGGTAAGAACTCAACGAATGCTCCAAATTCTTTAATGCTCTTCACCGTTCCTTCGTAAGTATCGCCAACAACCGGCACTGCTACCAGGCCGTTGATCCATGCCAATGCACGTTCCAGGCTTGCTTTTTCTTTAGAGAAAATGCTTACTTCGCCCCTGTTGTCCACCTCTTCAATATTAATGGTAGCACCGGTTTCACGCTGAATTTCCTGTATCACTTTGCCGCCGGGCCCTATTACCGCACCAATGTATTCTTTATCAATAATGATCTTAACCATGCGTGGAGCATGTGGTTTAACTTCTTCACGTGCATTTGGAGTACATGCATACATGGCTTCCAGAATGTGCATGCGACCTTTTTTAGCCTGTGCTAAAGCCTGGCGCATAACATCCATGCTTAAGCCATCAACCTTAATGTCCATCTGCACACCGCAGATACCATCACGGGTTCCGGTAACTTTAAAATCCATATCGCCTAAATGATCTTCATCACCCAGGATATCAGTTAAGATTGCAAAATCATCTCCTTTTTTAATTAATCCCATGGCAACACCACTAACGTGTTTTTTCAGCGGCACACCTGCGTCCATTAACGCCAATGAGCCTGCACAAACTGTAGCCATAGAAGATGAACCGTTACTTTCCAGGATATCGCTTACCACACGAACGGTGTAAGGATAATCGCTGCCCGGCATCATTTTCTTTAGAGAACGCATGGCCAAATTACCATGACCAACTTCCCTGCGGCCAACGCCTCTCATCATTTTAACCTCGCCGGTTGAAAATGGCGGGAAATTATAATGTAAAAAGAAGTTTGTATAATCAGATTTGTTGGCACTTTCAACCAGCAACTCATCTAACGGAGTTCCTAAAGTAACAGTTGTAAGTGACTGGGTTTCACCACGTGTAAACAAAGCTGAACCATGCGGAGTTGGTAAATTATCAATCTCCATTTCCAGTTGACGAATATCTTCTGTACCACGACCATCTAAACGTTTTCTGCTTTGAAGCACCATATCTCGAACCACATAATACTGCAGGTCGCCAAAATAATGACCAATCAAAGCCTTATCGTCTTCCGGCATTTCTGGATTTTCTTCAGCCAAAAATGTTTTAACTTCTTCCTTAAGTAAAGCGTAAGCATCGCTTCTTTCGTGCTTTGCAGATGCTGAAGCAGAAATGGCCAGCATTTTATCTTTTGCAAAAGCAGTGATCTTATCGTTTAATTCTTCGTTGCGATAAGGTTTGGTGTAATCTCTTTTGGTATTACTTCCAACCAGGTCTCTTAATTGCTCCTGTGCTTTAACCTGCAATTTAATTGCCTCATGACCAGCTTCAATCGCTTTGATCAGGTCTTCTTCCTGGCACTCATTGCTTTCACCTTCTACCATCATGATATTCTTATCAGTTGCAGCGATCAAAAATTCAAAATCAGATACGGCAAGCTGACTACGTGTTGGGTTGATGATCAATTCGCCATTGATCCTTCCTAAACGAACTTCAGAAATGATCTTCTGGATGGGAATATCTGAAACAGCCAATGCAGCTGATGCAGCCAGGCAAGCCAGTGAATCGGGCATTACTTCATCATCGGATGAAATAAGTGACACCAACACCTGTACTTCGCACAAATAATCTTCAGGAAATAAAGGCCTTAAAGCCCTGTCTATTAATCTTGAGGTAAGAATTTCGTAATCATTAAGTCGGGCTTCTCTTTTAAAGAAAGAGCCTGGGATACGGCCTGCAGAACCAAATTTTTCCTGGTAATCAACCGATAAAGGAAAAAATCCTTGTCCGGGTTTAGGTTCTTTGTTTGCAACAACGGTTGCCAGTAAAATGCAATTGCCCTGGCGAACGGTGACTGCGCCATCGGCCTGACGGGCCATTTTACCTGTTTCGATGGTTACCTCACGGCCACCACCTATATCAAATTTTATTGATTTTGGGTTTAATAATGACATAAATCGATTTATGAATGTAGATATGCGATTTAGATTTTTATAAAACCGCCATCTGATGATTAAATACTGTAAAAAGAATAATTCCCAACTTAAAAAAAGGTTGGGAATTAAATATTACATAGTTGAAAAGTTTATTTACGCAAACCTAATTTCTCAATTAAAGCTCTGTAACCGGTAAGGTCGTGCTTGCTGAGGTAAGTTAATAAACGTTTACGTTTACCTACCATCATCATTAAACCTCTTTGTGTAGAGAAATCTTTTTTGTTGGTCTTCAGGTGATTTGAAATGTGGTTGATACGCTCTGTTAATAAAGCGATCTGTCCTTCAATTGAGCCTGTGTTGGTAGCTTTAGCACCAAAAGTTGTAAAAATGTCTGCTTTTTTTTCGATTGTTAAATAAGGCATTGCTGTTTTTTTTAATAACGTCTTTGTTATGTTTCTTTTTAAATTGGTTGCAAAAGTACATAGAAATATTGGTTTTTAGGTGGCAGATTAAGGTTTTTTTTGGAATATTGCCGATATATGCAGGTAATATTTGCAATTGTTGATAACTGTACAGATTGCTGTACTTTAGATTGATACCTAAACATCCGGGCTTGAAAAGAATAATTTTTACGGTTACCAACGAACTTAATTACGATCAACGTATGATCCGGATCTGCTCATCGTTGGTTAAAGCCGGATATGCTGTTACTTTAATAGGCAAAAAAGGTAAGTCATCTACTCCACTTGGGGCAAAAGAATATCAGCAAAAGCGACTGTTCACCTTTTTTAATAAAGGATTTGGCTTTTATGCCGAATATAATATCAGGCTGTTTTTCTATTTATTATTTACAAAGGCTGATTTAATTTGTTGTATTGACCTGGATACTATCCTACCTGTTTGGATGGCCGGTAAACTGAAAACCACAAAAAGGGTTTATGATGCACATGAATATTTCTCACAGCAAAAAGAGATTATAAGCAGGCCCAGGGTCTATAGCGTTTGGAGATGGATTGAAAAAACCTTTATTCCCCGCTTTAAAAATGGATATACAGTAAGCCAGAGCATTGCTGCCGAATTCAAAACTATTTATGGTGTAGATTATGAAGTAATACGAAATGTACCAATGCTTACCCCCATTTCACCTCAGTTGCCCAAAAAGGAAAAGATCATACTTTACCAGGGTGCTGTTAACGAATCCCGCGGGCTCGAATTTCTTATTCCTGCGATGAAAGATATAGATGCAAAGCTTGTTATTTATGGTGAAGGGAATTTTATGGATCAAACTAAAAACCTGGTAACAGAAAACAATCTACAGGATAAAGTGTTCTTAAAGGGTATGGTAATGCCTGAGGAACTTGATTTGATAACACAGAGTACATGTCTCGGAATAAATCTTGTGGAAAATACAGGACTGAATCAATACTATTCTTTGGCCAATAAATTTTTTGATTATATACAGAATGGATTACCTCAGATCAGTATGAATTTTCCTGAGTATAAAAAAATAAACAATGAATATGAAGTAGCTATTTTAATTGATAACCTGCAAGCAATTACCATTACAGATTCAATTAATAAATTGCTGAATGATGAAAACCTGTATACCCGTTTACGACAAAACTGCTTAAAAGCCAGAGAAATATTTAACTGGCAAAATGAAGAAAAAAAATTAATTACATACTATCATAAAATAATTTGATTGACAGATAAACATTTGCATATTGTAACACACGATGTTCCCTGGCCGGCTGATTATGGTGGTGTAATTGATTTATTTTATAAACTGAAGGCCCTGCATGAACAGGGTATAAACATACACCTGCATTGCTTTACACAGGGGCGCACACAACAGGATGAGCTGAATAAATATTGTTACAGTGTAAATTATTATCAACGAAAAAATAATATCAACCGGTTCTCATTCCGTTTGCCTTTTATTGTTAACAGCAGGGCTAATGATGAATTAATTGCGAATCTGCAAGAAGACGGCCACCCGGTTTTACTGGAAGGTATTCACTGTACATACTATTTAAACAACGGGCAATTAAAAAACAGAAAAATTGTTGTACGCCTGCACAATGCAGAGTTTGAATATTATAAAAAATTAGCCAACCAGGAAACCGGGTTATTTAAAAAAATTTATTTCTTAAATGAAAGCAGGTTATTAAAAAAGTATGAAAAAGCCATTGCTAATAAAGCCACGTTTTTAGCCGTCAGCAAACAGGATGTGGATCTATATCAACAGCTTTTTAATGCAAAACAGGTTCATTACCTGCCGGTATTTTTGCCTTATACTTTAGCAATAGGTAAAGAAGGTAAAGGTTGCTTTTGCCTTTACCAGGGAAACCTGGCTATTAATGAAAACCAAGAAGTGGCCATTTGGTTATTAAATAATGTTTTTAATAAACTGGCAATCCCTTTTGTTATTGCCGGCAAAGACCCTTCCGAAAAATTACAACGGTTGGCTCACAGGCATCAGCATACCTGTTTGGTAGCAAATCCATCTCAACAGGAAATGCAGGATCTGATTGGCAAGGCTCATGTACATGTATTACCATCTTTCAATAATACCGGGATTAAATTAAAATTATTGAATGCCCTCTTTAACGGACGGTATTGCCTGGTTAATAAAGCAACGGTAACAGGCTCGGATCTTGAACAATATTGCCAAATAGCAGAAGATCCCGAATCATTTCAAAACAAAATAAAGGAACTTTACTTGCAACCGTTTACCGAACAGGAAATTGAGCAAAGGCAGGGCTTACTGCAAACAATTTACAATAATGAAGTTAATGCCCGGCGATTCATCAAAATTCTATGGTAGCATTATCCCAAACCTTACCTAACTCAGTTTTAATTGTACGGGCCGGGAATTTTTTGATTACCATATAATCATGCGTGGCCATAATGATGGTGGTGTTGTAGTCTCTGCAGATATGAAAAAGCAACTGCATAATTTCATCACTCGTTTCCGGATCCAGGTTTCCGGTAGGCTCATCGGCCAAAATTAATTTAGGAGAATTTAACATGGCCCTTGCAACATCAACACGCTGCTGTTCGCCACCACTTAGTTCAAAAGGCATTTTAAAACCCTTGGTTTTCAGTCCAACTTTTTCCAATACATCAGCTATTTTTTCATCCATCAGTTTTTCATCTTTCCAGCCGGTAGCTTTCAAAACAAATTTCATGTTCTCATTCACATTGCGGTCGGTAAGTAATTGGAAATCCTGGAAAACCACCCCCAGGTTACGACGTAAAAAAGGAACCGTCTTCCAGGTTAATCCCTTTAGGTTATGGCCCACAACCCAACCCTCGCCTTCTCTTAACTCCAGATCGCCGTACATGGTTTTAAGCAGGCTACTCTTGCCTGTACCGGTTTTACCAACCAGGTAAACAAACTCACCTTTATCTACAGAAATGTTCACTTCACTTAAAATAAGGCTGCTGCCCTGGTAAATATTTACATTCCTTAATTCAACAATTGATTGAGACATAGTTTGGTTTTCAGTTTGGGGTTTATTGTTTTTGGTTACAAAAATTTTTATTATTGTTCAGCTTCGTTGTGTCACTCACTTGTACTGCATATCAATGAGCATCTTTTATCAAAGCGAATATAAAATTGATGTTCCTGCAAATTTAGTTGTAACTGCTTCAGTATTAAAAATTAATTTCTTCCACATCTGTTAAAAATTGTGTATAACTAAAATAATAGTTGTTAAACTAAATAATTAGTTTTATGTTTACATCAGCAATTAAAAAACAAATAAAAAAATGAAAATATTAACCAAAGCCGAAGAACAGATCATGCAGGTGATTTGGAAACTGGATAAAGCCTTTCTCCGGGAGATCATAGATGCACTGCCTGCTCCCAAACCACACAGCAATACAGTAGCAACCATAATAAAAATATTAGTTGACAAAGAATTTGTAGGAGTAACAGTTTTTGGAAGAACACATCAATATTATCCATTAGTTAGTAAAGAAGCTTATAGTAAAACAACCATGAAAAGTTTTGTAAAAGGATACTTTGAAGGTTCGTTCAGTAATGCGGTCTCCTTTATGGTAAAAGAAAATAATTTAAGTGTAGAGGATTTAGAGATGCTTTTAAAGCAATTAAAAAAACGTTGATCATTGCTCGTTGGCCGACCATATAAGTCGAAGAGTCCTTAGATTGAACAACGGTCAACGAATAAAAAATATTAGTGTAATTAAAATTCATTGTTATGCTCCCCTACTTCTGGTATATGCTTAAAGTAATTATTTGCTCAGGCATTTTATTTGGCTATTATTGGTTGTTTCTCCGCAATAAGGTCTTTCACCAATACAACCGGTTTTATTTACTGGCAGCCATGTCGCTATCCCTGTTATTACCACTCCTTAAAATAAATTTCTGGCAGCAGAACATTCAGCAAAGCCAGGCAATACGAGTATTGCAGACTATTTCGGTTGGAGATGAATACATGAATAATATTGTGATAACTGCTGCTAAAACAAGTTGGAGTTTACAACAGTTATATCCCGTGGTTTACTGGCTGGTATCCATTATTTTCTTTTTGATGATGCTTCGTACATTATTCCTGATCCGTACCCTTTTGAAAAAATATTCTGTACAGTTGATAGACAAAATATCTTTTGTAAACACCAATGATAACAGTACTCCCTTTTCTTTTTTAAAATATATTTTCTGGAATAGCAGCATTGATATGGGTACCCCCACCGGCAGACAGATCTTTAAACATGAGGTAGCACACATACAGGAAAAACATACTTATGATAAACTGTTTGTAAACATCACACTCATCTTTTGCTGGTGTAACCCTTTCTTCTGGCTTTACAGCAAAGAATTGAACATGATACACGAATTTATTGCTGATAAAAAAGCCGTGGAAGACAGTGATACGGCAGCCTTTGCCTCTATGATATTACAGGCAGCTTATCCCAGGCACCAATTTGAACTGACCAATAATTTTTTCTTTTCACCTATAAAACGCAGACTTATGATGTTAAACATGAAACAAAACAAAAAAGCAGATTACATGAGGCAATGGTTTGCATTGCCCCTCATAACTTTGGTCTTTTTAATTTTTAGTTGTAAAGCAAAAGAAACAGATTTAATTGTAAAGCCTGAATCGGTTACAAATAAAACTTTAAGGGACAGTAGTAAGGTTAATATGCAGACCTTAAAAGAAAATGTAAGTGAAAAAAATCTTGCTGATAACGCAGATGATAATAAAATATTTATAATAGCTGAGGTTGAGCCACAATTTACCGGTGGTTTGGAAGTCTGGAGAGAATACCTGGTAAAAAACTTAAAAGCCAGCACTCCTGTTGACGAAGGCTGGAAAGCCGGTAAGTACACAGTCATTGTTAAATTTATTGTACATACAGATGGAACTGTATCTGATATAACTACGGAAAATTACAAAGGCAGCAAGACTGCACTACATTGCATTGAGGTGATAAAAAATGCCCCTAAATGGCAACCTGCGGTACAAAACGGAAGAAAAGTAAATGCTTATAAAAAACAGCCAATCACTTTTGTAATTGAAGAATAATAATTAATTCCAGAGTTGCCAACCTTTTAAAGGTTGGCAACTCTATTTCGTATTAATATCTGATCTCCTCCTCCTTCAGCCTAATTACTAATTCCTTTTTATCACTCTCTTCCACCCTTCCAATAACCTGCGCTGCAATACCAAATTCATTGGCAGTATTTATCATAATATTGGCATCTGCAGCAGCACAATAAATTTCCAGGCGGCAGCCCATGTTAAACACTTCGTACATTTCTTTATTATTGCTGCCGCTGTTTTGTTTGATGATGTTGAAGATCTCGGGGGCATCAAACAAATTGTCTTTTATTACCTTAAAATTACCCGGCAGGTATTTCATACACTTGGTTTGTCCGCCACCGCTGCAATGTATAAGGCCATGTATTTTATCAAAATGATTTTCCAGTAATTCCTTCATCACCGGGGCATAGGTTCTGGTAGGAGAAAGTATAAGCTGACCAATACTGGTTTGTAGTTTGTGGTTTAGTGTTTGTAATTGTAGAGACTCAGATAATTTATGCTGACCAATATAAACAACATCATCAGGAAGATTATTATCGAAGCTTTCTTTAAAATTTACTGCATAAAATTTACTCAACACATCATGCCTGGCGCTGGTAAGGCCATTACTGCCGATGCCGCTGTTGTAAGCTGTTTCGTAAGTTGCTTGTCCGTAACTGGCAAATCCCACAATTACATCTCCTGCTCTTATTTTATCATTACTGATTATTTTATCCTTTGGCCAGCGGCAAGTCATGGTACCGTTTACAGCAATGGTACGAACTACATCACCAACATCTGCAGTTTCACCACCGAGGTATTGAATATGTACACCAAATATTTTTAACTGATCAAAGAGTTCCTGTGAGCCGGTGATGATCTGCTCCAGCACTTCACCGGGTATCAAATTTTTGTTACGGTCAATGGTTGAGTTGAAAACAATATTATTATAAATACCCACACACAACAAATCATCCAGGTTCATCACAATGGCATCCTGTGCTATCCCCTTCCAAACCGATATATCACCGGTTTCCTTCCAATATAAGTAAGCAAGTATGCTTTTAGTGCCGGCCCCATCTGCATGCATGATATTTACAAAAGCATCATCTCCGCCCAAAAAATCGGGATAAACTTTGCAGAATGCATTGGGATAAAGACCCTGATCAAGGTTTTTAACAGCAGCATGTACTTCTTCTTTTTGGGCAGATACACCACGTTTGGAATATAAAGACATTAAAAAGTAAAAATTAAAAAGTAAAAATAAATACTCCTTCGCTGAAGCGATGGAGGATAAAGCCGCAAATTACAAAGCAATTGTCCATTATCCATTATAAAATTATCAATTAGATTTGCACTTCGTAATTATGCAAATACATCGTGATCTAAATAAGCTTCCGCAATTTAAGAATGCCGTTATTACTATTGGCACCTTCGACGGGGTGCATACGGGCCATCAGCAAATTATTCAGCTTTTACAAACTGAGGCTGCAGAAATTGGAGGCGAAACCGTTTTAATTACTTTTCATCCGCATCCAAAAATAGTAATAACTACTGCCCGGCATGAAATTAAAGTATTAAATACCCTTGAAGAAAAGATCAGGCTTTTACAAAAGCATGGAATTGATCACCTGGTTGTGGTTCCGTTTACCGATGCATTTGCAGATCAATCAGCACAGGATTATATAAAAGATTTTCTAGTAGCAAAATTTCATCCGCATACAATTATCATTGGTTACGATCATCGTTTTGGTAAAGAAAGAAAAGGTGATTATCATTTACTGGAAGCTGAGGCTGCTGCTAATGATTATTCTGTAAAAGAAATTCCTGAACATATGTTGCAGGATATCACCATCAGCTCAACAAAAATACGAAAGGCTTTGCTGAATGCCGATATAGAAACAGCCAACACTTTTTTAGGATATCCTTATTTTTTTAGCGGTAAAGTAATTGAAGGAAATAAACTGGGCAGAACCATTGGTTACCCAACTGCCAATTTATTAATTACTGATGAATTTAAATTGATTCCCGGAAATGGGGTTTATGCTGTGCAAGTCGTGAGAAGCGAGTCATCGGTCGTCAGGCTGAAGGGAATGATGAATATTGGAATAAGGCCAACAGTAGACGGTTCTCAAAGAGCTATTGAAGTAAATATTTTTGATTTTGATGAAGAGATCTATGGCGAAATATTAACCATATCCATTTTACAGCGGCTCCGCAGTGAAGTTAAGTTTGACGGACTTGAATCATTAAAAAAGCAACTGGCCCTTGATAAACAGGATGCCATAAAGGCATTGACAAACTAAGCGATCATTTTCACCACCATCTCCTTCATTAACGATGCATCGGAAGTTCCGGTATCGCCCACCCCTACTCCTTTTAAATTATAATGATGAAGCAATAATAAAATTCTTTCAATGCCGTCATACCCATAATTTTTTATGGTTTCTAATGCATTTTTTACAACCATGCTGTTAAAATAAAAATGAGGTTTAAGGGTTGCTTCGCTGCGGTCCTTCATGCCAAACACAGTGTACACTTTACTAAAGTTGACATATAAAGCAGGCAATACCATTTGTATGGGGCCTGCCTTGGGATTACCCTCAAAGTATTGAATGATTTTTATAGCCTTAGCCAGATCTTTTTTTGCAATGGCTGCCTGCAATTCAAATACATTATACTCTTTACTGATGCCGATATATTTTTCAATATCATCTTCGGTAATATCTTTTTTACCCTTTAAGTTTAAAGCCAGCTTTTCTATTTCATTTACAATCCGGTTCAAATCGTTGCCAATATGTTCATCAAGCAGGCTGATGGCTTTTGCATTTATTTTATACCCTTTAGCTTTTACAAATTCACCAATCCAATCACCCAGTTTATAATCTTTGATTTTTTCTGAATTAAAAATTTCTGCAGATTGTTTTAGCAGCTTATACAGTTTTGTTCTTTTATCAAAGGTTTTACCTTTATACCCTACCACAAAAATGGTTGAGCTCAACTGATTTTCCACATAGCTTTCCAACTTCTCAATTTCTTTCATCTGCTGAGCTTCCTTTAGCAAAACGACCTGTCGCTCGGCAAACATCGGGTATCGTTTGCAGGCATTCACAACACTTGCCCATTCCGCATCTTTACCATAAAACACAGTTAAATTAAACCCGGCCTCTGCTTCATCAAGTATATTGTGTTCGGCATAATCCATCAATATATCAATATAATAATCCTCCTCACCTTCAAGCCAATAAAGGTTTTTAAAACTCTTTTTTTTCCAGTCACTGATGATTTTTTCGGCACTCATAGTTCAAAGATAATACTTCGCTCAATTCAACTTTATGCAATACCACTTGTTAACCTGAAGTTTTAACTGAGCTATGTATTACTTAGTAAAAGTTACAATGGAATGGTGATCATTCGGTTTAAAAGTTTTTAACAGAGCAATAACGACGATTTTACGGCGTTTTTTTATGCCAATGGTTAACTTTGGCATAATTTTAGTCGGGAAAACAGTAATAAAAACCATCAAACTTATTGCTGTTTTTCGCTGATTTATTAACCTGATAACAGAAAAACCCATACTATGAGCTTCGAAAATTTTCCCGGCGCTGAAAAGAATGCACAACCCGTTATTCAACAATCTCCAAATAAATGGCGTAATTTTTTAACTGCCGGCCTGATTATCGCATTATTAGGTACCTGGGCATATATTATCTGGGATAAAAGCAAAACCAGGGAAACCATTCAGCAAAAAGATTTAGTGATAACCAACACATCCTCACAAAGGGATGAGTTACAGAAAGAACTGGAAGAAGCTACCATGCGGTATGATATGATCAAGACCAGCAGTGCAAATATGGTGCACAGCAAGGATAGCATCATTTCAAAAAAAGATCGTGACATAGCAGAGAAAAGAAATAAAATTCAGCAGTTGCTCTCTAAAGTTGGAGCAACACAGGAAGAACTGGCACAGGCAAAAACTTTAATAGCCTCATTAAACGGAGATATACTGGGATATAAAACCAAGATCGAAACTTTGCAGGGTGAAAAACTGGTACTTACCCGTGAAAAAAACCAGGTAATTCAACAGCGGGATAAAGTACAGCGGGATTTTGATTCTGCCACAACGGTGATCAAACAGAAAGAAGAAGTTATTGATATTGCCACAACGCTGCATGCATCAAATTTTTCGATATTGGGTATCAATGAAAGAGGCAATGGTAAAGAAAAAGAAACTACTGTAGCCAAAAGAGTTGATAAACTCCGCATTTCATTTGACCTGGATGAGAACAGGGTTGCACTCTCGGGTACAAAAAATATTTATGTTTGTATTACAGCGCCTGATGGCACTCCACTGGCTGTGGAAGCATTAGGTTCGGGCAAATTCAATACAAGAGAAGGACAGGAAAAATTTTATACCCAGAAAATTGATGTGAACTATACACAGGGACAGCGCCAAACTTTAAGCATCGACTGGAAACAAAATTCAACCTTCGTAACCGGCGATTACAAGATTGAAGTATATAATAACGGATTTAAAATTGGAGAAGGAATACGCAGTTTAAAAAAGGGTGGATTGTTCAGTTGAACATTTTAAAATATGGCTCTAACTGAAGCCCTGCCTATATGAACTGTCCTTGTACTCCCGGGCTTTCTTCCTTCATATTGAACACTCATCTCAATATTACCAGCCAACCTTTTTACAAATTCAATATTCCATAAATAGTTTTTGCCCGGCACCAACCCATCTAACAAAATATAACCTACGGTTGTATTTGCGGCTCCGGGGTATCCTTTAAAATCGATCTGATTAAGCGAAAACCTTGCATTAAGTGTACTGCTGGAAAGTATATTATACCGAACGTCTGCCGTTAATAAATGATTGCCGGCACTTTCAAGCGAATCAATCGTATTTCTTTTTTGCCCATAGGAATACGTTAAACTGGCCCTGAAATTTGTTTTATGTACATAGGATAAAGAAGGTTCAAAAATGTTTTGAATAACCAGGTAGTTACGGTTATTGAATTTGGGGCCATTGGTATTTAAAACATTCTTTATCTGCTTGTAACTTATGGTGGTTACAAAATTTCTGTTGATGTTCCATCTGACTTTTCCAACCAGGTTACGCAGTTTACGGCTTTCAAATCCGTATGACAACAATGATTTACCATTGTTTATACTATGCGTAATATCAAACCCCCATTTAATATTACTCCGGTTAAAATAAAGTGTGTTGGATAAAAATGAATTTAAGGTGATCAATGTAGTATCAACTAATTTGTTGGTAAATGGATTAAACTGAAATGTGCCAGTTGAAATATCTTTTTTATTGATCTGCAAAGCAGAACTGGTACTTGACCTGGATAATATTTTTTTAAAGCCTTTTAAAGCAGCTCCCGGTTTTATGATTGCCTTTGGATTTAGGGTAAAGCTATAATTGAACTGTACATAATTTGCTTTTACATATTGATTGCTGGGCGTAAAAACCCTTATGTATTTTTTCTGATCCTGGAAAATGGCAATTTCAAATTCATTCAATTCCCGAATGGCATTATTATTATAATCAATCCAGGTATACTCCCCCTGCCCTGCCGGAACTTCAACATAAGTGTATTCTCTTTTTTGTTCCTGACCCGATCCCAGTTCATACAAAACATTCCCGATTAAAAAACCTTTCCATTCATTTACGTAATACTCTGCCCTGCCCAGCAGGCTTTCATCTGCTTTTTGTTTGCTGATAGCAGGATTAAAAATATGGAGTTTACGATAGGTCAGGTTTAATTTGAACTGGTGCTTTTCATTTTTCAATAATTCAGTAAACACATTATAGTTATCGCTTCTGTCGGCCTGTTGCAGTTTTGATTTTAGGGGCAACAGATCATTCCTGGTAAAATAGGAAAAACCCCACCTGTTTGGTTTTGCAGGATTTGATTTTACGTACAGTTGCCAAACATTAAATGCATAACTGAATGCAGTTAACGTGTCTGCAATTTTGTTCATTATTTTATTATGTTCACTGTTGTACTTAAAGCCGATCTGCATTTTTTTAAATCCGGTAAGTTCTTTATTCAAGTTAATGGTTGGCCTGAAGAAAGATCCATTTTGAACAGGACTGTTGATGGTGGTTAAACTGAATTGGTTGGTTAGTTTCCAACCATGGATATTGTTATAACTATTCATGATTTGCCTGAGGCCATTATACTTATCACTCCGGTTATAACTGGTCACATCATATTGCAAAAAATTTCCTTTATTATCGCCCAGTTTTATGGCAACATTGGTCAAATGTTCATCGGCATTGGCAATATCAAAAGGAAGACTCCAGTCCCGGAGAAATTCAACATTTCTTAACCGTTCAATCGGTTTAAAACGGTTTTGAACAAATTCATATCCAAGTTTTGTTTGCACTACCAATGATCTGGCGAAGAGATTAACCCTGGTATCATCTTTTATGAACTGCATTTTTGTTGCAAAGGCTTTGTCATTACTTTTGTCTTTGCTGGAAAAAAGATTTACATCATAATTACTCATTGCCACTTCTGCTTTCAGTTTTGTTTTTGTATTGAAAACATACTCGCCACCTATGGTAACCAGTTGTTGTTTTTTAGGCGATATCAATAATATTACCGGGGCATAATCTCCCTGTTTAATATTATTAGCATTGGGTGCAACCCAGCCAAATACTTTTCCGTTTGTTGCACTCTGCAAAGGCGTGTAATTTCCTTTCCCCGGGCCCAGGTAAGTAAAACTGAGGTTGTACAATACATCATTGGGATTGACGGAAAATACAAAAATGGAATCATGTAAACTTCCGTTATACAGTGTATCTGTTTTTTTATATAATATTTTACCCGGGGTTAAAGTATCTCTTACCGCATTAACATAATAGGCTGTGTCAATACCATCTCCAATATCTGCTAAAAACTGTTTTTGCCTGGTATCCAGTACCTGGTTAATGGAGGAATTTTTTGCATCAGCATTATTATAAAATCCGATGTTCAGAAAAAACCTGTTCCTGAAACTAACTTCATCACTCAGGTAAATTTGTGAATTTAAAAAGTTCCTGTCGGCATATTCAAACTCTACCTGTATTCTTTTATCTTTTGTTATCAGGCGCTTTTGGGTAAAAGTCAGTTCGGCTGTATTATAATTGATCACATAATCCTGGTCTTCGCCACGCTGCAATAATTCTCCATCCATAAAAACCCTTTCCGTACCGGCCAGTACAACAAAGTAAAGTTCCTGTGTGGCACTGGTTAACCGGTATGGGCCCTGGTTACCTTCAAATGGAGTTAAAACATTACGGGTAAATTTTCCTTTAGCAATGGCACCACTTAGTAACAAAGAATTAGAAATATTTTTTGTGAGCCTGTTATCTGTAATAAAAGAAACGCCCTGCAGCCTTTTATAAAAATTGAGAAAATAATTTTTGCTTTGGCGGATATCGATATCACCAAAATTTGCCTGCCAGCCCTTTTTCTTTACCTGCAGGAAGATACGGTCAAAGTCACGCAGGTCCTGCGTATTACCATCGGGCTGCACCGGGATATTATTATCTGTAATAGCTGCTGTTAACTCCAAACTATCACCAATAAAACCATTCAATTGCAAATTAAGGCTTGAACTTACTACAGCATCCTGGCTGTTACCAAATGAAATGCCCCGGCCAAAACTTCCTTCAGATTTAATGTTACCAAAATCCATTAAGGGATTGATTTGTTTTGTCCCTACTTTGATCGTGTAAGAATTATTAGCCAGAAAATTATTACGGATACTGTCGTAGTTAAAATGCCTTACAACGGCATTTAATTTATAGGGAAACACCCTGTAGGTAACAATAACATTTTCCTGCTTTGGTTTTTCAAGCCAGGTGATGGTTGCATTAACTTCATCAACTTTATAATAATACGGAGATACATCATTAATAAAAACAGAACCTGGTACAAGGCTTAAGGAATCCAGCTTAACAGTTTTTGCAGTAGTACTGATATTTTTTTTATAGAGATTTGAAAGCGACGGTGGATTTATCTGGGCAGTCAGGATCTGCACCAGAAAAGTTAAAAGAAGGAGTAAGTATATCCTTATAAGCTTCAATAGTTTTTTTGGGATTAGTAATGATAAAATTACTAATTATTGTACAAGACAGGAAAACGTTCTTTAAAAGCAAAAACCCTCTGCAACAGAAGGTTTTAAAAAAAGTATAATGATATTTATTATTCCTCAGTACTTAAACCTGCTTTTAAATATTCCCTGTTCATCCTTGCAATGTTTGAAACAGAAATGCCTTTTGGACATTCTGCTTCACAGGCATAAGTATTGGTACAGTTACCAAATCCTTCTTTATCCATTTGTGCTACCATGCTCAACACCCTTGATTCTCTTTCGGGTGCACCCTGTGGCAATAAAGCCAATTGAGATACTTTAGCACTCACAAATAACATGGCACTTCCATTTTTACAGGCAGCAACACAGGCGCCACAGCCTATACAGGATGCTGCATCAAATGATGTATCTGCATCTTTTTTATCGATAGGAATAGCATTTGCATCAACTGCATTACCGGTGTTTACAGAAATAAAACCACCCGCCTGAATAACCCTGTCAAAAGCACCACGGTCAACCATTAGATCTTTTATTACAGGAAAAGCTTTGCTGCGCCATGGCTCTACCACAATCGTATCGCCATCTTTAAAAGCACGCATGTGCAACTGGCAGGTAGTATTTTTTGTCCAGGGGCCGTGCGCTCTGCCGTCAATATACATACTGCACATACCGCAAATACCTTCCCTGCAATCATGATCAAAAGCAATGGGGTCCTTACCTTCGGTGATCAACTGCTCATTCAGCACATCAAACATTTCCAGGAAAGACATCTCCGAAGAAATATCCTTTACCTGGTAAGTTTCTAAACTGCCATTAGATTTGCTGTTCTTTTGTTTCCACACTTTCAGTGTGAGGTTCATGTTATAGTGTTCCATAATGCTTAAATACGTTTATAATTACTGTATTCAAAGGGGCGCCATCCAAAATTCCGCCATATAAAATATAATATACTGTGCTTTGTATTTTTAAAGTTCTTCTTTTTTACATCTACGTTAAATGTCCAATCTTCTTTAGTCACCAGGTCTTTCATCACTAACGGATGTGTACCTTCAAAAATAGTTACAGAATCAATATTGGAATAATTAAACCGGACAGATTTCTTTTTTAAATTCTCAGCCCAGTCTTCATAGGCAGCATCTGCATTCCAGAGTTTACCAAAATCTGCATATTTATTCTGCATCTCAATCGGGTTTCGTACCCAACCGTAATGATATATGTAAGCATCAATCAGTTTGACCTGCAACTTTCTATCATCTATTCTAAAACCTTGTGCATCCCGGTAACTGCGTATATTTTTATTATTCCTGATAATCCTCACCTCTTTCGAATACCATCTTCTGCCATCACCAATAAACTTATAACTGCCATAAAAATGATGGTAGCTGAATAACAACCCTTCCACATTTTTATCATCTTTATACTTTTCCATGGCACTCAATATCACCGGGTAATACTGTTCGTGCAGTACTTCATCTGCCTGTATGTAAAAGAGCCAATCGCTGTCAGATGCTGTGGCATCCATTGTTTTATCAGTTTCCACCGCCAATACTTTACCGCCTTCACGCAAACTATTATCCCAAACCGAATGAACAATTTTTATTTTATCAGAACCAATTGAATCAACCAGTTTATTTGTCTCATCGTCTGAATCGCCCAGGCAAACAATCATTTCATCCACAATGGGCAAAATCGATTTGATCGATTCTACCACCGGGTAACCATATTTCACCGCATTTTTTACAAAAGTGAATCCACTTACTTTCATACCCCTGTCCCCTAAAGGGGAACTTAGATTTAATGATTATAACTTATTTCAATCAACTTTTAATTTGAACTTTAAAATCTCAGCACTATCACCAAAATTACTTACTCTTACAAAGCCCCCTTCAGGGGGTTTGGGGGCAATTATTTATAACTCCTCTGCGTTGGTTTTACAATCTCAAAAGTTAAAGGCTCCTGGTTCAATTGCCAGTCACTTTCAGCTTTGTATTCCCATGCCGCCACATAACTGTAATTGTCATCATCCCGTTTTGCTTCGCCATCTTCTGTTTGCGATTCTTCTCTGAAATGCCCGCCGCAGCTTTCATTCCTATTCAATGCATCCTTACACATTAACTCACCCAGCTCTATAAAATCTGCAACCCTGCCGGCTTTATCCAGCTCAGGATTCATTTCGTTAATATCGCCGGGAATCTTTACATCACTCCAGAATTCTTTTTTCAATGCCTGTATTTGGGTAATGGCCTGTTGCAAGCCATCTGCATTGCGGGCCATACCACATTTATCCCACATAATTTTCCCCAAACGCTTGTGAAAACTTTCTACGGTTTGATTTCCTTTAATACTCATCAACGTATTGATACGATCACTTACTTTTTTTTCTGCTTCTTCAAAAGCAGGATGATTGGTTGGAATTGATACAGTACGAATATCATCTGCCAGGTAATTACCCAAAGTGTATGGAATTACAAAATAGCCATCAGCCAATCCCTGCATCAGCGCACTGGCACCAAGCCTGTTTGCACCATGATCGCTGAAGTTTGCTTCTCCTAAACAATATAAACCATCTACTGTAGTTTTTAATTCATAGTCAACCCATAAACCACCCATGGTGTAATGCACCGCAGGATAAATACGCATGGGCATTTCATAAGGGTTTTCTCCGGTTATCTTTTCATACATCTCAAACAGGTTACCGTACTTTTCTTCAACAACAGCCTTACCCAGTTGAATTATCGAGTGATCTTCTGCGTTTTCATTTCCTGTTTTACCGGCTTCAATTTTACCATAGCGAACTATGGCATCTTTAAAATCGAGATAAACAGCCAGCTTTGTTGTACCTACGCCATAACCTTCATCACATCTTTCTTTTGCAGCTCTGGATGCCACATCACGTGGTACCAGGTTTCCAAAAGCCGGATAACGACGTTCTAAATAATAATCTCTTTCTTCTTCAGGTATATCAACTGCCTTGCGGTTATCGTTTTTTTGTTTAGGAACCCAAATTCTTCCGTCGTTGCGTAAGCTTTCGCTCATCAAGGTTAATTTACTTTGATAATCGCCACTAACCGGGATACAGGTTGGATGAATTTGTGTAAAGCATGGGTTACCAAACAAAGCGCCCTGTTTGTGCGCTTTCCATATTGCTGTAACATTACTGCCCATGGCATTGGTGCTTAAATAAAATACGTTGCCGTATCCTCCGGTGCATAGCAAAACGGCGTGTCCAAAGTGTCTTTCTAAATTTCCGTTAACCAAATCCCTGGCAATAACACCTCTTGCCTTGCCATCAATCTTTACAATGTCCAGCATTTCATGACGGCTGTACATAGTTACATTACCCAACGCCACCTGTCTTTCCAAAGCACTGTATGCACCTAATAATAATTGCTGCCCGGTTTGTCCGGCTGCATAAAATGTACGCTGCACCTGTGTGCCACCAAAACTACGGTTGCTTAATAGGCCACCGTATTCTCTTGCAAAAGGAACGCCCTGAGCTACACATTGGTCAATGATTGCCGTACTAACTTCGGCCAGGCGATGAACGTTAGCTTCTCTTGCCCGGTAATCTCCGCCTTTAACAGTATCATAAAATAAACGGAAAACCGAATCGCCATCGTTCTGGTAATTTTTTGCGGCATTAATACCACCCTGTGCCGCAATGCTATGCGCCCGGCGTGGACTATCCTGAAAACAAAATGCTTTTACTTTATAACCCATCTCACCTAAAGATGCTGCTGCAGAGGCTCCGGCCAAACCGGTACCTACAACAATAATTTCCAGTTTACGCTTGTTGGCAGGATTAACGAGTTTTACATGGCCCTTATAATCGGTCCATTTATTATCCATTTCGCCTTGTGGTATTTTAGAATCTAAAGACATTGTGATAGTTGATTAGTTATTTGTTATCAGTTAATTGATCCAACCTAAATAAAATGCAACAGGCATTAAAGCAAATAATATGCAAACGATAATTGAGTAACCTATGCCAATTGTTTTAATAATGGGTGTATACCTTTTATGATTTATACCAAATGTTTGAAAGGCACTTTGAAAACCATGCAGCAAATGCCAGAACAATGATGTAACACCCAAAACATAAATGACAACCACCCACCAGGTTTGAAACTCTTCTTTCATTTCATTAAAAAGATTATAGCTGGCATCGTTAGCTCCTCCATCGCCATACAATGCTATTTTAGTACTAATAAAGAACTTTGAAATATGGATTATTAAAAAGAATAAAAGCAATGTACCCAATAAGCCCATAGAACGGCTATACCATTTGCTGTTTTTATTTGCTGCATTAACGGAGTATTTTACGGGCCTTGCGGCACTATTTTGTTTCCATAATAACAACCCCTGAACAATATGAAGAATGAGGCCGGCAAATAATCCAATTTCCATAATCCGTATCAGCCAGTTATGACTCATAAAATGAGCGGCGGTATTAAATGTTTCGCCACCATCATTAACAAAAATGCAGGAGTTTACCCCAACGTGTACAATCAGGAATGTGATTAAAAAAAGACCCGTAAGGCCCATTATTAATTTCTTTCCGATTGAAGATGTGAAAAAATGTTTCCAGGTCATATTGAAATAGTTAGAGTTTTATTTGGATTACAAAAATACGACAGGCCGGGGCAAAAACAATCTCATTTAAAAATTTTTAAAGTAAAAATATATGATATTGATCATTCTTAAAGTCAATCAGATCCATTAAGTCTTTTCATCTGCATATCATCAATTTGCTGAAAAACTATTTCAGGTTTTAATGTACGCCATTGTGGAAAATCAATTAGTTCAACATAATTGGTTAACCTGGCCTGTTTAAAATCATATTGACTTTGTACCGGCATATCTACAATTACAACCCATCCGCCTGTATCTTCCAGTTGTTCACGCCATTCTTCGTAATAACTGTCATCACTGCTGTGGAAGTTAAACACATTTTCGGCTATGATTATAAATTTTGTAACCCCATGGCTGAACTGGATATCCGTTATATCCCGCCGCAAAGTCATAATATCATTCTCAATGGCATCATTCCATTCGCCCAGCAATTCAATGATCACAAAATGCTGTTCATAATCAGTAAACAAAATTTTCATGTAAAGTGTTCGGGAACCAAAATCATCCCATTGCGGATGAATGTAATAATTGTAAATAGTATTTGAGAATTCAAATTCACTATAGGTTCTGCGGTAAAAAGGTGACAATTTATCTTCTTCGGCTGTATATAAATAACGCCAGTTGTAATATGGTTCTATATCCTGCAAGTAAAATCTTTAATACAATTCTTACCTGCAAATTTCCGGTAATTGAATCAAATAAAATAATTCTGTTGAAAGAAGATAAAAAAAGGGGTTGTCAAAAAATGACAACCCCCAGACTTAATAACCGTAATATTTTTATTGTACCACAATTCTTTCTGTAAAAATAAATTTGTTGCTGGCATCAGTTACTTTAACCATGTACATGCCTTTAGCAAAATTTCTGTTTAAAGGAACTGTTTCTACCTGTATTTTAGCATTAACCGTTACCACCCTGTTCATGATTGCTTTACCGGTAAGATCAGTAATAGTGATATTATATTTACCCGACTGTTGTCCGTCAAAATAAACCTTAAACTCATTTGCTGTTACAGGATTTGGATAAATATGAGCATCGTTGGTAATGACCGGAATTACAGGTTTAAAGTCAGCAGCCCCAAAATTTTTGGCAGCATCTGATTCCTTTTGCAATAGCAGGTTTCCATTGGCCAGGTCAGAAGCATTGTAGGTTTTATCTGATCCTTCAATTTTAACTGCTGCCAGGTCATTCAGTTTAAACTTATAATAACCTTCAAAAGTGTTGGCACTGCTTACAACAACTGCGCCATCGCCATCTACAGCAGCTCCATTGGTGCTGTATGTTGCAGGTAATCCTGTAATGGCGCCAATATGGGTTGCAATACGGGTATCAACATCTACTGTAAAAATATTGTGATTTGCAGAAATGATATACAACTTGTTGTATGCATCGGCAATCATATCGCCACCCCAGCTTGTACATTTATTGTGTACCGAGATCCCTCTATTACTTTCCGCATCTACCAGGTTGCCAAGGTCGGTTATAGTAACTTTTTTACCGGTTGTAAAGCGGATCAGGTGATTACCATCGTTTGTAATTCCATAACCATTACCATCGGCAGCAATTACCATTCTTGTAATATGGCTTTCTTCTGATAAAAATGCACCGGCAGCACGTGGGATGAGTGGACCCATAAAATTAAAAACAGGTTCTTTTTTATTCAGATCTAAATAACTTAATTCGCCATAATGCATCTGGGTAAAATATAAACGGTTATGTGTTTTATCGTAAGCTGCTGCTGCAACACCATAACCCATTACGGGGGCCAATGTTGTGTTATTGCTGCTTTGCGAAAAGGCACTCGTCATTGCAGGGTTAACAGTATTATCATAAACCGTTCTTTCTAAAAGACCAGTTTTGATATTTACCTGGCGGATATTAACCCAATTAAAATCTCCAGTTCCTTTTCCTGTAATAGCAAAACTGCTGTTGGCATCCTGTGCCGCAACGGAAAGGCTTAAAACAATAAAAGATGATGATAGTAAAAATTTAAGATTCATAAGAGGAGTTTTTTAGTTATTTATTATGATACGTAAATTAGTGAAATTGCATAAATAATCAAATATTTTTTTATGAGTGGTGGTTTTTTATGGCGCTTTTTACACTTCCGGTTTTTAATAAAAGTGCTTTGGCAGCTTCATAGTCAGTTGAGTTGATCTTTTCCATCAGCATTTTAACACCCCTGTCAACCAGTTTATCATTGGTTAACTGCATATTCACCATTTTGTTATCCTCTACCCTGCCTAACTGTATCATTACCGAAGTGGAGATCATATTCAGGATCAGTTTTTGAGCTGTTCCACTTTTCATACGGGTACTTCCGGTAACAAATTCCGGACCCACAATTACTTCAATTGGATAATCAGCAGCTTTACTAATAGGTGCATCGGGATTACAGCTGATGCTTCCGGTTGTAATATTATTTTCTCTGCATTTATTAAGAGCCCCTATTACGTAAGGTGTTGTACCACTTGCAGCAATTCCAATCACAACATCTTTTTCATTTATATCATGTTCTGTCAGATCATTCCATCCCTGTTCCTGGTCATCTTCAGCAAATTCCACAGCTTCGGTAATTGCTTTATTTCCCCCGGCTATAATACCAATTACCAAACCGTAGGGCACACCATATGTAGGCGGACATTCACTGGCATCAATTATTCCCAGCCGGCCACTGGTACCGGCTCCTATATAAAACAGTCTTCCACCCATCAACATTTTATCTATAATTACATTTACCAACTGTTCTATTTGCGGTATAACTTTTTCAATGGCTGCAGGTACTGTTTTATCTTCTTTATTGATATCCGCTAAAATTTCTGACACCTGCATCTTTTCCAGGTGCCTGTAATTTGATTCTGATTCTGTTATTTGTTTAAATGCCATAAATATTTACCGGTGAAATTTTACCAATCCTTCCATTGGTTTTTTAATTACTTTACCTAATTGCAATTCGTAGGAACTGCACATATCTTTTAAAACATCTTTAAAGCCATATGCCACACTGCCGGTGAAATGAATGGGCATTGTCCAGCTCTCCCGGTATTTATAAATATGATTAAAGAAGAAATCATTAAACCCATCCTCAATAATATTTTCAATCATATAATGCCCCCGGTTTTCAGCTAAAAAAACTGCAAACGATGCCAGGTACCTGTTGGGTAATGGTTTCTTATAAACTGCAGTAAGTATTTCGTCACTGTTGGTATTATATTTTACCATAAAACGATCCATCAGATCTCCGTCAAATGTTTTGTATAAAAAATATTGAATTACTTTCCTGCCCAGGTAAGCGCCACTACCTTCATCCCCTAAAACATACCCCAGCCCGGGGCTGTTCTTTATTATTCTTTTACCGTTATAATAACAGGAGTTTGATCCTGTGCCTAAAATACAGGCAACCCCTTTCTCATGTCCGCATAACGCCTTGGCGGCTCCCATCAGGTCATGATCAACAGCTACCTTTGCACCGGTAAATACTTTTTCAATGGCTTTTTTTACCAGTTTCACATTAACGGCATTGCTGCAACCTGTACCATAAAAGAATATTTCTTCAGGTTCGGTTTTTTTAAGCTTGTATTTGAGTTCTTCTCCAATAATATATTCAATCTGTTCAGCAGATAGAAAATATGGACTCAGTCCCTGGGTATAAAAGGTCTTACTGGATTTCCCGTTTATTAAACACCATTCCGTTTTAGTAGAACCACTATCAGCAATTAGTTTTATAGACATTTAAAGATTTTATTTGGTTTGAAGTTAAGGTTTTTTTGGTTTAGAGTTTTAGGAGTTTAGTTTTATTCTGTGCTCCGGTGTTTCTGTGGTAAATAAAAAAATTACCTTCGCCAAATGAATAATAAAAAGATACAGGTTTGGTTTCCACTCCTTTTTAGTTTAATAATGATCATCGGTATGTATTTGGGCTATAAAATGAGGGATAATATGCCCGGTAAAAGTTTCTTTTTTACA
>JAYVEQ010000037.1:0-12564 GCA_043748745.1 Chitinophagaceae bacterium | reverse complement strand
TGAACACGAGATGCAGCGCATTATGAAAGCGGCAGCTGACAATGGTGCAACATTTACGGCCTATACTTTTATCCGTTTAAATGGCGCCATTAAATTTTGATTTCACGACTGGCTGTATAAAAATTTTCCCAACCACGCCGATAAGGTCTGGCATTTAATTGAGCAAAGCCACGACGGAAAAGTGAACGACACACGTTGGGGCGTACGCATGCGTGGCGAAGGAAGTATAGCAGACATGGTGGCGCAGACATATAAAAAATATGGCAAGCTGTATCATATGAATGCAGAGGAGTGGAGTTTGAATACAAAGTTGTTTAAAAGGCCGGGGCAGCAGGGGAAGTTGTTTTAAAATTATATCTGTATAATATTCTATTTTTACCGTCAATAACAACTCCATGCAAACGGTAAGAGAAGAGATTGTGCAATTATTTCAGCAATACAGCAATGCGGCAATTACCGATATTGATAAACTGCCACAAGCCGGCAGCGAACGCCATTATTTTCGTATTCATGCAACAGATAAAACTTTTATTGCCACATACGGCGCTAACTTAAAAGAAAATGAAAGCTTTATTTATTTCTCCAAACATTTTAAGAAAAAACAATTAGCTACACCGGAAATATTCTGCATCAATGCCGATAAAAATATTTACATACAGGAAGATTTTGGCGATGTTTCCTTGCTGAATAAACTGGAAGAAAATGGTTTTACAGCCGAGGTTTACGATCTGTATAAAAAAAGTTTACAACAATTGGTACTTCTGCAGGTAAAAGGCCACGAAGGACTGGATTATAAAAAATGTCTCACCAATACAGCTTTTGGTAAACAGGCCATCATGGCCGATCTGCTGTATTTTAAATATTATTTTTTAGATGCTTTACGCCGCCCTTATGATAAACAAAAACTATTAGATGATTTTGAGGCATTGAGCAATTATCTGAGTCATACCGAGTATAAATATTTTATGTTCCGTGATTTTCAGAGCCGCAACATTATGGTAAAGCCTGATGGCAGCATCCATTTTATAGATTACCAGGGCGGCATGAAAGGCGCACCACAATATGATGTGGCTTCTTTACTATGGCAGGCCAGGGCAAACTTACCTGATGACTGGAAACAGCACCTGCTGGAAGATTATATGGATGCTTTTGAAAGAATTATAGAAGAACCAATTGATAAAGATACCTTCCGCAGCCAGTATAATGGTTATGTTCTTATCCGTTTATTACAGGTACTTGGTGCATATGGTTTCCGTGGTTTGTTTGAACGTAAAGCACATTTTTTAACCAGCATTCCACTGGCATTGCAAAATTTAAAATGGTTTGTCAATAACCAAAATGTAGGCATAGCAGTCCCTGAATTTAAAAAAGTATTGGAGATATGCATCAGCGATGAAGTGATAAAGGAGTTTACACCCATAAAAGCAACTGCCGAAACACCCTTACTGGTGAAGGTGAACAGTTTCTCGTATTTAAAAACCGGTTACCCCAAAGATGAAACAATAAACGGCGGTGGTTTTGTTTTTGATTGCCGGGGTATTTTAAATCCGGGCAGGATAGAAGAGTTTAAACAGCAAACGGGAAGAGACAAAGCTGTGAAGGATTTTTTAGAACAGCAAACCCAAATGCCTGAATTCTTAAATAATGTTTACAATATAGTTGACATTGCCGTGGAAGATTATATTAAAAGGGGCTTTGAAAGTTTAATGATCAACTTTGGCTGCACCGGCGGCCAGCACCGCAGTGTATATGCAGCCGATGCGGTAGTACGGCATTTAAGAAATAAGTTTGGCGTTAAGATAGAATTGAATCATATGGAACAAAATATTCAGGAAATTAAAAATTAACACAAATGCGTGCCATGATCTTTGCTGCCGGTTTAGGTACACGTTTTAAACCGTGGACAGATGCTCATCCAAAAGCATTGGCATTGGCCAATGGCAAATCTTTATTGCAACGCAATATTGAATATTTACAGAAATACGGCATTACAGATGTTGTTGTAAACGTTCATCATTTTGCCGAGCAGATCATTGAAGCTTTACAAAAAAATAAAGGATGGGGCAGTAATGTTATTGTAAGTGATGAAACTAAAGAGGTTTTGGAAACAGGCGGTGGTTTACTAAAAGCCAGGCCATTACTGGAAAGCAGTGAACCTTTCGTGACACTCAATGTAGATATTCTCACTGATTTAAATCTGAACAACCTGTTTGCATTTCACCAACAACATAAACCATTAATTTCTTTTGGTGTTACCAACAGGCAAACTTCCCGGTATTTTTTATTTGATGAAAATGATCGCCTGTGCGGATGGAGAAATATAAAAACGAATGAAGAAAAGATCTCCGTAAACAAACCCAACCTGGTTCAGAAAGCCTACAGCTGCGTTGTTGTTTTTCAACCCGAAGTTTTTTCTTTAATAAAACAAGCCGGTAAATTTTCTTTAACCGAAACCTATCTTGACCTGGCTAAAGATAATCTCATCCTGGGTTACGACCATAGCGGAGATAAATTAGTTGATGTAGGTAAACCCGAAAGTGTTGCCATTGCTGAAAAAATTTTCCAATAAAAAATGCCGCTTAATTAAGCGGCATTTTTATTTATTAATTAGATCAACTTACTTTTTCTCAAACAGATCCTTCTTATCTACCACTTTTACTTTTTTACCCACTTTCAGTGTTTTACTAACTACATCATAAGGGCCCGTTACTACCTCCTGTCCTTCTTTTAGTCCTTCAGTTATTTCAATATTGTTGATGTCCTGTATATCTGTCTTAACTTTTACCTTGCTTACTTTTCCTGCTGCGTCAATAACAAAAACAACCACTTCCAGGTCATCAATTAATGTAGCTGGTGGTTTTAGATTCGTTTCATCTGTTTTCTTTATCTCTGTTTTTGTACTGTCATTTTTATCACGGGTAGTTACTGCATTAATGGGAACGCTCAATACATTAACATGGGTCTTGGTTTGTATATCTGCACTGGCACTCATTCCCGGGCGAAAAGGAAAAGAACCTTTGCCGATCAGCTTCATATAGCTTTCGGGGAGTAAACGGATATATACTTTGTATTGTGTTACATCGTTTGACGTATTTGCCAAAGCACTTTGCGATGCAGCGCCATTATTGCTGCTGGCAATTTGTGTAACAATACCTTTGAATTTCCTGTCGCTGTAAGCATCAACTTCTACTATAGCACTGTCACCCAGTTTTACTTTAGGTACATCATTTTCACCAACATCAACCCGTACTTCAATTTTAGCCATATCAGCGATCCGTAGTATTTCAGTTCCGCTCATTAAATTACTTCCAACAACACGTTCTCCTTTTTTTACATTCAGTAAACTTACTACACCATCCATAGGAGCAATGACTGCGGTTCTGCTCAGGTCTTTATTAGCTTTTTCCAGGCTGGCTCTTGCACTTTGTACACTGGCCTGTCCGCCACGTATACCCTGTAATGCAGCATTGTAATTGGCTTTGCTGCTTCTTAAATTAGCCTCTGCAATATTAAATTCATTCCGGCTTATCACTTTATCATCAAATAATTTCTTTTGCATATCGAAGGTTCGCTGTGCCTGTTCCTGTTGCGCTTTTAATGCATCAATAGCTGCCTGCGAATTGGCAACCATGGCCTGGCTTTGTGCAACACCACTGGCCGCCTGGTTGCGTTGGATATTATAAATGTCGGCATAAATACGGGCCAGCACCTGTCCCTTTTTTACAGAGTCTCCTTCCTGTACCGTTAACTCGGTTATTTCTCCACTGATGTCGGGGCTTACTTTTACTTCTATCTCGGGGTAAATTTTTCCACTGGCATTTACAATTTCAGTTATAGTTCGTTTCTGAACTTTTTCTGAAGTTACCTTTAAGCCTTCATCTTTTCCAAAAATACCCATTTTGGAAAGTACCAACAGCAATACAATCAATATTCCAAGGCTTATCAGTATCCATTTTAGCTTCTTACTCATATAAAATCAGTTTACAGTTTGTAGTTTTTTTGGTTACGGGCAGTTAATCATTCTTCAACATCGTTGTGTCACTCACTTTTACTTTTTCATCTTTATTCAGCGTCTTTAATTTGCAGCCACTCTTCAGTTTCATAAAAAACCTCAAATAATTTTACTCCCAGTTTCCCCTTTAAGGGGCAGAGGGGGTTAAAGTTTTAATCCCTGCCCTTTATAAAACTCAAGCACTTTCATTTTAAAAACATAATCAAAATGATTTAATGCATTCTCCAGTTTTGCCCTGAACAGGTTATTCTGGTTGGTTATTAATTCAAAGGTTGACATCATACCAACATCAAATCTTTTTTGAGCGAAGCTATAGGTTCGTTCAGCTGTTTCCACACTTTTTATACCGGCATTATATTTTTCTAAAGCTACCATGGCAGCATTATAAGCCTGGTAAATATCCTGTTTCAATTTCTGGTCATCCAGTTCTTTCTGCAGTTGTTGGTTTTGGATGCTGATCTTACTCCTTTCGTAATTTGTACGGGTAATATAACCGTTAAAAATCGGAACACTTAAACTTAAACCTATTGACTGCCGGAAATTATTGTTTATCTGTGGAAAGAAAGTGGTCTTACTATAACTATAGCTGGTAAAAGGTTGTAATGGAAAAACATCATAGTCGGTACCATTTACTTTTACCGTACCCAAAGGAGCATTATATTTTGTTGAGCCTGTAATTTCCTGTGCCCGGCTGTTAAATCCGCTTCCCAGATTTCCATAAACCGAAATAGTTGGATACAAATTTCCCTTTGCCGCTGCTGCTGTTTTTTGTGCTGCTTTTATCCTGAAATCATTTCCACGTTGCTGCGGCATATTGGCCATAGCCAAAGTATAAACAGCCTCAGGCTGTAAGTCAGCAATTTTTTCTACCGGTATTTTATCAACAGGTGGAGTTTCTATTTGAAAAGGAGCTGCAGCATCAATCGACATATAAGACTTTAAGTTTAATAAACTTTGTGAAACATTTCCTTTAGCAGAAATCAAGGTTGAACTGTCCCTTGCTACCTGCGCTTCCAGTTCTGCTGCATTCAATTCCGGAAGTGCCCCGGCATCTACTATTTTACGGGTATTACTTAATTGTGCCTGTGACTGCTGCAGTTGTACACCCGCAATTTTTTCCTGTTCCATGGCCAGCAAAATTTGCAGATAGGCATTGGCAACCGTAAGGGCAATATCATTTTTTAATTTATCGGTGTTTGCTTTAGCTGCTTCCAGTTCCCATTGGTTGGCAGCAATGGTATTGCGCTTGCTGAACCAGTTAAAAATTTCAGCGCTGCTTTGTAATTGCATATTGGCCGATAAATAACTTTGCGTTATCAGGCTGAAGGAAGTAGGATCCTGGTTACGGCCGCTGTTATAACCGGAGCTGCCGCTGAAACTTAAATTAGGTAATTGACCAAGTTTGCTCTGTTTGTATTGCAGGGCCGCTGTTTTGCTCTGCAGGTCAATCTGCTTAATCGAAATATTATTGGCCATGGCATACTCCACACATTTGAGCAAATTCCATTTTTCCTGAGCTTTAGCTGTTCCTGTGATCAATGAAAAAGCTAAAAAGGCATAAAATTTATAAGGCATGCAACAAAAATATACCATCTGTAATTAATCTGCTTAGAACAATTATACAGACGGTAAAAACAGTCAATTTATTTTTTCAAAAGCCTGATCAAGGTCATTAATTATATAATCCGCCTCTTCAAGTCCCACATAAAGCCTTAACATGCGGTGTTGTTTATTTGCGGCATTAAATTCGCCGGGTTGAATGGAAGAGCATTTGGGTATGATGAGGCTTTCGTGCCCGCCCCAGCTTACTGCCATAAAAATATGCTGGAGGTCTTCACAGAATTTTTCTATCTGCTGAATGTGCCCGGCTTTTATAATAAATGTAAGTAACCCACAGGCTCCTTTCATTTGCTGTTTGGCTAATGCATATTGCGGAAAAGTTTCGTCAAAAGGGAAAAGAACAGACTCGACTCTGGGATGTTGTTTTAAGTAGTCAACTACTTTTTTTGTGGATGCTGTGATCCGGTCAAGCCTTGCAGGCAGGGTTCTTAAACCTCTTATCAGCAGCCATGCATTAAAGGGAGAAATGCCACTGCCGATGGTCATAAACTCACTGTTAAAAATCCTTTTCATCATGGCTTCACTGCCACTCAAAACACCACCCAACGTATCACTGTGGCCGCTGATGTATTTGGTGGCAGTCTGCATCGAAAGGTCAATTCCCATTTCAATGGGTTTTTGATACAAAGGAGTACAATAGCTGTTGTCAATGATGGTAATAATATTTTCTGCTTTGGCCAGCTCGGCAATAGTTTTTAAATCCTGTATAGCGTAATCCCAGCTATTGGGGCTTTCTAAATAAATAACAGTGGTATTTGGTAAAATAGCTCTTTCAAAATTTTCAATTTGTGTTCCATCAATATAACTGGTACTGACACCAAATCTTGGTAAAATATTATCAAACATTTTTTGTGCCCAGGTGTAAGGCTTGTCTACCGACACAATATGATCGCCAGCTTTTACATTGGCCAGTACTGCAGCAAAGATGGCAGCTGCACCACTGTTAAAGACAAGACAATCTTCTGCAGCATCCAGTGCAGCTAATTTCTTTCTTAAAATATCTACAGTTGGGTTTTTGCCCCTGCTGTATAAATACGTGGAGTATTCATCAGCAAAGGCATTGCGCATTTCAGCCACCGTATTAAAAATAAAATTGCTGGTTTGCATGATGGGTGGAGAAACGGCATTAAAATAATTTTCCCGTTCTTCGGCAAACTCATTTAATATATAAGAGATATCCATTTTATTTTAATTTTCTGGTGCTGAAATTTTATTTTTCATTTTGTATAACACAAAATAAAGCAAAGTAAATACCGCCAATACGGCTATACCGGTTAATGCAGCCATTGGGTCGGCCATGGTTATACTGCCGGCAACAAACAGGTAAGCCAGAATAAAAATTACAGGCATCAGTGGAAAAAATTTCATTTTATAAATGCCTGTATCATCCAGGTGTTTTGTTTTTTTACGAAACCAGAAAATGGTGGCCGAACTTAATATCATTCCAAAACTATCCAGAAAAATGGTGAAGGTTAATATCTTTTCAAACTCCTGCGAAAAGTAAAGGATGATGATGCATAGCGCTGAAAAAACAGTGAGTGAAAAAGTAGTTACGTTTGATTGCTTATTGTAACGGGCAAATATTTTTGGTAAACTCCCATCCTCTCCCATGGCATACATTACACGGGGGTTACTCAGCAGGGAGCCATTTACATAGGCCAGCACACCTAAAAAAAGGAAGGCAGAAAATACAGACGCACCACCGGTTCCAAAAATCCTGTCAATAACCAGGTAGGCAATTTCCCTTTCGCCTTTCATCTGGTTAAAACCAACCACGTTAAAATAACTGAGGTTAACCAACATGTATAAACCGATGATAATAAGGATACCGATAAAAATACCCCTGGGTATATTTTTTGAAGGATTTTGTACATCATTGCCCAGATTAATGGTTTGCTGATAACCGCCATAGGTAAAGGAAACGGCGATCAAACTTATACCAAGGCTTTTAACCCAATCAATCCAGGTAGAGGCCTGTTCGGGTGCAGCAGCAGCTTTTGCGGCATCGTTAACGGCGTATTTATCCGGAAAAAATAATGCTGAAATTAAAACGATCACCATTGTAATTTTTATCATCATCAAAATATTCTGTGCCGTAGAACTGGTTTTTAATCCTTTTAAATTAATGATATAAAAAACAATGATAGCTGCAGAGCTTATAAGCGCTTTATCAATATCTGTCCAGCTGCCCGGAAATAATTTTAGTAAATAACCACTGCCAATCAGTGCCACCCCACTTATACTGGCAGCATTGCTTACCAGTATGATACAATTAATAGCAAATGCAATACTGGGGTGATAGGCTTTAGCAAAAACCTTGTAATAACCGCCCGTAACAGGATAGCGGCTGCCGATTTCGGCATAAGTAAGTGCACCGCACAAAGCCACTAAGCCACCAATGGCCCAGGCGCTGAAATAAACAGCCGGAGAAATGGCATCTTTGGCGCTGGTTGCCGCTGTTCTGAAAATTCCCATACCAATCACAAATCCAATCACAATCATCGTAAGGGAAAAAAGATTCAGTTTTTGTGTACTCTTATTCATGAGTAAAAGATAGATATATTTTACAAAGCAGAAATAAAAAGGCAATTTATTTTTTTAAATAGAAATTTTAAACTCCCTACATTTGCAGCGGATTTGGTTTTCGATGTCAAATCGGAATTAAAAGGGAAGCCGGTCAAAATCCGGCGCTATCCCCGTAGCTGTAAGCGATACCCCAAACCCCTGAAGGGGCTTTAAGGAGCATTTCAATCTTCATAACCACTGTTACTTTAACGGGAAGGTTTTGAAAATGTATCGTAAGCCAGAAGACCTGCCTGATTCATTAACAATCATTCAAAGCTTTCGGGTGAAAGGCATGGGGTGTAAAAGCTGCAAAGCATTTATATTTCTTTCTTTTATTATTTTCTCGAAAGCAGTCACAAAAAAATCTTTTCAAAAAATGAAAAAGAAAATTTTTATTGCGGCTGCTGTATTATTCAGCAGTCAGGTGTACGCACAAAAGGACAGTACAAAAAATTTAGATGAAGTTGTAATTACTGCAACAAAATTTCCCATCAAACAATCGCTGACCGGTAAAGTAGTTACCGTAATTGATCAGCAGCAATTGCAGCGCAACAGCGGTAAATCTTTAACCGAAGTATTGAACACACAAACGGGTATTATTGTAAACGGCAGCAGTAATGTTTTGGGTACAAATCAGGATGTGTATGTACGTGGCGCCGCTGCAGGCAAGACCTTGATATTGCTCGATGGCATTCCGGTTTACGACGCATCAGGCATCAGCGGGGCATTTGATCTGAACCTGATCAGTGTTGACCAGATAGAGCGGATTGAAATTTTAAAAGGCAGCCAATCTACTTTGTATGGCAGTGATGCGATGGCTGCAGTTATTAATATCATCAGCAAAAAAGGTGGAACAAAAAAAATAAATGCTACGGCAAACCTTGCGGGAGGAAGTTATAATACTTTTAAAGGTTCTGTTGGTTTAAACGGAACTGTAAAAAACACGAACTACAATGTGCAGTACAGTAAATTATACAGTAAAGGGTTTTCAACTGCACAGGATCAAACGGGTACCGGTAATTTTGATAAAGACGGTATGGATGAAAATGTTTTTCGTGCCAACATCAGCCAGAAAATAAATGCCAAGTTTTCAATCCGTGCAAACACACAGTTCAGCAATTATAAAACCGATGCAGATGCAGGGCCATTTAAAGACGATGCAGATTATACCATTAAAAATAAAAATTCATTAATTGGGTTTGGTGCTGATTATACTGCGGGTAAAAGCATATTGCATTTCAATTATAATTATAATACAACAAAACGAACTTACCTGGATGATTCGGCCAGCCGTGGTGGATTTTCATATTACAGCAAAGGTGAGTATACAGGTAAATCTCATTTTGCAGAATTGTACAGCAATTTTGCTGTTACAAAAAAAATTGATGTACTGGTTGGTGCCGATTACCGGAATCAACTTACTGATCAAAACTATTTTTCTGTAAGTGCATATGGTCCGTATAGCTCAACGCCATTAAGCGCCGACAGTGCCAAAGTAAACCAGTTTGGTGTTTATGCATCGTTGGTTGTAAAAAATATGGCGGGGTTTAATTTAGAAATAGGCAGCCGTTATAATAATTTTAATAAATACGGCAACGTGTTTACTTTTTCTTTTAATCCTTCTTATGTAATTAATAATTCAATAAAAATATTCGGCAATATCAGCTCGGGGTTTAAAGCACCGTCATTATACCAGGTATATTCCGAATACCGTAACCCAACAGTGGAATTAAAACCGGAAAAATCGCTAAGTATAGAAGGTGGTGTTCAATATTACCAGGATAATATTAACCTGCGTGCAGTTTATTTCAGCAGAAGTATAAAAGATAATATTGTTTTTTACAGTGCCGGTGCCCCAACTTATGCCAGCTATTATATCAATGCCGACAGGCAAAAAGATAAGGGGCTTGAACTGGAAGCCAGTATTGATTTTGGCAAAGTAACCCTTACTGCCAATTATGTGAATCTTGATGGAAAAACAGAAACAAAAACCGGAACAAAAGACACGTCATTCTTTAACCTGTATCGCAGACCAGGGCAAACCATTAATTTAAATGTGGGCATTGAACTTTGCAAAAACTGGAATATGAACATTGGTGTTCAGAGCATCGGAAAACGTTATGAACCTGTTTATAACAGAGCTCCTATTGAAATGCCGGCTTATTATGCCTGGAATTTATACTCAACATACAGCTTCACAAAAAATATAAAAACATTTGTCGACTTTAAAAATATCACCGACGAAAAATATTCAGAAGTGAGAGGTTATAACAGCCGCTGGTTTAATTTTATGGCAGGCGTTAGTTTGAACTTTTAAAAAATGAATAAACACGAAGAAAAAAACTGCCCAAAATGTAATCTGGTATTTGAGTGCAAGGCAGGTAGCATCATGCAGTGCCAATGCAGCAAAATTCAGATATCTGCTGAAGAAAGGGCATATATTGAAACAAAGTATGATGAATGTCTTTGTATAAATTGTTTGATCAGACTGCAAAAGGAGTTTGTACATTTTAAAGAAAAATTCATTTTTAAAAAATAGTCCATGCCAACTTTGTTTTTTGCAGGTTATCTTTGTATAAGTAAACAGCATACCAATGAACCTGGGCACTATTTCCATAAATGAAATTATTACTGTTTCAATTACCTTATTTGCTGTAATTGATATGGTGGGCAATATCCCGGTATTAGCTTCGCTGCGAAATAAGATGGGAGGGGAGATCCGTTCCCTGCAGGCTACCCTTGCATCCGGCGCATTAATGATCTTGTTCCTGTTTATAGGTCAGCAGTTCTTACATGTATTGGGATTAAATGTTCAATCATTTGCTGTAGCCGGGAGTATTGTGATTTTTATTATCGGATTAGAAATGGTATTGGGGATTGAATTTTTTAAGCAGGATGGAAATCCAAAAAGCGGCAGTGTTGTTCCCATTGCTTTTCCATTAATAGCTGGTTCGGGAACACTTACTACCATCATGAGTTTAAAAGCCAATTATTTTGATGTAAATATTTTTATTGGTATTCTCATCAACTGCCTGGTCATCTATTTAGTGCTTAAATCTTTAAAGTGGATTGAGAAAGTATTAGGACCTAATGGAATGACCGTGATCAGAAAATTTTTTGGTGTAATATTGCTGGCTATTGCCGTAAAAATTTTCGGGAGTAATTTTACACACTTGGGAAGATAATATACCGGCAGGCCTCGTAGTACAATGGATAGTATAAGAGTTTCCGAAGCTCCAGATCCAGGTTCGATTCCTGGCGAGGCCACAAATTATTAATCCAATAAATTCTTCTAACTCTATTTTCATTGTAACTATTGTAACACATGTTTTATTTTAATATTCACATCTTTGCAGCAACACTAAATAAATTACAATGGAGGTTTTGGGTTATTTGCTGGCAGCACTGGTTGGTATTTCGCTGGGTTTAATTGGTGGCGGGGGCTCTATCTTAACTGTGCCTATACTGGTTTATATATTTGCCATAAACCCGTTAATGGCAACTTCCTATTCTTTATTTATCGTGGGTTCCACATCATTGGTTGGTGCCTTTAATAATTACCGGAAGGGGTTGGTAAGTATAAAAACTGCATTGATTTTTGGCCTGTCTTCTATTACTACCGTTTTTATTACAAGAAAATTTATCATGCCTGAAATTCCTGATATAATATTCAGTTCAGGTAATCTTAAAATTACGCAATCCGTTGCTATCATGGTTTTGTTTGCCATCTTAATGTTGATGGCTTCTGTTGCCATGATCAGGGGAAGAAAAGAAACTGCCAACCCGGATATTAATCCTGATGTAAATGCAAATAATACAGCAAGGCTTTTAGTTTACGGGGTTTTAGTTGGATTAGCGACCGGTTTTTTAGGCGCAGGTGGTGGCTTTTTAATTATACCGGCACTCGTACTGATTTTAAAAATGCCGATGAAGAAAGCAGTGGGAACATCTTTATTAATTATCGCCCTTAATTCCCTGATAGGTTTTACGGGTGATCTCGGGCATATTGCCATTAACTGGAAATTTCTGATCATCATTTCCGCAATTGCCATAGCAGGTATTTTTATTGGGGGAGCATTTGCAAAAAAAATTCATAGCAATAAACTGAAAAAAGCATTTGGCTGGTTTGTATTGATCATGGGTCTTTATATAATCATTAAAGAATTCTTTTTTAAATAAGTAACTTTTGTTACTAAAAAATTAAAAACTAAAAAGCAATTTTGTACAATACGATTTAAAAATAAAATTATGAACGTAGAACAAATTTATACCGGTTGCCTGGCACAGGGTGCTTATTACATAACTTCAAACGGCGAAGCAGCCATAGTTGATCCGCTGCGTGAAACTGAACCTTATATGAACAGGTT
>JAYVEQ010000036.1:0-12609 GCA_043748745.1 Chitinophagaceae bacterium | reverse complement strand
AACAAGCGAATTAAATAAAGGAGCAACATTTGATATTTATATTCCTTTTGACCAAAAAAATGCAATGAACTTAACAGAACCCCTTGTTATAGCAAATAAAAAAGCCGACCCTGAAGATCGGCTGTAAACGTACTCGGGAACGGAATTGAACCGTCACTCGCATTACTGCGAACAGGATTTTAAGTCCTGCGTGTCTACCAGTTCCACCACCCGAGTGTGGTAGTGAAAAAAAATCCCGACGAATCGGGACCTTTTTTTGAGCGGAAGACCGGGCTCGAACCGGCCACCCCGACCTTGGCAAGGTCGTGCTCTACCAAATGAGCTACTTCCGCAATAATGATAAGAACTCTACTTATTTCTCGAACGGCCCGTCCGAACGGGTTCTTCCGGGCGGGCAAAAATAAGGCTTGTGCTATAACTATAAAAATTTTATTTGTAAGTGGGGTTATACAAAGTATTTGATGGTACTTCCACTTTAGGTTTACCCTTATAGCGGTGTGTATATAAATTATAACATCCGCCCAATATAAAAGCCAGTACTAAAAATACCTGGCAAAACCAGATAAAACGTGAGGTGGATACCCAGTTATGTGTAAAATCCTGATGTGTATTATCTATAATTTCCTTATTCATTATATTATAGTTTGCAGTGCAAAAATAAGGCGTGCAAGCCAAAAAAAATTATTTCTTCTTAATAATTTCTGAGAAGGTTTTTTTCTTTTGGATAAAATGTTGCCAAACAACCGAACCACAGTATAATCCCTTTAGCTTCCCGCCTTTCTTTTTTGGAAAAATTGATTGCTCTTGATGCTTTAATAACCAGCCAATAAAATGAAAATGCGCTTTACATATGGCAAAATAATATCCGCTATCTCCACTAAACAAACCCCGCCAGGCAGATGCAGCATCAAGTATCATGCGAAAAGGAATTTTCCATATGGCTGCGTTAAATGAAAGATTTTTAGCTAGCATGATCAGGTTATTGCGAAAATTGAGAAAGGTTTTACGGCTATTCCCTTTGGGCAGGGTGCCACCACCAACATGGTAAACAACCGATGCCGGTTGTACAAAAACTTTATACCCGGCCAATTGCAAACGCCAGCAAAAATCAATTTCTTCCTGGTGGGCAAAAAAGAATTCATCCAATCCACCCAGTTCATGAAAAACAGATGCCCTCATAAAAAACGCAGCGCCACTTGCCCAAAAACATTGTTGCACATCATCATATTGCCCGGTATCCTTTTCACAAACATCAAATACCCTTCCCCTGTTAAAAGGATAACCAAATTTATCGATCCAGCCCCCACTTGCTCCCGCATATTCAAAATGATCTTTATTAGTATACGCCAATAATTTAGGTTGACAGGCAGCAATCAAAGGGTCCGATTCCATCAATTCAATCACCGGGACAATCCAGTTGGATGTAACTTCAACATCACTGTTCAATAAAACATAATAATCAGCCTGTACCTGTTTTAATGCCGTATTATATCCTTTGGCAAAACCTTCATTGCTGTTGTTTTGGATGATTATTACCTGTGAATATTGTTGTTGCAAAAAGATGACCGAATCATCGGTAGAAGCATTATCAGCAACAATTATTTTTTTATTGGCATATACAGAAGCGATGACTGAAGGCAGGAATTTTTCTAAAAATATCCTCCCATTCCAGTTTAAGATCACAATAGCTACTGATGGTTGTATCATTTTTTCATCTCTTCAAAATATGCAATTCGCAAACATACTTATAACTTATAACTTATAACTCCTAACTCTTAAGTTATTTCTTATTTTTACCCAATGTTTACTTCATTATTTAACTGGCGAAGCGTTCTGGCTCTGGTTGCAATTGCTATTGTAACGGGAACTGTTTTTTATTCCAATCACCTGGCAAAAAAAATTGCAGCCGAAGAAAAAATTAAAATTGAACAGTGGGTGGAAGCCTCAAAAGATATTGCCAATCCAAACACAACTGAAATAAATTTAGCCAGCCGGGTATTGACGGAAAACAGTAAAGACATTCCCATGATACAGGTTACCGAAAAGGACAGTATCCTAGATTACCGTAACTTGGATTCTACAAAAATTACAGCAAATAAAACTTATTTAACAGGCAAACTTTATGAGTTTAAAAAACTAAATGACCCCATTGTATGGAAAAACCCATACGATTCACTGCAAACCAACCGGGTTTTTTATGGCGAATCAACTTTACTAAAACAGGTAAGATACTACCCCATTATTCAGTTGTTTATTGTAGCGTTGTTTATTATCATTACATTAATTGCTATTTCCACCAGGAATAAATCAACCCAAAATCAGGTATGGGCCGGCATGGCTAAAGAAACTGCCCACCAGTTGGGTACACCACTAACATCCTTACAGGGATGGGTGGAGATGTTGAAAGAAACACCGGGATTGGAAAAGATTGCACCTGAAATCAGTAAAGATATAGACAGGCTTAAATTGGTAAGTGACCGTTTTGGAAAAATTGGCAGTACCCCGCAACTGGAATTAATTGATATTGTTGCCCAGGTTGAAAGCATGGTAAACTATATCAAAAGAAGATCGCCGGATAAAGTTATATTCAGCATTGACAGTTATGGCGAAACAGAAATAAAAGCCATGATCAACGGGCCTTTGTTTGACTGGGTAATAGAGAATTTATTAAAGAACGGTTTGGATGCCATGGAAGGAAAAGGAAGTTTAAGCATCAGTATAAAAAATGAAACCGCCCAGGTTATTGTAGATGTAACTGATACCGGCAAAGGCATCAGCAAACAAAATATAGCCAAAGTTTTTAAACCCGGCTTCACCACAAAAAAACGTGGCTGGGGGCTTGGTTTAACTTTGTGCAAAAGAATAATTGAACAGTACCATAAAGGAGAAATGTTTGTAAAATATTCTGAACCGGGAAAGGGAACTACATTTAGAATAGTATTGAATAAATAGTAACACTAAAAAAAATTACATTTGCAAATCTCTTTAATAAAAAAACTGCGGCGATGGCGAAATTGGTAGACGCACTACTTTGAGGTGGTAGCGCCCGAAAGGGTGTGGCGGTTCGAATCCGCTTTGCCGCACAAAAGCGAAGTTTTATACTTCGCTTTTTTTATTTTATTTAATTATTTATTTGTTGCAGGGCCTGTATACTTTCTTGCTTTAAATCCTCCGGTATAACAGGATTATTTTTTAACCCAAGACCAAGTAATTTTTTCCCTTTTTCTACATTGCCTGTTTTTACATAGACCAATCCCGCCGTACACAATAATACCGGGTTGTTACTGTTTGTAACAAAAGCTGCTACCAGGTAAGGCAATGCTTTGCCAACCTCATTTCTTTTATAATAAACCCAGGCCATTGTTTCATTAACCTCAATATTTTTCGGTCTGCGTTTGTATTCTGACATGGCATGCTCCAGTGCTTTATCATAATCATTGTTTTGCAGGTAAACATAAGCCTGCTCTTTGTCTGAATAGTGCCCGATGTTTGGATCTTCAAGTAATGCCTTTGTATTTTTATTCATTTCATCAATCACTTCTCTATTTAATGCTTTTGCTTTTTCAGTTTGGCCAGCATTGCTGTAAGCTGCAGAAAGGTTTTCTTTTATTCCCAGATCAGTGATCACGTTGGCAGCCTGCTCATAATAATAAACAGCACTGTCATATTTTTTTTCAAAAGTAGCAATACGTGCCAATCCTGCAAATGCATAAGCATAACCCGGTCTGGCAGCCAATGATAAATTATATTGAAAAGCAGCCTTATCAATTTCACCCATGTTTTCATACAACCTGCCAAGTTGCACCCTGCACCATTCTGTTGATTCTTCTGCCGGAATACCTGCCTGCACAGCCAGTTTCATGGCGCTGACTGCACCGGGATAATCTCCATAAATTTCACGCAGGTAAGCAATTCGGGAATAAGAACGCAAGTCGGGCCTTATAGATACCATCTTATCAGCCGCATAAAGTGCTGCATCATAATTTCCCGTTTCTACATTAGCATCAACCAGCAGGCCATAAACAAAAGCACTGTTTGAATCTATGCTTACTGCAGTATTTGCTGTAGCCAATGCTTCCGTAAAATGATGTTGTGATAACTGAAGCAAAGATTTCAGCATTAATGCTTCGTAATTATTGGGTTCAGTTGCCAGCAGTTTGTTCACAGTTTCCATTGCTGCTTTATCATAGTAGGCAATATTGCCGCTTATTCTCGATTCCATAATATAGGCATTGGCTAGGGCAAGTACCGATCTTTTATCAGCAGGATTCGCTTTTATTTTAGCCATTAAATTATCTGCATTTTTTTTGGCCGACAGCCATTCAGCATTATTGACATTTGCTTTACGTGGTATAAAAATATATGCCGCCTGTTGTTTGTTTTTATATTTAATTACAACAAAGCTTACACCTAAAGCAAAAAATGCCATCAAAATAATTTGCCAGTAATTTTTTTTCATTTTAATACGATTAAGCATTCGAAGAATATATTTAAAACTGAATTTTAAAAAAGAGGTTGCATTTTTCAGCGCATGCTGAACTGTATTTGCAACCTCTTTTCTGATTTTTTATATTAACCTTTTACCACACGGAGTGTTTGCTTAACAACTCCATCTTTTGCAACTTTTATAAAGTACACACCTGCACCCAGGCCCTTAGCATCAAAGCGCTCGGTATAACTGCCTGCAGCCTGTGTTTTGTTAACCAATACTTTCACTTCAATTCCCTGTGCATCATAAACTGAAATATTAATTTGTGCGGGGGTTTTTAATTGATATTGTATGGTTGTATTTTCTACAAAAGGATTGGGCGAAGTTTTCATAACAATCTCCGGCACTGCTATCAATGAACCAAAACCTTTATTTATGTTTGGCTGGCTGTAATTATAAAGTGATGATGATCTGTTTGCAGATGATGGTTGTGTGCAATCGCAATTATGTGTACCTGCCCATGGCGTTTGCTCATAAGGAAATGCAGTTTTAAATGCAATATCATTTGCACCAACTCCTGTATTATAAGTCACAACATTTAAAAGTTGCGGAGTTACCGGGCTTGGACTTGTGCCGGGAATATAATCATCATACCACAAACCAATGGCTGCTAAAACTACACCACTCACTGCCTGTAATTCAATCCTGGTTACATCATCTTCCAGTCTTCTGCCATTCGGAAATCCATCCATGTTTGGGATAAACTGGATATTGGTATTTGTATTAAATCTTGAATCCAGTAATCCTAAAACTGCAGCCTGTACCAAACCTTCTGAGCTGAAATCAGATGATGTACGTGATGTAGCCGGTACAGCCATATTCAACCTTAACATATCGCCGCCATTTGGCAGAAAATTATTAATAAATGGTTTACCAACTGCTAGAGGATTGCCTCCTTTGCCGGTAGCTAATTGATAGGGAGCCAGATTAGGAACACCTGTGTGAAAGATTGGCCAAAGATCAACCGAACGAGGTTTGTTGGGGCCTGGTAATAATAAGCCGCCAAAATTTGCTTCGCTCAATGCAGTGCCGTTTAGTGCAGCATTTCCTTTTAAACCATACAGACCGTTTTGCCCGTTTCCAAATCCGAATTGTCCCAAAGAATTTTTTTGAACTCTTAATGGGGCAAATGCTGGAACAGCACCACCAAACTGTGCATCATCCATATATAAAGCCAACTCTGGGTTATAAAAATAATTACCGAACCTGCTCAGTCTTGACAGATCCTGGTAAGGAGTTAACCTGTTCCAAAGATCTTTATCGCCAACAGGAATAACGGCTTCATTGGTCAATGGCATTCCAAGTCTTGATACCTGTACCCAGGGACCGGAATAAGTTTCAGCAATTTCAGAATCGCTTTTATCATCTTTTTTAACCTCATTTAATACCTTAATTTTTTGCCTGCTGGCAGATGCCCAAACACCAATCACGTAATTCGGATCAAGAATGTTTGAAGCCTGGCTAAGGTTTTTGTGTTCCTTTTGTAAAGTGCTTACATCAACTTCCAAAGCAATCGTTGAAACATTCAAACATTTTAAACCATCTTCTGAATGAGTAGGTCCCTGGCGTGGAGCATCGCCCAAATCAAAAATACCACCAAGATCAACAAAGAACGGATCATCAACCGGTCCGCAAAAAACTCTTTCGCCACTGCTCGCAGTCTTAATAGCGGCCGTCATAAGTGTTTCATAACTTGGCGCACCTAAACCAACGCCTGATTTAATTGACCTGTCACCAATATTTGGCGGAGGTACAATTCCATTGGTTAATATAGTACTGAACGAGTTTCCCCCATTCATACTTCTTTCCAAAGTATAAGTTGTTTTCAGGTTTTCTTTACCTAACCTGATATTAAAGAAAGTGGATGGATCTTCATTTTGCCTTTTAAAACTGAACCGGTAAATAATGTCATCGCCCTGTGTGCCTGTATTATTATCAACATGAATTTCGTAACGTACATTTTCGCTGAAATGGCTGAAATTAGGGCCTCCCTGTGGTAACTGGAAGGGGATGTAATTGGCAATGAGAATAATTTTGTTAGGGTCCGAAGGGCTTTTAAAGGCATACACATCAGTGTTGTCTGCCATCGGGTCATCTGCAATCATAGGGGCTTCCCTGTGGCTTGAGGCCCATACAGGAAAAGTGTTAACAATCATTGCAAAAAGCATGATTGCCGCGTAAATTTTTTGTTTCATACATTTAAAATTAAAAAGTGATTGTAAATTTTCATGTACTGATTGAAGAAGTTATAAAGAGATGATCTTTTACAGGATTAGGATTGGCATGCAAGTCAGTTACGTAATTATTGTTTCACATGGATTTAACATTTTTAAGAAATCTTTTTAATGGGCTATTATTTTGGAGTAAATCGGATTTTTATTAATTAATTTGTAACCCATACTAAAACAGATAGCCAATGGCAAATGAGATTAAATGCCCTAATTGCGGTCACCAGTTTGAATTAAATGAGAGCCTTAAAAATGAGGTAGAAAAAGAGCTTCGTGGCAAAATGCAGGACTGGCAAAAGAAAAAAGAAGAGGAATTTGAAAATCAAAAAACAGCCATTGAAACCGCTGCTCAAAAAAAAGCAATAGAAGAGTCTGCTGTTAAGCTAAAAATGCTGGAAGAGGAAACCCGTTTAAAAACCCAACAATTGCAGGATGGTGAAAAGAAGCAGCTGGAATTATTAAGAGACAAATCAGCCCTTGAAGAAAAACAAAAGAATTTTGAAATGGAACTGGAAAAACGTTTTTTGGAAAAACGTAAAGAGATTGAAGACAGCACCATTAAAAGAGAACAGGAATTATTTGACCTGAAAACCAGGGAATACAAACTGCAGATGGAGCAGCAACAGAAACTGATTGAAGAGCTTAAACGTAAAAGTGAACAGGGCAGCATGCAGCTGCAGGGCGAAAGCCAGGAAACTCTATTAGAAGAAATATTAAAAGAAAATTTTCCTTTTGACCTGATTGAAGAAGTTGGTAAAGGTGTTGAAGGAGCAGATTGTATTCAAACTGTTAGAAACAGCAGTGGTATTATCTGCGGTAAAATAATTTATGAAAGCAAACGCACCAAGGCCTGGAGTAATAACTGGGTTGATAAATTAAAAACTGATAAAAGAAATACGGGTGCCGATGTAGCCATATTGGTAACACAAATTTTTCCTAAAGACATGGATCGCTTTGGTGAAAAAGAAGGGATATGGATTTGTAATTTCGGGGAAGCAGGCAGTGTTGCACATTTATTACGCAACGGCATCATTAAAATTAATGAAATACAAAAAGCACAGGAAGGCAAGGGTGATAAAATGCAGATGCTGTATGATTATCTTACCGGCAACGAATTCCGTGGACAGGTGGAAGCTATTATGGAAGGTTTTATGGCAATGAAGCAGGGCATAACCAAAGAACGTATTCAGATGGAAAAAATATGGAAAGAAAGGGAGAAGCAATTAGAAAAAGTTTTGATAAGTACCAGCGGAATGTATGGTTCGGTAAAAGGAATTGCAGGTGCATCCATAGGCAATATTCCGTTGCTCGATGGAACGGATGTTGAAGACACAGATCAATGATCTGTTAAAACCCAGGTTAAAAAATTATTATTGAAGAATAAATAATGAACGTTCAATTCTATTTCATTTTTAAAATCACAATGCACAATACCCTGTTCGGGCAAACCCGAAATACTTTTTAAAACAATATCCTTTTTAAAATCAACAGCGCCTTTACCCCACCATTTAAAAACAGATTCTTTTACACTCCAACATAATGTTAAACATTGAATATTGAATATCGAATATTGAATATTGAATATTTTCAGTTCTTCATCTCCTGTAAATTTATGTTGTATCTGCTCAATTTTTTCATTTACCAGTTCTACATCCACTCCTACCCTGTATGATTTACTCACAATCACAGCCGCATAATCCCCGCAATGAGATATGGAGAAATGATAAGGTTCATTTTCTAAAAATGGTTTTTTGGTATCTGCTATTTGAATCAATGCAACCGGAAAATCAGGATACAGTTCTTTCAGTAATAACCGCCCGGCAAGATGTTGCAGCCGTTTATGCCAGTGTTTGATCTCCCGCTGTACGGGCACCTGCGATAAAAAAAAATCTTCCGCTTCTGTAATATGCCAGACAGCAATTTTTGTAACAGCGTTAATATTTTGTTGATAAACCAGCGGCATTAAAACAATTTTAGATTTTAGATTGCAGATTGTTGAATTTATTGATACAAATTAACGAATTAACATGATCTTAAGTGATACAAGGATTTTAGAAGAAATTGGAAAAGGTACAATCAAAATTGAACCTTACGACAGGGAATGCCTTGGCAGTAACAGTTACGATGTACATTTAGGTAAACACCTTGCCCGTTATGTAAACAAAGAACTGGATGCTAAAAAACATAATACCATTGAGCACTTTGAGATTCCGGAAGAAGGTTTGGTATTACAACCCCATGAATTTTATTTAGGTGTTACAGAAGAATATACCGAAACACATGCCCATGTTCCTTTCCTGGAAGGTAAATCAAGCACCGGACGTTTGGGTATTGATATACACGCCACAGCAGGTAAAGGTGATGTTGGCTTTTGCGGCAACTGGACACTGGAGATATCGGTAAAACAACCCGTTCGTATTTATGCCGGTATGCCCATCGGGCAGTTGATTTATTTCCCGGTTGATGGCAAGATTGAAGTAAAATACAATGAGAAAAAAAATGCAAAATATAGCGGCCAGCATAATAAACCTGTAGAAAGCATGATGTGGAAGAATAACTTTTAATGGCCTGAAAAAAATGTATTTTGCTTTATAAACTGCTTAAAATGATACATACCCTTTTCATTCGTACAAAGTATTATGGACTCATTTGTTTATTTGTTTTTTTATTGTGCAGCTTTGCCAATGCCCAACTGCAACCTGCCTTGGCAGATTCTTTTTTCAATTTTATTAATGCCAATAAAAACAGGGCATCGGTTTATATCACCCGGAATGATACGGTTTTAGCACGTCTTAACGAAAACAAATTAATGCCACTTGCCAGTACTTTAAAGATTTTGGTGGCCATTGAATTTGCTCAACAGTCAACCCATGAAACAATAAACGAAAACAGTTATGTACACCTGGATGAACTGAATAAATATTATATACCAAATACAGATGGTGGTGCTCACCCGGCCTGGCTGGAGTATGCAAAAAATAAAAAAGAAATTAAAGGAGACAGTGTAAAACTCATAGATGTAGCCCGTAGTATGACCATGTTCAGCAGCAATGCCAATACAGATTTTTTAATGGATCTATTGGGTTTTGATAATGTAAAAGATAATATCATCCTTTTTAAACTGAAACAACATACGGCCATTTATCCGCTTGCCGGCTCTATGTTCCTTTATCAAATACCAAAAAAATCAACAGAAGATAAACTGATTAAATCCATTGCTGGCCTGTCGGATAAAAAATACAGCTTTGATGCTTATGATATGCATATGCAGTTAAAGGAAGATAGCAGTTTTAAAGAAACTTTTCGTCCCGAACAATTTTCGATGAAGCTGCAAAAAATGTGGAGTAACCGATTGCCTTCTTCTACAACAAAAGAATACGTACAAATAGTACGGGCTTTAAATAACAGGGACGTACTGGATGAAGATGCTTTTTTTACCATTGGCGAAGTATTGGAATTCCCGATGGAAAATAAAGCATTCCAGGCTGTATTTAAACACTATGGTGCAAAAGGAGGCAGCACCGGTTTTGTTTTAACACATGTTGCTTATTTAACCATGAAAGATGATACCCGGATGGAAATGGCTGTTTTCTTTAATGACCTTAATCCCGGGGAAGAAAAAAAACTGGAAGGCTGGCTCGATCCTTTTGAAGCCCAGGTAATTTTTGATGCGGTTTTTAGAAATAAAGTGAAGTTTTAATTCAGTTTCCAGATGGCATAATTTAAAACGGTTGCAAAACTTACCCAACAGATATAAGGTACCAGTAACCAGGCAGCAGTTGATGAAATTTTCCCAAACCAAAGAATGGTAAAAAATATCACTACCCACATTAATATTATTTCTGCAAAGGCCCAGCCGGGTTGCTGTAACTTAAAAAATATTAAGGACCAGAAAAAATTTAGTGTAAGCTGAACAATAAATAAAATAATAGCGGTCTGTTTTACCTGTTCATTTACTTCAGTTTTCCATATCATATAAAATGCAATCCCCATCAGGATATAAAGCAGGGTCCACACCGGTCCAAATATCCAGTTGGGCGGATTGAACCATGGCTTGTTAGCTGTAGCATACCAGCCATTTACGCCGGATGAAGTAAAAAAACCAGAGATGCCTCCTATCAAAAGCGGTATTGATATCGAGATAAATAATTTCATATTTCAGTAACAGTTTTAATAATAGAATGTTTAATGAAAATTTAAATTTATCCAGAACCTTCAATTATATCTTCCCGAATTTTTTATAGTAGGCAATTAAAAATCCCGTCACTTCATCGTAACTTAAAACGCCCTGCGGCTGCTGGTTTCGCTCCAGGTATTTACCATATATCCAGCGAAAAACCGGTTCAACAGGGTTCCTATATTTTCTATTAAATGCCCGCCATGCTGCCAGATCATCCTTTACTTGCGGTATCAGTTGTTTACCGATTTCTTTTGCTGCCGATGAATCAGTCATAAACAGATTCCTGTTACTGTACATGAACAGATCGAGATAAACAGAATACTTCAGCAAGGTATCCTGCGATGCAGTTGCAGCCAGGTACCCCACAAAATTGGCTTCCATCTCTTTGGCATAACCCAACTGGTGTGCCACTTCATGGCAGGTAGTAAATGGTTGCAGAAATTTGGGTACCAGCGTATTTACCTGTGCCTCGCCTGTAAATGGATTATAATAACCGGTAAATCCCATATAATTTCCTAACCAACTCCATAGAGAAGGTTTTAATGAAACAGGTTGATAATTTAAAAAGGAATAATCAACTTCGGCATGTACATAAGCCTGGTTTACTTTTGAAAATAATTGGTTCTTTGAAGGATAAATATTTCCGTGGCTAAGCAAACCCAGTTTGCTGGTATTTACTTCTTCCAACAACAGTTCATTTATCTTTTTCAAATCCTCCTGGTTGTATTTATCCATTTTTAATTGCAGCTGATCAGCTATTCCTTTCCGGTTATAATTAATGCCCCAGAAAACATTAAAAAAAATATACACGATCAATAATATATTCAACGCTTTTAAAGATCCGGCAAAAAAGCTTTTTAGGGTTACCTGTTTTTTAAACAGCGCTTTAATGCCTTTACCAAGTTTCCAGATCATCCATAAAATGATCAGCCCATATAATACATCACCAATACTAAAAGGAAGCCAGCCAAAAATATAACGCAGAAAACGCCCAAAAGGCGGATAAATTCCGGTGGAATAGCTGTTTTCCACACGTGTAGAATCATTTGAATAAATATGTATAAGTACAGAAATTAATACTAAAGCAAGGGTAAATAAAAACGATTTTTTCTGTCTCATATCGGCCTTAAAAGTAATCAATAGCGGTAAAGCTTATAAAATCTATTTTTGAACCTGAAAATTGCAAATTTTACCATACCTTTGCCGTCCTTTAAACCATACGTAATGGCGAGTAAACGGACATTTGAGATAGCATTTGTAGGGTTGAGGCAGGGAGTTCATGAGTTTAATTACGTTGTGGATGATAAGTTCTTTGCTGAAAAAGGGGATCCTGATTTTACCAATTGCCACGCCAACATTAAGCTGGTGCTTGACAAAAAAAGCAGTTTCATGCTTTTAAAGTTTGAAATTGGCGGTAAAGCAGATATAACCTGCGACCGGTGTGGTAATCCCCTGGCCATGGATATCTGGGATGAGTTTAACATACTGGTAAAGCTGGTTGAAAACCCCGATGAGATGAATACCCAGGAAGAGGACCCGGATGTATATTATATTTCCAGGACAGAAAGCCATATTGATGTGGGCAACTGGATATATGAATTCGTGTTGCTGAGTTTCCCTATTCAGAAAATGTGCAGCGAAGCAGAAATGGGTGGACCACAATGCAACAAAGAAGTGCTGGAAAAACTGAAGGCAATGGAAGTAAAGGAAGA
>JAYVEQ010000035.1:0-4933 GCA_043748745.1 Chitinophagaceae bacterium | reverse complement strand
CTTTCAAACTACAACCCGCTTAAAAATTCAGTATGAATCAGATCTACTACATCAACAAGGCTTTTGGTTTGTTCAAATACTTTTAATTGTCTGTCAGCACCAGTGCCCTGTTCCAGCATTTTGTGAACATGATTTACTGCATGGCGGCTGCCTAATTCGGGCAAAACATCGTCAATAAAATCTAAAAGTTCATAAATCAATACCCTCGTATTGACTTCTGTTTCTTTACCAAAATCTATTAAACTTCCATCAATACCATATCGGCCGGCCCGCCATTTATTTTCCGTTATCAGAGCCCTGGAATACATCATGAAATTCAAATTCTGGCTACGGAGTTTATAAATTTTAGCACATACTCCCTGGAATAAAGCAGCAATGGTTATTGTTTCCTGAACAGTAAGTGGCACATCACAAATTCTGAATTCAACAGTATTGAAAAAAGGATGAACCCTCAGATCCCACCATATCTTTTTGGCATTATCAATACAATTGGTTTTTACCAGTAGTTTTATATAATTATCATAAGCTTCAATGCTGTCGAAATAATCAGGTATACCGGTACGGGGAAATTTATCAAAAACTTTTGTACGGAAGGATTTATAACCGGTTGTTCTGCCTTCCCAAAACGGAGAGTTGGTGCTTAAAGCATAGATATGTGGCAAAAAGTAACGTGCAGAATTAGCAATGTGAATTGCCATTTCCCGGTTTTCCATTCCAACGTGAACATGTAATCCAAAAATTAAATTACTGCGGGCAGCTTCCTGCAATTCATTTACAATTTCACTATACCTTATATGCTCTGTAATTAATTGACTTTCCCAATGACTAAAAGGATGTGTACCGGAAGCACCCACCCAAAAACCTAACTCATCTGCAATACCGCTGATCGTTTTTCGCAAAGTACCTACATCAATAAATGCTTCATCAATATTCTGGCAAATATCTGTTCCAACTTCTACAACAGCCTGGTGCATTTCTGCTTTTACTTTGTCTTTAATTACTTTCTGGCCTTCGTGTACAATTTTTTGTTCGTGGCTTTTCAATTCCCGGGTTTCCGGATCAATAACCATGTACTCTTCCTCTACTCCAAGTGTGAAATGTTTGTATGATAAATTTGACATGCGGATCTGTTTATTTGTATAATTTCTTTTTTGCGGCGCTTTTTTTAATATAGTCACCCCAGGTTAAATTATCTGTTTCATCTTTATGTTCCATTGCTTTTTCAATAGCATAAGTAGCAGCTGTTTCTACAACCCAATCAAAGTTTTCCTGTCCTACGCTGCTTACTTCTGCATCGGGGGCAGGGTTACAAAAATCAATGGCATAAGGTACGCCATCTCTTAATGCCAGTTCAACTGTATTAAAATCATAGCCCAGGTAATGACATATCCGCAAAACAATCTCTTCCATTAATTTATATCTTTCGGGAGATGGTTTAAAATCTGCTACATAACGCAGGTGATGCGGATTACGTGGTTCGTAAGGCATTATGCGTACATATTTACCACCAATACAATAACATCTGTAATATTCATCAAATTTGATTTCTTCCTGCAGCATCATTACCAGTTGTTCAGTTTCGGCATGTTTTTCAAAAAATTCTTCCATACTGTTTAACTGGTAAACACTTTTCCACCCGCCACCCGAAAATGGTTTCATGTAAGCCGGGAATCCGATGTAATTGAATATGCCTTCCCAATCCATTGGATAGGCAAGGTTTGAAAAAGATTCTTCAGTGGTATCTGCAGGCAAATCTCTTGAAGGGAGTATAACTGTTTTAGGAACCGGCACATCTATTTTAGTTGCCAGGCAGTTATTAAAAAATTTTTCATCGGCACTCCACCAGAAAGGGTTATTAATTACAGTTGTACCACATAAGGCTGCATTTTTTAAAAAGGCCCTGTAAAAAGGTACATCCTGCGATATACGATCAAAAATAACAGCGTAACCAGAGCTTTCGCCCTGCATTACCTTATCAATGCGAACAGGCTCTGCCATTATACCATCAACTTTTTTACTGTTCACTCTTTCGATAAAGGCTTCAGGGAAACTTCTTTCTTTTCCAAATAATACGCCGATTTTCTTCATACTGCTGACTTTTAAAATTATTGCAATTGTAATTTTGAATATATAAACCTGTTCAAATATATTTTTTCATTGGCAATAAAACAAATTATGTTTAAAGGAACCGCTTTGGTATACCTGATCATGTATCCAGTATATCATTTCAGTTATCGGGTAATTTCTTATTTTTGAAGATATGTCAGCAGAAAAGACTACCAATATCTTAGTAGAGAGGAATATTATCACTTCTGTTCATTTGAACAGGGATGTGATCGTTGATTTTTATCTCCCGCCAAATACTGCTCAAACCTCAAATCTCAGCTTATTATTAATTAATGACGGGCAGGATCTGGTAACTATGAATTTTGGTGAAATTCTGGATGAACTATATGAAACAAAACAGATCAACGACCTGCTTTGCGTTGGTATCCATTGCTCAAAAGACAGGAAAAATGAATATGGCACTGCAAAATATTTAGATTATAAAGGCCGGGGTGCAAGGGCGGCATTATATAACCAATTTATTTTTGAAGAATTAATGCCATTTATTCGAAGTTCTTTATTTATCTATTCATTTAAAGAGAAATGCTTTGCAGGGTTTTCATTAGGTGGTTTATGTGCATTGGATATTGTTTGGAATAATCCAAAAGAGTTTAGTAAGGTTGGTGTATTCAGCGGTTCCTTGTGGTGGCGTGATAAAGACCAGGATGATGTTGATTTTAATGAAGATACCGACCGAATTATGCATCGCCAGGTAAAGGAAGATAAAGAATATTATCCCTGGTTAAAATTCTTTTTTGAAGTAGGAACAATGGATGAGATAGCAGATAGAAATAATAATGGTGTAATTGATTCAATTGATGACACGGTTAGTTTAATTGACGAACTTGTGAAAAAAGGATATGACAGAGAGACTGATATTAAATTCCTGGAATTAAACAATGGCCGGCATGATGTATCAACCTGGGCTAAAGCTTTTCCGGAGTTTTTAAAATGGGGTTGGTGCTGACACAGCAGATACAAGGGGTAATAATTTTTTCTGTATAAATAAATATCCCCCGGAAATTTCCGGGGGATATTTATTTATGATAATGACTGTAATTAATTAAAAGATATAATGAATGCCTAACTGGGCCTGCCATACATCTGCTATAGAAGTACCTTTTCTGTAGGTTTCATAATTTAAACTACCGTTTACCGTATTCATTTTAAAGTAAGGAAGCCCATTGGCATCTACTCTTGAAAAAGCAAGCGGCGATGTTGTATTAATAACATGCGCTACACCCCATTTGTTATTTATCAGGTTGCCAATGTTAAAAATATCTCCACGCAATTGTATGGTATGGCTGTTTTTACCAAATTTGTGGAATATTTCTACCATTGTAGATAAATCGAACCTGCTAAGCATGGGCATCAAAACACCATTTCTTTTTACTACTTCGCCTCTGTGTGTTTTTAAATAGCTGTTTCCCTCAATATAAGTATCAAATGCATCTTTTTGCTGCTGAACTGTAAATGGAGTGGTTCCTGTAATAGGGTCGAAGTTCATTTCACTTTTATCTTTTGGAACATACAATAAATCATTACCACTAATACCATCGCCATTAAAATCGTTTGAATAGCCGTAAGAGAACCTTCCTATATTTTGAGACTGGCCAAATAATGAAACCTGTATTGCTACAGTTTTAGCAAACTCTTTTCTATATGTAATATTTCCAATTATGCGGTGTCTTGTATCATTATCACTAAAAGAATAATCCGGTAGGTTATTTCCATTAACTGTTCTTGTTGAAGTAAAACTACTGAAAGCAATGGTACTTGCACTTGAATAATCTTTGGTACGGCCGAAATTATAAGCTAACATCCAGCTAATACCTTTTTGTAAAGGTTTTTCCAATTTAAGGGTAACACTTGTATTTGCCCCATAAGGACGACTGGCCAGCACTGTTGCATCGTTTACGTTTGGATTAATCCTTACAGCACTTGAGCTTCCGGCAAATCTTGGACGGTTATCAGGGCCGCTAAATGTAGTTGTGGCTAATTTTTGATTGGCATTGTAGTAGAAAATATTGCTTAAACTTTGGGTAAATAAAAATTCAGCAGAACCAACTACACCCCAAATTAATTTTTGATCAATAGCAAAATTTGTTCTGAAAACCTGTGGAAAACGGAAGCTTTTCTCAATTGGAGCAATATTATAACTTGGTGCCGGTGTACCTGGGTTTGGCGTTGGTGTATTGCGCCTGATATTTGGACTGAATGGATATGCAACTGTATTATCCTGGCTTATACTGCCTGCCTGCATCCCATTATTACCAACCGCATTACTTACAAATACAAATGCGGGCCTGCCAGAGAATAAACCTAAGCCGCCACGTATTTGTGTTCTCTTATCTCCTTTAACATCTAAATTAAATCCAAATCTTGGGTTAACCATTACTTTTGTTGAAGGAAGCTGTGATGTACTTAATTTAGTAGGGTTTCCGGTCTCATCAACAAAATTGTAGCCTTTAACCTGTGGATTTTCTACTGCATTGGAAGTAAAGAATGGCACATCAAAACGGATTCCCAAGGAAAGACTCAGGTTATCCTGTATCTGCCATTCATCCTGTACATAAGCCCCGATATTTTTTGCTTTGGTTATGGCATTCCATAACTCGTTATTGGCCAGGTTGCTGAATCCTAAATTGTACCTTCTTAACTGAACAGGATTTGTTGTCATATTATTATTAGCCAGGTAAGCATTTGCCGAAGTGTAAAAATCTGCAAGGCTTTTAAAAATATATTGTCCCTGTATGTTTGGTGTAAACTGGTTAAAGAATTTAAAAGATTCAAAATTTGCACCGGCCGAAATGGTATGTTTACCATT
>JAYVEQ010000034.1:0-12722 GCA_043748745.1 Chitinophagaceae bacterium | reverse complement strand
CCCCTAAAGAGGCTTTAGAGCAAAATACTTCTAAGAGTTTTTTATTTGAAAAATCTGTGACAGCTTTTTTTGCTCACCCAAAATCTAATTTAAAAACTGACTGTAACTGAGTTCCCCGTTAGGGGACAGGGGTTATGCCCTGTCATAATCTGCTCTCCAGTTTTTAATGGCTATTTTAATCTGCTTCTGTGTAAGATTTTCATCAGCAGCCTGTTTTGCCAGTGCAACAAACTCATCATCGCCTGCAAAACGTAACGCAATAATTTGTGCCATACGCAAACGGCTGTCTAATGCTTTACCGGTAGCAATGAAATGTCTTAGATTTTCTTCGGCACGTATGGCCCTGTCCTGTGCCTTTAACGCAAATACACGGCAATACCACCAAAGAATAAGTAACACAACGCTTATTAAACAGATCAGTGATGCACTATATAAACCACCCTTTTCGCCATTTTTACAATCTGAGCATGCTTCAGATAAATTAATGCATGAACCTACTATTAAAGCCAGTATGGCTGTTGGGGTAATGTAATGGTACAGAGGCACAAACCTTGAATGGTTTTTAAAATTTTGTTCTGCCATAAAATAAAGTTTTGGTTGAAATTTGAAGTTACTTTAAAATATCCAGCAGTTTCCACATTTTTTCACGAACTGCACCAGGATTTCCATCATAATTATTAATGATAAAGGAAAATGTATATTCCGTTCCCGACCTTGATTTAATATAACCGGTATAACTTCTTACCCCTCCAATATAACCCGATTTCATTTTTATTGTGTTCTGCTCCGGCAGGGCATTGTAAAAAGATGAGAACCAGTTTTGCTGCCTGGCATATTGCATTACTGTAACCAAAGCATTGGTAGTAACCCGGTTGGCAGGAGATAATCCGCTACCGTCAATTATATTCAATGCAGATTTTTCGATTCCGTTTTTACTCCAGAAATCTTTGATGATATTGATGCCCGTAACTGTTGCGCCAAAACTTATTTTTTCATAAGCAATTGTTTTTACCAGTGCTTCACCAAAAAGATTAATGCTTTTTTGCAGAAACCAGTAATTGATACTGTCAAGTGAAGGCGAATAAATACTCAGTAAAGTTTTATCTGCAGCAGGCATTTTTTCTTTATTCATAAAATACAAAACGCCTGTTTTTGATTTGCCCATTAAATTGATATGGTGCTGCTGCAAAAGTTTTTCAAATTCAAACGTAAAAGATATACCTGCATTGGGCATTGAGCCCGACACCTTAAATGTATTATTTCCGGCTGGTACCGTACCTCTTACATAACCGATCAACCCGTCTTCCGGTAAATAAATAATTGAATTATCTCCGCTGCCGGTTTTCCCTGTTTTTAATTCATTGATCAAAACTGAAGCCTGCAACTCGGGCTCCGTACCAATAATGGAAACTGAATCTCCGGCACTTTTGCCTGGTTTTAATATAAGGTCGTACTGATTTTCATGCCAGTTTAATCCTCTGGCACCGGCACCGTAATAATTACCAATATCTTCCCAGGTCCAGCCAGCGGGGGTTGCCTGCGTTTCCCATTTGCTATCATCTATTATGAGATCTCCGGTAATAGTTGTTATACTTTTTTCTTTTAGTACTGACAATATTTTTTGATAAATTGTTTCCTGCTTTGTACTATCCCAGCGCCAGCTACCCAATGTAGGATCACCCGATGCTTTTATAAAAAGATTACCATTTAAAGTATTGCCGGCAATACTTCCATCATAAGCAAAATCTGTTTTATAGCGGTAATCCTTTCCCAGCAATTCAAATGCTGCAGTGCTGGTAATTACTTTCTGGCAACTGGCCGGCGCTAAACCAACTTCTGAGTTTTTTTCAAAAACCACTTTACCTGTTTTACTGTCCACTACATACAGGCTTATCAATGCATGTTTAAACTGGCCATCGGCTTCAAATATTTTAAATGCATTTGCCAGGCGGCTTTCAATCGTCTGACTAAAAGAAACTGTACCTGTTAATAAACCAAAAAGCAAAAAAAATGTTTTCATGTGTTTTATATTGGTTTTGCAACATGTAATACGCCATGAATAATTACCCCAGGTATATCAAAACTATTAGCATGGATCATTTCATGTGTTAACTTATCTTGCACTAAAATTAAATTGTTTTGCTCTATATAATGCAACTTTAACTTAACCGCCTTCGACAGGCTCAGGCTGACAGTTTTTTGTTGTGCTGAGCTTGTCGAAGCATTGACAAAATGCGACTTATATTAAAGCCCTTAAAAAACTTAACTTTTTAAAACGATACATGACACAGGCTTCCATCATCACCATCGGCGACGAACTTTTAATAGGACAGGTAATAGACACCAACAGCGCCTGGATGGCACAGGAACTGAACAAAGCCGGCATTCGTGTGGTGCGCCGGGTGGCGGTTGGCGATGTGTGGGACGAAATATGGACCGCACTGGATGAAGAACAAAAACATGCCGACATTATTTTAATAACCGGAGGCCTTGGCCCCACGGCCGATGATATTTCCAAACCTTTATTGTGCAAATATTTTGGCGGGAGTATGATTGTTAGTGAGGAAGCAAAACAAAATGTACTCGACATCTTTACCAAACTTAACCGCCCGATTATTGACCGCAATTTAAAACAGGCCGAAGTACCGGATGTTTGTACCGTGTTATTAAATAAAAGAGGTACAGCACCAGGCATGTGGTTTAATAAAGATGAAAAAATATTTGTAAGCCTGCCGGGTGTGCCGCACGAAATGAAAGGATTGATGATGGATGATGTGATACCGATGCTGCAAAAGCAATTTAAATTTCCAGCTATCATTCATAAAACATTATTAACGGCCGGTGTGGGCGAAAGTTTTTTAGCCGAGTTGATAAAAAATTTTGAAGAAGCGCTGCCCAAACATATAAAGTTGGCCTACTTACCCAACTACGGTATGGTCAGGTTACGATTAACAAGCAGCGGATTTGATAAAGAGAAAATTGAGGATGAAGTGACTCAACTTTTTATTGCGTTGCAAAAACTGGTTAAAGATCATTTGGTAACAGATACAGATGAACCGATGGAGAGAGTGGTTGGCAAATTATTATTATCAAAAGGTAAAACAATGTGTACTGCCGAAAGTTGTACGGGCGGTTATATTGCCCACCTCATCACTTCCTTAACGGGTTCATCAAAATTTTACGATGGCAGTGTGGTCAGTTATTCTTACCAGGCAAAGGAAGACCTATTGCAGGTTGATAAAGCTACTTTGGAATCAAAAGGTGCGGTGAGTGAAGAAATTGTTTTGCAGATGGCAAGGGGTGCTTTGCAAAATATCAGATCTGATTATGTGATCGCAGTCTCCGGCATCATGGGGCCCGATGGTGGTTTGCCCGATAAACCTGTTGGCACGGTGTGGATTGCTGTAGGCAGTAAAGATAAAATACAGGCACAGAAATTATTATTCCGGTTCGACAGGCAACGGAATATTCAGTTAACTGCCACCAATGCATTGAATTTGCTGCGTAAATTCATTTTAGCAGAATCTTAGTTGTCTGGCCACTACAAAGACATGTTATTATTTCCAAAAGCTTTCTTAGTGGCCTGACAACTATTAAATCATAAATAATTACCTTTGATCACGATTGCTGAAGATGAACAAATAGATTTAGGTTACATCTTCAATTTCAAATTTATAATTTCAAATTTTTATATGAGTTTAGCTGATTTAGTAATGCCGAAACTGGGAGAAAGCATAATGGAAGCCACCATTTTAAAATGGCATAAAAAGCCGGGTGATACCATTAAACAGGATGAAACAGTTTTAGATATTGCCACCGATAAAGTAGACAGCGAAGTACCCTCAACAGCCGAAGGCGTTATTGAAGAAATTTTATTTAAAGAGAATGATGTGGTGCCCATTGGTACCGTCATCGCAAAAATAAGGGTAGGTGCCAATGCTGCTGTTTCAAACAGTCAACCTGCACCTGTACAAAAGCAACCGGAATATGAAGATGCAAAAGTGGTAGAAGAAATTCCTTATCAGCCTGCAAACAGTTCACAAGCGGCGGTAGGCAGTGGGCAAGGCTCCACTAGTAAAGTAAGATTCTATTCTCCGCTGGTTTTAAACATTGCTCAACAGGAAGGCATCAGTATGGCCGACCTGGAAAATGTTCCCGGCACCGGACAGGATGGAAGAGTAAGCAAGAAAGATATTTTAGCCTATGTAGTAGTAAGAGGAAGCCAGCCACAACAAACAACGACCAACGAGCAACGGCCTACGATCATTGAACAACGATCAACGAACAACGATCAACCCGTTTACCAACCACCAACCGTTTACACCGGCAATGTAGAAGTTATAGAAATGGACCGCATGCGTAAACTGATAGCCAAGCACATGGTTGACAGTAAGCATACCAGTGCACACGTAACCAGTTTTGCAGAATGTGATGTTACCAATTTGGTTTTGTGGAGAGAAAAAATAAAAAAAGAATTTGAAAAAAGAGAAGGCGAAAAAATTACCTACACACCCCTATTTATTGAAGCCATTGTAAAGTGCATTAAAAAATATCCCTGGCTCAGCAGCAGTGTAGATGGCGATAAGATCATTATAAAAAAAGATTTGAACATTGGTATGGCAACTGCACTGCCCAATGGCAATTTAATTGTGCCGGTAATTAAAAATGCCGACCGCCTGAATTTAGTTGGCCTTACACAACAGGTAAATAACCTGGCCAATGCAGCCCGTACCGGTAAACTCAGACCCGATGATACAACAGGCGGCACATTTACCTTAACCAATGTAGGTACATTCGGCAGCATCATGGGCACACCCATTATTAACCAGCCACAGGTGGCCATTATGGCTGTGGGCGCTATTAAAAAGCGGCCAATGGTTATTGAAACCCCGCAGGGCGACAGCATTGCCATCCGCCATATGATGTATATCTCTCTCAGTTACGACCACCGCATTATTGATGGTGCACTGGGTTCTACATTTTTAAATGCAGTAAGTAAAGAACTGGAGAATTTTGATGGTAACAGGAGTATATAAAGAATTAGGAATTAGGAATTTGAAAATACCAGCCTTTGTTTTTCATAGCGGCATCGTTGCGCCTGCCCGCCCTTAGTTAAGCGAAGGCAGATCACTCACTTGTACGGCATACCATTAAGAAGCACTAAGCGAAGTAGAAGTGTTATTGAAGCATAGAAAAACGTGGTACAGAATTACTTTGATATTCAAAAAATTACAGTACCAGAGTTTCGTATATTTATGTGTTAGGTGCAAGGCAATCATATAACAGCTTCCATATTCAAGCATGACATTTAAATCAGTCATATTATTTTCAACATTATTTTGGGCGACAAATATTATTGGGCAAACACGTACATTGACTGGAAAGATTATTGACCAAGAATTATATACAATCCCTCAAGTAAAAATATTCAATGCTGACACAGTACTATTGACAAGTACCGACATCAACGGAAACTTTAGTGTGACAGTAAACTTTGACGCAAAATCACTAATAATTGCAGATGTTGGTATGGAATGGAAAAGCCTTGACATATCTGACAGTTGCAGTAATCTCGAAATTATTTTACTCCCAAGCGGGACATATGATTTTATGACAGCGGGTAAAGTAGACAGGCTTAGGAAAAAACAGTTTGACAAACTACCGACTTTGCACAAATCTGCATTTGAGAAAGGCGTATTTAAAAATGAGAAGCCTTGTTATGTTGAGAAATTTATTTCAATTAAAAAGCGACTGAAAGAAATACATAAGAGTAGGACACAACAGCCCAGCACCTAACATGGGATTTGGCGTTATTGGGGCAGGACGTTATTAGCTTCGGCTGCAGTTCGCTATTAGCTTCAGTTGTCGGCGGACGTTTTTCAAATATCCCAACAACGCCAAGCCCTGAAACGTTGTAGGCAAGTTTACAATTCGAAGCATAATGAACATTCACGAAGATAAGATACCCGTAAAGTACTTAAATGATGAGGAAATATTAGTCAGCTTAAAATGGCTTCGGGGAGCAAGTCGTTATAATAATGGTGCTACTATGTATGGCAAAAAATATTCTTTACGTTTATTACTCAACCGAGCACAGGATAAGAAAAAATTAGCCGAAACTCAGACATCTTTTAATTAAAAAACCTGCCGCTAACATGGTATTTGCCCTTGTTGGTGTTCCTCCTTCAGCCCGAACCGAAGCCCACAGACTGACATTTTTGGTATTGAGCGATAATTAAAGCAGCTTTGGTTTCACCAACAACCAGCAATGTACTTATAAATAAGAGTGGGAAACTACATGATAAAAACAGCATGCTATGTTGTTGGTGAATGCACGGATACCATGTATATTTTGATTACTCTGTTAATAATCCTACCTGCACATAATTTCACAGAAACAATACAGGTAGTAACACTACCTGCACATAATTGCATGGTAACAGTGCAGGTAGTAATCCTACCTGTACATAATTTTACAGAAACAATGCAGGATATAGTCTTCCACAGAACGACTTTGTTGGTGTCCCCTCCAACAACCGAAGTCTGTGTCAACTCCCTGGTTCCTGTCTTACGAACTAACTTCGCTCCAGATCAAAACAAAATAAAGGTCCGTGACTTCACGAACCTTTATATATCTATAAAACTGCTTGTTTGTTACCAGCCCCAATTAATTAATGCTGCTTTACGTTCGCCCAGCCAGTGATTTACCATATCTGCAATTTGCACTGCATGTTTTACCCTGGTTTTTTGTGGCCTTGCTGTATACACATTAGCCTGCATGATTGGAAGGATGTGGATGTTGCGTTTTGCAAGTTCAACTAAAAGCTGTTTGCGGCAGGCGCTGTCATGTACACCCGAAATGCTGCAGGCTTTTTCAAAACTGGTATGCATACCATAACCGATCTGCACATTGGTAAGCCCCTGAAATTCAGGAAAGGTCATGACCTTCTTTACAAAATAATAGGTTTTATCACCCACCAGTTTTGTGTCTATGCTGTATAAATATTCCATTTTCAGCAGGTTTTAAATTGTGTTTTAATGATGTTATATTTTATTGATCATTCTTAAATCTTCTGCAGGTTATTATTTACCAGGCCGTCAATTGTAAAGATGAATATATTTTGAGCAGCTTTTGTTACACTATCAGCCGAATAAATTGTATAATTCACATCTCTTTTCAGTGCCTTAGATCATAACCCACCTGGCAACTTCATTTAAAAATCAAAAGAACAAAACAAAAGCCATCTTAAGTAATGGGATTGAATTATTGTTTTAACTTGTACCAATAAAATAAACAACCGCAACACAAAAACCATTAAACAGCCTTACATGAACAATGAAATAATGCTCAGGGGTTTTATACAAAAAGTGTGGAATGAAAAAGATCTTAAAAGCATCGCTGAATTTGTGAACCCTTCATATACCATACAGCTCGACACCGGAGATCCCTGGGAAGGAAAGACATTAAACCATAAGGAATTTGAGACCAGGTTAAACTATTCATTCCATTCTTTTCCGGATATGCATTTCGAGATACAAAAAGCCATTGCTGATGGTGACCATGTTGCCATAACCTGGATCATGACGGGCACTAATCTTGGCAATATTGGTGATATTCCTGCTACAAAAAAAACGATCAACACTTTTGGAGCTACTTTTTATCATTTCAGCAATGGAAAACTAAATGGACACAGCCAGGTATTTGACAGAACAACTGTAATGAAGCAATTGGGCTTTTTAAAAGATTAATAAAAGATAAATTTTGAATTTTATTTATTGAATAAATCCTAAATTTTAAATTATGGAAAAGAAAAGAAAAATCTTACTTGCAGTATTGCTGTTGATAGCAATTGTCTTTTATACCAGGCTAAGCGGGAATGAACACATAAGGACCATTCAATTTCTCTGGATATTTTTAATGGGTGCATTAAGCGGCCTTTTACTTAATGAATTTTTCAGTTTATTTAAAGCCAGGAGAAGTTAATGACCCCATTGCTGAAATTTTTAGTTGCTATTGATCATCAAATTAATTACTCGGCTAAACCCTCATAGCTTTTTATACCCGGTAAATCATTACCTGCCCTGGTAACATTTAAATGATGTGGTATTTTTTCAGCATTGAACTTTTCTATCCGCCGCAGCAACCACATCTGTATCATCAATGACAATACCCCAAAACAAAATCCTGCTATTACATCGCTGGCAAAATGCACCCGCAGGTAAACCCTGCTAAACCCCACAAAGAAAATAATAATTACCAGCAAGCTGATACTGCCCCACTTTACCCATTTATTTTTTACACCATGGTACAGCATATAAATGATCATGCCGAAAAAAATAAGGCTCATAAAAGCATGGCCACTGGGGAAACTCAGGCCCGGCACTTCTTTTAAAAGCGGAATTAACGGGCGGGGGCGGTTAAAAAAGTATTTTAAACCAAACATCATTCCTAAATTACTTATTGAAATGATGACCAGTTTTATGAAATACCATTTGTTCTTACGGGTAAAAAAATAAAAAGTAAGTACCATCAACCAGGCAGGCACCAGGAATAAATGTGATCCGAAAAAACTGATGAACTGCATGATCATTGTATTGGTATCTGTTACATAGTGCGACAGGTAACTGAATACCTGTTCATCCATGGTATATTCCTTATGAAAAAATATCTTCCTGATCACAATGATCAATACTGCCAGGGAAATAAAAAATGAAAATAATACCAGGAAAAGTTCGGCCGAAAGCAAAGCAATTACAGCAGAAATCTTATTTACGCCGCTTTTAATTTTCTGTTTCATATATAGCCTGCTGTAATTATAATTCCGGTCAGATCTTGAGAGAGAATAATTCAATACCCGTTGCCTTTCCTTTCAGATCAACAATCCCCAGGCTTTCTCCCTGCCATTCGGTAAGGTCGCTGTTATCCATAAAGTCTTTTGACATGATGAATTTCTGGTTCAGTTCATTGCAGGCGTTACGTATCCTTGCGGTTGTATTCATGGTATCGCCACTCATGGCCAGATCTTTTTTTATTACTCCTATCTCTCCAACTGTTACATCGCCCATATGCAGTCCAACCCTGAATTCAGGAACGATATCATAATACCTCCGGAAATGATCGCCGTTCTTTTGCAGGTTCCTGCGGGCATCAATAATTGAAGCCATACATTTACGGATGTTTTTCTTTTCGTAAAGCCATGACACAACCACTTCATCACCCACATACTGGTATATCCTTCCGTCATGTTCTATTAATGCCATAGAAACATGAAAAATAAAATCACGGATAAATTTAAAATTCTCTACATGGCCAAGCTTTTCTGCAATGGGTGTTGAATCTTTAAGGTCGATGAACATAATGATCCGTTTCTCTGTCTTTGGCTGCATATATTTTCCCCGCAGTATATCCATGAATACACCCGGAGAATATTTTTCATTGATCTCGATATACAATTGTGTTATTACAAAAAGGATCATCCAGTAAAGTATCTTCTGCAGCAATATCCTGATCTGCAATATTTCATTTAATGAGATCTGTACTGCCTGTTGTGCACCTTTGCCATTTACAAAAACGCTGTCGATAAAATGTACAAAAAAATTAATGATGAAAGCGGCAACAAGCAGTATGACACTTTTAAAAATGAAATTGATAAAAGGAGATTTATATCGAAATACATTCTTCAATGTAAAAACAAACAAATACCCCATTACACAGCTCATAATAAAAACGGCTACTTCCCTTAACAGGTGAGATTTGAAAGGGCTTTTAATATTGCTGTCCTTTAATAATAATACAGCAGCAATATCAATTATCGTCCAGAATACAGCAATATAAAGGATTGTACGTATCCGGTATTTACCTACTCCGGAAAAAATCGAATAAGATGAATTTAAAGATTTCATATCCGGTTTTTCAGGTAATCAAATATTTTCTCCTGTGCATTAACCATGTGGCCGTTGTTACCATTCACAGCAGCATATTGCAGATCAGGTAAAAGTTGTACAGCCTTGCTGTTATCCGACCATTGAATGTCAAAATAATCCAGTAATTCTTTCCGGCATTCAACATCCCGTATGGGTACACAAACTTCAATACGGTGATAAAGGTTTCTGGTCATCAGGTCAGCAGATCCCATAATTACAATGGCCTCTTCACCTGTTCCGAAAATAAATAATCGGGTATGTTCAAGAAACCGGTCAACAATACGGCGCACTGTTATGTTTTCACTCATTCCCTCAATTCCGGTTATAATACAACAAACACTCCTGATGATCAATTCTACTTTTACGCCGGCTTTACTTGCTTTGTATAATAAACTGATGATGTTTGGTTCTTCAAGGTTGTTAACTTTTATCCTGATCCTTGCCGGTTCTCCTTTTTTTGCTTTTTTTATTTCCCTGCCAATCCGTTTTTCCAATTCTTCCACCATGTTAAATTGAGAGACCAGTAATTCATTAAACTTTATCCTCGTATTACCAGGCTCCGGATAGCCCTTTTGCAGAAATTCAAACAATAAAACCAGTTCATTGATGATATCCATTTTAGAAGTCATCAATACATGATCGGTATAAAACTGTGCGGTAATTTCATTAAAATTACCTGTACTCAAAATTGCATAGGCCATTTCATTGCCGGTACCTTTTTTCTTTACCAGTGCAGTTTTAGAATGTACTTTTATCTGCGGCAAACTATAAACCAATTTTATTCCGGCTTCCTTCATCACCCTGCTCCATTTAATATTATTGGCTTCATCAAATCTTGCTTTCAGTTCTATAAAAACAACTACGTTCTTCCCATTCTTTGCCGCACTGATCAATGCATTTACAATGTGCGACTCGGTAGCCAGCCGGTAAAGTGTTATATATATATCGGTCACATCTGCATCAATGGCTGCCTGGTTAAAAAAAGATAAAACGGGGTTATAAGACTGGTAAGGTAAATGCAGTAACATATCTTTTTGTTCCAGGATGTTAAAAATATCTCCACTGCCCATGATATTTGTTGCAGACAGCGGGCTGAACTTTACTGCATGCAACTCTTTATTAAATGAAGGAAAAGAAGAAAGATCACTGAGGTGATGGTATCTGCCCCCTGCAAACATATCTTCAAACTTTATAAAAAATTCAGCAGCTAAAAACAACAGCAGGTTTCGGGGCATACCATGTTCATAAAGAAAACGGGAAGGAAGACCAACATCTCTTTTCTTTAATTGCTTTTCTATTTTATTCAACAGGTCACCACTGTATTCATCGCTGAGGTTGAGTTCTGCATCCCTGTTGAATTTAATGCTGTATACACTCAGTATTTCCAGTTTAGGAAACAGGTACTGCAGGTTTTCCCTGATAATATCATCCAGGAAGATGACATACTCCTCTCCTCCCAATGCACTTAATGTAAAAAATCTTTTTACTTTACCCGAAGGGATGTTTACAATAGCCTGTTTAAGCGTACCCTGGTCAGTCTCTTTTAATGTAACTACAAAATAGAGTTGATTATTCTGCGGTAAAAAACTGTGGTTACTGTTGCCATCTAAAATGATCGGTTGAATAAAGGCAAGTACATTGGAAAGAAAAATTTCTCGTATTTCGGGAATATGTTCCTGCCGTATAGCGGTATTGTAATAAAAAACTATACCGTTGTTCTTTAGTTCCGGAATAATTTCCTTTGTAAGCACTGAACCGAACAGTGCAAGATGCCGGTTAACTTCAGCTTGAATTTTTTCTGTAATATCATCAGCAATTTCAACACTTGCTTTTATCCTTGTTTTTGTTTTAAGATTAGACATGGCTATAACTGCTGGATATCTTACCCTGAAGAATTCATCGAGGTTACTGGAAAATATAGACAAGAATTTTATCCTTTCATATAAAGGTACCTGCTTATCAGAAGCTTCCTGTAAGACCCGCAGGTTAAATCCCAGCCAACTAAGGTCTCTGTTCTGTAACATAAAATAAATATTAAAAAGGAGAACCCTTTGCAGTGGTTATTGTTCCTGTTGCAGTGGAATGAAAAAAGAAAACAGCGATGCCAAAAGCCAGAACAGAAACTATTATTCCGATCATAAAAATGTTATAGGCAAGTCTGATCAATCTGTATTTTCTGCCAAGCACAGCACCCAGGGTATAAATATCTTTTATGAGTGAGCCATACAGGTAATCTGTATCACTCATCATTTCCCTCATCGCCTTATCATATTCATCAAAAGAAGTACGGTAAAAATTACCAAAGAACAGGAGGTTTGTTTTTTTTTCCATGATATCCTGGCTGCTGAATGTACCTCCACCTACTTTAGGACGTGTGGCAATAATAGAAATAACGATTGTTGTTAAGGACACTGCCAAAAAGATAATAGTGGGAATAGTTAAATAAGGGACTTCTTCCAGTTTCCGCATCAACACACCTAAGATCACCGAAATAATGATGGCATTAACTGAAATAAGAATATTAGCCTTACTGTCAGCCATATCACTCAGGTGAAAATGATTCTGTGATGTAAGCCTGAGCATGGTTTGAATGCCCTTCGACATCAGTCCTGTCCTATCTTTTGCTAAACCCGAAAGTTGCCTTACTTCTTCAACATCATCATGTTCTTCAGATTTTTTCTTTATCTTTTTCATATTCTTCTGTTTTCTTTTTTCTAAAAGATCTTTGCAGTATTTTGTATAATACTGGTGCTCTTCTAATAATGTTATTGTTTTTAGATCCCATTCTTTTTCACTCA
>JAYVEQ010000033.1:0-34515 GCA_043748745.1 Chitinophagaceae bacterium | reverse complement strand
CGCCATGAACTGGTAGAGCGGCCACCAGTATGGATGATGAGGCAGGCCGGACGATATTTACCTGACTATATCAGGTTAAGAAATAAATACGATTTCTTTACCCGTGTACAAACACCCGAACTGGCCTGCGCAATTACTTTGCAGCCGGTTGACCAGGTTGGTGTTGATGCGGCCATCATTTTTTCAGACATATTGGTCATACCACAGGCAATGGGTTTGGAAGTATTAATGGAAGAAGGCAAGGGTCCATCGTTACCCAGGATCATTCAAACACAAAATGATATAGATGCATTGATCACCGAAGGTGCTGAAGAAAGTTTACAATATGTTTACGATGCATTAGCATTAACCAAAAAAGAATTAAATAGCAGGGTGCCGCTTATTGGTTTTGCCGGTGCACCATGGACAATACTTTGCTATATGGTAGAAGGTAAAGGAAGTAAAACATGGGATAAGGCTAAACAGTTTGCATACACACAATCGCAACTGGCCCATCAGCTACTTCAAAAAATTACCAACATTACTATCAGTTATTTAAAAGCACAGGCCAAAGCCGGTGCCGATATTGTACAGGTATTTGACAGTTGGTCAGGTTCTTTAAGCCCTGCAGATTTTAAAATATTTGCACAGCCTTATTTAATACAAATTGCTGATGCATTGAAAGATGATGTACCGGTAATTTTATTTCCCAAAGGATCCTGGTATGCCTTAAAAGAATTAAGTAAAAGCAGTGCATCGGGGCTTGGCATTGACTGGTGCATAACACCACAGTTTGCCAGGGAATTAACCGGCAACAATATTACCCTGCAGGGAAATTTTGACCCGGCAAAATTGCTGGCACCAATTCCTGAAATAAAAAAAGCAGTGAAAGAAATGATTGATGCATTTGGCACACAAAATTATATTGCCAACCTGGGGCATGGCATAACACCCAATGTACCGGTTGATCATGCCAAAGCATTTGTGGATGCAGTAAAAGAATATAAAGCGTGAATGGTCAGTGGTGAATGAGTACCTGGGTTTTTATTTGCCTGACAATTGACCATTCACTATTCACAATATGAACATCAAAGAAAACTGGACAACTTACATACATGACCTGCAAAACCGCATCTGTTCTGCATTAGAAGCTGTTGATGGAAAAGCAACTTTTAAAGAAGATAAGTGGGACAGAGCAGAAGGTGGTTTTGGAAAAACAAGGGTAATTGCCAATGGCAATGTGTTTGAAAAAGCTGGTGTGAATACTTCAGTCGTTTTTGGAGAAGTGACGGAAATGATGAGAAGCCAGCTTAAAGGTTCCCCTTTAGGGGACAGGGGCGTTAAATGGTTTGCCTGCGGTCTAAGCCTCGTTATTCATCCACTTAATCCCTTCGTACCAACAGTGCATTGCAATTACCGGATGTTTGAATTGTATAATGAAAAAGATGAAGTGATTGACAGGTGGTTTGGAGGTGGCACTGATCTTACCCCATATTATTTGTTTGAAGAAGATGCCATTCATTTTCATCAAACCTATAAAAATGTTTGCGACGGTCTTGATAAATCATTTTATCCAAAATTTAAAAAAGATTGTGATAATTATTTTGTTAACCGGCATCGCAATGAAGAACGAAGAGGCATTGGCGGCATTTTTTACGATTACCAACGGCCTGACGAAAATAAGGATGTTGATTTTTGGATGAACTTTGGTAAAACCTGTGGTGATGCTTTTATGGAAGCTTATATCCCGGTTGTTGAAAAAAGAAAAAACATAACATATACAGCGGAACAAAAATATTGGCAGGAAATAAGAAGAGGCCGATATGTTGAATTTAACCTGCTACACGACCGGGGTACATTATTCGGTTTAAAAACAAACGGTCGCATTGAAAGTATATTAATGAGCTTACCACCAACAGTAAGGTTTGATTATGATCATAAACCAAAACCCGGAAGTGAAGAAGATAAATTATTGCAGGTTTGCTTACATCCCAGGAACTGGGTTTAAATTTTAAAATTATGTATTTACAAAAACGAAACAGGATTCTGCGTCAATCCCCTGCCATCAGAAGTATGGTGGCCGAAACAATTTTATCGCCAAACGATTTTATTGTTCCTTTATTTATAACAGAAGGAGAAAATATTAAACTGGAAATTTCTTCAATGCCAAACTATTACCGTTGCAGCCTTGATAATACGGTAAAAGATGTAAAAGAACTCTGGAGTATGGGATTAAAAAGCGTTTTACTTTTTGTAAAATCAAAAGATGAGCTGAAGGATAACAAAGGAACAGAGGCGCTTAACCCCGATGGCCTGATGCAAAGAAGTATTAAAGCAATTAAAGATGCCTGTCCCGAAATGCTGATCATGACTGATGTGGCCTTGGACCCTTTTTCTTCTTACGGCCATGATGGTATTGTAGAAAATGGACAAATTGTTAATGATGCAACTGTAGAAGTACTTGCACAGATGAGTGTAAGTCATGCCCGTGCCGGTGCAGATTTTGTGGCACCCAGCGATATGATGGATGGGCGTATTGGTGCAATAAGAAAAGCATTGGAAGAAAATAATTTCACCAATACCGGTATCATGGCATACAGTGCCAAATATGCTTCCTGCTTTTATGGCCCGTTCAGAGATGCATTGGATAGTGCCCCCGGCTTTGGCGATAAAAAAACATATCAAATGGATTATTGCAATCGCATTGAGGCAGTTAAAGAAGCTTTGATGGATGTGGAAGAAGGCGCAGATATTGTTATGGTAAAACCCGGACTTCCTTATCTTGATATTGTTAGAGAAGTAAAAAATGCGGTAAATGTTCCGGTTAGTGTTTATAATATCAGTGGAGAGTATGCCATGATAAAAGCTGCTTCAAAAATGGGATGGATAGATGAAGACAAAGCAATTCTGGAAACATTAACCTCTATCAAAAGAGCAGGCGCCGACATGATAGCTACTTATTTTGCAAAGGATGCAGTGAGGTTGTTGTCGTGAATGGCCAATTGTCAATAGTGAATATTGGAAGTTTATAATTAATTTGTAAGTGTAGTTTATCCCTCACTTTAAAACACTTTATATGTTTCTTACTTTAAATCACCAAAAACTTGATATTTATGATTTCTCAAAACTTTTTGTAATAGAGTGTTATAAATTATCAAAGACTTTGCCTGCAGATGAAAAATTTGGAATGATTTCACAAATCAGGAGAGCTGCTTTATCAGTTCACCTGAACATTGCTGAAGGAGCTTCCAGAAAATCTGAAATCGAAAGAAAGCGCTACTTTGAAATTTCAAGGGGTTCTGTTATTGAGATTGATGCTGCAATTGATATTGCCTATAAACTTGAATACCTTAAAAATTATGATTTAACCAAACTTGGTGAATCAATGATTCGATGCTTTAAATTATTAAGTGGGCTAATTGCATCAAAGACAACCCATTGACCATTCCCCAATCACTATTCACGAAATATGAACACTCAACAAAGCAAACAACTTTTCGAAAGAGCACAAAAAAGTATTCCCGGTGGAGTTAATTCTCCGGTTCGTGCATTTAAAAGTGTTGGCGGAACACCGATATTTATGAAACATGCCAAAGGCGCTTATTTATATGATGCTGATGGCAATAAGTACATTGACTACATAGCATCATGGGGACCAATGATTTTAGGCCATGCTCATGAACCGGTGGTAAAAGCCATCCAGGAATATGCTAACTACTCAACATCATACGGGGCACCAACAGAATTGGAAATTGAAATGGCTGAACTGATCATCAGCATGGTACCAAATGTTGACCTGGTGAGAATGGTAAGCAGTGGTACCGAAGCCTGCATGAGCGCTGTTCGTTTGGCAAGAGGTTATACAGGCAAAAATAAGATCATCAAGTTTGAAGGCAATTATCACGGCCATGCCGATTCTTTTTTAGTGAAGGCTGGAAGCGGTGTAGCAACATTGGATATTCAAACGGTACCAGGCGTTACTGCCGGTGTCGCCAACGATACTTTAAACGCACCATACAATAACCTGGATGCAGTAAAAAAATTGGTGGCTGAAAATAAAGGCCAGGTTGCAGCAATTATTGTTGAACCGGTTGCCGGTAACATGGGTTGCATCTTACCACAACCCGGATTTTTAGAGGGGCTCCGTACAATTTGTGATGAAGAAAATATCGTTTTAATTTTTGATGAAGTAATGACAGGTTTCCGTTTGGCTCCGGGAGGTGCACAGCAAAAATTAGGAATAAATGCTGACCTGGTTACCTATGGAAAAGTAATTGGCGGAGGTTTACCTGTTGGCGCTTTTGGAGGCAAAAAAAAGATCATGGAACATATTTCTCCCTTGGGAAACGTATACCAGGCAGGCACTTTAAGCGGAAACCCGATTGCCATGATTGCCGGTTATACCATATTGAAAGAATTAAAAACCAATCCTTCCATTTATAAAGCGCTTGAAGAAAAAACAGTTTATTTGAAAGAAGGATTGAATAATATATTAAATGAATGGGGGCAACCTTTTATCATTAACCAGTTCGGCTCTATGATGAGCATTCATTTCAGTGATCATCTGATAACAGATTTTACCACTGCTACTTCGGCAAATAATGAACAGTTTAAAAAATATTTTCACGCCATGCTAAACAGGGGTATCTATCTTCCACCATCTCCATTTGAAAGCTGGTTTTTGAATAATGCTTTAACTAAAGAAGATCTGGATGCAACAATAATGGCAACAAAAGAAAGCCTGTCAGAAATGGATAGCTCCGTTTAACTGTTGCAGGATAAGCATTAGTGAATAATACCGGAGTATAAAATTTCTAGATTTTGGGGGCAAAAGTATTTTTTGCAGTTTTATGATTTTATTCCCAGCTGTTTCATTCTGCTGCTAACCATGCTCATTAACCCTGCTATTTTCATTGCATAAAATCAGTAAATTATTGGTGAAAAAACTGGCAAATTTAAAGATACACTATACCTGCCGGTCTGCTCTCTTTACCGTTTGTGTATTACTGCTGCCCGGCAATTTTAGGACTGGACAAGAGGAAACAATCCTAACCCCCAGCCATATCAAAGCCTGGTCAAAGGCATGGATAAAGTATGAGGTATGTATAAAACATTATGTTAAACAAAATCCTCTGCTGGTTAAAATATTTTATACGCTTACTCCCAAATTTTATACTTTCAATTTATAAACCGGTTTTATGAAAAGAACTTTATTGCACTTATTGGTTTTTACCATTGCCATAGTACTGACAACAGGTTGCAAAAGCAAAATAAAACAACAGGACGATGAACTCTACAGCCGCCACCTGCAAAGGCATGTTAAGTTAACCATCATCAATACACCTATGCCCGATGATAAAACGGAATTAAATTTATTAATACTCAATGACGGGCAGGATATCGGCCAGTTTAAGGTTAAAGAAATTTTAGATAGCCTGTATCGCAAAAAATTAATTAAACCATTACTTATTATTGCAGTTCATGCCGGCGACAGGATGAAAGAATTTGGTGTGGTGGGTTACCCGGATTTTTTAAAGCGGGGTGATAAGGCAGAATTCTATGATGCATTTATAAATGATGAATTGTATCCTTTTGCTAAAAAGAATGCAACAGTGCGTAAATTCAAATCAGTGGTTATTGCCGGATGTTCACTGGGTGGTTTATCTGCCTTTGATATTGCCTGGAACCATGCAGATAAGATTGATAAAGTTGGGGTTTTTTCAGGTTCGTTCTGGTGGCGTGATAAAGATGATAAAGCACCTGATTATGCCGATGATAAAAACAGGATCACTATTAATAAGATCAGGTCATCAAAGAAAAAACCCGGTTTAAAATACTGGTTTTATACCGGTGGTAAAGAAGAAGATGGCGACAGGGATAAGGACGGGATCATTGATGTAACAGATGATACTAAAGACCTGATTAAATTAATTAAAAGCAAAAATGTTTGTTTGCCCGATGACATTTTATATACTGAAGATGCAAACGGCAAACATGATTATCAATCATGGAGCAAACAATTACCTGCTTTTTTAATTTGGGCTTTCGGTAAGTAGAAACGTTAATCCGTTAATTGGTTTAAAAATTATTCCGTAGAGCCGTGTCTACGAATTAACGAATTAACATTTTGATTAACCCTTTCTCGAAATATTACTTGCCCCGCTGCTGTGCATGTCTCTTATCAGTCCACTGCCTTTAAAATAAATTTCACTGGCACCGCTGGCATTGGCGTTCAGCTCTTTATTTACCGTAATATTTATATCAGATGCACCGGATGCTTTTGCATTGCAATAATCTGTTACCAGCTCATATCCTTTAACATCACTGGCACCACTGCTTTCAATTTCTACAGTATTTGCAGTGCCGGAGATCTTTACATCTGATGCACCGCTCAGGTCAAGCTTTAATTTATTTACGGTTATTATACCTTTAAAATCGCAGGCACCTGATAACTGCATATCCAGGTTGGTAACAGCTATACTTCCCGACACAATAACATCACATGCACCGGAAGCATTGATTTTATCAAGTGTCCTGAATGAGACATAAACCCTCAGTTTTCTGTCTTTCGGTCTCCATCCTTTTTCGCCTTCGTAATAAATTTTAAGCGTGCCATCTTCAATAACAGTTTTAATGCCATCTTTGAATTTTTCTTCACCGGCACTTACTGCAATAGCCTCATCTGCTGATTGCGAAAGGTATAAATTAATACCGCCTGAAACTTTAATGGCATTAAAATTTCCATTCACCTTTCTCACAGATGCATTGGGGTCAACTACAATTTCATTTTGTGCAAATGCAGCCATGGATATCAAACTGATAAGTGATAATAATAATTTTTTCATGTTATACTTTTTTTGTTTTTAATGGAAAGATAAAGTTCCAGACCAATGAGGCTGCCTCAAATTTTTTTTGTCATTCCGAACGTAGTGAGGAATCTGTCAGGCTTTAGTACTATAGACCAAAAGATCTCTCGTACCTCGGGATGACAGCAAAATTCTGTTTTTAAGACAGCCTCTTCAGGAAGGTCGTTTCATGGCTATATATTTCCTTTTAATACGCAGCAGGAATATCATTTGTTACATAATGATGAAAAATTAATACAACTACCATACCTTTGTGTTTCAAATGCTCTTTTAATCGGCTGAATTTCCGGGGTGCTTTCCAATAAATACTGGAAGGCTGAGATAATACCCGTATAACCTGCACAGGATAATGCCTGCGAAGGGAGATACCTTTTTTACACCGGATCAAACTCCTCCGGATGTTCAGCAAAAAATTTACACGGATGAAAAAAATATTTTTTATAACACTGTTAAGTGTTAGCGGACTTATGCTGTTTGCGCAAAAGACAAAAAAATTTAATGATACAGCTTACCTGAAGCCCGTAGAAGTTGAGGCCATAAGAGCAGCTGAAAAAGCGCCCTTTGCAAAAACCGATCTTACCAAAAAAGAAATGGAAAGAACAAATCTTGGGCAGGACCTTCCTTTTCTTTTGGATCAAACCCCATCGGTGGTAGTAAACTCCGATGCAGGTAATGGAGTTGGCTATACCGGCATACACATACGTGGCACAGATGCTACCCGGATAAATGTTACACTCAATGGTATTCCATATAATGATGCGGAAAGCCAGGGTACTTATTTTGTTGATCTTCCGGATATAACATCATCTGCAAACAGTATCCAGGTACAGCGTGGCGTGGGCACATCTACCAATGGTGCCGGCGCTTTTGGCGGCAGCATCAATTTATCTACCAACGAAGTGAACAAAACTTTTTATGCTTCCACCAACAACAGCATCGGCTCTTTTAATACCCGTAAAAATAATATACAGTTCGGCAGTGGCATCATTGGCAATCATTTTACCATTGATGGAAGATTAAGCATGATCAGCAGTGATGGATATATTGACCGGGCAAGGTCCGACCTGAAATCTTTTTACCTGAGTGGCGCTTACCTGGATAAAACTAATTCGCTGCGCCTGAATGTTTTCTCGGGTAAAGAAAAAACTTACCAGGCCTGGTATGGTGTGGCAGAAAATTTATTGGCTGCAGACAGAACCAACAATCCGGCTGGTACCGAAAGGCCCGGCGAACCTTACGATAATGAGACCGATAATTATACACAAACACATTATCAGTTGTTTTACAATCATCAATTCAATAAATACTGGACGGGGAACCTGGCTGTTTTTTTAACCCGGGGCAAAGGTTATTACGAACAATATAAGGCAGGGCAGAAATTTGCTGACTACGGTTTGCCTGATTATAACAATGGCACAACAATCATAAAAGAAACAGACCTGGTAAGAAGATTATGGCTTGATAATTATTTATATGGAAACATTTTTTCTTTACAGTACCGGAAAGATCATACACAGCTTATTATTGGCGGCGGATACAATGCTTATGATGGCAACCATTACGGCAACATAAAATGGAATGCAGTGCAGGCACCTGTACCGGCAGATTATCGCTGGTATAATTTAACAGCATATAAAAAAGACCTTTCTTTATACAGTAAATGGACCCGGCAATGGAACAGCCACTGGCAGAGTTTTGTAGATGTGCAATACAGAAATATAGGTTACCGTATTCATGGGTTCCGTTACAATCCAACCTTAGAGATCAATGAAAAATATAATTTTTTAAACCCGAAACTCGGCCTTACCTACAGCAATAAAAACTGGCAGGCTTATATTTCTTATGCACTTGCAGGTAAAGAACCCAACCGCGATGATTTTGAAGCAGGGAATGCAAATCAGCCAAAAGCAGAAATATTACATGATGTTGAATTGGGTGTCGAAAAAAAGGGAAAGGATTATTCATTTGGCGCCAATATTTATTATATGAATTATCATAACCAGTTAATATTAACCGGGAAAATAAATGATGTAGGTGCATATACCCGGACAAATATTCCGGAAAGTTACCGTGCCGGTATTGAACTGCAGGGTAAAACAAAGATCACATCCTGGATGAATGTTGCAGCCAACATCACCTTCAGCGAAAATAAAATAAACAAATTCACTGAGTACCTGGATGATTATGATAATGGCGGACAACAAACAAAATTTTACAACAAAACAACCATTGCTTTTTCACCTGCCGTAATTGCAGGAGGCAGTGTAAATTTTATTCCGGTAAAAAATGGGGAGATTAGTTTGATCAGCAAATATGTGGGCCGGCAATACCTGGATAATACAACTCAAAAATCCAGGAGTTTAAATCCTTATTATTTACAGGATATCCGCTTAAGCTATTTACTGGAAAACAAAATATTTAAAGCAACCGAAGTAATAGTTCAGTTAAATAATGTTTTTGCTAAAAAATATGAACCCAATGGTTACAGCTTCAGTTATATTTATGGTGGAAGTTTAACTACCGAAAATTATTATTTCCCGATGGCTGGTTTTAATTTTATGGTGGGAGTGAATGTGAAGTTTTAAGGAAGGATACTGGTTACTGGAAACTGGATTGACTCAGCTACATAAAAAAGCTCTTCAATAATCAGGCGCTTATCCAGTATCAGGAATCAGGTATCTGCGCTCTGCTCAACCTCCAAATTTTTCTCTCCAGCCCAGTATGCCACCTTCCATATTTTTCACATTGGTAAAACCAAATGTTTCCAGCATCATGCAGGCCTGTGTACTTCTTTTACCACTGCGGCAATAACAGATCACTTCTTCTTTCTTCAGGTTTTCAATATCATCAATCTGCATCATTAAGATACTTCCTAATGGCAGAAAAATGCCGCCAATATTAAATTCGGCACGTTCATCAGGTTCTCTTACATCTATTAAATGCAATACTTCACCTGCATCCAAACGTGCTTTTACTTCGGCTGAATTAATTACTAACATTCGGTTCGGTTTATTTTTTAATGTGAGCGGTATCTGATGTAACTGCTTTCATTTCCTGCGATATCCATATATCCATTAACTGGCCCGATTGAATGACCATGGGCCTGTTTTCAGCGTCAAATCTTTCGGGTCTTTGCTGAAATACAAAAGCCGATGCTGTATCTGTTAGTCTGCCATCAGGTATTACAGCGCCAAGTCCAATACCACTTTCTGCCAGGTATGCTTTTGCCTGAGCAAAGGTCATCCCGATCAAAGAGGGCACAGCCATTTCTTTATTTTGCAATCCGCCGCCAATAACCAATGTTATCTTGCTGCCCCATTGGATTTTTGTTTTCTCGGCAATACGTATGCCATTATACTGTTGCTCCAGCACCGAACCCATCATAAAATCGGGCTTATAAATAGTGTCGCCTAATTTTAAATGATTTCTTTCCAGCATAGTTAATGCAAATGAAAGTTTCTGCCCTTCCAGTCTTGGCATTTCAATCATGGGAGGAACAAAACGGTTAACAGTGATAAAAACGGTACGGTTTATTTTTACCAAAGCATTGGGATCAGGTAATTGTTTTAATACAATGCCCCTGGCGGCTGTATCTGTAAAAACTGAATCCTGTATATATACATCAAATCCCTGTTGTTCCAGTAATTTGATGGCTTCATTTGTTTTCATTCCGGTTACTGCCGGAACTTTTAAATAAGAACCATGTTTGGTTATCCATCCAAGTGTTTTTAAAAACAAAAATAAAAACAGCAATGCAATAACAATGGCTGCTAAAAGGTTTACCCAAAAAGGGCGGTCTGTAATGAATTTAAACACGCTGTTAATTTAAAATGAAAAATTGTATTGTTTCATTAACTTTTATAAAAACACTCTTCTATCAATGCCGTATAAAATTGTTTCAATGTCCATCCCATGGCAACAACCTGCTGTGGTACCAGACTTGCTTCACTTTGCCCGGGCACAGTATTTATTTCCAGCATATAGGGATTACCTGAAGCCTCATCATAAATGAAATCTATCCGCACAATACCTTTACAGTTAAAAACAGCATAAGCTTTCCTGGCTTCACTGCTGATCTTTTCCGCCAGTGATTCATCAATTACTGCAGGCGTTATTTCATCACTGGCGCCTTCGTACTTGGCTTCAAAATCAAAAAATTCGTTTTTTGCAATGATCTCTGTTATGGGTAAAGCTATCACTTCCCCCTTTGATTTAAATACCCCAATCGTTAATTCTCTGCCTTTTATAAATTCTTCCACCAATACCTGGTCGTCTTCTTTAAATGCTTTATCCAATGCTGCCTGTAATTCATCAGCCTGCTTTACTTTACTCATTCCAATACTGCTGCCCCCATTATTTGGTTTTACAAAAACAGGAAGTTTTAATTCTTTTAATATCGATTCGGCAGTAACCGGTATATGTTTAAACAGATGAACAGATTTTGCTACATGCATACCTGCAAAAGATGCAACAGCAACGGTATACCGCTTATTAAATGTTAATGCAGAAGTAGCCGTATCGCAGGTTGTATAAGGAATATGCAATGTATCAAAATAACCCTGCAGTTTTCCGTCTTCACCCGGTGTACCGTGCAGGCTCACCAGTACTGCATCAAAAATAATTTTATTACCATTAACCGTTATACTGAAATCATTTTTATCAACCGGAAATTTTAATCCATCCGGTGCCAGGTAATTCCAACAGGTCGGGTTGATATCAATTTTATAACTTTCCCATTTATCTGTATCAATATGCTTTTCAATAGCTGTGGCGCTTTTATAAGAGATAACAGCTTCTCCTGAATATCCACCAGTAACAAGGGCTATTTTTTTCTTCATTCGGTTGTAAGGGGTTGTTTTAACAAAGAAACGAAATATCGACTATGGTTTTAAGATAAAGATAAACTGTGGTAGATTTTTTATCAATTTAACATTTTTTCAACTTGCACTTTATTTACTCTTCATTCCTGGTATCTCCTATACCTTCATTACCGCTATCCAATACAAATTTCCATTCGCCACTTATTTCCTTTTTCCAAATGCTTACATAAGTGCCATAAATAATGGTGTCTTTTTGTGAAGGCCTGAGTGCATAAATACCATAAGTATAACCCATATCCCCGGATTTTGATACAGCCCCGTTTCGTGGCTCCCATTTTAAGGTATAGGCAGTATCATTTTGTTGTATCAGGTAATCAATTGCATCAGCACCGGCAATAGGTAAATTATCAGGTCGGAGTAAAACACCATTACTGTCAATGAATTCTAAAAATGCAGTTTTCATTCCTTTTTCTACACTCATTTTTGAAAAAGCACGGTCAACATCCATCAGTTCCAGTTTTTCTATTGGCCCTGTTGCCGTATTTTTTTTTCGGGAATTATTGCAGGAAGTGATCAGTATCACGATGAATATAAAAAATAAAAGATTTTTCATACAACAATTTAATAAACTTTGGTGGGAATAAAAAGGCGAAAGCATTTTTACAAATACCCTCGCCATGTTGCAGGAAATATCACCTGCTTAAATAGGCCTTGAAGCCTTAGAAAGAATTATTATCGTGAGCTGATTAATCAATGTATCTGACGACTGACAATTCAAGACTGCCGTTAAATATGCATTTTATCTTTCTTAGCCAATAATGCATCAACAGTTTCTACATACATTTCATCGGGCACACAACAGTCTACCGGGCAAACGGCTGCACATTGCGGCTCTTCATGAAATCCCTGGCACTCGGTACACTTGTTAGGCGTTATGTAATAAATATCCATACTAACCGGTGTATTGCGTTGGTCAGCATCAACCTGTGTGCCATCCATTAATGTAAACATGCCTTTAACGGTTGTACCATCAGACACAGCCCACTCTACACCGCCTTCGTAAATAGCGTTGTTTGGACATTCCGGTTCGCAGGCACCGCAGTTTATACATTCTTCTGTGATCTTTATTGCCATCTATCGTAATTTTGATTTTTATACCTCCTTATGGAAAGCAATGCAAATTTAATAATAACAACATGAATTTACAAAAACGAATTGAATTATTACAACGCTTACGGGAATATTTATTGAGTGATGAAAATGAATGGCAAAATATAAAAACAAAAGCTGCTGAACATAATGGGTGGTTTACAACAACATTTACAGAACTGGCGGTAAAAAATATATGTACTGCTTTTTTACAAAAAGAAAAACTGGAACAATGGGCAATGCATTATCACCTGGATGATAATGTTGGCGGTAAAAATATCGGACTTGTAATGGCCGGCAATATCCCATTGGTCGGGTTCCATGATTTTTTATGTGTTTTTATCAGTGGACATCAGCAAACCATAAAATTATCTTCAAAAGATGACATATTGTTGAAACACATCGTTGATAAAATGGCAGCATGGGAACCCGAAATAAAAAAGATTATCCGGTTTGCCGAAATGCTTAAAGGTTGCGATGCCTATATTGCCACAGGCAGTAATAATTCGGCCAGGTATTTTGGTCAATATTTTGCTAAATATCCGAATATCATTCGCCGTAACCGTACAGCAGTAGGCATTTTAACGGGTAATGAAACCGAAGCCGAATTAAATGACCTGTCGGATGATGTGCACCAGTATTTTGGATTGGGTTGTCGTAATGTTACAAAAATACATGTTCCGGTTGGGTATGATTTTGTACCGCTTTTAAAAGCATTTGATAAATACAAATATTTTGAGGATCATCATAAATATAAAAACAATTACGATTACCAATTATCTATTGCCTTATTAAATAATATTTATTATATGACAAATGGAAGTACATTACTGATTGAAAATGATGCCATTTTTTCAGCCATCAGTCAGTTACATTATAGTTATTATGAAGCCACTAAAAAAGTGCAGGAAATTTTGAAAGACAATGCCGATATACAATGTATTTGTGGATTTTCAGGTATTGCATTTGGACAGGCCCAAAAGCCAACGCTGATGGATTATGCGGATGGAACAGATACCATGCAATTTTTATTAACTTTATAAAGCATCTACGAAGCTCTTCCTAATTAATTGTTAAAGATGGCAGTTGGTAAATAGCATTTTGTCATTGCTTCGTTATTTTGTATAAACAGGCATAAGAGTTGATGTTGGAATGAAGCTTACCGCAAACAAAATTTTATTAAAATTGTTGAACTAAATAAAACCTACGAAAAATGAAATGGAAACAAATTTTATTTACTGTTGTGCTTAGTGGTATAACTACCCTGTCCGTTATTTGGGGTTATGACACATTTCTTAAAAAGGAAAACTCCTATGCCGGTCAGCAGGCTGGTGTAATTCCTGCCAATTATAAATATGCAGGTTTGGTAGATGGTAATACACCGAATGGCGTTACAGATTTTACCATCCCGGCCGAAACCGCTACTCCTGCCGTGGTGCATATCAAAACAAAAACAAATGCCAAGCAGGTAAACAATAATTTACCCCGCAAAACGCAGCCCAATAATCCTTTCAGTGATCTGTTTGATGATGAAATGTTTAACCAGTTATTTGGTGGCAAAGGCCGGAATATCATTCCTGAACAAAGAGCCAGCGGTTCAGGTGTTATCATCAGCGATGACGGTTATATTGTTACCAACAATCATGTTGTGGAGAATGCAGATGAAATTACAGTAACCCTAAGCAACAAAAAAACATATAAAGCAAAAGTAATTGGTACCGATCCTTCCTATGATCTTTCGGTAATAAAAATTGAAGCTTCAGGTTTACCGTTTTTATTATATGGTAATTCAGACGATGTTAAGATTGGGCAGTGGGTTTTGGCCATTGGTTATCCGTTAAATCTGGAAACTACTGTTACGGCAGGTATTGTTAGTGCTAAAGCAAGAACACTTGGATTAAATAAAGACAAAAACGGAGATACCAAAGCCGGTGTTGAATCCTTCTTACAGACAGATGCGGCTGTTAATATGGGAAACAGCGGCGGTGCACTTGTTAATACCGATGGTAAACTGATCGGTGTTAATTCTGCGATTGCATCACCTACCGGATATTATTCCGGTTACTCTTATGCAATCCCGGTTAATATTGTAAAAAAAGTAGTTGATGACCTGATCAAATTCGGAACCGTTCAAAGAGGCTTTTTAGGGGTAAGTTTTATTAATGCCAGTGATCTTTCAGAAGAAGAGAAAAAGAAAGCAGGAGTTCCGCTTGGCGTTGAAGGTATTTATGCATCTGAAGTTCCAACAGATGGTGGTGCTTATGCTGCAGGAATCCGCAAAGGTGATATTCTTAAAAAAATAAACGGTACAGAAATTACAAGTGGCGCTGAAATGCAGGGATTGATAAGCCGTTACAAACCCGGTGATAAGTTACCTGTAACCTATAACAGAAATGGTAAAGAAAATACAGTAACAGTAACCCTGAAAAATAAAGCCGGTAATTTTGAAATTGTAAAAGCCGACGCTGTTTTGGAAACACTGGGTGCAGATTTTACAACATTGGAGTCAAAGAAAGCTAAAGAATACGGCGTTGCTGGTGGCGTTATTGTAAAGAAAATAAATGAAGGTGCTTTAAACGACCAGACCAGGATGAAAGATGGTTTCATCATTTTAAAAGTAAATGATAAAGAAATTAAAAGTGTTGAGGAAATGAAAGCTGCTGTAGGTAACAATAAAACCATCACTATCAGTGGATTTTATCCGGGTTATGATGGTATTTATGAATATCCTATTTCTTTAGGAGAAGAATAAACAGTTTAATTGATAAAAAAAGGCAGCAGAATTGCTGCCTTTTTTTATCACCCATTCTTTTTTCCGTACAACAAAAAATCCCAGGGTTGCAATTCAAAAACTGTATCAGCAGTTAAATGATTTTCTGATCTGCTAAAAACGTTAATATAGGTACCGTTGATCTGGATATTGATTAACGAAAACACAGTCTTTACTTTACTTAAATTTAATAATACAAGTACTTCTTCATTTCCATTTTTTCTCAAAAAGGCTAAAACCGGATTATGATCATTAGTTTTTATAATACCGGCATTTACGGTAAGAACAGTAGTATGAAGTGCAGGATTCCTTTTGCGTAAATTCAACAAAGTTTTATAAAAATCATGTAACAGGCTTTCTCCGTTCCAATCAATCGTATCTTTCTCAAAAAATTTCAGACGTTTCAGGTTCGGTAATTCCTGTCCGCTGTAGATCAGTGGTATACCATTCCATGTAAAACTAAACACAGCAAGGGCTTTGGCCATATCACCATATTTTTCATATTCTGTTCCGTTCCAGCTATTTTCATCATGATTACTGGTAAAATACATCCGGTAAGCAGATGGCGGAAAATTAATTTCATAATCAGTCAATACATTTATTAAACTGTTTAAATCAATTTTTCCCTGATAAAAATCTTCAGTACTGTGCATCCACTTCCAGGTAAAAGAAGCATCAAAGACCTCATGATAATTTACTTCCTCAGTCTCTGCCAACCAGAATAAACCTGGTTTTAATGGTTCGACAGCAGCTCTTGCTTTGATCCAAAACTCAAGCGGTGTAAGGTGTGCAAGATCTGCCCTGAATCCATCAATGTTAAATTCTTCAATCCAGTACTTCATCGCACCAATCATCGCATCTTGCTCCCCAGGATTTGAATGATCGATCTGAATAACATCTGTCCAGTCGTAAGGAGCTTTAAAATTACCATCACTGTCCTGCTCAAAATATTCGGGGTGGTCAATTGTCCAAACATTATCCCATGCAGCATGATTGGCTACCCAATCCATAATTACTTTCATTCCTAAATTATGAGCAAGTATAATAAGATTGTTAAATTCATCTGGGGTTCCAAACTCAGGATTAACAGCCTTAAAATCTCTGATCGAATAATAACTTCCCAGGTCTCCTTTCCGGTTTTTTTTACCAATTGGATGTATGGGCATAAACCAAAGCAATTCAACTCCCATGTCTTTTAACCTCGGTAATTCTTTGGTAAATGCATTAAATGTTCCTGCTAAAGTGTATTGTCTGATATTAACTTCATAAATATTAGTTGTAGCCAGCCAATCTGCCCTTTTAAATGATCTGTCAGTCATATTATAGATTCCTTTTTTAAAATAAAATTGAGTTATACATTTTATCCCTCGTATTTCAATATTAATCAAATGTAAGAACTGCCTGCCTAAAAAGCACACAACATCATTTTATGTTACAACAATGTACCTTTGCACCTGTTATTTATAACTATGAAACAATTTAATGTTCCCATTATTTATCGCAGTCCCTTAATTGCTGCCATAAAAAATAAGCGAAGACTGCAGGACAAAATGAAAAAAGATTTCAGTCCCACCCTGCTGGATTTTGGCCCCCTGCAGATCTATCTTGCCCGTCATTTTGGATTTTGCTATGGTGTAGAAAATGCGATTGAGATTGCTTTCAGAATAATTGAAGAAAATCCCGGTAAACGTATTTTTTTATTAAGTGAAATGATACACAATCCTCAGGTAAATGCCGATTTATTGGAAAAGGGTGTACAGTTTTTACAGGATACAAATGGTAAACAGGTTATACCATTCGAATCATTGACCAGGGAAGATGTAGTCATCATTCCCGCTTTTGGAACAACTTTAGCCATTGAAAAAAAACTGGAAGAAATTGGCATACACACAAATAAATATAATACCACCTGCCCCTTTGTAGAAAAGGTATGGAACCGCAGTGAACAGATCGCTAAAAACAATTACACTGTAATTATACATGGCAAACCTACGCATGAAGAAACAAGGGCAACTTTTTCACATGCCTCGGCTCATACCGGTACTGTAATTGTAAATGATATGACTGAAGCTATTGCACTGAGTAAATATATTACCGGTGAAAAAGGTGCAGCCGAATTTGAAAAAGAATTTGCCGGAAAATTTACTAATGGTTTTGATGTGACTAGAAATCTGGAAAGGATTGGCGTAGTAAATCAAACTACCATGCTGGCCAGCGATACGCAGGAAATATCTGATTTTCTGAAACAGGTAATGCTGAAAAAGTATGGCTTGAATGAAGCTACGATTGAAAAAAGATTTGCAGATACGCGGGACACTTTATGCTATGCAACGCTTGACAACCAGTATGCTGTTTATGGGTTACTGGAAACCGATGCTGATCTTGCCATTGTTGTTGGAGGATACAACAGCAGTAATACTTCTCATTTGGTTGAGCTATGTGAAAATAAGTTACCAACCTATTTTATCAATAATGAAGAAAAAATAATCTCGGGCTCTTCAATCCTGCATTATAATTTTCATAACAGGTCTGAAATAATAACAGAGAATTTTCTCCCCGCAAAAAAACCTTTAAAAATACTGATGACGAGTGGAGCCAGTTGCCCCGATGCATTGGTTGAAGGGGTTATTGATAAAATTGTTTCATTTTTCCCTGTAGTTTCAACCGGTAAAGAATTAATATCCCGTTTTGCTTAATCAGTATGCAGACAATACTATAAAATCAAGTACCGTAAAATAGCTTTCATTACTTTATTGATTTTTTAGCAAGTTTTAATGCAATTTTCAGTTGCTCTTCCATACCGATATTGGTATTATCCAGTTCAACAGCATCAGTAGCCTTTCGCAGCGGACTGACTTCCCGGTGGGAATCAATGTAATCCCTCATTTCAAGATTTTTTTTAACTTCTTCAATGGTAATATTCGGATTCTTTTCATAAAACTCCTTATAGCGTCTTTCAACCCGTATTGTAATATCAGCAGTCATGAATATTTTTAATTCCGCATCGGGAAAAACTGTGGTGCCGATGTCCCTGCCATCCATTACAATTCCTTTCTTCTTACCCATTTTTTTTTGCTGTTTAACTGCAAATGTTCTTACTTCTTTAATGGATGCCACATCACTGACTTTTTCGGCAATCACCAGATCCCTTATTACATACTCTACATTTTCTCCATTTAAAAAAATTTCAGACTGCTGAGATTTTTCATTGCATCGAAATTCAATATTTATTTTTTTTAAAGCCACTATTATTTCTTTACGGTCTGTCCAATCTATATGATTACGTAAAAAATACAATGTAATTGCCCTATACATTGCTCCACTGTCAATATATACATATCCCAATTCTTTAGCCAGTTGTTTTGCCAGCGTACTTTTCCCGCAGGATGACCAGCCGTCAATTGTTACAATTATCTTTTTCATCTATATAAATAGTTGGCGCTTAATATTAATTAAGTTTCTAAAAATAAATACAATGTCTAATACAATAATAAGGTCAATAAACAGTTAATCTTATACCCTTCTATTACTCCAAACTTGCAAATAAGACAAAATTATTTTGACTGCACCCAGCATTATTACAATGCAAATTAATTTAAAATGCAGTTATAAAATATTTTTAAGCCAGTGTGGTAAAAATCATAAGTATTTATACCAGTTTATTTAAAAGTATTAAAAATCTAATTTTTGTATTTATTAAAAAAATTAAACCTATGAAAACTACATTCCTTCTCGCAGTAATGTTTTGCTGTATTCAAGTTAATGCAGCAGTATTTCCGGTAAGAGTTTCTGTAGCTATTACCACAAAAAAAGCATTTACTTCATCCTTTTCCTTTATACGTGGGCATAAGCAGGGCAGGAACACAACAGTAACGTGGGGCATGACAAGTAATTCAGGAATAAACCATTTTATTGTTGAATGCACTTACGAGGACCCAACTGATCCGTATTCAGTATGGCAGGATATAGGTGTAATGCCATGTACAAATTCACCCATTTTCAAATTTGTAGATGCTCCTGTATTACCCGGTACACTTAATTACCGCATAATTGCAGTAATGAACGATAACAGTACAATCACTTCAGGTATTTATACTACTTATATTTTGTAGTTAAGATAAATTGAATATTCCCTTTTTCACTTTTTTAAAGTGAGTAGCTTATGAAAAAAAATTTACTCTTTTTACTAATACTCAGTAATATCAATATGGTATCTGCCCAAATTACTATACCTGTTATTAAGGCTAATTTTGGCGTAGATGCAGATTTGCGGGCAAATTATTTTAATGGCGCTGTTAACTCTGCTGCCGATGATTGGTATAATAATGGCACAGCAGGTACTGGCCAATTCGTTATAGATACAGCTGGTGCTGCTGCAATTGTTGCAGCTTATACTTCTAACCCTGCTTCCAGAATGTTTACTTTTTCAAGAATAATGAAGCAGGCACCTTACAGTATAGTGAGTAACAGACTTTTGCTCGATGCCATATTTCACCGGGATTTTCATGGAACCGATTCCACTGTTTTTGCATCAGGTAGCAATAAGAATGGCATGAGTCCTGCAATCTGGACCTGCCCGGTAGCGCAAAACATCCCTGACAAAAATGATATACTGGATGCCTTTACTCATGTAAGGAGAGCCGGACCTAATGTTACAGATTCACTCTGGATGTTTGGAGGTATTTCTCTCCAAAATACAAGTGGCAACAGGTATTTCGATTTTGAATTGTATCAAACAGATATTTATTATGACAGACCAAACAGAATCTTTGGCGGTTATGGTCCGGATGCCGGCCACACATCATGGTTATTTGATGCTGCAGGAAATGTGACCAGGGCAGGCGATATTATTTTTAGTGCCGAGTATGGAAGTTCATCTCTTACTTTGGTTGAAGCCAGGATATGGATTAACAAAAGTTCATTATTTCTAACTCCTGTAAATTTTACCTGGGGCGGTCTTTTTGATGGTGATGGTGCTGCAGCAACTTATGGTTACGCAAATATTTTACCTAAAACTGCAGGCGCATTCTATACCGGTTTACAATCAGTTAATGGTGTATGGGCTGGCCCGTTTTCATTAGTACAGCAGGATAATAGTATAGTTACAACCTATGTAGCAAACCAGTTTATGGAATTTTCAGTAAACCTTACAAAACTGGGTATCGATCCCGGAAACTTTAGTAACAACCCCTGTGGTAATCCTTTCAGAAGAGTTTTAATTAAATCAAGAGCTTCAACTGCATTCACTTCTGAGTTAAAAGATTTTATTGCCCCGTTTAGAATGTTTGATTACCCCGCAGTGGACGCCTATACTCAATTCATATATTTTTGTGAAGTTTTTCCACCAACAACTATTTATGTACTCAATCCCATTCCTACTTCTATTTATACATGGACTACTGCAACCGGTCATATTGTTGGAAGTAATATTGGCACTTCAATAGTAGTAGATGCACCAGGCACTTATGTAGTAACACAACAATTACATGTGCAGTGTCCATTTTACTCAAAAGATTCTGTAACAATGCTCTTTGATAACGTATGCAGGGTATTGGATGTAAACCTTATTAATTTTACTGCCAGAAAAATAAATGATGATGTGGAATTAAAATGGCAGGTTTCCAATAATAAAGAAGCTGCCAGTTATAAGATTGAGTATAGTTTTGATAGTCATAATTTTTTACCCCTGGCCGAAATTCCGGCAAGCAATATTACTGGTATTGCAGAATATACATTCAGATATCCTTTTTCATTTACAAATGCTGCAATTGTTTATTACAGGATAAGAATAAATGGTAAATCCGGAATAATTAAATACAGTAAAATTATAACTATACAGTACCAGGATATTATTAATAACAATATTTCAATTTTTCCTAACCCTACAAATGGTGAACTTTGGCTTTCGCTAAAAACTGATAAAAAGGAAACAGCAGAAATGTATATATTAAACAGTATGGGGCAAAAGATCAATGCTGCTAAAATTTATATTAATGCGGGAGAAAACATCATTAAACTGGAAGGGTTATATGGAAAGCCCCGGGGCACTTATCTTATAAAAGTAAAATCAGGAAATGCAGTAATCTCAAAAAAAGTATTACTATTAAATGAATAATTTAAGTTGAACAATACTATAAAAAAAATCCACCTATTGGTAAAATAGGTGGATTTTTTTATTTATTTATAATCAGACCTCAGATTTTTTTTCCTTCTTCTTCTCATCCTTTTTAAGAACGAATTTAACTTTTTCGCCTGTCTCATCCATCTCAGCAATCATTACATCTCCATTTTTAATACTCATATTCAATATTTCCTCTGCCAACGGATCTTCCAGGTATTTTTGAATGGCCCGGTGCAAAGGCCTTGCACCGAATTGTGCATCATAACCTTTATCGGCAATGAAATTTTTTGCTTCCGGTGACAGTTCCATTGAAAATCCAAGATTATTCAAGCGCTTCATTACACCCTGCATCAGAATATCAATGATCTCAAAAATATTTTCTTTATTCAATGAATTAAAGACCACCACATCATCGATCCGGTTTAAAAACTCGGGACTGAAAGTGCGCTTCAATGCTTTTTCAATCACTGCTTTATTATTCTCATCTGCATTTTCCATGCGGTTGGCGGTTGCAAAACCAACACCATCGCCAAAATCTTTTAACTGGCGGGCACCAATGTTAGATGTCATGATGATCATCGTATTTTTAAAATCAACTTTCCTGCCCATGCCATCCGTTAATTGGCCATCATCTAAAACCTGTAACAAAATATTATAAATATCCGGATGCGCTTTTTCAATTTCATCCAATAGAATAACGCAATAAGGTTTACGTCGAACTTTTTCAGTCAATTGCCCACCTTCTTCATAACCCACATAGCCCGGAGGTGCACCAATTAAACGGCTCACTGTGAATTTCTCCATGTATTCACTCATGTCAATCCTTATCAGCGAATCATCACTGTCAAACATATGTCTGGCAAGAGCCCTTGCCAGTTCTGTTTTCCCTACACCGGTTGGCCCCAGAAAAATAAAAGTTCCGATTGGTTTTTTAGGATCTTTCAACCCTACCCGGTTACGCTGAATGGCTTTTACTACTTTTGAAATCGCCTCGGTTTGTCCAACCACTGCACCTTGCAGATCAGTTGCCATACGACGCAATTTTTCTGTTTCGGCCTGTACCATTCTTTTTACCGGAATTCCCGTCATCATACAAACTACTTCAGCAATATCTTCCTCCTCAATTGGAAAACGTTTGTGTTTACTTTCTTCTTCCCAGGCATTTTTTGCTGCCTCCAATTCTTCCTGCAATCTTTTTTCCGTGTCTCTTAATGATGCTGCTTCTTCAAAACGCTGGCTTTTAACAACTTTGTTTTTTTCAAGTTTAATATCTTCTATCTTTTTCTCCAGTTCAATGATCTCTGCCGGCACATTGATATTTTTAATGTGCTTCCTTGCCCCTACTTCGTCCAGTACATCAATAGCTTTATCAGGTAATAGACGATCGGTCATATAGCGGTCGCTTAATTTTACACAAGCATCAATTGCTTCCTGGCTATAGGTTACATTATGATAATCTTCGTACTTACTTTTTATGTTATTTAAAATTTCAATGGTTTCCTCAACTGATGGCTGTTCAACGATTACCTTTTGAAAACGACGGTCCAGTGCACCATCTTTTTCAATGTGCATACGGTATTCATCTAATGTTGATGCCCCAATACATTGCAGTTCACCTCTTGCCAATGCCGGTTTAAAAATATTAGAGGCATCCAATGAACCGCTGGCACCACCGGCACCAACAATAGTATGTATTTCATCAATGAATAAAATCACATCCCTGTTTTTTTCCAGTTCATTCATGATGGCTTTCATTCTTTCTTCAAACTGGCCACGGTATTTTGTACCAGCAACCAGTGCAGCCAGATCAAGGCTTACCACTCTTTTATCAAACAAAACACGGGAAACTTTACGCTGTACAATGCGTAATGCCAAACCCTCTACAATTGCAGTTTTACCTACACCAGGTTCACCAATTAAAATGGGGTTATTTTTTTTACGCCGGGATAAGATCTGCGATACCCTTTCAATTTCAATCTCCCTGCCTACAATCGGATCTAAAGAACCGTTCTCAGCCAGACGGGTAATATCCCTACCAAAATTATCCAGCACCGGAGTTTTTGTTTTAGGTTGATTAGCGGCACCGGCACGTTGCGATTTTTGCTGACCATATTGTTTTCTTTCTTCATCAAAATCATCATCACCTTCATCACTGAATTCTGCCGAAGGCGGAGTGCTGGTTACAAAGCCAAGTTCATTTTTAAATACATCGTAGTCCACGTCAAACTGGTTTAAGATTTGTGTGGCAATATTTTCTTTATTTTTTAAGATAGAAAGCATCAAATGCTCACTCTCAACCAATGCACTTTTTTGTGCCTTAGCCTCCAAAACAGTAATCCTAATTACTTTTTCGGCCTGTTTGGTTAATGGCAGGGAATTGATATTGGCTATGTTTTTACCTGTTTTATCCTTAACAGCAATTTCAATTTCTTTGCGTAATTCAAAGAGGTCGATATTGAGTGATTTTAATATTTTAACAGCCGTATTCTCACCATCCCTGATCAAGCCTAATACCAAATGTTCTGTTCCAATAAAATCGTTTCCCAATCTTAGAGCCTCCTCCCTGCTGTAGGAGATTATTTCTTTTACCTGTGCTGAAAAATTATTATCCATTTTATATTGAATTTAGCTTGTACAATAATAACGATTATTTCAAAGATATAGTTTGCAGGAATCTGGAAATGTTAATATGTTAAAAAGTTAAAAAATACCTCTTTCACTATCATTTTAAATACAGGCATAAATTCACTGACTAATTTAATCTGCTTAACTCAAATCTAATCATCCTGTCTTTCAGATCAATAAAATCACCGGATTTTATAAATCACCTGTTTCAAAAATTCCCTTACTTTACAAAGAACAACAAACCATAAACTTCAATCTTTAATAATGAATGTCAAAATAGATACCAAAGAAAGATTTACTGTTATTACGCCGGAAGAAACACATTTATCTGTTAATATGACAGAAGAATTAAGCCTTTTGTTGCTTAGCTTCCTGCAAAAAGACATACCACATATTGTTTTTAATATGCATGCGGTAGAATCTGTTGATGAATTAATGGGCGAAAAACTTGCACTGCTTCAACAGGAATTTTACGAAAAGAATTGTTCTTTTGTTATTTGCAACCTTAAAACTGCAGTTGAAGATCTTTTGAACAAAAAAGAACTTTTAGAATCGATGAATGTTACCCCTTCTGAATCCGAAGCATGGGACATGGTACAAATGGAAGAGATTGAAAGAGAATTATTGGGGGGCGGGTAAAAGTCTTGGGGTTTTGAGTTTATAGTTTTGAGTTGAGCAGCGCTTCAATGAATTATACAGTCTTTAACAACTTTAACCAACTTATTCCGAAAGAACCCAAAACACTAAACGCATAACACAAAACAAAAAAATTTGCTGGCATTAACCATATTAGGAAATAATTCTGCCATTCCGGCCTTTGACAGAAACCCTACAGCCCAGGTTTTACAAACCCCGGAAGAGAGTTTTTTAATTGATTGTGGCGAGGGTACGCAAATGCAACTTTCGAAATATAAGATCAGGCGAAGCAAAATTAATCACATTTTCATTTCTCATTTGCACGGCGATCATTATTTTGGCCTGATTGGTTTATTAACCAGCATGAGCCTGCTTAACCGTACACAGGACATCCATTTACATGCACCTGCAGAGTTGGAACAACTCATTACTTTACAATTGGATTTTGCAGCTTCACATCTCTCCTACCCTCTGCATTTTCATCCACTAAAAAATGAAGGAATGATTATAGAAGGTAAAAAAATAACTGTTGAATGTTTTAAAGTTCAGCACCGGATAGATTGCTGGGGATTTTTATTCAGGCAGAAAAAAAATTCCAGAAAAATTGATGCTGAAAGGGCAAAAATTTATGAGATACCTGCAGCATTTTTTGATAAACTGCAGCAGGGTGAAGATTATGTAACTAAAAAAGGCACCATTGTACCCAATGAAGAGGTAACAACAGCTGCACCAAAATCAAAAAGTTATGCGTACTGTGCCGATACTATTTATGATGAAACCCTGGCTGAAAAAGTAAAAGAAGTTGATTTGCTCTATCATGAAACTACCTATTTGAAAGATCTACATGAAAGAGCTGCATCCCGTTATCACAGCACTACTGTGCAGGCCGGTGCGATTGCAAAAAAAGCAGGGGTAAAAAGATTATTGATCGGGCATTTTTCTTCAAAATACGAAACCCTGGATGAGTTTTTAAATGAAACAGTTGAGGTTTTTAAAAATACTGAATTGGCAATAGAAGGCAGCTGTTATATTATTTAGTTCAGTCTTTGATTTTTATCACCGTATTATATCCATCTGCTGTTATCCAGGTATAAAATTCAGCAAACCATTTTCGCCAGGCCAGTTCGTTATGGCTGCTTTCCGGATCAATTACAGAGTATATCATAGTGGATGACTTTTCACCCAGTATTTCCAGCACATCCTGCATATCCTGCACAAATTCTTTCCCTTCCATACCGCCAATATAAAAGAAAAGTTTGCCATTTAGCTGGCTGGCTAAAGTACCGGTAACTACTTTAATATAAGGTGCTAACCAAAAAGAAGGAGAAAAAATACCTGCCTTTCCAAAAACATCGGGATACTGCAGCATGGCATAATATGATATCAATCCACCTACAGAGCTGCCGGCAATGATAGTATTATCTTTTGATGGCAATGTTCTGTATTGTTTATCAATAAAAGGTTTCAGGATTTTCACCAAAAACTCCAGGTATTTATCACCTTCGCCTTTTCCAAACTGCTTTACATCGTATGGATTATATTCATTAATACGCCTGGGGCCATTATCAATACCAATTACTATACATCCCGGTTTTCCCTTTTTAATTAAACTATCCAGACATTCATCTACTCCCCATTCGCCAAAAGCAGATGTGAATTCATCAAAAAGATTCTGACCATCCTGCATATAAATAACCGGGTAATGTTTCTTTGTCTTTTCATATCCTTCGGGTAAATAGATCCATATGCGGCGAGTCCGGTTAAGTTGAGGAATGAAAAATGCGGTATCCATTATCTGAACCTGGCTGCCGGCCGAATGTTGTTTAACAAGTTCTGTAAAATCATCTTTCCAGGCTTCAATATTTATGTCAATTGTTGTATCCCTGTTTATTTCAAAAAAACGATTTCCCATATCTTTTCCAGCAGCAAGGCACTCCACTTTTTTCCAGGACCCCCTTGTACATTTAAATTCATATTGTCCCTGGGGTAATTGTGCCGATACAGATAAATCATTGTCATTAAGTGTAGAAATACCAAACAGGCTGTTAACCGGATCCCAGCCATTAAAACTGCCGGCAATAAAAACACTGTCATGGTTATGCTGATTGGGATAGTTGCCTAATTTAAAAACAACTTTAAATTGTGCCTCACTAAATTGAAATGTGAAAAATAAAATGAAAAGGCACAAAAAATATTTCATTGCATATTTTATTTATTCAGAAAGTGCTTAACTTTTTGATGCACCGCATTACTTAAAGGAACAAGTGGCAACCGCAATATATTTTCAATAATTCCCAATTCAAATAAAAATGCCTTAACGCCTGCGGGGTTATTTTCGGCAAATAAAAGATCATTCCCTTCAAGGCATTTATAATGCAGGGGCTTTGCTGAGGCATAATCATCCTGTAAACATAGGCGTACCATACTTGAAAAGTCAAAAGGAAAACAATTTGCAGCAACACTGATCACACCATCCATACCACAGGCAATTAAAGGCAGCGTTAAATGATCATCGCCACTTACCACTAAAAAATCTTCAGGCCTGTCACGCAGAATATGCATGCATTGTACCATATTACCACTGGCTTCTTTTATGCCGCAAATATTCTTTACTTCTTTTGCCAGCCGCAAAGTTGTTTCTGCAGAAATATTACTTCCTGTTCTGCCGGGCACATTGTATAATATAACAGGCTTCGGGCTTTCATTTGAAATATTTTTATAATGCTGAAAAATTCCTTCCTGCGATGGTTTGTTGTAATAAGGACTGGCACTTAAAACTGCTGCAGCTTTTTCCAAAGGATAGCTTTGCAGATTCTCCATTACTTCTTTGGTATTATTACCGCCAATACCAACAACAACCGGTACCCTGTTATTTACTTTTTCATAAGTAAAATTAATGATGTCAAATTTTTCTTCAGCATCCAATGTTGGAGTTTCGCCCGTTGTACCTAATGTAACAATATATTCAATCCCATTCCCAATTATAAAATCAATCAGTTTTTCTAAAGCCTCAAAATCAACATCCATGGTTGATTTAAACGGTGTGATTATAGCCACACCGGTACCCTGCAATTGTTTACGTAAACTCATAAAACTATTTTACGTGAAGTTATCGAGAAGTAGTGAATTTTAATACAAAAAAACCTTTACGGTTATTGAAAGGATTGAAAATATTTATGATGATCAGATTTGTGGGTTGGGATGAAGAATCCGGGAATGGCTCAGGTAATTCTCATCCGGGCTGTAAATAAACAAACAGGTTCCGTTTTTTATTTTATCAATTATAGGCTTATGTAAATTTTCAGGTACTGCCGGGCACCCCCAACTGCGGCCAATATAACCCTGTGCTTTTATCAATGATTCATTAACATAGGCTGCAGCATGCATAACTATATCCCTGCGGTTAGCATTATCATTAATGCCTTTTTCCAAACCTTCGAGCCTTAATGAATAACCATGGCCCCCCGAATACGTGTTCAGTGTTTCGTAAAACCCTAAACTACTCTGATTGCTTTGCGGTATGTTTGAGAAATGGCTGGCAATTGCTGCACCTGAATTAACCCCATGAGCCACATAAGTATTAAATACCACTTTATAATGTTCCAGGTCGATTACAAATAACCTTTTCTTTGAAGATGGCATACTAAAATCAACTATTGAAATTATATTATCATTAGCCACTTTGCCGGTTTTTACCAGGTAATTAAAGCCCTTCATGGCATAATCAAATGTTTGCTGCGATAAACCCATAAGATTAAGCTTCATACTGTCATATAATAACGCTGTAGTATTAAGCAATTTTACTTTTGCCACAGCCAGTATTGAATCGCCGGGTACAAAATTTTCAGTTCTTAAGGGTAAAGATTTTATTCCATAAAAGGGTTTACTTTTAGCAAAAACCAATGGAACATGCAGAATAAAAATTAATACCGATGAAAGAAAAAGGCATACTTTTTTTAAGGTTGATTTTTTCATACTTAAATGGATTTAGTTTTCAAGTAATTGATATTCGTTCGCAAAGGTCGGTTGTAAATTGTTTTGGGTTTGTTAAAATAAAAGCCCTGTTTCTGAAAAGATAAACAGGGTAATTAATTTATACATATAGCTAACTTAACATCAACCCAGATAAGATTACATGAAGATATAAAATACAGTATAAAAAAAGGCAAATAAATATATTCAGCTGTAATGCATATGTTATAGAGATCTTCAATGAAATTAAAATTAGTGCTATGAAATTAATTCAAACATTTGTTTTAATCCTTCAACCATAGTTCATCAGCAGCCCGGCTTATAAATTACCTGTTACTAAACATTTTTTCAATCACCAATTTATCGTGTCCATAAATATCATCTGCAAAATGTAACAGCCCGTTCTCATCAACCCAGGCAGTATAATAAGTGATCAGTACCGGTACAGGGTTTTTTATTTTTACAAATTTTTCCTTGCCACTGTTCATAGCAGAGTCAATTTTTTCAGCAGGCCAATCAGTATCATCCATTAGCAGGTAATTAGCCATTTTTACAGGATCACTTAGTCTTATACACCCATGGCTGTAGGCACGCTTATCTTTTTCAAATAAACTCTTAGCCGGTGTATCATGAAAATAAATATTAAAGCTGTTCGGGAACAAAAACTTCACCTTTCCCAATGAATTATCTTCTCCGGGCAACTGCCTGATAACCGGTAACCCGCCTTCATTGCCTGTGATCTCCATATGGTGCAAAGCGAGGTAATCAGGATTATGCTGCATGGCCGGAATGATCTCTTTTTTTACAATACTTGGTGGTAAATTCCAATACGGGCTGAAAACGATCTGGTTCAGATTGCCGGTGAACATCATGGTATTATGTCCCTCTTTTCCTACTACAACATTCATATCAAAAACTTTTTTTGCACCATCTTTCACATGCAGGATAAATTCAGGAATATTTACCACGATCATTTGTCCCGCCGGCTCATTGATCATCCATTGCATTCGTCCCATATTGATGAGCAGTTGTTCTATCCGTTTTAAAACCGGAACATTCATATCTTTCAATATTCCATCTGTTAGAATTCCGGTAGGGGTATAACCAAATCGTACCTGGAAATTTTTTATGCCTGCCTCCAACGCATCATTGAATAAAGCAGTGGTATCAGCAGCCATATCACCCGTTAACTGAAGCCGCTTTTTTAAAAGAATGATGTCCGTTGATGAACTGCCCTTTTTGAGTTGTTTTGCTGAAACTGAAATTTGTGGCCATCCGCCCAGTTTGGCTATAGCTAAATATTTCTCCAGTTTTTCCTTTAGTAATTTGTACATATTGTTTACATCTTCATAATACTTATTGTCTTTGTGTTTTTTCGAAAGTAAAGAATCCGAAAGCAATAAGGCATCTTCTTTTTTCCGTGGAATAAAACGTTCCATTTCCTTTCTTTTTACATAACCATCTTCAAAATTATTCAATGTGTACAAAATAAAATGTTGTGTAAGTTTTAGCTCGGTATTGATGATATTCCTGTCTGATGAGGAAACAGTAAAACTATCTTCCTCTCCTGAGTAACCATCCATTATCTGTTGCAGACTTTTATCTTTCAAAGCAGTATCATTTGTATATGTAGTTTGGTAATTATGCATATTCCAGAAACCACGGGCCTGTTCAGTAAGGCCATTACCGGAAAACCAGGCAAACTGGTAATTACGGGCATTGTAAAAACTTGTCATTCTGCGAATGATCCTGTCATCTGCTTTATTATCAGCTAAGAATTTTACAAGCAACATACTATCAAAGAAAAGATCACTATAAGCATTTGCCGGATTTATACTGAAGTCCCTTTTAGAAATCTTTTTCTCTGTGTCAGACTCTGTAGTCTTTGTGTTGGTTTTACTTTTATTATTACAGGAAATGATCAATGTAAAAAATATCCCGGCTGTAATTAAGGTTTTTATCATAATTCACTATATACAAATCCTGTGCCTTAAGCTTACACATTTAAAATGCTTGGTATATGCTGCAACTAATATCTAAAAATGACTTGTACTATTTAATTAACCCGGGTGGCAGCCTTTTTTATAAAGCAGGTGAAGGATTTCGGCATATCCGGTAGTTATGGAATGATAAACATCGGTTAACTTCCGGAAATGATCTTTTGCGTTTTGCCTGGTTTCATTATTAGTTTTAATAATTATGAAAGAAATATTTTTTTTATCAAGCAGATGGTTAAAAAAATTTCCTGTATACCCACCGGATGGGAATATGGCAGTGGCTTCTCCTCCCAGTTTTTTTATAGCCCTTGCAACATTAATGCCACCACCGCCCGGTTCAAGTTTGGGTGTGGCGCATTGTAATTTTTTTTTCGGAATTAAAGCCCGCACAGATGTACTCTTATCAATACAGGGGCTGAAAGTGATGGTTATGATTGATGGCATGTGCAGAATTATCAGGCTGGTTTAATATTATACAAAGATATCTTACTGCCAACCCATATTTGATTTCATAATGCTTTTTCTGTAAAAAACCAGATTAGGTATTATTGAACTACCCAGCCACCATCTAAAGCCAGTTTTAATGATTGTGCCAATGTCGTTTTTAAATTCATTTTTGTTAAACGGTAAAATAATTGAACCAGCAGGACGATAATGTACCACTTCCAATACTTCCGAATTTCTTTTGTTATCACCGGATTCATAACTGACTGTTTAGGAAACGAAACTATTTTTTCCCAAGCGATAAAACACTGACAACCATCACTAAAAACTTTGATTATACTCATTTAAAAAAAAGAAACCAACCGATTTTTTCTCATCCAACAAATACAATTCATGAAGGGATTTTATCACTTTTTGATTTTGTTTTAAACAGGCTTAAAAAACCTATTACACTAAAATTTAAAGAGCAGTTTTAAATAAAATAAAGAAAAGATACCGATGGCGGAATATTATCACCTGATTTTACAGGCAGCTAAACCATTGCATATCAGCCTTTACTTCAGCAATATCCATTTAAACCAATATGTATGGCAGCATTTTTTAAAATTATATAAGCCCTGTCAGGTACTAATATGTATGATTTATACGTTAATGAACTTACTTAATGTTTGTTAAGAACTCAATTGATGAATATTATTACTAATAATCCAAAAGTGACTATAAAAAACAGCATACAGCCTGCTTATATTACCGTAATAATTTTATTTATTATTTGTACCCATATGAACTCATATGGTCAGTGTACAAATCCGCCGTTTGAAAGTGCCTGCACAGAAGGTAATGGTGCAGCTACAAACGGAATAACTATAAGCAGGAATCAAACCTATTGGTTTACTGATACAGATACTTTTGCAAATGGAGTTAACTTAAATGGTGGTACATTAAGAGTATGTGGCAATTTGAATCTCTCAACAATTACATTTAGCAGTGGAAGAATATTAATTGAAGAAGGTGGCACTTTAACCATCAATCACAGCGGAACGCTTTTATTAAATGGCAATTGCACAATTTCCAACAGAGGTACTTTAAATATTGAATGCAGTATTACCATGCAAAATGATGATAACAGTATTTTTAATGCCACAAGTATCTCAATTTTAAATATGAATACCGGAGCACAGGTATTGGAAATAAATAGTGCTACATCGGTATTTATTAACAACGGTACAGCTAATATTAGTGAGGTATTAATTCAAAACTCCTGTTCAACAAATTGTGTATGTCTTGGCACAGGCAGTGCTATTGAATTATCGACCCTGGAAAATAATTTCCTGAATTCATTTAATGCCCCATCAGGCAGTGCCTGTGTGAGAATAATAAATAATGCCATATTAAATGCTGACCTTACCAGTTCATCAAATGTAAAAATGTGTATGGCTACCGGTTCAACTACATCTGGCAGTGCAGGATATGGAAGTGCATCAGTATCGTCCAATTGTACAGCCTGCGATATTATTTTGCCCATAAAACTTTTATATTTTACCGGAAGATTAAATAATGATATCATCAATTTAGCATGGGCTACAGCAAATGAGACCGGTAATAATTATTTTACTATTGAAAAATCGAAAGATGGGTTACAATGGAACAGCGTAGGAAATGTACCGGGAACCGGTAATTCAAGCCAGGTACACCAGTATACATTTAGCGATTATAAACTTGTGGAAGGAATCCAATATTACAGGCTGAAGCAAACAGACATTGATGGAAGATCTACCTATTCCGGAATCATTTCAATAAAATACAGCCTTTCACTGAATGCAGTTTCAATTTTTCCAAATCCAAATAATACAAATAAGCTAAACATCAGTGGGCTAAAAAATGATAATGAATATTATATCCTGGAATTAAAAGATATTACAGGCAAACTGTTATTCCAGACATTATCCAATTCAACCACATTAACATTGCCCGGGTTAGGTGCCGGAATTTATACGATCAGTATTTTAAAAAATAATAAAACGAAGTGCTTAAAGTATGTTGTAAATTAATGTATACATTTCGAGAACCAGATCCTTGTTTGTTAAAGTATCTTATTTACATTATTACACAAAAATAAAAATGGATGAGTGAGTCTGCGGTGGGTTAATAAATTAGAGGAAGTATCCATCCAGAATGATATTAAAAAATCAATACCCCGAATACTTTGTGCCATGGCTCCCCACAACATTGCTTTTTTGCCTGCGGTTTTTCCGGCAAAAGCTTCTTCTCTCATGCAGGCCCAAGTGCAAGGTGAGTGATGGAACCCATAATAGTATTTTAGTAATTGCCGTTTTAAATTAGCCCGGGTTCCTGTTCATAAAAGATATAATTCCCATATCAAAACTATCTGAGTTTTTTGAATCACTGATAATATTTTCAACTGTACTTCATCAACATATAATCTTTATGATAAAAATGAAGGAAAAGAAAAGGGTGGTCAAAAACGAATTAACATTCCACTATTCATTGTATGCATTAAAGGATTTAGCATCTTCTTTGGTTCCTTGCATTTTTCCTGCTTCTCATTTATCTAGATCGATTTCAAGTGAAGTGGCTGTTTCACTTCTTTTGCCATCAATTGTAATACAGAGATATATCGTTACCTGGCTTTTTCATAGCTCTTTGGCTTCTTTGGATAGAAAATAAAATCAAAGGTCCGGGATATAAGTTGTGAGTTTTAAATTGTACTTGAATTTACAAAATAGTATACTACTATGTAAATTTAATTTAATTATAAAAGTCAATGTAGTAAAGGCTTTTATCAAAATTAGGTGAGTAATATTTAACTGATTTCTGACTCACGAATCACTCACTTAATAATAGAATTTATTGAATATTTTGGGGTGATTACTCACTAAATTAAAAGCCCGAAAACATAGTGTTTTCGGACTTTTGTGGAGATTTGATGATCTCTAAGCGGACCGGACGGGACTCGAACCCGCGACCTCCGCCGTGACAGGGCGGCATTCTAACCAACTGAACTACCGAACCATATTACGATGACTTTGCCGTTGCCGTTCTGAAATCGTGATGCAAAAGTAGGGTAAAGCAGAGGTGAGCGCAAGACCATAATTGAAAATAACTGATATTTTTT
>JAYVEQ010000032.1:0-34970 GCA_043748745.1 Chitinophagaceae bacterium | reverse complement strand
CCGTTCATTATTAACAATAATACTTTCTCTTTTTGTCATTACCATTAATATAGGCATTGCGCTCTGGCTTGGTGAGCTGCTTGGGAAAAATTACTACGGATTCCTGGTTGTAGCCTCTTGCTATGGCTTTGCCGGAATTGTTTTATTGATCATACATCCGTTTATAAAATCCCGGGTTAATAATGCGATAATCAAACAAATGCTTAACTGATAATGTATGAATTCTATTAAAACAGCAGCAGAATTGAAAATTGCTATTGAACAATTGGAGCATAAACATGCTGCTGAATGGCCTTTACTTAAAAATGAATTTCGTAATACTTATGAAAGTTTAAAACTCATCAATATTATTAAAAGCACTTTTAAAGAAGCCGTTACTGTTCCTGATCTGAAAACAAATGTAATTAACGCAGCTATAGGATTAACTACGGGAATGGTTGCAAAAAAAATTATGCTGGGTAAAACATTAAATCCCTTTGCCAGATTATTGGGTCTGGTGGTAGAAATTGCCATTGCCGGTAAAGTAACTAAAAATGCAGATGGAATAAGATCTGTAGGAAGTCTTATCATGAATAAATTGTTTGCTCATAAAACTGATTCGGTAAAATAATAATGGAACCGTATTTTAAATTACCCTTTTATGCAAAAACGGCGCTGATCTTTATCAGCGTTTTATCTTTCGGGCTGATCATGTACATAGGCCGGGATATTATTACCCCAATTGTATATGCAACCATTTTTGCCATTTTACTTAACCCAATCGTTAATTTCCTCATCAGAAAAAAAATAAGTAAACTTTTTGCCATTACAATTACCGTCTCACTTGCCATTTTTACTGTACTGGCAATAGTTTATATCTTTTATTCCAGGTTAAGTATGTTCACCGAAACTTACCCGCAATTAAAATTAAAGCTGAGCCAGACCACTGACCAATTTGTGAGGTGGGCTTCAAATGAATTTAATTACAACCGGGTAAAAATAAACAAATGGATCAGCGACAGACAGAGTGAAGTCGTAAGCAGTATTGCATCCAGCGAAACGCTTTCGAATGTGGGCCAGTTTAGTATTAACCTGGTGTTACTTCCGGTTTACTTATTTATGATCCTCTACTACAAATCGCTGTTATTGGAGTTCATCCGTAAACTTTTCCGGGCAGAACATCATTCAACCGTAGTTTCTGTATTGGCAAGTTCAAAAATTATCATTCAAAGTTACCTGGTGGGATTGGTTTTTGAAATGATCATTATGGCGGTGTTGAATTCTGTAGGTCTTTTATTCTTAGGTATTGATTACGCCATCATACTTGGTATACTTGCCGCCGTACTAAATATTATTCCATATATAGGCGGAATTATCGCTACCCTGCTTCCCATGATCATTGCATTTGTAACTAAAGATTCCCTGGTATACCCCGTTCTTGTTTTTGTAGTTACAATTATCATTCAGTTTATCGATAACAATTATATCGTTCCAAAAATTGTTGCGTCAAGGGTACAGATAAATGCACTGATATCAGTTATCGCAGTTCTTGTTGGTGGTGCTTTTTGGGGCCTTTCAGGCATGTTTCTTTCTATCCCGCTTATCGCCATCCTGAAAGTTATTTTTGATCATATAGAACCATTAAAGCCATGGGGCTTCCTGATGGGAAATATTGTTCCTACAACTTCAAAATTTTCTTTTATCAAACGAAAAAAAATATAATCAATTCACTATTAAATAAATATTATGAAACCGAATATTGGTATTTCTGAAAAGAATTTGAAAAGCAGTGCAGAATTATTATCAACTGTTTTAGCGAACGAAATGACCCTGTACATCAAGACCAGAAAATTTCACTGGAATGTAACCGGCGAAAGTTTTATGGAACTCCATAAATTATTTGAATATCAATATAAGCAACTGGAAGAATCGATTGATGAAATTGCTGAACGAATCGGAAAGCTTGGCCATAAAACTATCGGTACAATGCAGGAATTTTCAAAACAATCTACAATCAAAGAAAATCCCGGGAAATATTCATCATCAAAAGATTCACTAAAGGAATTACTGGAAGATCATGAAACTGTTATCATACAATTACGTAAAGACATTGATGATTGTTCAGAAAAAAATAAAGACGCCGGAACGGCTGATTATCTTACCGGTTTAATGGAGCAACATGAAACAATAGCATGGATATTGAGAAGGTACTTAAATTGATCTGTATTTATAACTGAATCAATTATAGGTGGAACTTTTAAATTTAATGGATACAACAGTATCCATTTTTTTGTACCTGTAAAAAGAATAGGTTAAAATGGGTAAAATATGCGTGTGAATGATATAACTAAAATAAAGCATTATGTAACATTTATAAATTAAATAGCAATAACCTTTACATACTAATTATTTTATCAGTTCATTAGTTTAAAAGAATTAAAATGAAAAGTAAAGTTTATCTTTTTTCTATCCTGCTGCTACTAAGTATAGGAACTATAATAACACCACAAAAAGCAACTGCACAGGTTTCAGTTAATTTCCAGATCTTTTATGATGACCTGAGTCCTTATGGCAATTGGGTTAACAATTCAGATTATGGATATGTTTGGGTACCGGATGTAGGCCGGGGATTTACTCCTTATGCAACAAACGGGCATTGGATATATACCTATAATGGATGGACATGGGTTTCAAATTACCGTTGGGGATGGGCACCGTTTCATTATGGAAGATGGTTTTATGATTCATTTTACGGTTGGATATGGGTACCGGACACCGAATGGGGACCTGGATGGGTTACCTGGAGAAAATCAAATGATTATTATGGATGGGCTCCTATTGGCCCCGGTATTAATATAGACATAGCATACAGTAATGGTTATAATTTACCTTATGACAGATGGACATTTGTTCGTAACACGGATTTTGGAAGACCAAATATCAATAATTACTATATCAACAACTCAAATAATGTAACTATCATAAATAATACAACAGTAATAAATAATATCCGGGTAGATAATGACAGAAATGTAAGATATAATACCGGCCCCGATAGAAATGAAGCTGAAAGGCTTGCCGGTAAGACATTCACACCAATTGTAATTAAAGAAACAAACAGGCCGGGTCAGAATTTAAGTAATGATCAACTGCAGATATACAAGCCACGGATAGAAAAAAGTAACAATAATGGGGAGCGCCCTGCTCCATCAAGAATTGTTGAAATGAAAGATGTGAAAACCCAGGGACAGAGAAAAAATGATAATAACCAGCAGCGCACAGATCAACAGAATAGGCAACAACAAGATCAACAACAACGAAATGATCAACAAAATAAGCAACAACAGCAGCAACAACAACGCAATGATCAGCAGAATAAACAGATGCAGCAACAGCAACAACGCAATGATCAACAGAATAAACAGATGCAGCAACAGCAACAACGGAATGATCAACAGAATAAGCAAATGCAACAGCAGCAACAACGAAATGATCAATTAAACAGGCAGCAACAGCAGCAGCAACGTAACGATCAACAAAATAAACAGCAACAACAAAATAATGTCCAACCTGTTAAAGATCCGCCGGTACAGGAACAAAAAAATGAGCCACCCAAAAGAAAGGGAAAAGGTAATGAAGCTCATCAATAACTGATATAAATGATAATAAGTAAATAATGTAACATTTTTAAACCACTATGTTATAAACATTTAAATACAAATGAGGTTGGGCTTTATTCATTATGATAAATATTTTAGATCATGTTTATGTCAACAACTAATTACTACTTCCTTTTATTTTTAATGTTATCATTCATTATCCTTTTGGTACGTGCATTTATCAGGCGGAAAAGAAATATTCCGGTTGAATTATTTATTGAAGCGTTAAGGAATGAAAATAGCGGGCAATTTGAAGCAGCATTACATACCTATGAAAATGCATTGTTTGAAGAAACCAAAATAAGGTTTCAAAGCAGCGGCCTCAAAAATAAAATAAAAGAAAAACTTAAGGTATTGCATACCATGATTGAATACAAAAAAAGCTTTCATTATACCCGGTAAAAGACCAGGTATATAAAACTTCTTGACAGGAATAAATAAGCTTGCCATTGTTTTAGAGCATGAGTGAAGCAATCAAATCCCTTAATTCTGTAACAGTTGCCCGGGAAAAGGGAATCAGCTTTGTATCCTTAAATTTCATTAATCAATAAAAATCAAACTAAAATGAAAAAACCAATTTTCTTACTTGCATTTTTGCTAAGTGGCTTTGTGTTTGAAACAGCCAGTGCGCAACTTCGTGTGGGTGTAAATATCAATATCGGCACTCAACCGGTGTGGGGTCCTGTAGGATATGATTATGTTGAGTATTACTATCTACCCGATATTGATGCTTATTATTATGTACCAAACCACCAGTACATTTATATGAGTCGGGGACGCTGGGTATTCTCCTCATCTTTGCCTTACCAGTATCGCAATTATGATTTATACAACGGGTATAAAGTAGTTATTAATGAACCAAGGCCCTATCGTAATGCGGATATGTACAGATCAAAATATGGCAGTTACAGAGGCAATCACAGTCAGGAAGTAATCCGTAACAGTCATGATTCAAGATATTTTGAGAACAGAGGTCACCCGGAATATAATAACCGGAGAAAAGAAAGTGATAAGCAGGAAAATGGCAACCAGGGAAATAATGGTAACAGGGGAAACAGAGGGAATAATGGCAACCGTGGAAACAAGGGGAACAGAGGAAATAATGGCAATAGAGATAATTAATAATAAGCCTTTATAATATTCGTCGGTAAAAAAAACTGCTCAACAATATCGATCTAATAAATTATATGGTATACTCAGATTCATAAAATCAGGCAAACTTGTCAGAATGAAAAAAGCTATAAACCAAATGTTTATAGCTTTTAAATGAAATTCCGCAAGGGAAAAGTGGAGCTGCAGGGAATCGAACCCTGGTCCAAACATATTCGACGTAAGCTTTCTACATGTTTATTTATGCATTAATTGTAGAGAAACGGCAGGGGCATAACAAACCAACCGGATCCTTAGATGAATGGTCTTAAGCAATGGTCACATCATTCCATTACAGCATCCTGTTTTGTTTTTGAGTCGGCGGAGGAACATGGTAACAGAACAACCTGTTCAACGGCCCTAATGGATGCTAATCTATCGATTAAGCAGCCATGGCATACTGAGTATTGCCATTTAAAATTTTCGCATTCTGATTAAAGTGCTAATTACGCAACGCACTACATGCTTACACTTACAAAGAGCTATGCTGTCAAAACCGGTCAGCCCCGGATTTAATTAATAACTATAAATTTATAATTAAGAATTAAGCTTAACAAAATTACGAAAAGTATTTAGTTGTTGTTTAAAAGTACATTTGTTATATCATTCATTTAACAAAACCGGTAAATGCAGGCTAAAATCTTTTATACACATAACATTGAAAAATTAACGCTTGATCTGAAAATACTCCTCAAAAAAAAATCAACGCTGGCCTTGTTGCGCTTTACTGCAGTTATCAGCATTGTCATATGTTGGTATTTTTTAAACCCCTTGGGTCTGGTTTATTTGCTTATTCCGGTTTTTCTGCTATTGATCCTTTTTACCCGGCTGGTATTTGCAGATCTTAAAAATAAATCGGCCATTGAACAAAATAACAACCTAGTTAAAATAAATGAAGATGAATTAAAAGCACTGGCACATCAATATTTTCAATTTGCTGAAGGCAATGAATTTATACCTAAAGAACATTTTTATGCCAATGACCTGGATATTTTTGGACATGCATCCTTGTACCAATATATTAACAGAACCAGTTCAGAAATGGGCAGTAATACATTAGCCGGTTGGTTATTAGACCCGGCAGATTCAGATACCATTTTACAAAGACAGTCAGCTGTTAAAGAATTATCAAAACAAAATGAATGGAGACAGAAATTACAGGCATTGGGTGCTGCAAAAAAAATTCAGACTGCTACTCAAATCCGGTTGCAAAAATGGTTTGCAGAAGAAAACAGGTTTATCAATAATAAATTCTGGATATTGTTAAGGTTTCTTTTACCGGCAATTATGCTTACCGCAATTGCATTAAACATAACCGATCTGTTAAGCAATATTGTAAGAAATTATTTTTTACTGGCTGCAGCCTTAATTGCATTTTATATCAGTAAAAAAGTTAGCCCCCTGCATCAGCAGGTTTCAAAAATGACGGAAGAACTGGAAGTGCTTAGAGAGAGCATTGCATTGATAGAGTTAACAGCTTTTAATTCACCCTATTTAAAGCATCTACAAAAGCAGTTTAGTGAACAAAATGAAATGGCATCTGTAAAACTAAAAAAACTGAAAGGCATTTTAGAACGGCTGGACATGCGATATAATATTGTTGTTTTTATACCCCTTGATATTTTACTGCAATGGGATCTGCAACAGGTATTGGCTTTGGAAAAATGGAAAGAACAGAATCATAAAAATGTAATTGAATGGTTTACTGCACTGGGTTTATTTGAAGCAGTGAATAGTTTTGCTACACTATCTTTTAATCACCCTGAATGGTGTTTTCCCATACTTAAACTAGAACACTTTTTTATAGAAGGGAAAAATATCGGGCATCCTTTAATTCAGACTGAAAAATGCGTAAACAATCCCCTTAAAATTGATCATGCCGGAGAACTGATGCTGGTAACAGGAAGTAATATGGCTGGCAAAAGTACTTACCTGCGCAGCATTGGTGTTAATACCATCCTTGCTATGGCAGGTGCTCCGGTATGTGCCAGCTATTTTTGTTTATCACCGGTACAGATCATCAGCAGCATGCGCATTGCCGATAATTTAGAAGAAAGTACTTCAACTTTTTATGCCGAATTAAAAAAATTGAAAACAGTTATTGATAAAGTGAATGATAAGGAAAAGGTTTTTATTTTACTGGATGAAATTTTAAGGGGCACCAATTCATTAGACCGGCATACCGGATCTGTGGCACTGATTAAACAACTGATAAAACATAATGCTGCCGGCATTATTGCCACCCATGATGTGGAACTGGCTAAATTGAAAGCAGTTTACCCGGCAAATATTTTAAACTACCATTTTGATGTGCAGGTAAATAATGATGAATTGTATTTTGATTATAAATTAAAAGAAGGCATCTGTACCAGTTTAAATGCATCTATCTTAATGAAGAAGGTCGGTATTGAGTTGTAAGTTATAAGTTAGAAGTTATAAGTTAGAAGTTAGAAGTCGTAAGTTATAAGTAGCAAGTCCGTATAATGTGAGAGGAAGCTTCTTACAAAAGCTTCCTCTTACTTATTACTTAATACTTATTACTTTATTTACTTACTTTCCCTTTCCCCATCCAAACCAATCGTTACCATTTGCATAAAGCATCAATGCCAGCAGAACAACCATTCCAAAAATCTGTGCGTACTCCAGAAATTTTTCATTTGGTTTACGGCCGGTTATCATTTCGCCCAAAGTAAACACTACATGCCCTCCGTCCAAAGCAGGTATGGGCAAGAGGTTCATAAATGCCAGGATAATGGAAAACATCGCCGTCATTTCCCAAAAACGCTGCCAATCCCATTCGGTACCGGAAAAAACAGAACCCATTGCTTTAAATCCACCAACAGCTTTGTAACCACCGGTGCTGGGAGAAAGTATCAGTTTAAACTGATCAATATAATCTTTTAGAGAAGTAACAGCTAAATTAAAGCCTGCAGGAAATGCAGCAAAAAAACCATAATCGGTATGTGCAATTTTTAAAACACCTAAACTATCATACTGTTTAAAACTGAGCAAGGTTGGGCTCATTTTACCATCATCATCAAGCTGCACCGGAAACGTTATTTCACTTGCTTTGCGTTGAACAGTTAACATCACCTTCCCATTCTTTTTAGTACCGAAATAAGCGGCTGCTTCATCTAAATAAGTAATATTTATTGAATCTACTTTTACGATCTTATCCCAATATTGCAGTCCTGCTTTTTTTGCATAAGAAGTATCCTCTTTGCTGAAATCGCCCATGATAGCCGGTATTCTTGGAGAAAATAACCTGCCTTTTACCTTTTTCTTTTCAACCAGTTGCCCGATAAGGCTACGGGGAATTAAAATGCTTGTATCTTTTCCAGTACGCACAATATTGATCTGTCCTCCACCACTGAAAAGAATTTTCTTAGGTATTTCTTCAAAGTATTTTATACTGTCGTTATTTACAGCCATTATTTTATCGCCATCCCTTAAACCGATCTCATACATCAGTGAATCTGTAACCCATACCCCATTTTTTATAGATTGATTGGGTATTTTATCTTCACCCCAAACCATTAATATGGCAGCATAAATAACAAATGCCAGTAAAACGTTTACTGTAACACCTCCCAGCATGATAATTAAGCGTTGCCAGGCCGGCTTACTTCTAAACTCCCATGGTTGTGCTGGTAATTTTAAAGCTTCTTTATCCATGCTTTCATCAACCATTCCGGATATTTTTACATAGCCGCCCAGGGGTAACCAGCCAATACCATAAACAGTATCGCCGATCTTCCTTTTAAAAATGGAGAACCAGGGATCGAAGAACAGGTAAAATTTTTCAACACGGCACTTAAACCATTTGGCGGTGATGTAATGACCAAATTCATGCAGGATAACAAGTATTGAAAGTGACAATAAGAGTTGTGCAACTTTTAATCCTACACTACTCCAGTTTATAACTAATAATTCCATTTACTATTTTACATTTAATGTTCAAAATTGCTGAAAGAGTACAAGAGTGCGACGCAACGATGATAAATTGAATTTCAAATGCCCGTCCAAGAAAATCAATTACAGATTAATCAGCGAAGCGGCAAAATTACGGGCTTCGCCGTCGCTTTCAAAATATTCCTGTAATGTGGGTTTTTCAATGTATGGAACATTCTGCATCGTTTTTTCAACCATGGCTGTCATATCTAAAAAGCCAATACGATTGCGCAGAAAGGCCCAAACCGCAATTTCATTTGCTGCATTTAAAACACAGGGCATGTTTCCTCCCCTGTTAAGCGCTTCAATGGCCAGCGATAAATTTCTGAAAGTTTTAACATCTGGCTCTTCAAAATTTAGTGCCGGGTATTTACGAAAGTTCAGCCTGGGGGAATCATTCTTTACCCTGCCCGGAAATGCCATGGCGTATTGAATGGGTAATTTCATATCGGGCAATCCCATTTGCGCTTTAATACTTCCATCTTCAAACTGCACCATGCTGTGAATGATGCTTTGCGGATGAATAACAACTTCTATCTGATTGGGCCGTAAATTAAAAAGCCATTTGGCTTCTATCATCTCAAGCCCTTTATTCATAAGGGTTGCAGAGTCTATTGAGATTTTTGCTCCCATGCTCCAGTTGGGATGTTGTAACGCATGTTCTCTTTTTACATTAACCAGGAAGTTTGGTTTCTTTCCTAAAAAAGGGCCGCCACTTGCAGTAAGAATTATTTTTTCAATAGGATTTCTTGCCTCACCTACCAGGCATTGAAAAATGGCTGAGTGTTCACTATCTACCGGAATGATTGGTGCCCTTTTTTCAATCGCTTTCTGCATAACCAGGTCGCCGGCAACTACCAATGTTTCTTTATTGGCCAGACCAACTGCTTTCCCTTTTTCAACCGCTTTTAATGTTGGCTTAAGACCGGCAAAACCCACAATACCTGCCAACATCATATCATAGGTATCAAAATCTGCCGCTTCTTCAAGGGCTGCTTCGCCGGCAAAAACTTTGGTATTGGTTGATGATAAGGCTGATTTTATTTTTTCATATTTCGTTTCATCGCCAATAACAACTGCATTGGGACTGAATTCAAGGGCCTGTGTTATTAATAATTCGTAGTTGGTTTGGGCTGTTAAAATTTCAACTTCAAATAAAGAAGAATTAGCCCGGATGACATCCAATGCCTGCGTACCGATAGAACCGGTAGAACCAAATAATGCAATATGTTTTTTGGGAGACTGATCGCTCATTATAAATTGAAAGTTATAGCAACAAATCTAACTTAATAATTGTTGCAACGCAATTTTCACTTTATTAAAATTGAATTTTTGTATAATATCATTCATCATTTGCTGAATTTCGGCATTGCATAAATTACCGATTGAACCCTGGTGTGTATGATCGGGAGTATCGGTATGGGTATGACTGAATTTCCCCTCTTCAATATCAGTACCTACTTTTTTATAGGCGTCTCTGAATGGAGCACCCTGAATTACCAATTTATTCACTTCATCAACACTAAAAAGAAAGCTATATTTTTCATCTTTCAGCAAGTCTTTTTTTATCTGAATATTGCTTAACATCAATCCTGCCATTTGTAAACAGGCTTGTAAATTTTCAAAAGCAGGAATGATATGTTCTTTTATCAATTGCAGGTCACGATGATAACCGGATGGTAAATTGGTTGTCATTAACATGATCTCGTTAGGTAATGCCTGTATACGGTTGCAATGCGAACGGATCAATTCAAATACATCTGGATTTTTTTTGTGTGGCATAATGCTGCTGCCTGTTGTTAATTCATCGGGGAAACCAATAAAAGCGAAATTCTGGTTGAGATACAAACAGGCATCCATACTTAATTTGGAGAGCGTGGCGGCAATATTAGCTAAAGCCGATGCAACAATGCGTTCTGTTTTTCCCCTGCCCATTTGTGCATACACCACATTATAATTCAACTCATCAAATCCTAACAGGTCCGTGGTCATTTGCCTGTTTATTGGAAATGATGAACCATAACCTGCTGCAGAACCCAACGGATTTTTATTGACTATTTTGTATGCTGCTTCAAGTGTTATCATATCATCAACCAGGCTTTCGGCATAAGCACCAAACCACAAACCAAAAGAAGAAGGCATAGCTAATTGCAAATGTGTATAGCCGGGTAACAGATCATCTTTATATTTTTCACTTTGTTCAATTAAAAGATCAAACAACTCTTTTGTAGTTAAAACCAGTTTTTCAATTTCATGCCGTAAAAATAATTTCATATCCACCAAAACCTGGTCATTCCTGCTTCTTGCGCTGTGAATTTTTTTTCCAACATCGCCTAATTTTTCGGTAAGCATTAATTCTACCTGGGAGTGTATGTCTTCTACCCCTTCAGTAAATTTAAAACCGCCGTTTTGAATTTGCTGATAAATATTTTTTAGCTCAGCTTCTAACAGACTTAGTTCTTCTTTTGATAACAATCCAACAGATTCCAACATTTTAGTATGTGCCAAAGAACCCAATACATCAAATGGAGCTAAATGTAGATCCAACTCCCGGTCATTTCCCACAGTAAAATGATCCACTTCCTTCAATACTGTTTTATCTTTTTGCCAGAGTTTCATTTCAAAATTTTAATTAAACAATCTGTTGCAACAATTTAATATACGTTTCAATTCCTGCCTTGATTTCATCCAGGTAAATAAATTCATCTGCTGTATGGCTTCGGGCACTATCGCCGGGACCACATTTTAAAACAGGTGCATTAATCAAAGCCGCATCAGAAGTGGTTGGAGAGCCATAGATCTGCTTTCCTAACTTTATACCCGCCTGCACCAAAGGGTGATCCATTGCTATCCTTGATGATCTCAACCGCATGCTCCTTGCTTTTACATCCGATTGAATGTGCTGTTTTACTATTTCCAGAATTTCTTCATGACCGTAAGCATCTGTAACCCTGACATCAACAACAAAACTACAAAGTGCAGGCACAACATTATGGGCTTTATTTCCGGTACTGATGGAAGTTACAGTCATTTTAACGGCTCCCAATGTATCAGATATTTTTGGAAACTGAAAACTTTGGAACCACTTAATATCTTCGATTGCTTTATAAACAGCATTCACTCCTTCTTCTCTGGCAGCATGACCTGTTTTCCCTTCTGCAACACAATCGAAAACCAACAAACCTTTTTCAGCAATGGCTAAATTAGTTTTGGTTGGTTCTCCAACAATAACACCTCCACCTGCTAACCCCTTATATGTGGCAGTGAATTCTGCTGAATCAAGCAATTTTTCTATTCCGTTTCTACCACTAATTTCTTCTTCGGCAGTTGCAGCTAAAACAACATTGTATTTCAAATCTGCTTTATCATAAAAAAAAAGAAAAGTAGCAATCAAACTAACCAGGCACCCACCGGCATCATTGCTCCCAAGGCCATACAATTTTCCATCTTCAACTATTGCCTCAAAAGGATCTTTTGTGTATTGCGGACTGGGTTTTACCGTATCATGGTGTGAGTTGAGTAAGATCGTTGGCTTTGATGCATCAAAGTATTTGTTCACACACCATACATTATTCAGCAAACGGTTGGCCGGAATATTTTTTGCTTTAAAAAACAGTTCTATGATTTCTGCAGACTTATTCTCTTCTTTTGAAAAAGAGGGTGTGGCTATTAATTGTTTTAATAGCACCACTGCATCGGTATATAATACTTCGGTAATCATCATTTAAATAAGGTTCCTTTTACATTTTCTGTGCAGTTTTGTAACAGGTCATCTGCATTACCGATCAACACTTCTTTTACACCTGCATCTATGGCGGCAAATGCATTGTCTATTTTTGGCAGGATACCATCTGCTAATTTCTTATCCAGTAAAAGTTGCTGATACTTTTCTTTATTGATCACAGAAATAACAGAACTGTCATCTTCCACATTCTCCAATACACCTTTCTTTTCAAAACAATAGATCAGCCTGACATCATAATGAACAGCTAAGGCTATTGCTAAAGAAGAAGCAATTGTATCTGCATTAGTATTTAATAATTTACCTTCCCCATCATGCGTCAGCGGTGCAATTACCGGAACTAAATCATTTTCCAGAAATAATTTTAATTTATCAATCTGTAATCTGGCAGTATTTATGTCTCCAACAAAACCATAATCAATTTCTTCAACCGGTCTTTTTGAAGTAGGAATTATATTGGCATCGGCACCGGTTAATCCAATGGCATTGCAATTTAATGCCTGCAATGCAGCTACCAGTTTTTTATTGATCAACCCGCCATAAACCATGGTTACCAGATCAATCGTGGCTTCATCAGTGATCCGTCTTCCGTTAATATAGTTCGGTTCAATGCCTAATTGCTTACCGATTGATGTGGCAATTTTTCCACCACCATGTACTAATATTTTTTTCCCCACGATAGTTCCAAATTTTTTTAAGAATGATTGCTGTGCTGTTGCATCATCCAGAATATTTCCTCCAATCTTTATGATAAATAATTTTTCCATTACATGGTTTTAAGTATGTTGGAAATTACTGCCTGTGCCGCCCATACCCTGTTGCCAGCCTGTTGGGTTACCAAACTGTTTTTGCTATCCAGTATCTCATCACTCAATTCAACATTACGGCGAACCGGTAAACAATGCATAACTTTTGCACCGTTTGTTACCTGCAATTTTTCATTTGTTAATATCCAGTCTCCACCATCACTTTTTATTTTTCCGTAATCCTTGTATGAACTCCAGTTTTTTACATATACATAGTCTGCATCTTTCAACGCTTCATCCTGGTTGGTTATTATCGTTGCATTTTTTGTGAATGATTCATCCAGCTCATATCCTTCGGGATGGGTAATTACAAACTCTGCCTCCCCCCATGCATTCATCCATTGTGCAAATGAATTGGCCACACATTGTGGCAATGCTTTTACATGAGGAGCCCAGGTCAACACAACTTTAGGTTTACGTGGCAATTTAAATGTTTCTTTAATAGTCATAACGTCGGCCAGGCTTTGCAAAGGATGTAAGGTTGCGCTTTCCAAACTAACAACAGGAACTCCTGCATATTTAATAAACTGGTTGATCACTGTTTCGGCATAGTCATCTTCCCTGTTTTGCAAAGAAGGAAATGTACGGACACATAAAATATCAAAGTACTGCCCAAGTACCGGTGCTGCATCTTTGATGTGTTCAACCGTTATTCCATTCATAATGGCTCCTTCAGTAAATTCCAAAGCCCAGCCATCTTTGTCAACATTAAAAACAATGGCTTCCATGCCCAGGTTTGCAGCTGCGATCTGCGTACTCAATCTTGTTCGTAAAGACGGATTCAAAAACAATAAACCAATTCTTTTTCCGGATCCGAGAACCTTATCGACAAAAGGATTTGATTTATAGATCAATGCCTGCTCAACAAGTACATTTATATTACCGGCATTATTTGCAGAAATAAAATTTGTCATTGGCCTAACTCAGTTTTAATTGCCTGTAAAAAAATATCAGCTTCTGTTTTGGTAATATTTAATGCCGGTAAAAGCCTGATGACATTAGATTTTGCTTCGCCGGTAAATATTTTATGTTTGAATAGTAAATTATTTTTAACCATGTTTAATTCTTCGGGCAAATCAATTCCGATCATCAATCCTCTCCCTCTTACTTCTTTTATATTGGGAAGTTTATTTAATGCAGTAATCAAATATTCACCAACAGTTTTTGCATTATTCAGCAGATCATCTTTTTCTATTACTTCCAATACAGCCAATGCAGCTGCACAAGCTAAATGGTTACCGCCAAAAGTTGTACCTAACATAAAGTGTTTAGGTTGAATTTTAGGGGAAATTGAAATGGCCCCGACAGGAAAACCATTTCCCATACCCTTTGCCATAGAATAAATATCTGCATGCACACCGGAAAAATCATGCGAATAGAATTTGCCCGTTCTTCCATAACCACACTGAACCGAATCTGCAATAAAGACTGCATTATATTCATCACACAGGCTTCTTATCTTTTGTAAAAAGGAATCACTTGCAACATTGATCCCTCCTACTCCCTGTACCCCTTCAATAATTACAGATGAAATATCATTTTGTTTAAAGGCTTCCTCCAATGCAGCTTCATCATTGAAAGGAAGAAAAATTATATTATCAGTTTCATTAACCGGGGCAACAATATTCTGATTATCTGTTGCGGCAACGGCTAATGATGTACGGCCATGAAATGCTTTTTTAAATGCGATGATCTTTTTTCTGCCATTGTAAAACGATGCCAGCTTTAATGCATTCTCATTAGCTTCTGCTCCGGAATTACACAAGAAAAGCTGGTAATCCTCTTTACCCGAAACCTTCCCTAATTTTTCAGCTAACTCAACCTGCAAAGGGATTTTTATGGAGTTGGAATAAAATCCAACTTTATGCAACTGCTCTTCCAAACGCTTTACATAATGTGGATGTGTATGCCCTATCGAAATAACTGCATGGCCCCCATAAAGATCTAAATATTTTTCACCCTTGTCATCCCACACATAAGATCCGTGGGCCTTAGTAATGGTGATGTCATTAAGTGGATATACATCGAATAATTTCATACTAAAAATAATTTGCCTTTAATTTTAATCCGGTTGTTTCACCTAAGCCAAACATTAAATTCATATTCTGTACTGCCTGCCCGCTGGCGCCTTTCAGTAAATTATCTATAACAGAATGCACTACCAGTTTACTGCCAATTTTTTCCAGGTGAATAAAACATTTGTTGGTATTAACTACCTGTTTTAAATCAATCATATCTTCACTGACGAATGTAAATGTTGCATCGGCATAAAAAATTTTATATAGCTGTTTCACTTCTTCCAATGGTAAACCACAATCAAGCGTTGAACTTATATAAATACCCCTGGTAAAATCTCCCCGCCAGGGAACAAAATGTACAGCCACATTATCATTGCCCTGCAATTGTTCAAGGCTTTGTTTTATTTCAGTAATATGCTGGTGCTGTAATGTTTTATAGGCTTGTATATTATTTACACGCCAGCTGAAATGAGAAGTGGCTGATAAACCCTGTCCTGCACCTGTACTGCCTGTAATGCCGGTTGTATAAATATCATCCAGCATCCCGGCTTTTGCCAGCGGCAATAAACCTAATTGAATAGCGGTGGCAAAACAACCGGGGTTTGCAATGTTATTTGCAGTTTTAATTAGTGTTTTATTTAATTCAGGCAAGCCGTAAATAAAATTTCTGTTACCAATTGTTTCACCCAATCTGAAATCCTGGCTCAGGTCAATGATCTTTATCTTATCATCAATTTTATTTTTTCCCAGGAATTTTTTTGCTTCGTCATGTCCTACACACAGGAATAATACATCTATGTCATTATCCATTTCCTGTGCAAATTTCATTTCAGTTTCGCCCTGCAGGTCTTTGTGTACAGCATACAAAGCATTTCCGGCATTGCTTTTACTACGCACAAATTTTATTTCTGCAGCCGGATGGTTTAATAGTATTCTAATTAATTCGCCACCGGTATAACCGGCACCACCAACTATACCGGCTTTTATTTTATTTATCATCTGCCGTTTTTTTAATGGAATGATAGATCATTGTTTGATTACCAAATATTTTGGAGAAGCCTCTAACATCTTCTCCAGTCCAGCCGGTATTCATCTCGCCATATTTACCAAATTTATTACTCATCAGATCAAATGCAGATTCAATGCCGGTTACCTGAAACCGATAAGGCATCAGATCAATAAACACTTTACCGGTTACATTTTCTTGTGAATTGTCGAAGAAAGATTCAATATCTCTCATCACCGGATCAAGTATCTGGCCTTCGTGAAGCCAGTTGCCATAAAACAACGCCAGTTGGTCTTTCCAGTTCAGCTGCCATTTGGTAAGCACGTGTTTTTCCAACGCATGATGTGCTTTTAAAATGATCATCGGAGCGGCAGCTTCAAAACCAACACGGCCTTTAATGCCAATGATGGTATCGCCCACATGTATATCTCTGCCTATACCAAATGGCCCTGCCATGCTTTGTAATTTTTGTATAGCTTCAGCAGGGTGAGGAAATTTTTCACCATCAATACCAAACAATTCTCCTTTTATAAATTCCAGTTCAATGCTTTTTTTTCCAGACTCTGTTACCTGTGTTGGCCATGCTTCTTCGGGCAACATACCGTTACTGTTTAAAGTTTCTTTTCCGCCTATGCTGGTTCCCCATAAGCCTTTGTTGATGGAGTACATCGATTTTTCGAAGTTCATTTCCACACCCTTACTCTTTAAATATACGATCTCATCTTCCCTGCTTAATTTCAGATCCCTGATGGGTGTAGAAATCTCCACTCCGGGAATCATAATATTAAAGATCATATCAAACCTTACCTGGTCATTCCCTGCGCCTGTACTGCCATGTGCAACTATATCTGCCTGCAAATGCTGAACATGTTCTGCTATAAACACCGCCTGGCTTAATCTTTCGGCGCTAACACTCAATGGGTAAGTATTATTCTTTAAAACATTGCCGAATATTAAATACTTAATGATCTTATTGTAATAGCTGTTGATTGCATCAACAGCAGTATGTGTCTTTACGCCCAGTTTGTATGCATGCTCTTCCACCTTCCGCAGTTCTTCATCTGTAAAACCACCGGTGTTTACAATGATAGAATGCACTTCATATCCCTTTTCATCTGTAAGGTATTTTACACAGTAAGATGTATCTAAACCGCCACTAAATCCCAAAACAACTTTCTTGCTCATCTTAAACAATTTTAAAAAATAAAAAAATAACGGAGCAGCGTTTTTTGTGTACCACCACCCTGTTTCTTTTGTAAAAACTTAATCAGTTTACTTTGTTTTAAACGCATGAAACGTTCGTATAACTTACTTTGCTTTTTGAATTCTTCTTTTGTTTCTTCCGGTTCAAAATGATCAGCAGGATCAAACAACATGGCAGTACACATACAATTCTTTCTGTCCTTGCTCATCAGGATATCATAATTCACGCAGCTTTTACAGCCTGCCCAAAACTGTTCATCATTGGTAAGTTCACTATAAGTTACCGGCTCATAACCCAGGTCAGAATTAATTTTCATTACTGGCAACCCGGTAGTCAATCCGAATATTTTTGAATCCGGATATTTTTCACGGCTCAATTCAAAAATTCTTTTTTTGATTGCTTTGGCAACTCCGGTTTTTCTGAATGGGGGAGAAACGATCAGGCCACTGTTGGCAACAAACTTATTGTGCTCCCAAACTTCTATGTAGCAAAAACCCACCCAGGTACCATCATCAGTATAAGCAATCACTGATTTTCCTTCAATTATTTTTTGCGCTATATATTCAGGTGACCGCTTAGCTATTCCGGTACCCCTTGCTTTAGCAGAAGAGGCCATTTCGTCCGTAATGATTGTTGCGTAATGACTGTCGGAAGCTGTTGCGACCCTTATGGTAATGTTACTGTTTTCCAATTATTTTTAAATTGAAATGAATGAAAAATAAGAAATGTTAAAAGTAATTTTTCGGAGATTTTTTCACTGACAGGGGCAGGTTTTAACTACTCGTCCTATCAGCATCCACGTCGGGATCTGGGTATGAACCGGAACAGATTCTCTACAACATATAAAACTGCCACACCTGGTGAATGTGTATTAATAGTATGTGTTTGAGTTATGTTCATTATTTAAACTTATTGTGTTTAACAGCACAAAAGTATATCTTTTTGAAAACAATAAGTTAAAAAATTATTTAGCTGTAGTAAGTGGGGCAGTTTTATCAGGCTGAGTTATAAATTTTTCCAGTGCTTCAGCAATCTTTCTGTCATTACTAAGGCGTGGCACTTTATTTTGACCGCCTAATTTACCAATGCTTTTCATGTAATCAATAAACCCGTTTTTCCTGACTACAGAAATTAATAAAGGTTGCAAAATATTACCGCTGATAAGATCGTCGTAATAAACATTTTTTTTACGGAGATTATCATCTATTTTTTTTGAAAAACTTTTTAAATCAGCAGGTAAATTTTCAAATTCAATGAGCCATTCGTGGTAACTTTTTCCAGCGTCGGTTGAAATTGTTGGTGCTACGGTAAATTCTGTGATGGAAATATTTTCAGCATTGGCTGCCTGTAATAGCGCAGCTTCAACTTCTTCGCTGATCACATGCTCGCCAAAGGCAGAAATAAAATGTTTGGTACGACCTGTAACAAAAATGCGGTAAGGATTGATAGAAACAAATTTTATGGTATCTCCAATATTGTATCCCCATAAACCGGCATTACTGTTTATGATCAATGCATAATTTTCACCAACCTTTACATCCTTCAAAGTCAATCTTGTTGGATTTTCAGTAAATATTTCTGCAGCAGGCACAAACTCAAAAAATATTCCGCTGTTAGTATTTAATAACAAACCTTCAGCATGTTGCGAATCCTGGAATGCAAAAAAACCTTCGCTTGCCGGAAACAATTCAATACAATCAATTTTTCGCCCAATGCTTTCAAAAAGTTTTGCTTTGTAGGGTTCGAAATTTACACCGCCCTGTACCATCACGTTAAAATCAGGGAACAACTCTCCTACTTTTTTTCCGCTCTTTTCTGTTAACCTGTCAAAGTACATCTGCATCCATGGAGGTATACCGCTGATGAGAGTCATATGCTGGTTGATCGTTTCATCAACTATCTTATCCAGTTTTTCTTCCCATTCATCAATACAGTTTGTTGTATAAGAAGGTAATTGATTGCTTCGTAAATATTTTGGTATATGATGATTTACAATTCCGCTCAATCTTCCGGTAGGTATTCCTCCTACTCTTTCCAATACCGGTGATCCACTTAAAAAGATCATTTTACCATTGGCAAAATTGGTGTTCCCCGTTTCAGCCATATAACATAGTAAAGCATTACGGGCAGTATCAATATGGTTGGGGATGGAGTCTTTGGTTATCGGAATATATTTTACACCACTGGTAGTACCGCTTGTTTTGGAAAAATAAACGGGCTGTCCTTTCCATAAAACATTATGTGTGCCTTGTTTTATTTTTTCGATATAAGGTTTAAAAGCTTCATACTCTCTAAGCGGAACTTTTTTAATAAAATCTTCATGAGACTTGATGTTGGGAAAATCATGGTCTTTTCCAAAAACCGTTTTAGCACCAACTTTTACCAGGTGATTAAAAATGGCCAACTGATCTGATTCAGCCGTTTCCATTCCTTTTTTAATCTGCTTATATATATAACCGGCAAAAGGTTTTGCCAGCATAGATTTTAATTTCATCAGGCTTTAGTAATCTATAAAAAACAAACTTACGTTGTTTTTATGTTTAATAAAAGTGAGATTTTTCATAAAGGAATTATTTACAATCACATGACCACTCTGTATCCAGATCAATAACTGTTACAACCACTAAAGCATCATTTTTGGGAGCAAAAACAATCCTTACATGTTGTTTATCATGAGTAAATCCTTCAACAGGAAATGTCTTACCCCTTTTATCCGATTGAATTTTTTTAAAGTTGATTTTTCCGTTTACCAATATCTCTTTTATTTCACTTTCGTCAATATGCCTGCAATCCATCCTGCATTTGGCATGTTTGCTGAAAATTAAATGGCTTGTATTCCGGTTAAAGCCATCAACAGTTTCCTGCTCGTTATCGGTTGGTAAAACCGCCGGAACTGTGATCCTGGTATCTGTTTGTTCGGTATTGTGTTTAACATCGGTTGAGCCCCGTTGATTTTTTTTAATAAACAACAATAACAATACAGCAGCCAACAAGAAGATATATGGCAGATATTTTTTAAGCATGTTGCAAGTTAAGGGAATGATGGAACACTCATAACAAGGATTGTGCAGATTTATACGGATTTATTTTGTGAAAAATCCGTTGTACCAGTGTCATCAGTGTTCTGTCCTCCAATTTCATTAATTTTGCAGTAATGAGTAAAACCGTTGCATTACATACACTGGGCTGTAAGCTTAATTTCTCAGAAACCTCTACTATTGGCAGGTTGATGGAGAATGATGGCTTTGAAAAAAGAAACTTTGATGAAGTAGCGGACGTATATGTAATAAATACCTGCTCGGTTACTGAAAATGCAGATAAAGAATGCCGGATGCTGGTACGTCGTATTCAGCGCAAAGCCCCTGAAGCGATGGTAGTAGTTACAGGATGCTATGCCCAGTTAAAGCCGGATGAAATAGCTGCCATACCCGGTGTTAACCTCGTATTAGGCGCTGCAGAAAAATTCAACATCACCAATCACCTGAAAGAAATTACTAAAGGCGACAGTACAAAGATCTGCAGTTGCGATATTGAAGATGTAAATGAATTCACAGCATCACATTCCATAAATGACCGTACAAGAATATTTTTAAAAGTACAGGACGGCTGTGATTATAACTGTTCATTTTGTACCATTCCATTAGCCAGGGGAAAAAGCAGGAGCGATAGTATAAACAATGTAATAGCAAATGTAGAGGCTATCGCAAAACAGGGAGCTCAGGAAATTGTTTTAACCGGAATTAATTTGGGTGATTTTGGAAAAGGATTTACCGGTGGCAAAAAAAATGAAGAAAATTTCTTTGACCTGATAAAAGAACTGGATGAAGTTGAGGGTATTGAACGTTACCGTATCTCCTCCATTGAACCCAATCTATTAACCAATGAGATCATTGAATTTGTAAGCAACAGTAAAAAATTCATGCCGCATTTTCATATTCCCCTGCAAAGCGGAAGTGATAAGATACTGGGTTTGATGAGGCGGCGATATAAAAAAGAATTTTACGCCGAAAGAGTTGGACTGATAAAAAGCATGATGCCACATTGCTGTATTGGTGTTGATGTGATCGTTGGTTTCCCCGGCGAAACCGATGCAGACTTTAAGGAAACATTTGATTTCCTGCATCAGCTGGATATATCTTACCTGCATGTATTTACTTATTCGGAAAGAACCAATACATTGGCAGAAACGATGAAGCCGGTTATTCCTGTTCATATAAGAAATGAAAGAAACAAAATATTACGTAACCTGAGTTATCAAAAAATGCAGTACTTCAATAACCAACATATTGGTGAGACAAGGAAAGTATTGTTTGAAACACATAACAGGAATGGAATGCTGGAAGGCTATACTGATAATTATATTAAAATAACGATCCCACACAAGCCTGAATGGGAGAACAAAATAGAAGCATGGAAAATATAAACAACGAGAAGTTAAACAAATACCAGGTTACCGTTCATTTTGATATGGATGAAGAATTTATGGGTTTTGTACAGGCTCACCGGTTGTACATTAACAGTTTAATTGAAAAGAATATCATTGATTACTACACCGTAAGCATGGAATCCCAGAAAAGCTGGATGGTATTTAATGCCGCAAGTAAAATTGAAGTTGAAAAATATCTAAGCAAATCACCACTGTATAAATACTGGACAACAGAGATCGATGAATTATTTGTGTATGATGGCCAATCTTATCGTTTGCCGGCATTGCAATTAAACTGATTTTCTGTAAAAAATTTTGTCGCAAAAATTTAACCCTTATCTTTGCCATCCGATTTTAAAAAAGGGAGTTTAGCTCAGTTGGTTTAGAGCATCTGCCTTACAAGCAGAGGGTCGGCGGTTCGACCCCGTCAACTCCCACAAAAAGGTTCACAAAAGTGAACCTTTTTTTTATCGAATTCCTCCCGTTTCTTCTTTTTAGCCAAAATTCAACCTATTTTTGCTTACAATCACTATGGCCGGTTATACAAATACAAAATACAAAGAAGACTCAGATACTCTCACAGTAACTGATTCTTATTGCAGTCTCATTGTGTGGAATGATGAAGTAAATACTTTTGATTGGGTGATTGAAACCTTAATGGAAGTTTGTGGACATTCACAGGAGCAGGCCGAGCAATGTGCCATAATTATTGATTCAAAAGGTAAATATGCTGTTAAAGAAGACAGCTACGAGATTTTAAAACCTCAATGCGATGCTATAACCGAAAGAGGCATTAATGCTACTGTTGATGTGATAGCTAATTAATTGCTCATGTTCCTCTTAAACAACGACCTCGTTTTTCCTCCTGCAGAAATGGCTGATCAAGATGGTTTACTGGCCATTGGTGGCGATTTGAGTACAGAACGTCTTTTACTTGCTTACCGTAACGGCATTTTTCCCTGGTACAATGAAGATGAACCTATTTGTTGGTGGAGCCCAAACCCACGCTTTGTTTTATTTGCTGATGAATTAAATGTAAGCAGCAGCATGAAAACCATTTTAAACAATGGAGAATTAAGGTTCACCATTAACCGGGCTTTTACGCAGGTCATTCAAAAATGTAAAACCATTACCAGAAAAGGCCAGGCTGGTACATGGATATCTTCTGCAATGCAGGAAGCATATACCAGGTTGCATAAACTCGGTTTTGCACACAGTGCAGAGACCTGGGTGAATGGAGAACTGGTTGGTGGCTTGTATGGCCTTAGGCTGGGTAATATTTTTTTTGGAGAAAGTATGTTCAGCACCAAAAACAATGCAAGCAAGTTTGCTTTTATAAATTATGTACAACAATTGCAAAAAGAAAATGTACAATTGATAGACTGCCAGGTACACACTGAGCACCTGGAAAGTTTAGGTGCCCGGATGATCAGCAGGGAATTTTTCACAAAAATACTTACAGATAATATGGGGGAATAAATACCTTATTTTTGCACGGAATTTAAACGATCAACTATGCTGTTTCAACTTACCGAAGAACAATTGATGATAAGACAGGCCGCCCGGGATTTTGCTGTAACCGAATGTCTGCCGGGTGTTATTGAAAGAGATGAATTACAAAAATTTCCAAAAGATCAGATTCAAAAATTAGCCGACCTCGGTTTTATGGGCATGATGGTTAAAGAAGAATACGGCGGCGGTGGAATGGACACGGTGAGTTATGTACTGGCGATGGAAGAGATCAGTAAAGTAGATGCCAGTGTAAGTGTTTGTATGAGTGTAAACAACAGCCTGGTATGTTATGGTTTGCAGGAATATGGGACCGAAGAACAGAAACAAAAATATTTAAACCCCTTAGCCCAGGGAAAAAAAGATGGTGAATTATACATTGGTGCTTTTTTATTGAGTGAGCCTGAAGCCGGCAGTGATGCAACCTCCCAGCGTACCACTGCTGAAGACAAAGGTGATCATTATTTAATGAACGGAACAAAGAACTGGATAACCAATGGCAACAGCGCCAGTGTTTATTTGGTAATTGCACAAACTGATGTAAGCAAGGGAAGCCGGGGTATTAATGCATTTATTGTTGAAAAAAACTGGACCGGTGTTGAAGTAGGTGCTAAAGAAAATAAATTAGGCATCCGCGGAAGTGATACGCACAGTATTTTATTTACTGATGTTAAGGTACCGAAAGAAAATATGATAGGTAAAGATGGATTTGGCTTTACGTTTGCCATGAAGACACTAGCTGGTGGAAGAATTGGTATTGCCTCGCAGGCACTGGGTATTGCCAGCGGTGCTTATGAACTGGCACTGAATTATAGTAAACAACGTAAAGCATTTGGTACCGAGATCATGAATCACCAGATCATTCAATTTAAACTGGCCGATATGGCAACAAAAATTGAAGCAGCCAGGTTACTTTGTTTAAAAGCAGCCTGGGAAAAAGACCAGGGTATTGATTATATTTTAAGCAGCAGTATGGCAAAAGTTTTTGCCAGTGAAACAGCGATGTGGGTTGCAACCGAAGCTGTACAGATACACGGTGGCTATGGATTTGTAAAAGAGTATCATGTAGAACGGATGATGAGAGATGCAAAGATCACACAGATATATGAAGGAACCAGTGAAGTACAAAGGATTGTGATCAGCAGATCGATATTAAAATAAATGTTATTGGCTTTTAGCTGGTAGCCATTAGCTGGTAGCTGGTGGCTTTTTCTTTGCAGCTTTGCGATAACTTAGCAGCTTAGCGTGAAATAAATATGAGCGTCAACAAAAAAAAATATGAAGAGATCATAACTGAGCTTGATAGCAAAGCCAAACTGGTTGCTGTATCCAAAACCAAACCCGTTGAAGATATTCAGGCATTATATGATCTCGGCCATCAGGATTTTGGCGAGAATTATGTACAGGAACTCACCGAAAAATATGAACTATTGCCCAAAGATATCCGCTGGCATTATATCGGGCACCTGCAAAGCAATAAAGTAAAATACATTGCCCCCTTCATTCATTTAATTCATGGCGTAGATAGCTTTAATTTATTAAAAGAAATAAATAAACAGGCTTTAAAAAATAACCGGGTAATTGATAGTTTATTACAAATACACATTGCAAAAGAAGAAACCAAGTTTGGCTTAGACAGTCATGAATTGGAAATGATTGTAAAAAATAATTTATCTGAATTAAAAAATATTCGTATCTGTGGACTAATGGGGATGGCTTCTTTTTCAACCAATATGGATCTTGTAAGAGCTGAATTCAAATACCTGAAAAATCTCTTTGATGAATATGCACAACGATTAACGAACAACGAACAACGGCCAACGCTTTCCATGGGCATGAGTGGCGATTATAAAATAGCCCTTCAAGAAGGCAGCAATATGGTAAGGATAGGAAGCCTTTTGTTTGGAGAAAGAGATTACACTTCATAAATTTACCGGCGTTGCAAATTTGTTAAAACCTTAACAATCATCTTAAAATACGGCATGATATTGTATCGTTTGTATTTAATTAAATAACTTTACAGTGTATCATACAACATCTATGTCGGCAACATTTGAATCAGAAAAAAATAAAAAAGCATTTGCTTACACTGCATTGATCTGTACCGCAATTCTTTTGCTGGCTATCCTAATATCCTGGAAACTGCCACAAAATCCTCCACCGGTTTTGCAGGATCTGATTGAAATTAATTTAGGAAATAACAATGAAGGTTTTGGAGAGGTACAACCGTTGATAAAAGGAGAAAGATCACCCTCATCAGCAACAGCAGAGGAAAAACAAACCGCAACAGCAAAGAATCAAACTACAGAAGATATAAAAACGGATGATAACACCGATAAAGAATCTGCACCAATAACCAAACCAATAAAAACAACAGTTAAGATTAATACTCCGGCGGTAGTGGTAACACCGGTTCCCAAACCACAAAAACCGAAAATAGCCGGCTACAGCGGACCACAGGATGGCAAAGGAAATGGCGCAACAGAAGATAATGGTTATAAATACCAGGGTAATAATCCGGGTGGTAAAGGTGATGCAGGCAGCCCCAATGGAAAACCCGATAGTTATGGAAATAATCCCGGTGGAAAAACCGGCGGCGGCGGATTAAGGGTTTCAAAAGGCGATCGTACCATAGTAAATAATTATATTTTTATGGGCGACCTGCCCAGGGCCACAATCAATGCGGTCATTAAAGTATCGCCTTCAGGCAGGGGTACATTTGTAACTTTTGATAAAGGCTCAACCAGTGCCGATGCAAAATATGCCAATGCCATACGGGGTTACCTACCCAATATCGAATTCAATAAATCAGATCATGAGTCTGTTGTAACTGTTCCTTTTAATTTCAGGGTACAATAATGCCCCTATCCCCTAAAGGGGTAATCGTTTGAGATTGTGTTTGCTTTTTTTTGAACCCCCGCTGAATTTTTTTTTCAACTTCATTGGCGTCGCACTCTTGTACTGAATATCATTATTCATCTTTACCTACATTTGCTGTTGTACTTCCTACATCAAACATCATACATTGAATGACCTACCGGCAAACCATTGATTATCTCTACACCCATTTACCCATGTTTAGCCGCATTGGTGCAGCAGCATACAAAGAAGACCTGCATAATACAATTGACTTGTGCAAGGCATTGGATAATCCGCATACAAAATTTAAAAGCATACATATTGCAGGGACCAATGGCAAAGGCAGCACCAGTCATATGCTGGCAGCTATGTTGCAGCGGGCAGGTTATAAAACGGGTTTATACACTTCGCCACATTTAAAAGATTTCAGGGAGCGGATAAAAATAAATGGCGCAATGATCAGTGAAGAATTTGTTGTTGATTTTGTTAAAAGAACAAAAGAAATTTCAGAACAGATAAAACCTTCTTTTTTTGAACTGACTGTCGCCATGGCTTTTGATTATTTTGAAAACCAACAAGTTGATATCGCAGTTATTGAAACAGGCCTTGGTGGCCGGTTAGACAGCACCAATATCATTACACCCATCCTCGCTGTCATTACAAATATTGGTTACGACCACATGGATATTTTAGGTGATACTTTAGAAATGATTGCTGCAGAAAAAGCCGGGATCATTAAACCCGATGTGCCTGTTGTAATTGGAGAATATTTACCCGAAACAAGAAGCATTTTTATAAACAAAGCCAAAGAAGTAAATGCACCCATTTATTTTGCACAGGATGAATATGAAGTTTCAAATATTAACTACACGGTTCAATCACTCAACTGCGATGTAAAGAATATTGAACATAACATATCAGAAACATTTGAATTAGACCTGAATGGTTTATACCAAACAAAAAATTTATGTACTGTTTTATGTGCCGAAGGAATTTTAATGCAGCAAGGTTTTAAAATAAAAAATGATGCGGAAAGATCTGCATTGCAAAATGTAAAAAAGATCACCGGCTTTTATGGCCGCTGGGATGTAATCAGTGAAAAGCCAACGATCATACTGGATGTTGCCCATAATGAAGACGGCATAAAACAATTGCTGCAACAATTGGCAGTAGTGAGTCATGAGTCATCTGCATTACATTTCGTAATTGGAATGGTTAAAGATAAAGATGTAACAAAAGTATTATCTCTTTTACCAAAAAATGCCCGCTATTATTTCAGCAATGCACATATTGCCAGGGCTATGCTCCATTCAGCTTTAAAAGAAAAAGCTGGTGAGTCAGGGCTGCAGGGCGAAAGTTATGATGATGTGAATGTGGCTTTAACAGCAGCTAAAAATATGGCTTCTGCAGATGATATTATTATTGTTTGTGGAAGTGTGTTTTTAGTAGCTGAAGTAAATACGGATCATTTAACATCATCTAATGCAATAAAAGCATAAAACAGGCAGGTCGTATGCAAAGCTTGCTTAATTTCATTCTTCAATAACATTTCCCTTACTTCAGTTAATGAAAAAAGTTTTATTTCAATTTCTTCATTGGCGTCCAGTTTTTGTGCTGTAATTTTTTTCCCACCTGTGGCTAAATAAAGAGCCGTGTAATTATTCAGTATACCCGGGTTAGCTGCAACACTGCCTAAATATTGATATGCAGAAAATTCATACCCGGTTTCTTCCTGTAATTCCCTGGCAACAGCTGTCTCCGCAGTTTCTCCTCTATCAACAAATCCACCGGGTAATTCCAGAATAGTTTCTTCAATGGGATGACGGTATTGTTTTGTCAGTATCACTTCATTATTTTCAGTTAGTGCAACTGCACAAACTGAAGCAGGTAATTCAACAACAAAATAAGGATCCACAATTTGCCCATCAGGCATTTCACAAACATCTTTACGGGCCGTAAAATAAATATGATTGCTTAAGTATGCTGAAGAAAGTTTTTTCCAGTTCATTTTAAAAGTTAATTGTTATCTGTTAAAAAACCGATCCGGTTAACCAATTAACAGATTGTCGGATAACTGCGATTACCATTTCATTCTTTCTCTCAATGAAGTTATATGAGTAACATGATGCCTGCTATGCCATGCATACATACCCAGTAATTCCCAAAGGGTAAATTCTTTTTTATGCTCGGGATGAAAAACTGTTTTATCCAGATCCGTTTTGTTCATATTTTTTAAAACCTCGTACCAACGCATGTGTAAAGCATGCAAAAGAGTTAAAGAAATATTAACAGGTAAGTTTTTTGTATCAGCCATTTCGGCCCATGCAGCTTCGTCATATGGTTTAATAACAGGATTATCTTCTGTAAGCCCCAGTTTAAATCGTATATAAGCATTCATGTGGCTGTCGGCAACATGGTGTATAACCTGTTTTACTGACCAGCCCCCATCCCTGTAAGCTGTATTCAACTGTGCTTCATCTAAATTCAGGATTGAATTTTCTAAATGCTTCGGTAAGTTTTTTATATCAGTCAGCCATTCTCCCAATAATTTTTCGGAGAATGGCTGAACAATATATTTTCCTATCGGATATCTTAGATCCTGCATTTTCTATTAATTAACTTATAGTTTGTTAACTGCTGGCCTGATTCCTTCCAGCATAATTTCAAATACCAAAGTTGAATTTGGAGGAATTGCTTCACCAGCACCTGCAGCACCATAGGCCAGTTCACTTGGTATATATACTTTCCAATGGTCACCAACTCTCATTAACTGTAAAATTTCAATCCAGCCTTTTATTACCCCGTTAACCGGGAATGCAGCGGGCTCACCTCTTTTAAATGAATTATCAAATTCGATACCATTACTTAATGTACCAATATAATTTACTACAACTGTATCAACAGGTTTTGGCATTGGGCCATTAGCATTACCATTTTTAATAACCTCGTATTGCAAACCGCTTGGCAGTGTAACAACTTCTTTACGTTTTTTATTGGCTTCTAAAAAAGCAATGCCTTTTGCATTTTCTACCAGATTTTTTTCTGTAGAAAATATTTCCAATTGTTTTTGCATACAGGTACTTGCTTTTTCTGTAGTTAAAGCAGGCTGATTGCCTTTAAACACATCTGCAATCCCCTTTTCCATAAGAGCTGTATTCAGCCTGCTTATGCCCTGGGCTTTCATGTTGTTGCCAACATTGATACCTGCAGCATAACTAAAGCTATCCAGCAAATTTTTAAAAACAGGTGATGTTGTTTTTACGGTTGTCTTTACAGTTGTTTTTGAAGTTGGATCTACTGCAACTTTTTTTGTTTTTTGAGCAGTAACTGTTAAAGAAACAGCTAATAATACGACTGAACTGAAGAATAGTTTTTTCATTAAAATTTATTTTTGTGAAAATTTGAATTGCAAATAAACGGTTTTTTACTCATCCCGCATTTCCTTACCTGTTAAATGTATAAAAACATCCTCCAGGTTGGCTGCTTTTACCTGTTTAGGACGTTCAAACCCGGTATTAACCAGGTCATCGATCATTTTATCCGGACTATCCATAGAAATTATTTTCCCTTCATCCATAATGGCAATGCGGTCGCATAATTGTTCTGCTTCATCCATATAATGCGTGGTTATGATAACAGTAGTGCCTTCTGAGCGGATATTTTTAATAAGTTCCCATAAATTTCTCCTGGCTTGCGGATCCAGACCTGTTGTGGGTTCATCCAAAAAAATAATTTTGGGTTTATTAATTAATGTGGTGGCAATGGAAAATCGTTGTTTTTGTCCACCGCTCATTTCTTTATATTTATTTTTTGCCTTATCAGCCAGGTTAACAATTTTTAATAATTCGATAGGATTGACCGGCTGATTATATAAACCACCAAACAGATGAATTAATTCAACCAGTTTTAGTCCTGGGTAATACCCGGATGTTTGTAACTGTACACCAATTATTTTTTTTATGCTTTCCGGTTCTTTATCCAGGTTCATTCCGCAAACAGTTATTTCGCCACTTGTTTTTTGCCGGAGGGTTTCAATAATTTCCAGTGTTGTGGATTTTCCGGCGCCGTTTGGCCCCAGTAAACCAAAAATTTCTCCTTCAAATACATCAAAGGAAATTCCTTTAACAGCATTAAAAGTGCCATAATTTTTAACCAGGTTCTTTACTGAAATAATGGTGTTTTGCATAATGCTTGCTGATTACTTTTCTGTTTCGTTTAAAAAACCTTCCAGTTCTTCCATCATTAATTTACTGCCGATGAAGAAAGGAGTTCGCTGATGTAGCTCAGTGGGCTGAATATCCAGTATCCGTATCTTACCATTTGTTGCCAGTCCTCCCGCCATTTCAACAATAAATGCAAAGGGATTACATTCATATAACAACCTCAGTTTTCCTTTTGGTTTATCTGTAGTGCCGGGGTACATAAAAATCCCTCCCTTAATTAAATTACGATGTACATCTGAGACCATACTGCCAATATACCGTTGGGTATAAGGCCCTCCATTTGTCTTATCTTTTTTCTGGCAGGCGGTAATGTATTTTTTAACCGGTTCATCATACTGAAAAAAATTTCCATGATTTACTGAATACATTTTACCAAGCTCAGGACATTTTATGTCCGGATGACTCAATGAATATTCTCCTATTGCCGGATCCAGGGTAAATCCATTTACACCTCTACGGGTCGCATACACAAACATGGTTGATGAACCATAAATGATATAACCTGCAGCAACCTGTTTATTACCGGGTTGCAAAAAATCTTCCTGAGTTGCCGGTTTACCCAGTTCACTCACCCGGCGGTAAACACTGAATATTGTACCGATAGACACATTCACATCAATATTACTGCTTCCATCAAGCGGATCAAAAAGACAAACATATTTACTGTTCACACTGATCTCATCATCAAATACAACTATTTCGTCCAGTTCTTCGCTGCCAATACCTGCACAACTGATACCATGCTGTAACACACCTGTTAACTGGTTGTTGGCATACACATCCAGTTTTTTTACTTCCTCACCCTGTACATTTATACTTCCTTCATCGCCTAAAATATCAACCAGACCCGCTTTATTCACTTCTACATTTACACGTTTTGCAGCCAGTCCAATATCCCTTAATAGCCCCGACAGTTCACCGGTTGCCTTCGGAAAATCCCTCAATTGCTGAATGGTAAATTCGTCCAATGTTTGTATCCTGCGATTGATATTCATGATTATTTATTTGATTAGGCCAATAATTAGTTTATTGGGCAAGATTAACGATTTTTGCACTCAATTTAACTAGGCTAAATTAGCCCAATTTACTCAATCAACCCACAACGAATGAAGGTTTTTAAGTTTGGAGGTGCCAGTATCAATACCATAGAAAGAATTAAAAATGCAGGCGACATCATTGAATCATTTAAGGGAGAAAAATTACTTATCATTATTTCTGCAATGGGCAAAACCACCAATGCATTGGAAAAAGTGGTTGATGCCTTTTTTACCGGGCGGCAAGAAGATGCACTGCAATTATTTCAACAGGTTAAAGAAACGCATTTGAATATGCTTAAATACCTGATCACTTTAAACTGGCAACAGACCGAAAGCCAGTTAAAGGATTTTTTTACAGAAGTAGAATGGCTGCTGCACGATAAACCGGTGAAGGAATATGATTATTATTACGACCAGATAGTTTGTTGCGGCGAATTATTAAGTACTTCCTTGGTGAGTGTTTACCTGAACGAGGCCGGCATAAAAAACAAATGGTTAGATGTAAGGGATATAGTGCGAACAGATGATAATTTCAGGGATGCAGTTATTGATTGGAATTTTACACAGCAAAAAGTAAAAACTGCAATTGAACCCTTATTTGCCGATTTTGATATTGTGATTACCCAGGGATTTATTGGCGCCACAGATGAAAATGAAAGCACAACACTGGGCAGGGAAGGCAGTGATTTCAGCGCAGCCATTTTTGCTAATATTTTAAATGCAGAAGATCAAACCATCTGGAAAGATGTGGAAGGGGTGATGAATGCCGATCCCAAAGAATTTGCTGATGCCAAAGTGATGGCAGCATTAAGTTACCGGGAAGTAGTAGAAATGGCTTACTACGGAGCACAGGTTATCCATCCTAAAACAATAAAACCATTAGAAAATAAAAATATACCCTTACATGTCCGGTGTTTTTTAAACCCTGAATTAAAAGGTACCCTCATCAGCAACAAAGCGGTTCATAACCTGCCTCCCATCATCGTACTTAAAAAAAACCAGGTGATGATGCAGTTAAATTCAAAAGATTTTTCCTTTGTTGAAGAAAAACCTATAAGCCTTTTGCATGAAATGTTTGCTAAAATAAAGATCCGCCCTAATCTGTCGCAGAATGGCGCCATCAGTTTATTATGCTGCCTGGATGATAATACCGAAAAGATTGAGAAACTGGCATTGGCTGCTTCGGAGATATTTGATGTGCAGCTGGAAAAAAATCTTACGCTGCTTACCATCAGGCATTATACAGAAGAAAAAATTGCTGAATTAACTAAAGGAAAGGTTATTGTGCTTGAACAAAAAACTACCGAAACCATTCAGGTTTTAATGCGCTAGTTAATGACGTAATCGCCTTTTTTATTTACGAGTATAACCGGCAATTGTTTATTGGTTTCAAAATAATCAAAAGCAGCTTTAAGGCTTAAGATAAATTTATGAATGACCTGGTTTCCGCTGATGGATTCGGTAAGATAATCTAAAGATTTAGGCACATCATATTTAACCGGGAAAACATGTACCGGGATAAAATCCTGTCCATTTGTTTTTGCCAGTGAGGCCAGTATATAAACTTCTTCTATGGGCAGATCACTAATGGCAATACATCCGGTAGAAACACAACTGCCATGAATATAGATGGCGCCACCAGGGCGAAGGGAATCGCTCAGGATCTTGTCTGATGCATTGGGATAATTTAAACCTAATGCCAAATGATATTTACTGTTAGGATTAAATTCATTGATATAATAAAATCCTTCCGGTACCTGGTTATCACCCTCTACACGTTTTGGCCCGGTTGTACCGCTTTGCATACAAACTTTATAAGATTTGAAAAGAGTATAAGGCTCATTCCCATTTCCTTTTACCCAAACTTCGAGCTGGCGGTCGTATTTAAAAGCACGGATATAAAGAGATTGGGGAGGCCATGACAGGTTTTTTTCTTCGAACTGTTTTTTTATAGAATCCTCCATCGGGCCAAAAACATTGCTGATTTTAGCATAAACCTTTTTACTGTTTACAAATGAGTTTTGTGCGAATAAAGATGCATTTGCAAATAATGCAATTACTATGATAATGATACTTGTAGTAAGGTAGCGTTTCATTAACTTATTAAGGGGGTTACATTAATGAAACGTAAATATAAAAATTTTATTGATTAATTTGTAAAAAAAATAATGCCAATGCTGTAAAGTCATTATACAGAAATGGTTATCTACAAATTTCCCCTTGCATCCTGTTCTCTTTCCAATGCTTCAAACAATGCTTTAAAATTCCCTTTGCCAAAACTCCGGGCGCCTTTACGTTGTATGATCTCAAAAAATAAAGTTGGCCGGTCTTCCAAAGGCTTACTGAAAATTTGTAATAGATAACCTTCTTCATCCCTGTCAATCAATACGCCAAGGTCCTGTAAGGGTTTTAGATCTTCATCAATTTTGCCAACACGGTCCAATACCGTTTCATAATAACTGGCCGGAATAGATAAAAACTCTATGCCTCTTTTTTGTAATTCAGTAACAGTTTTTACTATATCATTGGTGGCTATGGCAACATGCTGTACCCCTTCTCCATCATAAAATTCAAGATACTCTTCAACCTGGCTTTTTTTCTTTCCTTCAGCCGGTTCATTTATTGGAAATTTTACAAACCCGTTGCCGCTGCTCATTACCTTGCTCATCAGTGCAGAGTATTCAGTAGAAATATCTTTATCATCAAAACTTAAAATATTTTTAAATCCCATTACTTCCTCATAAAATTTAACCCATGGATTCATCTGGTTCCAGCCAACATTGCCTACACAATGATCTACATATAACAACCCGGTTTCAGCAGGGTTATAACCAGATTTCCATGCCCTGAAGCCCGGCATAAATATTCCTTTATAGTTTTTTTTCTCCACAAAAAGGTGTGCCGTTTCTCCGTATGTATGAATGCCGCTTAATATAACTTCACCATCGTCATCTTTTAAAATAGTTGGTTCAAGGTAAGATTTAGCTCCCCGTTTTGTTGTTTCTTCATAAGCACTTGTGGCATCATCAACTTTTAAAGCCAGTACTTTCACACCATCGCCATGCTTGTAAATATGATCGGCTATCGGGTTATTGCTCCGCAGCGGAGTGGTTAAAACAAAGGTGAGTTTGTTTTGACGGATAACATAACTCACTTTATCCTTCATCCCAGTTTCGGGACCAGCATATGCCAGTGACTGAAAACCAAAAGCTGTTTTATAAAAATGTGCGGCCTGCTTGGCATTACCTACATAAAACTCAACATAATCGGTTCCATCCAAAGGAAGAAAATCAGTTGTACTGCTATTTGTTACTAAAGGTTTTTTTGTTGTTGTTTCCATGATAATCAATTTGAAATAAAAAATACCTGCAATCAAATTAATCTGCCGAATCCATAGCAAGC
>JAYVEQ010000031.1:0-13338 GCA_043748745.1 Chitinophagaceae bacterium | reverse complement strand
TAAATTTTTTACGGGATGTAAAAGCTGATTATGAAGAACTAAGCAGAACATATTTTCCCGGTGTGGATTTTAAAAATTTTACACCCGCTATGAAACTGCGGATTGAAGCGGAAATAGCACGGGATTTTGCAGGTGCTTATGAAGGTATTGTGCAGTTGCCTGTTAAAGCAAGGTTTGGTGTATATGTGGCCTACAAATATTATTTATCGCTGTTTAAAAAAATAAAGAAAACAGCACCAGCGAGTATTTTGGAGCAACGCATACGCATACCCGATTACGGCAAAGTTTTTATTGTGGCAAAAGCCGGTGTTAGAAAACAATTTAATATTTTATAAAGCGCAGCATAGTTATGGATGTTATTTTAGTAGATGAGAACGATACACCTACGGGTACAATGGAAAAAATAGAAGTTCACCAAAAAGCCCTGCTGCACAGGGCTTTCAGCGTTTTTATTTTTAATGAGAAAGGAGAGGTTCTTTTACACAAACGGGCCGATAAAAAATACCATAGCGGTGGGTTATGGACCAATGCCTGCTGCAGTCATCCTGAACCCGGTGAAGAAACTTTAACGGCTGCGGAAAACCGTTTGCAGGAAGAAATGGGATTTAATGTACCCTTAAAAAAAGTATTTGATTTTATTTATAAAGCACCATTTGATAACGGCTTAACCGAACATGAATTTGATCATGTATTCATTGGGGCTTATGACGGAGATATTGTTCCCAATGCTGATGAAGTGAGTGATTACTGTTATAAGTCGGTTGAAGAAATTAAAAACTCCATACAATCCCATCCGCAAAAATATACCGAGTGGTTCAAAATTGCTTTTCCAAAAATGGAAGCGTATCTTGAAACAGCCTCATCTGATTGATTGGCATCAGCAACAAAAAAAGATAAGTGAAAAATAGATTTACAAAAATTGAAATAGCCACAGCCATTGCTGTTTTGTTTCATATTATTGGCCTGGTCGGATTATTATTTTTTGACAAAACATTTTTCCTGCAATCAACCTCCATCAATCTATTACTGATGTTTGCCTTGCTGCTCTGGACCCAGCATGAAAAAAATATTTATTTTTTCCTTTTTTTAATAGTTTGCTTTTGTGTGGGTATTGCTGTAGAAATAATTGGCATCAATACAAAAATACTTTTTGGTGATTATACTTACGGAAATGTATTAGGCTATAAAGTGCAGCATGTTCCTTTGCTGATTGGGGTTAACTGGTTTATAATTATTTACTGCTGCGGCATCAGTATCCATACTTTGCTGATGAAAGCTATTAACAGCATTTCGGCAGATACGGGTAAAAAGCCCATGGTACTCAAGGCCCTTTCTGTAATTATCGATGGCGCTACACTTGCCGTTTTATTTGACTGGATGATGGAACCTGTTGCTGTTAAACTGGGCTATTGGACCTGGAATGGTGACGGATCTATCCCTTTTTATAATTATATCTGCTGGTTTTTGGTAAGTATTTTGTTATTAGTGGCATTTCATTTTGCAAAATTCAATAAGCAAAACAAATTCGCTGTAAATTTGTTACTCATTCAGCTCATGTTTTTTTTATTATTAAGAACATTTTTAAATTAACACTTTTGAATTATTAAATGAACTGGTTTTTTTACATAGCAATTACACTCGCTACTTTTATTCTAATGGAAGGGTTTACCTGGTGCCTGCATCGTTATGTAATGCATGGTTTTGGCTGGTTCCTGCATAAGGACCATCATCAGAAAGGCCCGGGTTTTTTTGAAAAGAATGATGCCTTCTTCCTCATATTTGCCATACCGAGCTGGTTGCTGATTATGTTGGGCGTAATTTATAAACAGTACTGGATGATCTGCATCGGTGCAGGTTTTACCTTGTATGGCATCGCTTATTTCCTGGTGCATGAAGTAATCATTCATCAACGCTTTAAATGGTTCAACCGTAGCAATAATACCTATGTACGTACCATACGCTGGGCACATAAAATGCATCACAAACATTTAGACAGGCATGAAGGAGAAAGTTTTGGTATGCTGTGGGTTAATAAAAAATACTGGAATAAAGTAAGGGAAGATAAAAAACGAAATGCAAAACAGGTTGAAGTAACTGAAACAGTTTCGGCTTAACTGCTTTAATAATTTTACTGTCAGCCTGAGCTTGTCGAAGGTGGTATAACTAAAAGTAGGTCTTGTTTTAATTGTAACCCGCCTTCGACAAGCTCAGGCTGACATTTTTTACCATGACGACATACTAAAACAGGGTTAAAATTTTCTTTACCTAAAATTATATTGGCCTGATCGGCAGTTCTGCAATTTGAATACACACTACACATATTTTCTCATTCTTGCTGCATCGCTTGCAGGCCCGCTTGCATTAAGCTTTGATAAAAAGGTAGCATTCTATAAAAACTGGAAATACCTTTTTCCTGCCATGATCATCCCGGCATTGCTGTATGTTACCTGGGATGTATATTTTACTTCAATAAGCGTTTGGCATTTCAATGAAAATTATATTACCGGCATAAAACTTTTTAACCTGCCCATCGAAGAAGTTCTTTTCTTTTTCATTGTACCTTATTGCTGTGTTTTTATTTATGCCTGTATAAGAAGTTATTTTCCCGGTCTTAAAAATAAAAATGTAGCTGATATAGTTTTAAAAGTACTTGCTGTTGTTTTATTGATCACCGGAATTATTTACTTTAATAAATACTATACCAGCTGGACATTTATTTTAACCGGAATTTTTATACTGATCATTTACCTGTTTCGTAATTACTTTAAAAGCTTTGATGCCATATCATTTATTATTTCATTTGGTATTTGCCTGCTTCCCTTTTTAATTGTAAATGGATTTTTGACTGCTATTCCGGTTGTTCAATATAATGATGGAGAAAACCTGGGGTTGAGAATTTATACGATTCCTTTTGAAGATGTTTTTTACGGCATGCTGCTGATACTGATGAATATAGTTTTGTACGAAAAAGTAAAAAAAAAAAGTCAAAATATTAAAATGTTAGTGCCTTTGCAATTTGCCGCTGCCTGTCATTGGTAATGAGTCCACAATCTTTAACCGCTGTGGTGCTTTAAAAGCAGAGAGGCGCTTTTTACAATAAGTTAAAATATCTTCTACGTCAATTGTTGCGCCTTCGTGTAAAACAATCTCACCTTCTATGATCTGGCCCAGCAAAGGATGCGGACTGCTGCTGATACGGGCCTGTTTAATTTCCGGTATCATTTCCAGCACTGCTTCCACTTCTTCCGGAAAAACTTTTAAGCCCGAAACATTGATCACCGATTTTGACCTGCCTTCTATTTTAATTAAACCATCCGCAGCTTTTGAAGCATAATCGGCGGTTAAAAAATATCCGTTTTGTAAAACATCTTTTCGTAAAGTTGGTGGTACAAGGTATGCATCAAACATGCCGGGCCCTTTAATACCTAAATTACCAATACTGCCATCTGGTAGCTGCTTATTATTTTCATCTAAAATATCAACCGTGTAACCGGGGAGGGCATAACCCACCGCATCAGGATGCTCTGCTGATTTTACAAAATTCAGCATCGGCAAACCAATTTCAATGATACCATAAGCCTGGCTTACATCCAGGCTAAACCGTTTTTTAAATGCCAGGCAAACATCCAGAGAAATTGCAGCTGAAGTGGAGATCACTTTTTTTAACGTTGACATCTGTTCTGCACCTGTATCATTTGCCAGCAATCTTATCTGAATAGGTGATGCATACAAGAAAGTTCCCTTGTGCAGGTTGGTGATCTCAATTATATTTTTTGCCAGGAAATCTTTTGCAACCGCAATGGCCGTTCCGAATTTTACATACAAAACAATCGATACAATAAAATGATAAGGCATGGGCAGTACCCAAACAACAGTATCCGTACTTCCTAATCCCAAACCTTTGTTTGCTGCATTAATTCTTTCCAGTACTGATTGATGAGAAATAATTACGCCTTTGGATTTTCCGGTAGTGCCCGAAGTAAATCTTATAAATGCAGGCTGATGTACAAAAGGAGCAAATGCAACAGATTCATAAATGTTGGTAAAACCAAAACGGAAAGAACCGGTCTTCATGGGGATCACCGTGGCGATCGTATTCAGTGGCTGCATGGCAGACCTGTCATCAATTACCGCATGCAATTTTGTTTCATTTAAAATATCATCAATCTCCGGTTTTTTTAATTGCGGCGACAGAGGCATCACTGCAGCACCACAACCAACAGCCCCAAAAATTCCGATGATAAAATTCCGGCCGTTGGCTGCCATTAAACCAATACCCATTCCTTCCTTAATGCCCATCCTCACTAATTCTAAACGCAAAGCTTCTGTTTCATCAAATAATTCTTTGAAACAAAGCATACCATATTCATCATAAACAGCGGGATTGTCGGGCCATTTTTGTGACGCCTCTCTCAGTATTTCATAAACGGGCCATTGAGTCATGTTGCGAAATTAATCACAATTGGTCGTTTTGAATACTTTTGATTGCTTCGGGTAAAGAAATTTGTAATGCTGATGAAGCGGCCAAACAACCTGCAGCATAACCGGTTTGTAGACAAATGCCCATTACCCTTGCACTGGCAATGGCACTGTCGGTTGCAGAAATATTTCTGCCGCCAAAAAATAAATTTGTTATACTGTTTGATTGTAAACAACCGGCGGGTACCTGGTAATGATCATCCAAATTAAAATAGCGCATCTTCACCCGCCTGTTCAGTTCCCATTCTTCAATGGGCCATGAACAGGCGGCAATGGCATCATTATATTTTTTGCAGGATAAAACATCATTTTCGGTAAGCAAATAATTTCCGGTACTGCGTTGGCCAACCCTTACACCCACTTCGGGAGCTATATGTTGTATAACAGCATTTTTAAAAGCGGCAACATGGCCAATAAGAAATTGTGAAAGGTTTTCGACAAAACTTTGTGCAACCAATCTCAGCTCCTGCAAATTTCCGGGTGCATTGGTAACCGGTAATGGAATACCGATCTTTAAATTCACACAGTTATTTTTTAAAGAGCCCTGTACAATATAAACACGGTCATAAAAATCAGCCAGAATACCTTCATCAATTGCTGAACGCAAAGCCTTCATGATGATCATGCCCAGCTTGGCTTCGTTTTCTTCCCCAACACCCTGCATGGTAAAAACCTGTGCTGCCGCCTGGTAATGCTCGCTTTTTATCAAAGGTAAATTTGAAGCCCGGCTTATGATGCTGTCGCCAGAGCAATCGATCATTGACCTTAATTGAAGAGTTAGCGGGTTGCCTGCAGCAATAACAGAAACCGATACAATTTTATGTTGTTCAACATTTACATGTTCCAATACCGCATTAAAATAAACATCAATTTTGTTTTCTTTCAATAATTCAAGACAAATATTTTTAAAAGTATCAATATCATAGGGCAGATAATGAAGTCCTTCGGGACTGTGTAAAGGAACCGTTTTGGAACGGGCCTGTAATTTATCGGCAAACTCTTTTGCAAAACCTTTTACGATGTATTCAGATTTTTCAGTTTTACTGAATTGATATAATCCGCAAACAGTACCTACTTCGGCTGCCGTTGCTTTGCCGCCTAAAAAAGAATTGCGTTCAATCAAAACTACTTTTAATCCTTTACGGGCCGCTGCTACAGCCGCGGCAATGCCGGCAGAGCCACCACCCAAAACAACCACGTCTGTATTTAAAATTGCATCCATTAATAATCGGCAAGAAGTATTTCTTTTATTTTTTGTTCAATTAAATGTAGGTCATTATTGCTGATAATATCCGGGGAGTAAGTAATATTTATATTGAGCTTGTCATCATGTTTTAAAAAAACAAAAGTTAAGCCGGGAGGAAAAGTGAGTGCCGGGATCAGGGTCAGGTCTTTAAGCGGTTCGCCAAATAATGATTTCAGGTTATTAAAATTATCGCCGGTAGAAGTATATAAAAAACTGGCAAAAGCACCTTTGCCGGTTCGGCTGATCAAAAAATAATACAGCCAAAGCGGAATATGCCGCATCATGTTCAGGAACATGGTATATTTCTGCGGAATACCGTCTTTGATCTGTGCAGTCATTTGTGTACCCAGGCATTTTACCGTTTGAGAAACAGTATCCATTTCATTTTTCGGAATACGATAAAATAAAAATGCCACACAATTTGATATTAACGGACCAACAGCAGCTCTCAATCTTCCGTCATAGGGCACGGGCAACCAGATGTCTCCAGCTGTATTGCGTTGCTTATTAAGTGTATTGATCACATGCGAACAACAGGCAATGAAATATAAAGTAGGCCCAAACCGGGAGCCTGTTTTAAATGCATTTTCCTGTATTGTTTTTGTCTCATCAGCAGTAAAATTAATGAGCTTATAACGGGTTAAGCCTTCGATGCTTTTTGATGTATCAACTGCAACAGAACTCACCGGCGCTTGGGAAGATGCTTGAATGAATCTTTTTACTTTGTACATGTTACGGATGTACCTGAAAATATTTTGCTTTTTTTCTTTAGCCGGAAAAAAATTATTAATATCCTGTGCAGTATCATTAGTGATGCGATTCAAATGATCGAAGAGCAGGGTTGTTCCTTTTGCATCCAGTAAAATATGATTCCACGATAAAATAAATGCACAGGTACCGGAAGGGTAGTACACCAGGTCAGCTTCAATAAAACGGGTGGAGTTGACAGTGATGTCTCTTGCCGAAATACTTTGTGGTATTTCATTTTCAATAGTGGCCTGATGCTCCTGCAGCATAATCTCATTACCGGTATCAGTATATTTCCAATAGGGGATTTTAAATAAAGTACCCGGTACCAATTTGATATTGCACAACCAGTAAATAACCGGTGAGCTTCTTAAAATGGTTTCAATTTTTTCTCTGGATAAGGTATTGTTGAAATAAAAAACCTTACGCATTACATTTCCGCCTGCTCCATATTTTTTTGCATGCTTATCCAGTACCAGGTGAAAACAATCTGCCCCGCTTAATTGTACTTTTTCGGGAAGGTCAGCTTTATTAAAAGATTTCATAGCGGTTTAATCTTTGCCTGCTGTTTAAGGTAATAATTCCTGTACCGTAGCGGCCAGGGCCTGCAGTGTTTTAAAATTATCCGGTATCAGTTTATCGTCGGTTATTACAACCCCAAATTTTCGTTCAATAAAAAGTATGATCTCTACGGTTGAAAAAGAATCAATACCTACCTGTTTCAGGTCAGTTGTGGCATCAATTTTTACATCTACCGATAAAATATTTTTCTCGATGTATTTTTTTATTTCTTCTATAATGATGTTCGAATCCATACTTTATATTGTTCGTTTTTTCCGGTTTGCAATGGCAGAAATGGTCATGGTTGCTAAAAAGAATGCGATTAATTTTAATGCATCGGCAAAAATATCTCCAGCGCCCCCACCTCTTAAAAATAATTTATAAAATCCTTCCAGCGACCAGTTTAATGGTGACCAGGCGCTTATATTACGCATTACTTCAGGCATTACATAACTGGGTACCCAAATACCACCCAGTGCTGATAACAATAAAATGGAGAGTGAACCCATAATGGCGGCCTGGTGTTCGGTTGTTGCCAGTGTGCCTACCATTACACCATAACCGGTTGCTGCAAATGCTGTAGCCAGGGTTAAAATAAAAATACCCATGAGACTGTTTCCTAAAACCAAAGCCGGTAAACCTAGCATGGGTAAAAAAATCTGGCCAACTGAAAGCATGAGTAAAAACTGGATCAGGCATACCATTACATAAACAATGATCTTTCCGTTTATCAGTAACAAATAGGGTGTTGGCATGGTATGCAGACGAAAAACACTTCCTTCATTTTTTTCTTTCATGATACTGCCCGAAAGCGGGATGGCTATAAAGAACATAGCGAAGATGGTCCAGGCCGGAACATTATGCTGTACCGCATTGGGCACAATTTTATCTTCAGTCTTTGAGGCGTAAACCTCTTTATATTTTATGATCTGTGATTTTTTGTAAGAATTTTTTGGTGTATTCTGTTTATCCGGAATCACTTCTGCTATCTGTTCAGAAAAAGTCTGGAACATGATCTTTGTTTTCACTTCCGAAATAAATTCGTGCAGACTGCTGGTAACAGAAATAAGAAAAGATTTTTTTGCAATAGGGTCGATCAGGATGGTGATCTCAACAGAATCTGCTAATTGTATTTTATTTTTTTGTGCCGAATCTTCTCCATTCAATGTTTCGCTAACCAGTTGTGTAACATTTTTTCTTATAGCATCCGTAGCTCCTTTAGGTATAACAATACCCACCAGGAATTTTCCTTCGCTCACTGCTTTTTGTGCAAGCTCTGTTGTAGCAGGCTTTCCATCAATGCTGTCGGTAAAAGTGCAGATATCATTATTACGTAAACCCTGTTCAATTAAAATACCCAATGAATCGTTATCATTATTTACAAAAATAATGGGGATACCTTTTTCATTCATCGATTTAAAAGCCGAATCCTGTATAAGTGTCATCACAAATATCAACGCCATCGGCATCACGAATAAAATAGACAATCCTACCTTATCTCTCCAGAGCAGCAAGATCTCTTTTTTTACCGTTGCCAATAGTTTGGTGATCATCAGTCTCTTAATTTTCTGTTGGTTAAATTTAAAAAAACATTTTCCAAAGTGGTTGATCCCTTGTTAAGACTGATCAATTCTTCAGGCGTGCCCTGTGTTAAGATCTTTCCATGATCAATAATGGAAACCATAGTACAAAAATCTTCTGCTTCTTCCATGTGGTGAGAAGTATAAATGATAGTTGTTCCCAACGCATGAATTTCTTTCAGGTGTTCAATGATCACATTGCGGCTCTGTACATCCACACCAACAGTTGGTTCATCTAAAAATAATATTTTAGGTTGATGAATTACCCCGGCAATTAAATTTACCCGGCGTTTCATACCGCCTGAAAACGTAGATACCTGTCTTTTTGCTGCATCTGTTAATCCAAGTTTTTGCAACCAATGTTCAATTTTATTTTTCAAGTCCTTACCCTTTAAACCATACATGCTTCCATAAAATTCCAGATTTTCACGGGCAGTTAAAGTTGGGTAAAGGGCAATATCCTGCGGTACAATGCCGATGATTTTTTTTATGGCAGGCAGATCATGGTGTAGATCTTTTCCGTCAATCATAACCTTACCACCGGTTGGTGGAAAAAGTCCGCAAAGGATGGAAATGGTTGTAGTTTTTCCGGCACCATTGGGACCAAGGAGCCCAAATATCTCATTTCGGTTTATAGAAAAAGAAATGTCATTTACTGCAGGTTCAGTGGCATTTTTAAATGTCTTGGTTAAGTGTTGTATTTCTATAATTACCGGATTACTCATGTTGTTTTGCCCCATCCCCTAAACGGGTGTTATAAGATGTTGGTAAAGTTTTCAGTTGAAGTTATTGTAGCAATTTTAATTTTAGTAAATAATAAAGTGCCGCAAATTTAAACTAAATAAGCTGCCTTAAACCAATATTTATTTGATGAGGCCGGTTGTAATTTTAGCTGACAGCAGGCATAAGGGAATGCTGGGGCCGGGATGAACACTGCCTCCACAGAAGTATAGATTTTTTATATCTTTTGAAAAATTGGCGTGCCGCAAAAAGGCAGCAAATTTATTATTGGAGCTATTGCCGTATATAGCACCAAAAGCACTGGAAGTACGGTTTTCAATAACCCGGGGATCAAAAACCATTTCACTTTCTATCAATGGCCTGATATCTGTTTTTAAAACCCGGTTTATTTTCCGGATCATGTTTCCCCTGGCTTCAGCAATAAAGACATCCCAATCCTGTCCTGAATTATTGGGCACATTAATGAAAGAGAACCAGTTCTCACATCCCGGTGGCGCATCGGTTGCTGTATGTTTGCTTGTTATATTCAGGTAGATGGTTGGATCGTGGTAGATTGATTTTTTTGAAAAAATTGTGTCAAATTCTTCTTCATAATTTTCTGCAAACAGGATATTATGAAGACCCAGTTCTTTAAACTCTTTTTTGATGCCCCAATAAAAAATTATACCGGAACTTGATTTTGGTTGGTCTAAAGTCTTTGCCGGTTTTTTAACAGCAGGCATTAATTTTTTATAACTGTTGTATACGTCCATATTGCTGATAACGATATCAAATAATTCGGACCCTTTATCAGTTCTTATGCCGACAGCTTTTTTATTTTCAATAAGTATTTCACGAACCGGGGTTGAAAAATTAAATTGTACACCAATATCTTTTGCCAACTGTACCAACGATTCGGTAATGCTGAACATGCCTCCTACAGGATAAAATGCACCTTTTACAATTTCAACATGGGCGATCACATTTAATGTAGCGGGTGATAAATAAGGACTGGAGCCATTGTAGGTAGCATAGCGGTTGAAAATCCGTACCAACCGGGAGTCTTTAAATGATTTCTGATTGGCATCGTTCATGGTATCAAAAGCGCCTATCTTACCAAAATTTAAAACACCACGTAATACCGGCCAGGTAAAAAAATTCTTCAGCCTGTGTAATGAGTTTTTTAAAAATACTTCTTCGGTAAGCTTGTAAATAGTTTCTGTTTTATCAAGATACCTGATAATGTCTTCTTTATTATCGTGGGTTTTAGCAGCCAGTTGCTCTGCGAATTTTTCTTTACCATGGTATGCATTTAATACAGTTCCATCTTCAAAAAAATATTTGTAAACAGGATCCAGGTGAATATAATTAAAATGCTCACGGGGATTTTTACCGGATAATTCAAAAAGTTCATCCACATAATTCGGCATAGTAAAAACCGAGGGCCCCATATCAAAGCGGTAACCTTTATTGGTTTCAGTTGATAATTTTCCGCCTGGGAAAGGATTTGCCTCAAAGACAGTAACGAGCCATCCTTTATTGCGCATTCTTATAGCGGCTGCAATACCTGAAACACCTGCACCAATTACTGCACATTTCTTACTATTTTCTTTCATCATAATTTTACCTTGCGGCAAAATTACTTGTTTTCATCTATTTGATTTTTTTGGAAACAGTATTGACTTAAAAAAAGTCAATGCATCAGTTAAAAACGGCTTATGACCAGTATGGTTTTAGCATAGAGGTCCAAAACTGCGGATCTTTTGTATAAGAAGAACTTACACCTGCATCCAGGATTCCTTCGCCAAGGTCTTCTTCCGTATATATATAGCGGGGGTTTTTTTTAACAGTTATGTTTTTTTTAACTTCTTTAAATTGATTCTGACCAGCATTCATTGCTGCAAAATTATTTGTTGTTTGCTTTCTCATCTTATTCGGTTTTTATAAACTATTATGCTTTAAAACCGTGCCAATTAGCAAAGAGCTTATTTTTAAAAATAAAAACCTGTTAATTATGTAATTTTTTTTTGTTGTTTTGCAACTTAGGCAGATTGTTAGTTTCGGGTATTAACAGGCTACCACATACCATTTTAATTATATATTTAAGTGAGTAGCCTGAATGTATTGGGTGTCTTATGCTATTCATATAGTATACAAACTTGCTGATTTTAATAAGGTAGCCGGCAGATTAATCAGAAAGACAAACATAATTTTATTACAAACAAATTTTATTTAAAAAGAAAATTATGGATTTTGGACGGGTACCGGAGGATGAGCTAGCAAAGATCGATTTTAATTTAGCTACTGAACCGGCCTTTAACAAAACTGTGTTGCCAGGCAAACCTGTAAAAGATCCCAAAATTTATATCGGCTGTGCAAAGTGGGGCAGAACAGAATGGTTGGGTAAGATCTATCCGCCCAAGGCAAAAGAAAAAGATTTTCTTGATCATTATGTTCAGCATTACAACAGTATTGAACTGAATGCCACACATTATAAAGTGTATGGCGAAGCCGGGATAAAAAAATGGACAGATAAAGTCGGAAGCAAAGATTTTATGTTTTGTCCAAAGATGTACAAGGGTGTTACACATCGCGGCAGTTTAAAGGGAAAGGATTTTATTACCAATGAATTTTTCAGGGGCATTGTTGCATTTAAAGAACATCTTGGTCCTATATTTATACAGGTAAGTGAAACATTTTCTCCTAAAAGAAAAGAAGAGTTGTTTGATTTTTTGAGATCATTGCCAACCGACCTGCAGTTTTTTATGGAGGTAAGACATACAGATTGGTTTGGAAGAGATGAAATACGGAACGAATTATTTACAACACTTGCAGCAATGAATATTGGGGCCGTCATAACTGATACAAGTGGCCGGCGGGATTGTGCACACATGTACCTTACTGTGCCCAAGGCTTTTATCCGTTACGTGGGTAACAGCCTGCACCCAACGGATTATAAAAGAGTGGATGAATGGATTGAACGGATGAAATTATGGTTGGCTAATGGTTTGGAAGAACTGTATTTTTTTATGCATATGCATGATGAAACTTTTTCACCTGAGTTGACAGTTTATTTAGTTGATAAATTAAATGCGGCATGCGGATTGAATTTACAAAAGCCTGTTTTTATTACACAGCAGAAGGAATTGTTTTAATGAACTTCAAATAACTCCTCCCATCTTGTAGTATGTCTTTTGCTGCGATACTCCTGCCGCATCTTCCAGTTTTTTTTAGTGCCCGATGCTGCAAATTTTATGATATCATCTCTCATGCTGAAGTTCACATTGTCTATAGCATACATTAAGTTTTGTAAATTCTTATGTGCCGGAGGTTCAAACAGGTTATACTGAACAGAACTGTCAGGCACAATGCCACTCAGCATTACACCGGCTTTCAGGTACCGGGAACCTTTTTTGTATAACTGCTCCACCAGGGGAACAGCATGTGCTATCAATTCATTCGTTAACGAAGTGGCCATGGGTAGAGTTGTATACAATCCCTTTGTTTTCGGACTATAATTGTAATTATCATTTGCATGATCATTTGTTACCACAAACACATTTATTACGCCGGCAGAACCACCCTGCCTGCGCAATTTTTCTGCGGCTCTCGTAGTGTATGTAGCAATGGCTTCTTTCAGGTCATTCAATTCAAACACCGCTTTGCCGAACATTCTTGTGGTGGCAATCATCCGTTTTTTCTTCAACGGGTCCTTCATCTCAATACAAGGTTCGCCGTGTAATTCTTTTATCAACCTGGTACCAACTACGCCACCTAAATTTTTATGAGCCCATTCTTCACTCATGTTGCGGAGCTTCCATGCCGTATCAATCCCAAACCATTTTAATTTTTCTGCGCTGCGGTAACCAACCCCCCATATATTTTGTACGGGAGTATTTTCCAATGCATGATGTATTTGTTTGGCCGTAATTAAAGCAACAGTGCCTTGCGTAGCTATTTTATTTTTTTTGGCAATATGATTGGCAACCTTGGCCAATGTTTTAG
>JAYVEQ010000030.1:0-35891 GCA_043748745.1 Chitinophagaceae bacterium | reverse complement strand
CACTGAATGCAGCATCGACGAATGGTTTTTTGTAAACCGGATCACCTGGCCCGCCACGGATATTGTTTTTAGAAAGGTCAATTGCCTTTTTATACATTTCTTTCTGCAAAGCAGCCGATACATACCAATCATCATCGTTACCGGCAAAAATATTTAAAGAAGGTGCAAGTAATGCTCCCGCAGTTGTAAAGGAAACCTGTTGTATAAATTTTCTTCTTGACGACATAGTTATCAAGTTCAGCCAACCATTATATTATCTTGTAGTAATAGTATTTAGTACATAACCTTTCAGTTGATAAGAAGTCAAAACTGTTTGTGCGGTGAGGGAAACCTTAACAAATGGCAAAAGATTTTCTTTTTTTACTTCAAAAAACGTCATAGCCTGGCCGCAGGCAATAAATTTTGCACCCATATTTTTCAATTCGTCAATGAGTTTTAAATTGGGGTTATCCTTTTTGAATTTATTTTGATAATACGCATTGTTGGTGATAGCTGTTAATGCACTTCCGTGTACAATAATGATTGGGGTGATCTTTTTAACCGGAATACCCGAAGCCACATGCAGGTTGATAACCCTGGCTACTTCACTCAGGCTACCATCAACATCGCCCTTTATGGAATCGGGATTATCCTGAACAAGTTCAAATAAGAGTTTATATTCAATTGTAGGGTCAGGTATTTCGGTTGGATCTTTCACAGGCATTACACCACCCATTTTTGCGCCTTTAATTAATGGATATTCTGCACGGGCAAGTAATTTGTCCCATTTTTCTTTTTCAGCAAATTCTTTTTCAACTTTCATGGAATCAGCATGAATTAAAGCACGGAGGATACTGTCTTTTTTTGCATTACGTAAACTGTCAACCGATGTTATTGTTTGTGACGATGCAAAAAAAAATGCCAAGCAGGCAAGTAGCAATAATGATAATTTCTGCATAAGTTTTTAGTTTGAACAGGAAGATACATTATTATATTGAATGATATAAGTTTTTCAATTACTACTTAAGTTCACTTACGTACTGGATAGTTTTGTGCCCTCTGAGGCTTAAAAAATAAATTATATATAAATTTTATAAAAATGTAGAAATGTTTCTACAATAAAAACTGCGAACTTCCGTTTGATACAAACCTAAACCAATATCTAAATTGAAAAAGAATTTTATCTACCTAACTCTGCTTATTGCCGCTATCTTATCTTTTACAAATTTTCAGGCATCATCCCAGGTTCCGGGTTTTATTAATCGCCAGGCCACTATTGCAGCCGGCAGGTTGGTATTAGACCCCAATAACGATGGCTATACTTCCTTAACCACAGCCGGTTTTGGAACTAATGATGTTACCAATTCGGAGATCCTTTATAAAGGAGTTCGTCCGTATTCAGTTGAGCCAAACAGCGATTTACGTCGTGGGCCTAATCATGGGTTTTCTGATTTTGTACCTGATTCTTCTGGCTATGGCTTTTATTATTATTTTACAGCAGCGCAGCAAATCCTGTTTCGTTTTCGCATGGGTGCAATTATGCCGGGTTCAAAAGGATACAGCGTATTGATGGATACAGATGGTAAGTTTGGTGCAACGGGTCCTAATGCCGATCCCAATTATTTACCATCAACAACCGGTACCAATGGTAACCCGGGATTTGAAATTGAAATTGTATTGGAAACAAATTTCAGGATTGCTATTTATAATGTAGATGGTACTGCATCTCCAACATTGGTAAAACAATATACCAACTGGCAGGACATGTCGCAGATTTCACTTGCCGCCACAAATGATAATGGTGACCCCGATTATTTAATAGATTTTTATATCCCTTTTTCTGATCTGCAGGCAGCACCTTTTAATCTTACTGCAGCTTCGCCAATACGTATGACGGCAACAACTGTAATGGCGCCTACCTCTGCAATTGGCGGTCCCCGGTCAGATATTTATGGTGTAAGTACAGATAGTTATGATGATTTTATTGCAGGACAACCGGCTTGTCCAATCTTTAATACAGCATCAAGTTGCCCAACAGCAATGTGTACTGCTGCACCAAATGTTAATTCACCTATCAGTACCGGAACAGTTAATATCAGTGGCACCTGGGCAAAGTCGGCTCTGAACGGGGCAGCATCATCGACAACCATTACAGTTTATAAAAATGCAACATCAGTTGGAACTGTTACTAATGTTACAACGGGATCAACATGGACATTGAATAATATTACACTTATAAATGGAGATATAATTACAGCCAAAGCACTTGCAACAGGCGAGAGTATGTGTTTAACCAGCAATGCTGTTGCAGCATCTACCTGCAATTCATCTAATCTTCCTGCTGCACCTGTTTTAACCTGCACCAGCGGAAGTAAGGGAATTAACGGAACAAATTTAAGTACGGGATGGACAGTGCATGTTGATAATTTAACCCGTAACGTACTTGATAATAGTGTAACCAATGCTACGGGTTTATTTGGAAGCACAAGTGGAACAAGTCCTAATATTACCTGGCAATATTCAGGGGGTTGCAGTACTGGTGCTCCTTTAAATTCAGGATCGTACAAAGTTTATTATACAAATAATACAACAGGCTGCAATTCTTTACCGGCATATTTTTGTGCCGCAGGAAATGGAGGTACTGCACTTGCAGGTTCTTTAGCTGTACCTGTTATTACTTCACCATCCAATGCTGTATTTACAACAGCTACTAATTTAATTTCGGGTACAACTGATGCCAATGCCGGTGCTGCTTTATACATTAACGGAATCAATGTGCAGAGTACAACTGCTACAGCCGGAGGTGCCTTTAGTTTTTCAGGTCTTAATCTTTTAAACGGGCAACAACTTTATATAGTAGTTGAATTAAATACCGGCACGGTAAGCACCAGTAAGTGTTCCAATCAAACCGGTATTTTTACAGTAAGTTGCTATACCCAGCCACCTTTAATTAATGCTGATAATAATAACCAGCTAACAGCAGGGTCACCAATTACCGGTACATCAGCCGACGCAAGCGGAACAATCATTAAAATTTATACGTCAACAAACACTTTAGTGGCAACAACTACAGTTCAGGCCAATGGAACATGGTCAACAGGTAATGCCAGTACCACACCTTCAACTTATAATGCAGTTGCCGCAACAACATATTATGCAAATGCACAAAACGGAACCTGTGGTTTAAGTACAAATTCGGCAAGTTATTCTTCAGCAACAGGTACTTCATCGGGAAGATGCGGTACAATTACAGGACCAGTTTCTTCAGGTGTCAGCAATATTTCAGGCACGCTTACAGGATCGTTCAGCACATCAACAGTAAATCTTTATTTAGATGGGCAGCTCATCGGAACCAATGTTACGTCAGGTACAGCATGGGGGCCAATAACAGTTAACAGCACGGCCAATAATACTTTATATTCAAATGGGATATTATCCATTGGAATTCAGGAAAGCGGGAAGCAGGAAGTTTTCTGCCCGGCATCTTCATTAACTATTAGCTGTTCGCCAACACCTGTTGCCCCTGTTTATACACCAGGCAGTACAACAATAAACCGTAATCAAAGTATAACTTATAATATTTCCAATGCTTCAGCCGGATCTTTTTATGCAATAGCCGATTCAACAACAGGCCAGTCACTGGGGCAGGGTAAATGGGCTACTTCAAACGGGGCTTTGTCAATTACAACTGATCCGTTTGCTGTTGCCGGTACTTTTAAAGTGCTGTTTAAATCAACTTCCTTATCAGGTGTAACACAATGTAATGCTGTTTCTTCAAGTGGAACAGTTACGGTGAATTCTGCTGTGTTACCCTTAAGCCTCATAGAATTTAAAGGTAAAAAACAGGGCGATAATATTTTGCTGGATTGGGCCACAGCCAACGAAAGCCAGGTTAATCGTTTTGAAATTGAACGCAGTAACAATGCTTCTGTGTATGAAAAAATTGGAGTGATGTTGGCAACAGGAAACAGTAATTTCTATAAATCATATTCATTTACCGACACAAAACCTTTTGCCACACTTAATTATTACCGTTTAAAAATGATTGACAATGATGGTAAATACACTTACAGCAATGTGATCGTTTTCATGGGTGATCAATCAAAGGGAATTATAGTAAGTAATGTAAAACCTAATCCTTTTATTGAATCAATAAACTTAAATATTGTACTTCGACAATCACAACTGTTAACTATACAGATGATAGATATGGCTGGCAGGGTAGTTTTAACAAGGGATGCGCAGGGTAAAGAGGGAACTAATGAAATCAGGTATAATGGCCTGTCAAATTTATCCGAAGGAATTTATTTCATCAAGATAATTACACCTGATACAGTGTTACAGCAAAAAGTTTTAAAAGTAAAATAATAATAGTTTTAAATTAGTTAACGATAAAAAAGCAGACAATAAAATTGTCTGCTTTTTTAGTAACATTTATAACGAGTTCAACTTGATGGTAGCATTAATTCTTTTCTTTGCCGGATGTTTTACTGAAACCGGTTTGTGGCCGGTTATCAAAAAATAATTAATCAAACGAATGAAGGATAAATAGCATCACTTAACTCTCTATACTTTCGCCTTTAACTTTATGAATATAATTTTCATGTTCTTTTAAATGTTCTTCCGGTGGTATTTTTACCGAAAGCGGTCCATTACCAATTATCAAAAAATAAATGAGTAACAGTAACACGATAATTGAAAGGAATAGTTCTGAATAGGGGGCGAATGTGTCCATTGCTGCAGATATGTTAACAAAGACAATAGCACCCACTAAGATAGGTATTTGAATGATACAGGCTGCACGGGTAAACATACCGATAGTTAAAAAAAATCCGCCTAAAACATGTGCAAATGTTATGTAGTGTCCCAGCATAATGATCATAAACTCACTAAATGGAGATGTATTTTTCATCAGGCTGATCAAGGCACTGGTGTGCCGCAGAAAATCAATGCCTTTGTAGCAAAGAAAGATACCTAAAGCAATGCGAATAATATCCAGCCATTTGGGATGATGCCTGTCACCCCAATACTCAAATTTTTCGAGGAGGTTCATATCATATGATTTAAAGCTTAAAAGAACTTGTATAAATTTAATCCATTTAAATCACAGATGCAAGCATTCAGTTATCAGTTGGGGATAAAACCGGATAGATATTTTAGGAAATCAGATCAACTTCCACGCCATCCAATGCCTGGGGCAGAATCACTATTTCTGCTTTGCAGCCTTTTGCGATCTTTCCAAGCTGATCATCCATTTGCATCACCTGTGCAGGGTAGAGGCTGCACATGCGCAGGGCTTCAGCTAACTCTGTTCTGGTATGGATGACCAGGTTTTGCAGTGCTTTGTACATGGTTAATGCAGAACCACTGAGAATATTACCCGCCACGTATTTATCTCCGTCAGGTTGATGTTGATAATATCCTTTAGTTGTTGCTGTTACTGCATCTGTAATGGCAAAAAGCCTTTGCTGCATCATTTTCTGTGCAATATGTATGGCCGCATAATCAACATGATGCCCATCTGCAATAATGCTTGCCATCACTTTGTGATGATTGAATGCAGCACCAACCATTCCGGGGTTGCGGTGTTGCAGGGGGCTCATGGCATTGTATAAATGAGTAACCGCTGTAATACCGCTATCAAAACTTTGCATGGCTTCTTTATAAGTGGCATTGCTGTGTCCTGCAAAAATTTTGATTCCATGCGAATGGATAAGATCAATTATTTCTTTGCTGCACACTTCGGGAGCAAGTGTAATAATTTTTATAACATCTTTTCCATAATCCAGCAATGCTTCAACTTCTTTAGCAGCGGGGTTATGTATTAATGACTCTATATGAGCACCTCTTTTTAATTTATTTATCCAGGGGCCTTCCACATGTAAACCCAATATTCCTTTACCACCCTGTTGCCAATAAATTTTTATGGCATCAATACATTGGCGAAAAACCTCCGGCTGGTTGGTAGCAATCGTGGGCATGCAGAATGCTGCACCGCCTTTGTTACTGTATTTATTTAATAATGTTAATGATTCAGCACTGGGATAAACAGCAAATAATTTTTCATAAGCACCATATATCTGCAGGTCAATAAATGCCGGTGCCAATATACTGTCAGGAAAATATTCGGTCTCAATACCATCGGGCAATGAATGAACAGGCAGGACCGATGTTATGATGCCCTCTTCAACTATTACGGCATGATAATTCAGCCACGAGTCTCCTGTAAAAATGAGATTGGCGGTATATGCTTTTTGTCCTGTCATTAATTATTGCTTACCAGCAAAAATAATACAACGGGGTAAGCTTATTTTAATTTAAATATGATACCGCCCTGTATTTGGGTAATATCCTGTCCTGCTTCTACATTAAGGCCAAAAGTTGGCGTGATAAAATAGGAAGCACCAATAAAGCCGCCGAATACCGGAATAACTTCATTTTGATTAATAACACCATTCCTGTTATATTCATAATGATGAAAACCTACACCTGCGGAAAGACCCGCATAAGTATCAAGTCCTCTAACCTTCCAACCATAGTGCCATGCAGAACGTGCTGCAACTATAATTGTATTGGTTTTGTAATTATCATAATATCCACCATTGGCAAATGAAGCACCAATTTCGCCACCCAGTGAAATCACACCCGGGCCAGCCTGCCATAAACCGGCTTCAATGGCTGCTTTTGTACCAAAAGCCGAATTATAATAATCACTTTTGTACTCGGTGCCAATACCAACACCGGCATTAAAAGTTACAGATCCTTTTTGAAAAGGACCTACTGAAACTCTGTTTTGGGCCATTGAAACTGTTGCTAAAACAATCCCGAGGCCAATTAAAATTGTGGAGATTACATTTTGTTTTTTCATAACCAACCAATTAACAAATATTATACCAACTGGTTTTTTGAAAATAAAATAAGTAGTTAATTTTAGCAAAACAGTAAGCCTGCTAATTTTACTTAAACTAGTTTTAATATTGAAATAATAGGCGATTAGGGTTCGGTCATGCAGATATGCAGATTTTTCCTAACTTCCCTTTATGAAACATTTTAAGTTTTATTCCAAAGAAGATATATTATCCCTGACTAAACTACGCCGCTTTGAGACCAGGATGGGGGAGCGGTTACAATATTTAAAAAAAGACAGTGAATGGCCCGAAGTTTTAAAAGAGTCATCTGCAAAATATATATTGCTGGGTATACCGGAAGATTTTGGTGTACAGGCCAATTATGGGATCGGTGGTACAGATACGGCCTGGCTTTCCTTCCTGGCTTCTTTTTTAAATATACAGAGCAATGATTATTTAACCGGAGAAAACACGTTGTTACTGGGTCATTTTGATTTTGGTGATATAAAATTCCTGATCGAGAACAATGCCTATAATCCCGAAGAAAAAATAAATGCTTACCGCCATGCCCTGAATATTGTTGATGAAGAAGTTGAAGATCTGATTAAAGTTATAGCATCCTGTAAAAAAATACCGATAATCATTGGCGGCGGACATAATAATGCATACCCCATCATAAAAGGAGTTGCCAAAGGTTTGTACAAGGCAGATATCTTACCGCTTGCCCAGATCAACTGCATTAATTTAGATGCACATACCGACTATAATGTTGCTGAAGGCAGACATAGTGGTAATGGTTTCCGCTATGCAGAAGAGGATGGTTATTTAGGCAAATATTGTATGGTTGGTTTGCATGAAAACTATATTTCTCAAAATGTATTAATGGATATTCATAATAATCCTTTTATTGATTATATCAGTTACGAGGAAATATTTATTCACGAACGAAAGAATTTTATTCAGGCCGTTGCCCATGCTACAGGATTTACAGAAGATAGCTATACCGGTATTGAAATTGATTTGGATTGTGTGGAGAATATCTTGAGCAGTGCCCTAACACCAAGCGGTATTACTCCGTTATTGGCAAGAAAATATATCACGTTTACAGCACAGGATGCTAAGGTTGCTTACCTGCATATCAGTGAAGGTGCCACTCAATTAGCTGATGGAAGAAAGAATGAATCAACCGGAAAACTGATCAGCTATCTGGTAAGTGATTTTATCAAAGAATTAACGCAGGACTAATCTATTTTAGCTGTTCAGCCAGTTCTTTTTCTTCGGCAATACCATCTTTGCGCCAAACCCGTTTACCATCTTTAAAAACAATGAATACCGGCAGGGCAGTTACTTTATACTGGTTTAAAATGTCCTGGTCTCTGCCCCCATCAACTTTTAATAAAGTAAATTTTCTTTTATTTTTTTCTGCAAGATTTTTTAAAACGGGTTCCATTTTTATACAGGGGGGGCACCACTCTGCACCAAAATCTACCAGCACTGTTTTTGAACCGGCAATGGTAGCATTCATTTCTTCAATACTCATTTGTTTTTCGTTGCTGCTGCCCTCGAGCGGTTTGTTGGCGGCCCTCCATGCATTTGTTCCACCTTTTAATTCATACACATTTTCATAACCCATTTTACGCATTTTTTCTGCTGCAGCTGCACTTCTGCCACCGGCAAGGCAATACACATAAACCGGTTTGGTCTTGTCAACAAAACTTATTCTGCGTTCAAATTCTTTTTTATCATTCCAGTCAGCCTGTAATGCATGTTTGATATGTCCTGAGAAATATTCTCCCGGAGTTCTTACATCCAGTATCTGAATATTTTGTTTAGTAGTGATCTCTTTTTCAAATTCATTGGGACTTAAACCGGTTAAAGTTTGTGCAGTACATGAAAATAATAAAACGGAGAAAAACAGGGATGCAATAATGTGGTGTATAAACTTCATCAGTTATTTTTTTTTACAAATTTACTTTATTAATTCCTTTAACTCTGATTCAGATACAGTTAATAGGTTGACTTTTGGTAAACGTTTTGTTAACTCCCGCCAGTTGGCATCTTTTTTATAAATTATTTGCAACAGTTTGGATGCTTCAGCAACTTTTTTATTATTGGCAAGTGTTATGGCAGTCCAATATTGCATTTCCAGGTTTTCCGGAAACATTTTCATAGCGGCACCATATTCTTCCATGGCCAGCTTCATATCATTTTTTTCAGTTGCCAGATCACCTTTATCCATGTGTTCATAGGCCCGGTATAATCTTAATAACCTGTCTAATTCAACCAAGGGGGCTTTGTTATCATCAACACGTAAATCAATCAGGCGTTCGTTCCAGGGTTGTCCGTTGCTTTTACCGGCAACAACCAAAATAGCTGCCGATTGTTTGCCCCGTATATCGCCTCCGGCAGATTGTGCAGCCTTTAATGCAATTAATATTCTTTCTGCCAATGGCTTTCCTTCACTGCTCTCAAATGCTTTTGCCATGGCTGAACAAACTTTATCTGTAAGCATCATATTACTTTGTACAGCATAATTTTTACCAACAATATTGGCGGCATAGTCTATACATTTTTTTCCGGTAAAAGAATTCACATTCCCATTCACATCAATCATCGCAACCTGTCTTACTTCTCTTCCTTCATCAACCGCCAGTAAAGTTGCCAATGCTTCGGGAGCAGTTTTCCCGTTCTTCATCAGCTCCAATCCTTTTATACCATAACTTTTATTTACAAAAGATTGGGTTGCTACAACGCCAACCCCTGCTTCGCCCCAGCTTACTGCTGTACCAACACTGAACCAGTGGCTTTGTACACCCACGGCAATTTCGCCCGTTACCGGATCACGGGCTACAATAGAAAAAGTATGTGCAAGCCCTGTATCTTTTTTAAAAAATTGGGCATCAACTTTAAAATAACATAGAAAACCAATGACTGTTATTGTTGATATTTTTTTCATAAATATTTTTTTCTGAAAGTAAAAAATAAACTGCCATCTCCTGCAGAGATGGCAGCATAAAACAGGTCATCATATTTAGTGCGACTTGAAACTGATCTTAATATCACCTTTGCTATCTTGTACGACCATTTTGCCGGAAGTTAATTCCACAATATTCACCGTATCTTGCTTGGTCGATCCTTCTTCTACAGTAATTAATGATTTTTCATCTGTTGTAAGATGATAGGTTCCGGTATTAATACCATTGCTCATACCAATTGTTTCATATTTACCATCACCTTTAAATTCAATGGTTGCTTCTTTATACATTTTTGTTTTTAAAGAATCCGGTATTAATTCACCACCCTTGCCTGCTATGTTTGTTACCTGCCATTTAGTGATGATAAGGTCTTTGGCTTTTTTTGTATTACAACCGGTGGTAAATACAAAAGCGGTTAAAATTGTTACAATAAATAAATTACTTAGTTTCATTTTAGTTTTTTTTGAATGGTAAAGTATATATAATTTTTCACTAAATGAATAAAAGCGGTTACAAAATACAATTATAAACAACCTAATCTTCCACCATCAACAGGCAAATTGATTCCGTTTATATAGGCAGCAGCAGGTGAACAAAGAAATGCTACTGCTGCTCCAAATTCTTCGGGTTGCCCAATACGGCCAACAGGGATTTCTGAGATAAGATTAAACAGTATTTCCTCCTCTGATGTATTGGATGCTTTTGCTTTTGAAGCGATCACATAATCTGCCCTTACTGTTTTAGTAAACCCAGGCAAAATATTATTTACAGTTATCCCAAAAGAACCAAGTTCGCCGGCAAGTGTTTTTGCCCAGTTGGCAACAGCGGCTCTTATGGTGTTACTTACACCCAATCCTGCAATGGGATTTTTCACAGAAGTGGAAATGATATTAATGATCCTGCCAAATCCTGCTGCTTTCATGCCGGGCACAACTGCCTGAACGAGGTTATGGTTATTGATGAGATGGTTATTGAAAGCTGTAATAAATTCTTCGGCTTTAGCATTAATAGCAGCACCACCTGGAGGCCCGCCCGTATTATTGACTAAAATATGAATCGGATTTTTTTTTACAAAATTTTCAACTGCAGTTTTTACAGTTGCTGTATCAGAAAAATCTGCAACAAGGTATTGGTGTTGTTGCCCTCTTGTTTGATCAAGTGTTTTAATAGCCTCTTTTAATTTTTCTTCATTTCGTGCCATTAAAATAACTGTACAACCCAGCAAAGCCAATTCTACTGCGCTGGCATAACCTAGCCCCTGTGTGCTGCCACACACGAGGGCCGTTTTATTCAAAAGATCAAGATTCATGTAAATGATTTGTATAAAGCTACTATAAAAATTATTTCTTAAACCCGATTTTGAATTTTATTCAGGCAAGACACTGCTTAACAGTTAATGATCGAAAGATTAATCGGGTTTAGCCAGATCAATTATCAGTCTTTTTTTAGCCATATCTTTTAAAATGACCGTACCGTTTTCATGTGCCAGTATTTCTGTATTGGCAGGATCGAAGGATTTTGTTTTAACAGTATAAACAAGCTTATCTGCTGCTACTTCAAATAAGCTGCTTTCCCAATAATAATTCATTGTGCTTACATAATAGCCCGGTGTAAATATCTTATCATACACAGTAGAATAATATTTATCAATACGATCAATAGATTCATGGGTATTGATAATACTAGGCGGAACATAAACTTCTTCTTTTTCTTTGCTTAGCAATACCAGGGTAATAACGGCATCAACACCACTATTTTTAAACTCATCTACTATTTCTTTTTCGGTAAGTTTTTTAAATGCTTTTGTACCGTAAACTTCCATTGATGAGATGGAATGATATCCTTTTTCGGTTAGATCATTAACCAGGTGTAGTTCCATCTTTTGCCGCAGGGGACTGTCTTTTTCAGTTAGAATTCCCCAGATCATGATATTATGATATTTCTTCGTGACTGTATTTTCAGCTTTCCACGAAGAAGTGACTTTTGTTGTATTGCACGAAAATAATACTGCTGTAAAAAGCAATACGAGTTTAAGTATATCCAGTCTCATAATATCTTTTTTGCAAAACTAAGCACACTATTTTTTGAGGCATATGATTAAAAACATTGTTAACCCTAATATTTATCATAATAGATTAAATAATGGATTTGAAATGTAAACTCAATATTGTCGCTTTTATTTTCTCACATTTCATTAATGAATGTGGATAATTCTTCCGCATCAAAAATCCTTCCATTCAGTTATATTCGCAGCACTGAAATAAAGGAATAATGGCAGAGAAAGAAATATTTGATTATACCGAAGATTCGATACGCAGCCTGGATTGGCGGGAGCATATCCGGCTTCGCCCGGGTATGTACATTGGTAAACTCGGTGATGGCAGCAGCCCCGATGATGGCATTTATGTGCTGATGAAAGAAGTTATTGACAATTGCATTGATGAACATACCATGGGGTATGGTAAACATGTTGACGTAAATATTAAGGATAAAACGATCTCAGTAAGAGATTATGGCCGTGGTATTCCACTAGGTAAAGTGGTTGATGTGGTTAGTAAAATAAATACCGGTGCCAAATATGACAGTAAGGCTTTTCAAAAAAGTGTGGGCTTAAATGGAGTAGGTTCCAAAGCTGTTAATGCACTGAGCAATTATTTTAAAGTAACGGCATACCGGGAAGGTAAAGAAAAGACGGCTGAATTTGAAAGAGGTATTTTAATAAAGGAACATAAAGAAGCAAAGACAACCGAAGAGAACGGAACCTTTGTAACTTTTGTGCCGGATGATAAGGTTTTTAAAAATTTTCACTTTGTTCAGGAATATCTGGATAACCAGTTCTGGAATTATTGTTACCTGAATGCCGGGCTGGTTATGAACCTGAATGGAAAACGTTATGTAAGTAAAAATGGTTTGCTTGATCTGCTGCAGCGCAAAACCAATGAAGATGAGATACGTTATCCCATCATCCATTTAAAAGGCGAGGATATTGAAATTGCAATGACCCATGAAAATTCTTATGGCGAAGAGTATTACAGTTTTGTTAACGGGCAGTTTACCACACAGGGCGGCACACACCTGGCTGCATTCAGAGAAGGTTATGTAAAAACCATTCGGGAGTTTTATAAAAAAGACTATGACGCCGCTGATATAAGAGGCAGTATTTGTGCAGCACTAAGCATCCGTGTACAGGAACCCGTTTTTGAAAGTCAGACTAAAACAAAACTGGGATCGCAAACCGTTTATGAAGGTGGGCCAAGCATGCGTAATTTTATTGGTGATTTTTTAAGTAAGGAACTGGATAATTTTCTGCATAGAAATCCGGAGACTGCCGATGCTATGAAAAAACGTATTGAGCAGAATGAACGGGAACGCAAAGAACTGGCCGGCATTAAAAAATTAGCCAACGAAAGAGCTAAAAAAGCAAATCTTCATAATAAGAAATTAAGAGACTGCAAGTTTCATTATAATGATGAGGCCTCTGGAAAAGACAAAGACAAGATCTCCGAAAAACAAAAAGAGAGCACCATTTTTATAACCGAAGGTGATAGTGCCAGTGGCAGCATTACCAAAGCAAGAAGTGTGGAAACACAGGCTGTATTCAGTTTGAGGGGTAAGCCGCTGAATTGTTTTGGACTAACCAAGAAAGTGGTTTACGAAAATGAGGAGTTCAACCTTTTGCAACATGCCCTTAATATTGAAGAAGGTTATGAAGGATTGCGCTACAATAATATTGTTTTTGCAACCGATGCAGATGTGGATGGTATGCACATCCGTTTATTGTTGATGACATTCTTTCTACAGTTTTTTCCTGACCTGGTTAAGAATGGCCATGTTTATATTTTAGAAACACCTTTGTTCAGGGTTAGAAATAAACAGGAAACGATTTATTGTTACAACGAAACGGAGAAGCAGGAAGCAACAAGAAAACTTGGCAACAAACCGGAGACAACACGTTTTAAAGGGTTGGGTGAGATAAGTCCGGATGAGTTTGCCCGGTTTATTGGCGATGATATGAAACTGCAGCCGGTTATGCTATTACCCGAAACACATATTCAGCAGTTGCTGGAATACTACATGGGAAAGAATACACCATCAAGACAGGATTTTATTATTGAGAATTTAAAAGTAGAAATGGATATGGTAGAGGAAGAAACAAGTTAATAATTTAAAAGTAAAAATTAAAAATGGTTCACATTGTATTTCAGGAAGCAGATATAGCTGCGTTAGAAAAAAGTTTTGAGCTGGACGAAACATTGAGGGCAAACATAATTCAGATCAAAGACGATTTTGCAGTTGGACCCTTAGCTGATATTTTTACTCCGGAAGGAATTGAAGCCCGGAAACAATGGTGGAGAGAGGTTTTGGCGGGAGGAGATTATGAGGGACATGTTGATTCAGTAATTGCAGATGATCATAAAACAGTGGAAGATTTAAAAGAGCGGTTGAACAATGATCCTGACGAAATCATCTGGATATGGGCAGCACAAAACAAACATGATGTATGTGGTTATTATTGGTTGATGAGCCAGTTAAAAGATTACCAGGGCAGGATCTTTATTTTGTATTTGAATAACCTCCCTTTCCTGAATGAGAAAGGAAACCTGTTCTATCCCGAAAATTTATTTGATATACCGGCCAAAGAATTTGTGAAAGCAAAAAAACTAGCCAGGGAAATTACATCCAGTGAATTTGAAGTGGATCCGGATGAATGGATAAAACTCTGCAATGAAAATGAAGGCATCCGTTTACTGGAAGGTGGTAAAAAATTAGTGCAGGAGGGTTATGATTTTTATGATGCAGAGTTAAAGAAACTGGTTACAGGCGATTGGCAAAAAGCATCAAAAATTATTCATACCCATTTAACCAAAGCCAAACATACAACAGGCGATGCTTATTTATTGTGGCGTTTAAAATTAATGATCGCACAGGATATGTTTGATGTGCAGGGTACGGTTGGCAAGATGAAAGAATTTGAAATTAAGTTGCACGTAAAGATGGAAAGTTAATAAGGCACAAATTTAACTTTGCGTTTTCTTAGCGCCTTTGCGTGAAAAATTAATATATGGCGAACAGCAAAAAACCAAAAGAAGAATACGAACATACTGATAACGGCATAGGCGGCCAGTACAAAACCTGGTTCCTGGATTATGCCAGTTATGTTATATTGGAAAGGGCAGTGCCGGCTATTGAAGATGGGTTAAAGCCTGTGCAGCGCAGGATACTGCATGCCATGAAGGAAATGGATGATGGAAGGTTTAATAAAGTTGCCAATATCATCGGACAAAGCATGCAATACCATCCCCATGGAGATGCATCCATCGGTGATGCATTAGTGAACCTTGGCCAGAAAGACCTGTTAATAGAAACCCAGGGGAATTGGGGCGATGTACGCACCGGTGATGATGCAGCTGCATCAAGATATATTGAAGCAAGGCTGAGCAAATTTGCTTTGGAGGTTGCCTTCAATGCAAAAACTACTGATTGGGCTTTGAGTTATGATGGCCGCAAAAATGAACCGGTAACCCTGCCCATGAAATTTCCTTTGTTGCTTGCACAGGGCGCCGAAGGTATTGCGGTTGGTTTGGCAACAAAAATTTTACCCCATAATTTTTGCGAACTGATTGAAGCTTCTATAAAATATTTACGGGGCAAAAAATTTGAGATACTTCCCGATTTTCAAACCGGTGGAACCATGGATACCAGCAATTATAATGATGGCATGCGTGGCGGTAAAATAAGAGTGAGGGCAATTATAGAAGAGCAGGATAAAAAAACACTTTTAATTAAAAGTGTTCCGTTTGGTATTACCACAACCCAGATGATGGAAAGCATTGTAAAAGCAAACGACCAGGGAAAAATAAAAGTTAAAAAAGTAACTGATCATACAGCAGCTGATGTAGAAATCATTATTGAACTGGCTCCGGGTATTTCTCCGGATATTACCATCGATGCATTGTATGCTTTTTCTGATTGTGAAGTGAGCATATCTCCCAATGCCTGTGTGATCGTAAAAGACAAGCCTCAGTTTTTAAAAGTAAGTGAGCTGTTAAAAACGGCCACAGACAATACAAAAGAACTTTTGCGCAAAGAACTGGAAATAAAACTGGCTGAGCTGTATGAAAAGTGGCATTACACGTCATTGGAGAAAATATTCTTTGAAGAAAAAATTTATAAAGAGCTGGAGAAAAAGCATGAAACCTGGGATAAAGTGCTGGAGGCTATTGACAAAGCCTTTACAGCTTTCAAAAAGTTATTGAAAAGAGAAATTACAAGAGAAGATATCATTAAGCTGACTGAAAAACCTGTTCGCCGTATTTATAAACTGGATATTGATGAACTGAATGCCCAGATAAAAGGGTTAGAAGCAGATATCAAACAGGTTAAAAACGATTTGGCAAATCTTACTGATTATGCAGTTGTCTATTATGAAAACCTGTTAAAAAAATTCGGCAAAGGGAGAGAGCGCAAAACAGAAATTAAATTATTTGATACGATTGAAGCTAAAAGTGTAGCCATAGCCAATATAAAGATCTATGCAAATTTTGCCGATGGGTTTATTGGTACCGGCCTGAAGAAAGACGAGTTGGTCGCTGAAGTTTCAGACCTGGATGATATCATTGCTTTTACAAAAGGCGGGATCATGAAAGTTGTAAAAGTATCGGACAAGGTATTTATCGGTAAGGATATTTTACATGTTGCTGTTTTTCAAAAAGCTGATGAACGCACTACATACAATATGATTTATGCAGATGGTAAAACCGGCATCAGTTACGCCAAACGATTTAATGTAACAGGCATTACAAGAGACAAAGAATATGATCTCACCAAAGGATCGGAAAAAAGCCGGGTGCACTATTTTACAGCTAATGCCAATGGCGAAGCTGAAGTGGTAAAGATCATTTTAAGTCCCAACTGCAGTGCAAGGAATAAAGAGTTTGATTTTTATTTTGAAGACCAGGAGATCAAAGGCAGGGGAAGTATCGGTAATCAGGTAACCAAGTACCCGATTAAATCGGTTAAGTTTAAAGAGGCTGGCAACTCAACACTCGATGCAAAAAAATTATGGTTCGATAACAAATTCGGCAGACTAAGTACAGAGGAAAAAGGTGATTACCTGGGCAAATTTGAAGCAGAAGACAGGCTGATTGTAATTTACAATGATGGCAATTATGAAATAACCGACCAGGAGTTAACCCAAAGATTTGATACAGACAAAGTATTGCTGCTCGAAAAATTTGACCCGGAGAAAATAATAACAGCCGTTTATTTTGACAAGGAAAAATTGCAGTACAGTGTAAAGCGTTTCAAAATTGAAACTTCCACATTGCACAATAAATTCTACTTCATTAAAGAAGGAGAAGGGAATTACGTGGAAGCAGTAACAACTGATGAGGAACCCATATTGGCCATGCAGAGCGGTAAAGGAGCACAGATACGCAAAGCTAAAATTAAAATAACCAAAGTGGTGGAAGTGATGGGCTGGAAAGCAATGGGAGCCAAGTTAACAGATTATAATAAGTCGGTGGAAATGCAGTGGGAACCAAAAACACCGAACAATCTGCAAGCTGAATTGTTTGAATAGGATAAATCAAATGAAAATATAAAATGCGTTATTTTTTTATCTTTTTGGTTATTGGTTCTTTTTATACAGTTTCGGGGCAAAACAATATAAATTTTTCTAAATCAGAAATAATTTATGGAAGAAAAGATGGCATGGCCTTAACCATGACCATGCTGAAACCGGTTAATGAGCCCAATGGAAAAGCAATAATCAGCGTCCTGAACGGTAACTGGGTATCTTCCGAAAGAATGCGGGAAGCATTTTCATCACGATCAGATATTTACATCGAAAATGGCTATACCGTGTTTGGAGTAATGGTAGGATCTCAACCTCAATACACCATTCCAGATGAGATCAAAGATCTGAAAAGAGCAGTACGTTTTATTCGGTATAATGCAAAACAATATGGCATTGATGCTGAGCATATCGGCATTACCGGTTCTTCATCAGGCGGACATTTAGCATTGATGATAGCGACATCTGATGACATCACTGATTCAAGATCAAACGATCCGGTTGATAAGGTTTCCGGCAGGGTACAGGCGGCAGCTGTGTTTTATCCACCCACAGATTTTATAAACTTTGGTAAACAAAATACTACAGCAACTATAAACCAGGCGGCATTGGTGTTTACTGGTGTGGCCGCTGCATTTGATTTTAAAGTTTGGAATGATACAACAAGGACATTTGTACCTATAACTAATACCGAAAAAAGATTACAGATAGCTAAAGAAATTTCACCTATCAATTCAGTGAGTTCCGATGATCCTCCTGTATTGATCATACATGGCAATAAAGATGTATTGGTACCTATGCAACAGGCTGAATCTATCATTGCTAAATTGAAAACAGCTAATGTGCCGGCTAACCTGATCATTAAAGAGGGTGGTGGACATGGCTGGAGAGACAGGGATGTTGACGAAAAGAATTTTGTGGATTGGTTTGATAAATATTTAAAATAGCAGACTGATACCCCTTGTACATTTAGTACTACTTTTGCTGCTCACTTTCTTTAATAATACGGGTAAAACAGCTAATGATCAGACTGGAACATTTTGAGCAAAAAGATTTTCAACAATTAATAGATTGGGTAAAAGATGAAGAACTGTTGATTAAATGGTCGGGCTCTTTATTTAGTTTTCCGTTAACCATGGAAAGCATGGAATGGTATCTTAAGAATACGAATGAACCGCAAGTATCCGATGCTTTTGTATTTAAAGCCGTTGACACAGAAACGGGTAATGTTGTTGGGCATATATCGTTAGGGGGACTTAGCTGGAAAAACAGGTCAGCCAGGATAAGCCGTGTTTTAGTTGGTAATACAAATGAACAACTTAAAGGTATTTGCCAGCAAATGACAAGGGCAGTATTAAAAATAGGATTTGAAGAACTTGGCCTACACCGCATCAGCCTGGGTGTTTATGAAAATAATAAAGCCGCTTTGCAATGTTACCTTAAATGTGGGTTTAGTATTGAAGGTGTTTCCCGTGACATCCTTTTGTACAATGATGTTTTTTTAAGTATGATCGAAATGGGGATCTTAGAAAACGATTGGAAAGCATTAAATGCTTAAACAATAAAAGGAAGAATTGCTTTTCGTTCTTTAGGATAATCAGTAAATTTATTTCTATACCATTTGTGATGGGCCAGTGCCCTTGGTATCAGGTTGGCTGCCGACCAGATAAAAAATCCAAGTGCCGGTAAATTCCAGCAAAGTATGGCAAAGCCTGCCCACTCCAATAATTCTCCCAACATATTCGGACAACTAATATACCTGAATAACCAGCCCAACGGGATCTTATAATCCGTTTCATCAGGTTTGCGCAGATGAATTAAGATATTATCCGATTTCCAGTTTATCCAAACACCCAGGAAAAATAAAATAAATCCTGTTATAAATCTCCAATCCATAAACCAACTGCTTTCATAATTTGAAAAATTAGTAAAATAATACCCCATTAAAAAAGTATTGGTCAGGTTGAAGAAAATACCGGAGACAAGAATTAATACCGGCATTTTTTTCCCTTTAGTATGTAACCTGAACGGGAATATAAAAGTGCGGTTAAAATAATGAAAGCAAAATAAACCGATCATAATTGTAGCAACAAAGGACTGAAGTGAAATTTTTGTTATTAAAAAAATAGCCATGATAAGTAGTGCCGGAAACTCCATCAAGAACCATGCATAATGATTATCGATCTGTGGCCCCCACCTGGCAGATGTATGCCTGCCGTAGGGTGCAGCAATCTTAAGCAGTAAAAAGAAAATGAATATGGCAATGCAGATCCATATATAAATAATAACCTGGTAAGTAGAAAATGTAATTAGCATAGCAGGAATGCAGATGGTATTTAATTCAAAAATGCGGTGAGTTGTTTTGGGTTATTAAACAAGATAACTTTTATTCTTAAACCAATAGTAAGTATCATAGATAGTTTCTTCAAACGGGCGGGTAGTGTAATTTAATTCTGAAGTAGCTTTTACACTGCTGATAAACCGGTTTCCAGTAAATAATGCATCCAATGCTTCAACAGTATAGAGCGGTTCTTTTTTTTGTATTGTCGCTAACATTTTTATAATTGGCAAACAGGTTTTTGCAACAAATTGTGATAAAGCAACCGGGTTTATTTTTTTTGCTGATACGTTTGAAATGAATTCAGTTAATTGTTTCAGGCTATGCCATTTTCCTGCAAGTAAATAGGCTTCACCCGGCCTGCCCATGGTTATAGCATTCGCTATGGCATTGGCTACATCACGGCAATCACAAAAATCAAAACCACCATTAAAAATAAAAGGTAAACGCCCTTTGACCAGATCTATAATTACTTGTCCCATCAAAGACGGTTTAAAATCAAAAGGTCCAATAATAGAAGTTGGATGCATGACCAATACTTCCATACCCATTTTGTTTGCTGCCAGTGCAATTTGCTGTCCGGCAAGTTTTGAGCGTTCATAAGCGAAACCTTTTTCATTAATGGGTTCACGTTGTTCATCCAGTAATTCGAATGAGGGTTGTTGTTGAAAAGCATGAATGGAACTGATATGAATGAATCTTTTTATACCACCCTGCAACGCCGTATCAATAACTAATTGGGAGCCTTCAACATTTGTGCGATGCACAAGCCCTTTAGGATCTCCATTTACAGAAATGAGTGCCGCACAATGAATAACGGTATCACAATCCTGCATCAGGGTTTTTAATATCTCCTGGTGCATCATATCGCCTTTTACAATTTCAACAGGTAGATCATTGCACGAACGGAAATCATTATCTCTGAATAATGCTTTAACCGGAATATTTCTTTTTGTTAGTTCCTGCAATAGGGCAGCACCTAAATGGCCTGCAGCACCGGTTAAAGCTATTTTCATGTATATTTTGTTCTGATCAGGAAGTTACAATTTTATATTATGGGTAATAAAAAAAACAGCAGAAAAAACCTGCTGTTTAATATTTTTTAATAGAAAAAGTATTCGTTTGATATAAAAAACTTAATACCCTCTTCTGTTGTTATTAAAGCCACCTCTGTTTTGTCCACCTGGTTTAAATCCTCCGCCACTTGGCGGGCCAGATTTTTCTTCAGCTTCTTTAACAACAAGTGGTTTTTTCCCCAACGAAATATCTTTCAGGTTTTCAATTGCATCCCTGGCTTCTTCACTGTTGGGCATATCTACAAAACCAAAGCCTTTGCTTTTTCCTGTTTCCCTGTCCATGGCTACCCTGGCTGTTGTTATAGTACCAAATTTTTCAAAAATTTCCATTAATTCTGCATCATCTAAATCATAAGGTAGTCCGGCAACAAAAAGTTTCATAAAGGTGCTTTTTAGCGAAAATACTAAACTTATTCTGGTATTTTGCTTTTGTTATGTTTCAAATGTGATAAATAGCTGATTAAATCCAGCTCATAATTTATATGGGACTAAGATAATATGATTGTGCATCAATACTTATAAGTAGAATAATTTTTACAATAAAGCTAATGGTTATCCTATAACTGTTAAATAATTTTATATGCAGATTTGTATCATAAAATTTACCTTCCTTAAACCTTTATAAAGCCTTCGGTCATGAAGGTTTTATTCTTTAAAATATATGATTGTATTGATGCCGTACCAGTAAAAGGATCATTCATTCTTTCTTTTCCCCCTAAGGAATTTATTTAATTTTAAGTTATTGAAATTACATCAATCTATTGATATTCAATAAAAATGAAATGTGGAAAATACCATTAAAAACTAGTAAAAATACTTTTTCGTATCAAATTATATATATATTTGGTTTCGAAACAATCTGACATGTTAAACACAGAAATAGAAGAAATTAATAATGCAGGAGAAAAGCTTGTTGAAAATTGGTTATCCGGAAATGACTATACCAATTTAGCAAAAGAAAATCTTCAGATCAATGAATCTGTAATAACAGGGAAAGGTAGAATTGAGACTGTAATGATACAGGTTAAAACATTTGTGCATCCTCAACGTCCTTTTAAATTAAGTGAGTATGATATTGACAAAATTACCAGGAGAGCTGCTAAACTTAAATGTATTGCTTATGTAGCTTATGTAATTATTGATGATAATAAAAATCTTGTTGGAGAAATTAACTGGGAAAGATTGAGCTGACCAGTATTTGTTTTTTTATTCCCGCTATATCTAAATGTCACTTTATTTCTCAGAATACCCCTTTAAATAAAACTTACAAAAACAGCATCGTCAGAAAAAATAACTAACTTTCAATCATCTTTAATTAAAAGCAAATTGAGTTAACTATTTTTATAAACCTAAATTTAAATCATGAAATATCTACTTTTAATAAATATGCTGGGGTTGTTCTTATTTGCAACTTTAAATTCCAATGCACAACAGGATAAATCTAAACGCCCAAGCCCCCCTGCATTTGTTACTCAAAAAGCAGGAGATGTAAATATCAGCATAGATTACAGCCAACCTTCGGTAAAAGGCCGCACTATTGGTAAAGACCTGGAACCAAAAGCAGGAGAGGTTTGGCGGACGGGAGCCAATGAAGCTACTGTTTTTGAAATAAATAAAGATGTATTAATTGAAGGTAAATCTTTACCTAAAGGCAAGTATGGGTTATTTACTTTAGTAAATGGTGATGACTGGACGATAATCTTTAATAAAACCTGGAAACAATGGGGTGCATTTAAGTATGATGCAAAAGACGATGCACTAAGGGTGAATGTAAAGGCTGGTAAGGCTCAAACATTTTCAGAAAAAATGACTTTCACTATTGATACTTCCGGTAAAGTTTCCCTGTTTTGGGGAGATATTGAAGTTGATTTTACCGTAAAATAATTTTTATTTCCTGTTAATAAGCATTTGGGTCAATATGTTTACCCATTGTGCCTCGTAACCTTTTCCAAAAAGATTCCCGTCTTTTAAGCGGAACAAAATCTTTTTTAAAAGCTTGCTGATAATCAATAACGGGGTTAATCATGGATGGTTGCATTGCTCTTAGCGTATCAAATACAATTGGTATTATACCAACACCGCTGTTTATTTTTACTCTTGCAAACCTTCGTAATTTTTTAGCCTGGTAGGGGTCGGTAGCCAGGGCAATATGGTTAAATCCCATTGTTTTACCTTTTAAAAAAGAGTAGTACAAATTTTCAGTACTGTGCTCTGCTTTATTTTCTGAAAAAACATGTTCTTTAGGAATTCCAATGGCAATAGCATATTGTGCCATGATCGCTCCTTCGTAATAGGGTGTTGATACTGCAGAACCGGAGTACATGATATTTTTGGTTATCCCTTTATCATAAAGATATTTCGACCAGTAAATCCTTGCCTTCATTGTACTGTCCCAACCAGCCTCTGTAAAAGGGATACCGGGTACAGCTATCATATCATATTTCTGGGTTAAGGCTTTTTGCAAATAACGATCTGTTGTTTTAGCTGAAAACGAACAGGAACTAATCATCAATAAAAAAGAAAAAAGTAAAACATAAGTAGAATGACAGGAGGAAAAATTGTTGAACATAAAAGAGGTTTCTATTTAAAGTAGCTAACAAAAAAAATGAATAACAGTTCGAATATTTTTTACTTTTATTATGTATAGACAATTACAGTCTTTTTATTTTATAGATTTCAATCTTATCATCAAATTTGTCGCCATGGCTTTTTTGTGCCTGTATTTTTCTCACAATATCCATTCCATTAAATACTTTTCCAAATGCGGCAAAGCCTTGTCCATCTTCTGTTCCCCGTCTTCCAAAATCAAGTGGAGTTTGATCTCCGATACAAATGAAGAACTCTGTATTGGCTGAACCAGGGGTGGTCCTGGCTAATGAAATGGTGCCCGATTGATGGCTTATGCCTGTTTGCTTTGTAGTTTCATGTTCAATGCCACGTAATAAAATCTTTTGTTGGGGATTTGTTTGCCAGATTCCGCCTTGTATGACCCCGGTATTGGTTTCAGTGGGCAACTCCTCTGTTTTTAATACCCTGTAAAAGGAACTGTTGTTATAAAACCCCGAGTCAACAAAAGATAAAAATGCTGATACAGTTTTTGGGGCCTGTTCCGGAAAAAGTTCTATTTCAATATCTCCCAATTGTGTATTGATAAGTAAGTGAGGATTTTTATAGGTTTTGGTGTTGCAGGCTATAAAAAATACAAATAAGATAAAGAGGAAGAGTTTGTTCATACCTGCAAATTAATACCTTTTAGCCACCTTAATTGGCATGTGTGAATGAAAATAAATATCAATTTTATTTTATTATTTGGCTGTATCTTTATAATTAAATAACCTCATCAGTATTTATATGAAAAAACTATTTTTAGTTATAGCAGCCTTATTTTTTTGTGCTACTGGTTTTAGCCAAAGTATTTCTAAAATAACAATCACCGGAAATGGGAATATTGATGTTTTTTCAATTGGTCTGGATGAAAATGTACAGATTTATGTTACAAAGGATGGTAACATCAGCAAATGGGGTTATGACCGGTTTATAGGGTTACAGGAAAATTACCAGGGTGTTTTAGATCCTTATGTTGGCCGGATAGAATACTACTCTGAACTTGATGATGAAGCATTACGTGGTAAAGTAAAATATATTGGCAGAACATTGCTCACTTATTATCCATCTTATGAAAAAGAGGGACTCCGGGGAAAATTAAAAAGCATCGGATCTATATTTATGGACTATTATTTTTCTTATGATGACAAGGCATTTGCCGGCAATTTAAAAACTATCGGGCAATATAATATTACCTGGTACGCTTCTTATGAAAATGAAGTTTTACGGGGTAAATTAAAAACCGTTGGGCAAACCTTGTTAACTTATTTCGGAACTTTTGAGGACAAAGCTTACAGGGGAAAAATTAAAAGCATCGACCGCTTTAATATCACTTATTATTCTTCTTCTGAATTGTATAGTGGCCAGGTGAAAACCGGTGCACAAATAATGATAGCCAATGGCATAAAGTATTTTATCCGGAATTATTAAAAAATAACTTTTTATTGAACCACAATCTGCTCAGGTACTCCAATAACAATTTCTGGTTTCTCTTTATATAGAATTATCCGGCCGGTTATACAGATCTGTTTTGTTTTCAGATCATCAATATTACCGGTAAATTGCTTTCTCACATCTCCCCAAATTACCAGCGTTAACAGTTGATTTGGATGTTTGCCGCCAATGTTTAAAAATGTAGGTTGATTTTTTGAGTTTTCAAAATATCGTATATCATCTACAATACCACAAACAGTTACACTGTCATCAATGTGTTTACCAACATCTTCAAGTTTAATGGCAGTTTGGGCATTTGCCATACCCGTAATCATCATTACAAAAAAAGTAAAATAAATTCGTTTCATAAGTTATTTGATTTTGGTGCAAATGTAAATTATTTGGGCTGATAAAATCTGTTCAGTTACTTTTATATCCGCTGATAAACAGGCATTCAAAACCGGTTTAAGGAAACGTTAAATTTCTGGCTTTATAATTGCACTTGAAGTAATACATTAAAAGCATAACCTGACAGATGAAAAAAACAGCTTCACTATTTTGCTTTGTATTTTTTATACTTACTGCAAATGCTCAAATGATTGATGATAATGCAACAATGAATACTGCTGAAATTTATAACGGGGAACATACAGCAGTTCCGGAATACACTAATACTCCGGTAACCAATGTGAACGATTCATCGGCCTATGCCTTAATAGCAGGCGGCAGCAAGGGTATTGGTTTTGCTATTGCCGAAGCATTGGCCAAACGTGGTTATAATTTAATTTTAATTGCACGTCATATTGATGGGCTTACTGCTGCAAAAAATAAAATTGAAATGGCTTACCCGGTTCATGTTGAAATATTATCTTACGACCTGAGCAAGGATGAAACAGCAACTGAAATAGCCGCCTGGTGTACCAATAAAAACATTCATTTAAAAATGCTTTGCAATGTTGCCGGACTGGGAGGCGATGAAGATTATTTATCCTTATCGCTCGACAGCCTGAGGTATATGGTGAGATTAAATGTTGAAAGTGCCATGTCAATGAGCCTTACCTTATTGCCTTTGCTTGAAAGAAATACCCCGGCTTATATTTTAAACGTAGCCAGTATGGCTGGTTTTGCGCCTATTCCATCCAAGAATTTATATTCGGCAACTAAATCTGCTGTTATCTCATTTAGCTATTCATTACGTTACCAGTTAAGAACAAAAAATATAAGTGTGAGTTGCCTTGCACCCGGGCCGGTTTATACTAAACCTTCAATTAAAATCGAAACAAAAAAACAGCTTGGATGGTTTGGCGATAAAATGGCTGTCAGTCCTAAAAGGGTTGGAGAAATAGCTGTGCGTAAAACATTAAAGGGAAGACCAATAATTACACCGGGTACATTGGCTAAGTTCCTGTCAGGTGTTTTAAGAATTTTGCCTAAAAGGTTTGTAACCTACATTTATGGTAAGGCAGGCGACAGGAGCAGAAAAAAAGCGCTTAAATAAAAATTTATTTAAACGCTTTTAGATGCCAATATAAATACTGCCCATTAAACCAAGTTAAATATTAACTCTGTTGCTGACTCTTCATTCTGCCTTGTATGGTTTCCAGCGAAGATTTTAATTTATCAACAGCTTCATAAACCGATAGTTCGTAAGTATCGCCCTCGGCCGAAACAGCAATTGGCTGTCTGTCTTCAACACGGGCTTCAAGCATACATCGTTTGTCGTTCAATCCATCTTTGTGGCCATTCAAATCTGAAAGATGCACTTCTACCCGGGTAATATTTTCGCTGTACCTGTTTAATTCTTCCGATAAGATATCATTTAATTTATCCCTGAATTCCTGGTGAAGGGTTAAATTGTTATCCGTGTTAAATTGAATTGTCATAATTGGTTTTTGAAGTTTAATTAATAAAAAATAGCGGTTCTTGTTTTTGACTGGTATAAAAGCATTTTTAATTGTTCAGTAAATTCTTCCGGGTTTTCCATATTGGCTACATGGCCGGCATGGTTTAAAATACACAGTCTGGAATCCTTTATCTTTTCATGCATTGCCCGGGCTGCTGCCGGCGGAGTAATTTTATCTTCTTTACCAACAATGATCAATACCGGTACTTTTATCGCTTCCAGTTTGCTGCAGGTTTCTTTACGTTCTGCTAAAGCCAGTAATGTTTTGCATAATGAGGTCTGGCTGGTTTTATTCATCATCTCCTTTACCCTGGTTATAACTGATTGCCTTGTGGAAAAAGATTCAGTTGCAAAAAGATTTTTGATCATTTCATCTGTATATTTTTCGACACCGTTTTCTTTAATGTTTTTAATGGCATTCATCCTTTTTTCTTTGCCTTCTGCTGTATCAGCTATGCAATTGGTATCACTCAATACCAGTGAATCAAAACGTTCGGGGTATTTTGTAATTGCACCCAATGCAATATAACCACCCATCGATAAACCACACAACGTTACTTTATCAAGTTTCAGAGCATCCATCAGGCCTATCAGATCGTTTACAAAAAGGTCAATGGAAAAATCTTCATTTCCCTCTTCTGACTTTCCATGCCCTCGAATATCATAAGCAATAACCCGGGTATTTTCTTTCAGCTCAGCACGCTGTCCGTCCCACATTGATTTATTGAACGGGAATCCATGAATGAAAATAATGACCGGCGCATCATCAGGGCCCTGGTCGTTATAATTTATTGTAATTGTATTTACGGGTATATTTATATTATTTCCTTTGAGGCGCATATTTCTAAAATTTTATGATTTGTTTTGATGATTCACATTAATAATTTATCGCACCAAAAATATCATGCAGGAAGATCTCCTCATTTTTGTTAAGATCGGGCAAAGAGTTTATGTTGGAAGGCTGCGAAGGTTTATTTTTATCTGTAAAAACCAGGTGGTCATTGCCGGGTAAATGATTAAAACTATATCGTTGTGGAACCGCAACAATTTTTAGTATATTTTGTTTGATTTCCTTGATCCAGTTTATATTAATAAATGGTTGTAACATGGTTTTAAATTTTATTTATAGTGACACGAATTTTAGACCATAAAGTTGCGAAAATAAACCCGTTAAAATATTATACAATTATGAAAAAGAGTTACATTATTCCCTGTTTAAATTAAATTATTTAAACATAACAAATTGGAGGTTGCTATTCGAGGATTTTTAATTAAACAGGTGAATGAATAAAGATCCTTTTACCATAAAAAAATAAGAGCTAAAATTATTTAGCATTGTTACTGCCCTGCAAGATCAAAATAAAGTAATTTTATTCTTTTTTGTCCTTCATTATTTATAAAATCACTAATGACCATTTAATATAAGATGTCCGCCATGATGCAAAAGTTTTAACTGACCTTGCCAGGAATATTTATAAATGCCAACTTAGCTCAGATGGCAGAGCATTTCATTCGTAATGAAAGGGTCGTCGGTTCGATTCCGATAGTTGGCTCAGAGTTTTACCATATTTCAAGCAAAAAAGCAATCATTTTTAGTTACTTATCAATATCCTATTAATTCACAGATTTTAGCAGGGTATTTGCAGTAAAATGATTAACATAACTTGAAAACCTAAGAATATGAAAATATTTATATTGACTTTTGCCTTTATCTTTTCCTGTCTTGCAGGTATCGCCCAGTTAAAAATAACCCCCATTTGCCCTCTCTTTGTTGTAGATATTGTGGGCGGTAGTGTAAATGAGTTGTATGCCAAATCAACAATGGGCGAAATAAAAAACATCTTTCCCTGCTATAGTGAAATAGTTTTAAAGGACACCGCCAACAAATGTGAAGGCATTTTTTACAAAGACAAGGATATTTATTTTTATACTGACCGGGACTACATTGAAATTGGCCCGAACTTTAAAGGGAAATTAATCCCGGCCCTAATGGGAGCCAGCCGTAGCATCCTTTTCAGCTTGCTGGGTCATCCTAAAATAAAAGACATTAACTGGGATGCCTTTCAAACTGAATACGGCACCCTGATAATTTATTACAATAAGGCAGGCAAAATAAATAAACTGCAAATGAGCAGTAAAGGCACCGATATATTAAAACTATGCGAATAGTTATTTTTTTATAGCTGCTATTATAAAACCAAACAGATCTCCATTTTTACTTTTTCCCTTTATTTAATTTATTTTACCAGGTACCATCAGTAAAAAATACTTATGCTGATTTTAGTGATTGTTTAATTATTAACTTCAAAACCGGATTATGCATATCTTCATTTGTATTTATTCACCCTGCATTACTCAAATCAAACTTCAATATGCGATCATTTTTTGTTCAAAAATATTTCCTCATTTTTTTCTTTTTCAGCAGCAGTCAGCTGCTTTTTTCACAGCCGGTGCAGATCAGGGGGATAATAAAAAATATTACCAATATAAAGCTATATCTCAACCGGCCGGCTTTCCCTTTTACCAGTAATAAAGTGTATTTGGGATTTCAGCAGGTTGCTGTAAATAAAATGGGAGAATTCACTATAAAACTAATTTTAACAGAGCCCGAAATAATGAAAGTAAGTTTTACCGACAGTAAAGGAAATAAACTGGCCGACTATAATTTATTTATTTCTCCGGGCGATGATTTGAACATGGAGACAACCGGCAAGAAGCAGCAATTAAATTTTAATGTAACCGGTAAAAGCGCCAATAATAATCAGCCGCTAGCTATAAACAGCTTTGACAGCATACCAAAATTTTATGGCGATACATTACCCTACAGTATTAAAGCATACCTGGAAACACAAAACAAATTGCACACAGAAATACTGGCAGCTTACATTCAAAAACTGAAACCATCTGTTGAGTTTGCCCTTGCCTGGAAAGCAAATTTGCAATACGAGATGCTGGATGCCTATTTTTCATTTGAAACCAACAACGCTTTTGGTATCAGAAGTGCATATGACCGTAATTATGATAAATGGTACCAGGTGCGTAAATCGCTTTTAAATGAGGCTCCGCTATTAAATGAGGAATCCCTTGTTGCACCGGCATACAAACAGTTTTTAGGAAATTATCTTTTACGAACAAAAGAAAGTTTATGGGAACAATTTGAGATAAACCGTTCAGATTTTCTGCTTGAATGGTACGGAAAAGATACTGCCGCAGGGGCAAAGTTATTTGCCACAGACAGATCAAATGATCTGCAGCAGCGTTTTATAGAAAGGAATTTTACCGGAAAGCTTAAGGAATATCTTTATGTCGTAATTATAAGTGGTGCCTTGGCCGAAAGTGATATAAAAAATCTCATTCCTGTTTATGAGCAGTTTAAATTACAATTTCCATCAAGCAGCTATTTACCTTTATTTGAAAATTCAATTAAAGAAATTGCATTGGGACAGCAACGCAAACTTACGCCGGCAATGAAATTTTTAGACCCCAGCCATTTTAAAACATGGGAAGATGTACTGGCTTATTGCAAAGGCAAAACAGTATTACTGGATATGTGGGGAACCTGGTGTGGGCCCTGCCGCCAGGATCTTGACATGCACAGTGCATTCATTAAACAGCATTTTAAAGGTAAACCACTCAGCTATCTGTACATCGCCAATAACGATACCGGTAAAGAAAAATTCTGGAAGGAACTCATTGCTTATTTTAACCTGGAGGGAAACCATCTGCTGGCCGGTAAAGAATTAACCCATGATATTATGACCAAGGTAAAAGGGCAGGGCTTTCCTACTTATGTGATCATACATAAAAACGGCAGTTTTGAATTATGTCAAAGAGGTTATGGACTGGATAGAAAAGTACTAATTGCACAACTGGAAAAAGTTTTGGCAAGTGATAAATAGTAATTGATCGGTTAAGTTCCGCAAGAATCAGAATGCATAAAATTAAAAACTTTGCACAAGTAAGCTGAGCTAAATATTAATTAGTATTTAGCAGCAAGTAGCTAGTTAAGGAAACTGAAAAAAATAACCAGATTTTAAACAATATTATCGCCTTGGCAGGTACACTTTATTTTGGTAATCTTACGGACATGCCCATTGATATAAATTTTGTTAAACCAAGATCAAGTGTTGGGGAACCTAATGCCAGGTCAACTGCAAAATTATTTTTTAACGCATAAATAAACCCGATATCCATACCATTGGAAGCACTGGTATGTGCTGCATAGTTGCCATAATATTCTGCAAAGGCACTGAATTTATCTGTTACATTGTAATTTAATTCAACAGTACCCAGGTAACTGATATCTGTTGTTTCCTGGTCCTGTGTAACACCAAAATTCGAATACAGTTTAAGCCGGGAGTTCAGTTCATGTCTTGCCGCTAATGTAAAGGTATACCCAAAATGATCAGCTTTAAATGCTTTATTTAAAGTAATGGGTAACCTGAAATATGATACCAGTGTAACCTTTGGCAATATGCCATGTTGCCACCACAACAGGTTTTTAAAACTGATGGTAAACGGCTGTAAACCCCGGACAGTATTACTATCCTTTACAGATGAATACTGATTCTGAAACCTTATTTCAAATCTTTTTGTAACACCATACCTGATGAGGGTTACGTTATCAAATCCATTCGTATATTTATCCAGCTTCGAAAACTGCAGGCCCGTTTCAATCTGCGCATGATTTTTCTCAACAATATGGCTTCCATCACTTTGATCGGGGCGGTCGGTATTGATCACCCGCTGGGCCATTAAGCTATGGCTGGTTAATAAAAGGCTGGCGCATAAATAAAAAATAATTCTCATTGACTGTAAATTAATGATTGTTTTTCTTTAAAAATAAAATATAGTTATAATGGTAACATGCATGCAGTGCTTTTGATCAGTATATGAAAGGATCCAGAAACAATAAAATACTGTAAAGACCAATAAATATTGCCACCTTAATTTTAATATATTATTAAATGATTTCTCAGGAAGAATTCTTAAAAAACAATATTCGGTTTTTAAAAAATTAAAACTGCGTATTCTACTTTGGCAGCACAGATAATAATTAAATTTAACAAAATTGATACCAATAACTGTTACATACCCTTCGAGAGGATTTATATATTTTACATACTCATGTAGCCTCTGCCAACAATAACAAAAAAAAGACCGGAAATTTTTCCGGTCTTTAATCATTTTGTATTTATAAACTATTGCCTTAAAGTAATATTGGGTATATGAGTTTCAACTCCACGTTGTACACGGATATTGGAAATGGTGGTATCCCTGTATCCGTTAGAGCCCGAAAACTTAATACTGTAAACTCCATCTCTTAAACCTCTTATTCTATATTCTCCGTCAGTCTCAGGCAGGGCAGATGCTGAATCTGTAGCATTAAATGCTCTTACAAATGGAAGTGCTGCATGCGGAAAAACTTTACCTTCAATTTTACCAAACTGCTCCATTGAGAATGCTTTTAAAACAGGGCTCAGGTAGTATTGTCCTCCAACTAAATGGATGGATGCACAAATATCAAAATCTATCCAGATGGCATTATGGCCCGGTGCTACTTCATCTTCATCCTCATCATGTATTTTTATGTACACATAATTATTTGTACCGGGTACCAGGCTTAACGGATAACTTACGCCGGCTTTTATCAATGAGTTATTTGTACCAAGTGTTAACCTTATTTTCCGAATTTTTCCTGCAGGTAAATTACCTGAAGCAAGTAAAGTATCAATTCCGTTTCTTAACCGGAGTATGTTGTAAACCCCGGGCCTGATGGTAAGCGTATCCCATTTTCCATATTGGTCATGATGTTGATGATCATCATCCCTGTCATCATCATTATCTCCATAATGGTCATCATTCATATGCTCATTGCTGGTATCAATTTTAACTTCCACAAAGCGGATGTCAATAAACACCGAATCATACTGGCAGGGATCGTCTGTAAGATAAACAGATAAACTTTTTGCCGCGGTATTACTGTTTGTATTACCGGTTGACTGCTTTTGGCAGGCTGTGATTAATAAAGATAAGCTGATGATAAACATAGCTACCCACGGATTTTTTAAGAATTTCATGCATTTAATTTTAAAGCGTTACAAAATATACTTACCAGGTAAATGATTCATTAGGTCTTTTACTATAATCGTAATAAAAACCAAAATGGTTGCGTGCGTTAAAATAAATAAATCACTTGCATATTACTAATAACATAAAAGTTTATGAACAATAAATAAGTAAGCGTAAAAATTTTTGACGATAAGCCAATATAGTTGTTCAATAAAATACTCAATAATAATGCCAGACATTGTTAATCATTGCAGGGGGAAATGATTTAACCTTTTGATCAAATACGGTAATGAGGAGATATTAAGTTTTATTTTAACTGGCACAAATATGCAGCTTTGGTTTTGTGTGTGAGGGTATCAGTGCCATTATAAATTGCTTTTAATTAAAAAGGTTTAAAGACTTTAATTAATAAGAGTATGATTTGGCACAGATACCCTTTGCTACAGTTCCTTTGCTGCATATCTGCGCCAGTGGGGACAGCATCCTAATTTTTCTTTTCCTTCATTTTTTTAATATTATCTTTTCCACCCTGGTTGTTGGGGTTCAGCGCCAGTGATCTTTCATAATAAGCGATGGCTTTTTTATTATCACCTTTGTACATCCATGCTTCACCCATACTGTCGTACACATTAAAGCTGTTTGGATACAGGTCAATGTTGAGTTGAAAGAATTCAATTGCTTTGGCCGTATCGGATTGCAGGGCCCGGTAACCCAATGAATTGATGATCGATTCGGGAGGAAGAAAGCTAACACCCATTCTGGCCGAAAAATTCTTATAATGTTCCTTTACAAGGGCAGGGTTCTGTGTAAGTTTTGAAACATTGCCTTTATACCCTTCAAAAATAAAATGCAGGGCATCATATTCAGTTATCATCGGAACAGAGCCATGATCATCATCAGGGTAATATTTGTATTTATAATGAAGACCCGATTCGTTATACGACTCCATAATACTGTTGAATTGTATGATGGATTCAAAATGCAGGTTGCGGCTGGTATCGGCCTGTGTGGTATTGGCCTGGCCCAGGTACAGGAATTTGTTATTAAGTTTTGTCTTGCCGAAATAATCTTTTGCTTTCTTTAAAAGGAGTTGGTTATCATACCAAAGACTGGGATCAATGGAAACATAGGCATTAAAGGTTTCAGGCATGCTGTACAACGCATCTATAACTGCAATGCCACCTAAAGAGTGACCTACAAAAATTCTGAATGGCGTAGTGTGATAGCCCGAATCAATATGCGGTATCAGCTCATTTTTTATGAACTTAAAAAAATTGGGCATGCCGCCGGAAGTTTTTAAAAAAGGCACTTCTTTCCCATCGGGGCCTTTTGTAACATTGGTTGGTGTAAGATCTCTTGTGCGGTCAGTATTGGGAATGGCCACTACTATCATTTCCGGTATCACATAATTACCATTGATGCCGGTTCCCAAAAACTGCAACAGGCCCGTTACCGAATGAAAATGTGCATCACCATCCAGCAAATACAACACGGGGTAATGCTGCGGCAGGTAAATACCTTCATTATAAGATGGAGGTGTATAAACAAGGTATTGCCTGCTTTCCTTTAGGGTGCCCGACCACATCGAATCAATTTTACCGATAACAACCGGGCTTGCGTTTTGTGCATGAACAAACACAGGCAACAGGAAAATGAATAAGCATTTTTTAAACATGTGCATAAGCAGGGTTTTAGTTTTGGTGACTAAAAAAATTAAGTATGTTTAAAGTTAGTTATTTGATTTGAGTTTGGACTGCGTAAATGTTTGCCGTTGGTCGGAGACCAGATGGCGGCGAATGCGGGTGCGCCAATGGGCTTGCAATAAGTGGAACACCTACGTCGGAAAAGGGAAGGCTTCCTGACCAGGTTCTTAAATTAAATACTCAGACTTTACTAAGTTAGTACGGGTAGCCAGTGATGCCTTAATTTTTCCGACAGCTACTTCAATATTTTAAATTTTAAAACAAATTTTTTCTTTTGGATCAATGATCGCCAGTCAATAAATAAAAGGCCACAAAGAAGTATCAGGAAAAAAACAATACTTATAACAGACTTAAGAGATAATGCATTCTGAAATATGTTTTTGGCATTTTCTGAAGCATATTTGCCCGCATACAATACAATGGCATCGCTTGTAAATTTACCAATGAAGAAAGCAGGTATAATATACAAGGCCTTTATTCTTGCCATACCGCCAGCCAAAAACAGCGGTGTGGTTGGAAGTGGTAATAATGAGTAAGCAAGTACTAACATCTGGCCTTTCCATTTATTCTCCTGCATTTTTTTCCCCAAGAACTGAACATCTTCATTCTTTGATACTTTAAAAAATCTATTTGCTATCAGCGGGATATATAAAGTAAGAACATACCTGCCTAAAACAGAACCTGCTACGCCTGTTACAATTACCAGCCAGGTATTCAGGTGAAAAGTTATTTGTAAAAATAACATAATGGTAAATGCGGGTAAAAAGGGAAATGGAACAACATCAAACAGGAAAGCACCTATAAAAACCAATATATACTGCCACCACATTTTTTAATGGTTTATAAAATGATTTACAAAAAACCTGTGCTGTTTATTGTTTAGTATTAAAACTGTTATAATGTAATTTATCATTACGCTCAATAATAAAAGTACCGGAATTGATACTTAAAAATGTTATATAACTTTAGAAAGCAGTTATATATTTCACATATTTGAAAATAAAACAAAGTTCTTCATTGGTATACCGATAAAAGAATTGCGACTGACTTGTCCTAAAAAAAGTTTACACGTTATTAGATAAATCCTTCTGCCTTGGCTCGTCTCACGAACCATCTCTGCTTCAAACAAAGCTCCCCATTTGTATGCCGATGAAAGGATTGCGACGCAACGATGATGCAATGAAAGGCAAATGCTGGTAACCATATCTCCTTAACCAACCATTTCTCAACTTCGCTCGAAATTCGGAGTTTGACACTTCGACTTCGCTCAGTGCTTAAAATAAGCTACTTTTGCCCCTCTTAAAAAGAGGATAGCAGTACATGAAGAACATCAGAAATTTTTGCATCATTGCCCATATTGACCACGGAAAAAGCACCCTTGCA
>JAYVEQ010000029.1:0-13519 GCA_043748745.1 Chitinophagaceae bacterium | reverse complement strand
GATGAACTGCCTTTTGGTTATTACCGTTTAAAGTTCACCATGTCTGGTTACAGCACGTTGATAATTGATAGTATTTATTTAAGACAGGGGCGTTTTGACTTTGACTTAAATGATATCAGGCTTAACAAACATACATCGCTATTAAATGAAGTGACGGTCTATGCAGAGAAACCACTGATAGAAAATAAGGATGGAAAAATTATTTTTAATACAGGTGAATCTGCATTGAGCTCAGGCGCAACAGCTACAGAGTTATTAAAGCAAACGCCTTTGGTTAATGTTGATAATGATGGTAAGGTTTTATTGCGTGGTAAAGATGTAAAAATATTAATTGATGATAAACCGGTTGAACTGGATTCTAAACAATTACAGGATCTGCTGGAAAGTATGTCGGGAAGTATGATCGAGAAAATTGAAGTGATGACAACTCCTCCACCTCAATATGCCAATGAAAGGGGAGGTGTTATAAATATCGTAACCAAAAGAGGTAAGGTTGGCTTTAATGCCAGAATTAATGTGAACTATGGTACAAGGGGAGAGGCGGGTATAAGTGGTAATTTAAGTTACCGTAAAAATAGATTTGCACTTAATTTTTCTACAGGCTTTGGATATAATGAATATGTAAGTAACAGTTACAGTAACCGGCAAAATATTTATGTTGATTCTGTTAATTATTTTAATACACTTGGAGATAACAGCAGCAATAACCGGAGACCCAATATCAGGCTGAGTGTAGACTACGAATTGAATAAGCAGCATAGTTTAAATTTTACATCGCAATACAACAGCAATAACAGCAACAACGAAAACAGTACTGAATACAGTAATCTAAACAATAATAACCAGGTTTATAAATTAAGTAACCGCATTACCGGAACAGCGAATGAAAGCTGGAACCCTAACTTCAACTTTACCTATACTTATAAAGGGAAGAACCCCAAAGAAGTTTTAAAGTTTATTTCGGGATTTAATTTTAATGCAGCTAATAATGAAAGAAATTTTTTTCAGCAATACCTCAACCCCGACCATACAACCACCGGTATCGACTCAACCCAACAGCAAAATACGTTGAGTAAAAATCACAATATCAGTTTCAGGATAAATTATGATAAGCCGTTAAAGGATAAAAAAACTTCTTTGAATTTTGGAACCAGTTTTAACCGTTATAATAACCACAATGTTCTCAACACGGAGTTCATGAAAAAGCCGGAAAATGTTTTTGTGAAGAATGAGCTGTTAAGCAATGATTTTCTTTTTCATCAAACTATAATTGGCCTAAGGGCGGCAATCCGTTACGACTTTGTACAGGATTTTTATGTAAATGGCGGTTTGCAAACCGAACATACCCAAACGAATTTCGACATCGTGAACGACAGTAACCATTATGTCAACAATTACTGGTCGGCTTTACCATTCTTTACGCTGATGAAAAAATGGAAGAATGAAGTAAGCATTACTGTCAGCTATAAAAGAACAATACAAAGGCCAAGATTAAATGAGTTAAACCCGAGTATTGATTATGCTGATCCATACAACACCCGATCGGGTAATCCATATTTACAACCTTACTATGCCGATAATTTTGATTTCATTATAGGCAAATGGAATAAATTGTATTACATCAATGGCTCCGTTGGTTATAATGCACTGCAGCATATTTACAGTTCTATAAGAGTATTGGAACCAGATGGCAAAACTTTTACCAGCTGGCAAAACATCAGTGGCCGTAACGAATATGAGGCCAGTGCATGGGGTGGACTAACACTTAATAAAAAAGCAAAAGCAAATTTGAGCTTTGGTTATACATATAATGTGTACAGCCTGAATGACCGCAATATCCGTAAGTTTAGAAACGGCGGATCATTTTATTCAACCTTAAATGGCAGTTACCAGTTTTCGGATCTGATGAACGGGAATGCCAGTTTTACTTTTAACCGATTTGCAAATCCGCAGGGAACGGTGAGAAACACATTAAGTATGAATATTGGTGTTCAGCGGAAATTCTTTGCTAAAAAATTTATTGTTACGTTTAATGTTATTGATCCTTTCCGTCAGCAGCAAAATAAATATTTTACTTACGGATCAAATTTTAACCTGGAGAGTTTTAATACAACCAATACAAGAAATTACAGGATAGGGTTGAGTTATATTTTCAATAAGAGTTTGAAAAAAAATAATAAACTGGAACTATTGAAGCAGCAGCTTAAAAAGTAAAAACATATTATTTTTCAGATAAGGTTAATCTTTTAGACAGCCAGCTTTCTTTAACGGGGATGAGCCATTTGTACAGCATTTCTCTTTTAGTTAAGACAAGATTATTAAAGTACAAAGTATCTCCATTAATAAAATCATTCTCTACTGCATAGTCCAGTTGATTAAGGGGTAATAGCTGGATTTTATCTTTAACCACAAATGCAAGGTTCTGCCTGTCGAGCAACTGCACGTTAAATTTTTCTTCGATGGATTTGATAAGGTGAACAGAACTGTCCGTACTGCAACCGCCTACACTGGTTGCAGTTTCATCGGCCATCAGTACTATAAACCGGCCGAAAAATAAACTGGCAAATCCTTTTACAGGTGAGCCATGGCTTTTCCAACAGGCAACAAATTCACTTAGCATGTCTTCCATTTCCACTGCCTCGCTGATGAGAAATAAACGGTTGCTTTGGTAGATCCACACACGGGAACTGTCGTTAAATTCGGATGGTAAATGTTCTTGAAAATCTAGGTTCATTTTTTAATTTTTAATTCTTCATTGATGCAGCCACCAATTCTGCAATATCCAGCACCTGCACTTCATCTTCTTTATTACTGTTTTTTACACCATCGGTCATCATGGTATTACAAAAAGGGCAGGCAGCTGCAATAATGCCGGCACCGGTTTCCAATGCCTGTTTTGCTCGTTCAAAATTTACCCTTGTTGTTCCTTTTTCTTCTTCTTTAAACATTTGTGCACCACCTGCTCCACAGCAAAGACCATTACTACGACAATGTTTCATTTCAACCAAGGAAAGATCCAAAGCTTCCAGCACTTTACGTGGCGCTTCATAAATATCATTGGCACGGCCCAAATAACAACTATCGTGATAAGTTATTTTTTTGCCTTTAAAAATTCCACCTTCACTCATTTTTATTTTCCCCTCATCAATCAGTTGTTGCAAAAATGTTGCATGATGGGTCACTTCATAAGTGCCGCCCAGTTCGGGATATTCATTCTTCAATGTATTAAAACAATGCGGACAGGCGGTTACAATTTTTTTAATACCATATCCATTCAATACCTGGATATTCTGATAAGCCATCATCTGAAACATAAATTCATTACCGGCACGCCGGGCCGGGTCGCCGGTACACATCTCTTCTTTACCAAGGATGGCGTAATTGATGCCAACTTTATCAAGGATGGTAACAAAAGCCTTTGTAATTTTTTGTGCCCGCTGATCAAAACTTCCTGCACAGCCTACCCAAAATAAAACTTCAGGGCTTTCACCTTTTGCCATCATTTCTACCATTGTTGGAACATGCATAGTGTATCTTTATTTTATTTAGATAAGTAAGTTAATTTAAAAGCGGGTATCATTACTACAAAAGTAAATGATTCGTAATAAACCAAAACTAAAGTTGTTTAGCTTTTTAAATATCTTCGTAACAACTGAAACAAGTGAAAAAAATATTTAACCACATAACGAACTGGGAAACCTGGCCATTTAAATTGATCTATGCGCCAATATCATTGGTATGGGGCTGGTATATGTTAAAGTCAGGCTCGGTATGGTTTTTTACACCAAGCAATCCCAAAATTACTTTTGGGGGTATGGATGGTGAACCCAAAAAAGAAATGTATGATCTGCTGCCAAAGGAATTATACCCGGCAACATTTAATATAAAGCCACAGCAAAGTTTTGAAACAGTAAAAGAACTATTACAGCATGGGGGCATTAAATATCCTTTTATAGTAAAGCCCGAAGTTGCCTGCCAGGGTATTTTATTCCGTAAAATTGATAAGGAAGAAGAATTAACAAATTATCATGCTAAAATACCTGTTGAATATATTGTACAGGAAATGGTGCATTACCCGATGGAAGTAAGTGTGTTTTATATCCGTCACCCACAGGATGCCAAAGGAACTATAACCGGCTTTTTACATAAGATACCTTTGCAGGTGATAGGTGATGGTAAGCATACTTTGGAAGAATTGGTAAAACAGCACCCGAAAGGGAATAAAAGAATGGGGGAGTTGTATAGTAAACATAAAGAAAGCTGGGATATAATAATTCCTGCAGATAAAAGATATATGCTCAGTTATGCGGCCAACCATAACAGGGGGGCTCACTTTGTTGACCTGAAAGAACATATTGATGATAAACTGGTTGCTATTTTTGATAAGATCAGTCACGACATCAATGATTTTTTTTATGGCCGCTATGATATCATGTGCAGTAATGTTGAGGATCTAAAAAACAGAAAAAACTTTACCATCCTGGAATATAATGGCTGTGGTGCCGAGCCCAATCATATTTATGATACCGGCTATAGCCTGCCCGGTGCCTATAAAGAAATTTTAATGCATTGGAAAGCTTTATACAGGATTTGTAAATACAACAGCCAACAGGGTATCAAACCATGGCCTTTTCAAAAAGGCAGAAATTTTTTGGCACAAATAAAAGCACATTTTAAATTGATCAGGGAAGCTGATGCAAAGATATAGTTCAGCTTTTTAAAATGGTTCTCCGTGTGTTTGTTTTATTAATGCATTAGTCAGCGAGGGGAATTTTTTCATGATGGAAATAAAAAGATTGGTTACCCAAACCTTGCCAAAGAATTGCTGAATCCATCTTCCGGTTCGTAATCTTTTTTCAAAAATTGATCTCCATTGTCTGGTATAATCAGTTTCCATATTCGATCTGCTTATTCTGCCCTGTAAAAACTGGTGAATAAAACCGGCTGCAATTTTACTTCCGTGTAAAGCCATGCTCATCCCGTTTCCACAAAGGGGGGTTATCATACCTGCTGCATCACCCAATAAAATAATATGGTTTTCAACCTGCGTTTTTTTATCAAATGAAATTTGAGAAATGGTAACCGGGGTCTCATATAAAATTTCACTGTTGTCAAAAATATTTTTTAAGTGGGGATTTTTATGCAGGATATTTTTTTCCATTGCTGAAATGGAATTATCATTTGCTTTCAGGTTCTCTGCATTGGTAAGATAACATAAGCAATATTTATCGTCCTCTATCTTTGAAATGCCGCAGTACCCGTTTTTAAAATTATGCAGGGCAATAGTATCACCCGGGAACTTGATTTTGATATGATATTTTACGCCGACAAAGTTATTCAGTTTATTGGCTTTGTTAGTGACAAAACTACGGTTCCATTTTACATCCAGGTTGCTTCTTTTGCCAAAACTGCCACAACAAATGCGGCTTATAAATTTGCCCTGTGTTGTTTGCAGTAGAAATTCATCATGTAAAAAAACAATATCTGTTACTTTGCAGCTTTCAAATACGCTTACAGTATTATTCACGGCAATCTCTTTTAAAGCAGCATCCAGTTTATAGCGACTGAAGCCAAAACCACCAAGTGGTAACTGTTGCTGTAACTGGTTTCCATTGGGAGAAGATACAATCAGGTTGTTTATGATGGGCAATTGTAAATCTGAGAGTGGTAAACCAAGTTCTTCTAAAAAACTCCAGCTTTCAAGACTGATGTATTCGCCACAAACTTTATGAAAAGGATATTGTTCTTTTTCTAATAAGGCAACAGCATAACCAGACTTAGCCAGCTGAATGGATAAGGCAAGGCCGGCAAGTCCACCACCAATAATACAGGTATCATATTTTTTCTGCTCAGCCATTTTTACAAATAATTAAATGCCGGAAAGCCCATTTCCATTGTATAGAAAAATTTGATATTGCCGTTGTTTTAAAAATATTGATCCATTCTTTTTTTGTAAACCCCCTGGCCACCGAAAGCGGCGCATCATTTTTTACCAGGTAAGATCTTGAGAAAAATTTTGTTATCCATTTAATGCTGTAGTATGCCAGCGGATGGCGCTGCAGATCATTAATAAAAAAACCTTTACCTGCATTTTCCTTCATCCACAACAGCATGGGTTTTAATTCAACTTCTGTAAAATGATGACAGAAGAGAGAAGAAAAAATGATATCGGGTTTGTTACCTGCAAAATTTACCTGGCGGTAATCACTGGTTATCCATTGTGAATCAAGTGATGGGTATTGCTGATTGGCAAAAGCAATACATTCAGGTTTAATGTCAATACCGATATAAGTTGCATGAATATTATTTTTGCGACAATATTTTTCAATGGCTTTTAGATTATCACCACCGCCACATCCAATCTCACAAATGCTGATCACTTTATCTGTAGTCTGGCCAAAGATCAATTTATTAATACCTGCAGTAGTGATCTTGTGTCCGCCCAGATACTTGTTGATGATATTTAATTCTTTCATATTTTGCCTGATATCTGCAAAAGGGATATCATCATTATCCAAAAGCTCTTTTTGATATGATCTGTCAGCAAGATTAATCATAAGAAGCAGTAAAAGTTTCCATTGTTAAGCCGGGGCCAAATGCTGCTGCAAATATGTTCGATGATTTTGGTTCAGATTGATCCTGTAACTCAGTAAATATTTTTTGTAACACAAATAAAATGGTGGGAGAACTCATATTACCATAGTCATTCAGTATTTCATAAGAATAGCGGAGTTTTTCAGCAGGTAATGAAATGCTTTTTTCAATGGCTTCCAGTATTTTTTTGCCACCGGGATGGATGCACCAATGCGTTATATCATCTTTGGCTAAATCAGTATTGCTTAATGCTTTGGTAACTAAGTCACCAAAATCTTCTTTAACCAGGTCAGGCACATAACCTGATAATGTCATCAGGAATCCTTTTGAAGAAAGTTTCCACGACATATCAGATTTGCCTTTAAAAGCAACATCGGAAAAAAAGTTTTTGATGGTTATACCTTTTAAAGGCGTTTCCGGTTGCTGTACCAAAACAGCCGCACAACCATCGCCAAATAATAATGTGGATGTAATATTATCTATTGAACTTTCTTTTTGAAAATGAAGGGTACAAAATTCGGTACATACAATTACAACATTTGCTTTTTGCTGTGATTTACAAATGGCATCGGCTAATTTCAATGCATGAATGGCTGCATAACATCCCATAAAATTTACCGATGAACGGAAAATGTTTCGGGGCAGATCCATGTTTTCCATAATTTCCAGGTCAAGGCCGGGCGCACTCATCCCTGTACAACTTACGGTTATCAGGTGTGTAATCTCATCTTTATGGATCTTGCCTGCAATGCATTTTTGAATTGTTTTAACAGACAGCATCGCAGCATTATCTGAATACCAGGTCATTCTTTTTTCCAGATCGGGAAAAGGTTCAAGGTCTTCTGTTTTAGCATAAAACTGCCTTTCATTCATTTGCAAACTGTAATCAGGAATTACAGAATATCTCGTTTGTATACCACTGTGCCGGTAGAGGAAATTCAGTTTGCGGCTTTCAGTTTTATCATTACAGTAAATCTGATCAGCAAATACGCAAATGGCATTTTGCTCATGCTTATAGGCAGGTACATCGGTTGCTATGGAAACTATCTTGCTCAATATTTTTCAAGTATTAATAATGTTATAAACGCACAATTGCTGCAAAAGGATGCCAGTAAATTCATTCGCATGGTGTTTTTAAAATTAGCTTCTTCTTCATTTTTCCTTACTTTATTAAACCACCAGAAAAAATATACGAGTATCGGAACAAAAAAGATTTGTATAATAAAAAAGTTAGTTTGTTCCAGGTTCGAGATCAAATAAAAACCCAGGCTGCACATAGCAAAAAAATAGACAATGCCGGTAAAGATGAAAGTGCCTTTATATCCCAACATACTACTGATTGAAATCACCCCGTCATCCCTGTCTTGTTTATGCTGATAGATCTGTGTTAACGGATAAAAACCACCAATTAATAAACTGGCGGTTAAAATACCTGTAAATGGGATATCCATTGTTTTAGCTATACTGCTGCCATGCATCACCAGGAAAAAAGTTAAACCACCCTGAAAAATAACCACCGTTAAATATCCAATAACCGGATATTTCTTTAATCTTATTCCCCTGTAACTATAAGCCCGGGATGCAAGTATATAGGCAATGATACCAAACATAAAATATAAGCTTATAAAATAACCAAGTATGATAGAGATAATATCTAACAGAATGGTTGCGTAGAACAGTTGTTTTGTTGGTTGTTTCGGATTTTTTAATCCTCCGATACTTTCGGTATCACGGTCCATATAACTGTTGTAACCATTACTGGCCGGGTAAACGAGTAAGTGAAGAATACAAAATATTAAAATGGTATCAGGTACATCTGCCAGTGCAGTCTGGCTTAAAGCAAACCAAAATACAGGCATCAGGAAAAAAGAAAAATGGAAGCGTAAAAGTTGTATAGTTGATCTTTGTAGCAGAAAAAATTGTTTTATTGAAAATACTGTTAAGTGTTTAAACCATCCTTATGTTTTCCACGTATATATTAAAATAAAGTTAAAAAACTATCAATATAATTGACTGTCATATATCTGACAATTGAAAGATACGATACAATGTACTTTTAACTATTAAAAGATACTATGAAAAGATTTTACAATTTACTAATCATTTCCTGTTTAACAGGAATGGTTTTTTTAGTCTCCTGCAAAAAATATACAATTTCATCATACGGTAATGAAATTATTGTACCGCCGGGAGACACAATTCAACCCCTGATTTTATACAGCGGTGTATTAACCGGTGGAGAGGGTGGTGATCAGGCAAGGGGAGATGTAATGATAGAAAAGGTTGGAATAAAAAAGTACCTGGTCTTTAAAAATTTCACTTCCAATAACGGCCCTGATGTGCATGTGTATTTTTCCAAATCTATTGGAAGCCATGCATCGCCACCTGCTGATTATAAAGATCTCGGATTACTTAAATATACAAGTGGAACTTTTAATTATGAATTATTGACCGATCCGGATATTGTTAATTATAAATACATACTTATCTGGTGTGCCCAGTATCGTATACAATTTGGTTATGCGGAATTAAAATAGCTGATCTAAAAAATAAAAATTTATGAAAAAAATCTTGTTCTCAACAGTACTTATTGTTTTTTTATCATTTGCTGCAATCGCTCAGCAAAAAACAAAAAGGGCAGTTGATCAGTTTGCTGATATAAGTGCAGGTTTTGGATCTTCACAGGGAACGGGCTCCCTCTCATACGTGTATAACTGGAAATTAGGAAAACGGAAAAAATGGGAGGCAGGTTTTGGTGCCCGGTTCACCAGCTATTTTGGAAGCGATCTGTATTTCAAAACAGCTCCGGCAAAATTAACCAGTGGCAAAACCGGCCCTGCTGTGCTTTTTGCCAATGATATTGTTGCAAACATTGATTCTGTATTATTTCCAAAAGCACAGATCAATTCTTTTAATATTTCGCTGAATTTTGGTTATAATTTCAGTAAAAAGTTTTCAGCAGGATTAAATATTGATGCGATTGGATTTAGTTTTGGCAAAAAGCAAAGCGGAATTTATTACGGCAATAATTTTGCTACAGGTGTTCCGGTATCAGCAAAGCCAACAGGCTTTAATCTTTTGTTAATTAGTGACAATGATAAGGGCTCTTTAAACAGTGAATTATTTGCCCGGTATAAATGGAATGGTTCTTGGGGTGTTAAGTTAGGGCTCCAGTTCTTTTTTGCAGAATATACAACAGGTACCCAAGTGCAAACGACTCCGGATGGAGATAAGAATGACAGGTTCAGAAAAAAGATGGCTGGTTTAGGAGTTGGGGTAACATATAATTTTCGAAAATGAGTTCCGGTAGTTTTTAGTTAAATTTGTTTCATGAAAAAATTCTTCTCTTTATTTACGGTGGTCATAAGTTGTTTAAACGGGTTAATGGCCCAATCCACTTACACACCGGTTGATGCAGGCAGCAAAGTACATTTTGTTATTAAAAATTTCGGTATAAAAACGGGTGGTGATTTCACCGGTTTAAAAGGCACTATAAAATTTGACCCGGTTAACTTTAGCACTACCAATTTTAATGTTACAGTTGATGCAGGTACTATAGACACAGATAACAGTTCAAGGGACGGGCATTTACGAAAGAGTGAATATTTTGATGTTGCTAAATATAAAACGATCAGTTTTAAAAGTACAAAAGTCGTAAAATCATCCGTTGCCGGTAGATTTTATGTGTATGGCGATTTAACCATAAAAGGAGTTACAAAACCGGTTGAGTTTGGGTTTGGAGCAACGCCAAAAAATGGCGGATATGTTTTTGATGGTGAATTTACCATCAACCGGAGAGATTTTGGTGTTGGCGGAAGTAGTGTCTCCATGTCAGATAATTTAAACGTATCCTTATCTGTATTTGCAAAAAAATAAAGGGGTTTTGTAAATGCTAAGGAACGAAGCATCTCCCTCTGAAAAAAAAGATTTTTCACTATTGCTCAGCATGACAAAAAAGACCTTCGTTCCACAAATCACCAGATATTAGTCCTGCTTATTATCTTTGTCCGATGCCAAAGTTGTTACGAATTTTTTGTTGGGGTTTATTGATCAGTTTCCTGGGATCATTACCATTAGGTACACTTAATGTGGCTGCCATGCAGATCGGGATACAGGAAAGTATAAAAGATGCCATCTATTTTTCCATAGGCTCTTTATTGGTTGAAATGATTTATGTACGCATTTCCCTGATGGGCGTGGATTGGGTACGCAAACAGGAAAAACTGATGAAAGCAATGGAATGGTTTACACTGCTCATCATTATTGCTTTGGCTGTTGGTAGTTTTATTGCAGCTGCGAAGGAAGGAGGTGTCCATAAAAATGTGTTATTACAGAATAATATGCACCGCTTTTTACTGGGGATGTTCATGTGTGCCATCAACCCGGTACAAATTCCATTCTGGTTTGGCTGGAGCACTGTTTTATTTACAAAAAAGATACTGGAGCCGGTGCAAATGCAATACAATATTTATATCATTGGTATAGGCTTGGGAACTTTATTGGGAAATTTTATTTTTATTTTTGGCGGTAAGTGGATAGTGCAGAGAATTGAAAACAGCGGGCAATATCTGAATTGGGTAATTGGCGGTATCTTCGCACTTACTGCACTGATTCAGGCAATAAAAATGATTCGTCACAAAGATGCAGTGTATAAGTTTACACATGCTGAAAAAGAAAACCCTCTCTGATTTTATAACCGAATAAATAAGTTAAAGCTGTATTGTTGAAAAATCAATCCACAATAAACAAACTACAACCATTTGCTGATCTGCTGCGGTGAGCATTGCTGTTGTCGCCAACATGATAGGTCATACCCTGCGATAAAGTAAATTCTCTTCCGTCTTCAAGCTCTGTTATCATTTCGCCGGTAATGCAGTAAATGATATGTCCTTTTTGGCACCAATGATCGGCAAAGTAATTTGCAGAATATTCAACCATACGGATCCTGATATCACCCATGTTAAAGATTTTCCAAAAGGCAGTTCCTGTTATTCCTTTATGGTCTTCGACTGTAATGTTGTTCCAGTCAAGCGTTTGAAACGGGAATGGTTTTATTTCCATGGCAATAAATTTATCATTTGTCAAATTTGATTAATTACCGGTTGCAGAAAAAATATTATTTGACTAAACTAATTAGTATTTTCGATTTTCTTATGATGTATGCAATTGTAGATATTGAAACAACAGGAGGCTATGCCGCGGCAAATGGTATAACCGAGATATCTGTATTTGTTCATGATGGAGAGAAAGTGGTGAAACATTTTGAAACATTGATAAATCCGCAACAGCACATACCGGCATTCATCACTTCCTTAACCGGTATCGATAATGACATGGTAGCAGAAGCTCCTTCCTTTGATGAGATTGCCGACACCTTATTTGATATTTTAAATGAAAATGTTTTTATAGCCCACAATGTGAATTTTGATTACTCTTTTGTAAAACATCATTTTAAACAATCCGGTTATGATTTAACCGCTAAAAAATTATGTACGGTTCGCCTGGGAAGAAAAGTTTTTCCTGGTTTGCCATCCTATAGTTTGGGAAATCTTTGCCGTTCATTGCAGATCAAAATTGAAAACAGACACAGAGCTGGGGGCGATGCTAAAGCAACAGTAAGACTTTTTGAACATATGCTGGCGAATGGTGCACAAAATCATATTGACCAGATGTTAAAAAAATCATCTGCAGAGCAGTGGCTCCCGATGCACCTGGATAAGGGAGTTATTGATAAGCTTCCGGGAAAACCAGGGGTGTATTATTTTCATGACAGCAAGGACAAAATCATTTATGTTGGTAAGGCTATCAACCTGAAAAAAAGGGTGATCAGTCATTTTACACAAAATGACTCTCACCATAAAAGGCAAAACTTCATACGCAATATCTATAAAGTATCTTATAAACAATGTGCAACCGAACTGGAAGCTATTGTGCTGGAAAGTACAGAGATAAAAAGGATGTGGCCGAAGTATAATAAAAGTCAAAAACAACCGGAACGAAAATTTGCCATGTATTCATTTGAAGATAATAAAGGGTATATCCGTTTGGCCATTGATAAAAAGAAAAAAAATGTTCCCCCATTATATTCATTTAACCTCTTACATGAAGGTTTAGTGTTATTAAAGAGAATGGTAGAAGAATTTAATCTGGATGCAAGGCTTTGTTTTTTGGATAAAACAACATTTACTAAAAGAGAGCTGGAGGAATTAGAGTCACCGATCTTGTATAATGTAAAAATAAAAAAAGCGCTTGATGCTTTAAGTGAAAAACTGCCAACTTTTGTTTTAATAGATGAAGGCATTACTACAGAAGAAAAATTATGCCTGCTGGTGGAACGTGGAAGCTTTTGGGGTATGGGTTATTTGCCAAAAAAATTCCCAATCACTTCAACTAAAGAGTTGAAAGATTTCTTAAATCCTTATGCGGATAATGATTATATCCGTAATAATATTTATTCTTTTGCCGAAGCAAACCCCGCTAAAAAAATACAGCTTTCAATATAGATTTTACTATACTGCACCAGCTGTTTTGTATCTTTAACATTCAATAACCAGGCATTGCAAAACGCACAGTATAATCTAAAGGTCCAAAAAATAATTGCAACGGTATCTGTCTTTCTGTTCATTGTAAAAACAGTAGCTTGGTATCTTACAGGTTCAGTTGCAATATTAACTGATGCTTTTGAAAGTATTGTAAATGTAGTAGCCGGTTTAATAGGTGTATACAGCCTGTATGTTTCAGCAAAACCGAAAGATCAGGATCATCCTTACGGGCATGGTAAGGCCGAATTTTTATCTGCTGCCATTGAAGGTTCATTAATAAGTATTGCGGGTTTGTTTATTATTTACGAAGCACTAAATAACCTGATTCATCCACATGAAATTAAAAAATTAGATTACGGAATTATTCTTGTTGCAGTTACCGG
>JAYVEQ010000028.1:0-13605 GCA_043748745.1 Chitinophagaceae bacterium | reverse complement strand
TTTTTTGTATTGTTTTATATTAAACAATTAAATATGCGAAAGTTTGTGCTCATAGTGTATTTGTGTATATTTATGATAATCAATCTCATAATGCGTACGAATTTCTTAATATGCGCATATTTATGAGTTGTATACAATGCCATTGACACTCCTATACTTTAAACATATTGTCAGTTTATGCCAATAACTCAAATGTCATATACTACTGCTGATAAAATCCTTAGTACTTATTCAGCTTTACTAATGAATGCCAACAATATAGATCTTTACAAAAAATATAGTTACTCAGATTTACATGGCTATGACATAATTGATGTTTCAAATGCCTTAAAACTAATGATAGCCTATCGAGTATTTATCAACAATGATATCAATGAAACTAAAATAGAAAAGTTAAAGAAATACTCTGAAGCAGGAGCTGTAGCTTTAATTTCATTTCTTGATCTTTTTTACCCTGATCAAGTTGTGTTTGAATTAAACAAAATCGATCCAAATGATAAAATGGCCATAGTAAAATCTATCAATATCACAAAAGATTCATTAGCCTAAATTGAATCACAATTTCGTAAAGAAGAAACTCCCGATTCATTTTTAGAGTATTGTTTAAATGTTGGGAAATTAGACCCAGACTATTGGGAATTAATTTACAAAAGAATTGGAATTACCTGGGAAACAAATGATGAATATGACCGGATATATATAAACATTGCATTAAAATATGGTATTGTAAATTCAAATAAAAAAAGCAAAGAAATAAATAAGTCAAAGTCATCTTCAAGTATATTGGGATATTTAAAAAACTTGTTAAGACAGCAATCTAAGTAGGCACTGTATACAACATCGGGTTTGGCAAAATGGGGGCTGACGGAAGCCGTATTTCAGCAGTTGTAATTCTGTTGTGCTTCATATCCGGCGGACGGAATTCTGCTAAGCATTAGTTCAAAATTTCAACTTTTAATTATAAATTGGGCTTCGGTTTGCCGGGGCAGACGGAACAACTATCCCCCACTTCGCCAAGCCCCGCCCGTTGTAGGCAATGCTTAACCGACCTTTCATTATGAAACGAATATTTTGTTTATCACTCTTACTTTTATTCACAAACCTTTCATTTGGACAGTCGGGTTTAGACTTGAAAGAAATTGAAAAGCTAACAAATGATTCAACATCGGACTATTTCTATCCAAGACTTATTTCTGACTTCAATAATCAACCAGAATATTTTGACTCAGTAAAAGCTAGGTTTTTATACTACGGTAAACTTTATACCAAAAGTTATAAAATGTTTCAGTTTTCGACAGACGAAGTTGAATTCAATAAACTCCTGAACAAGGGTAAGTACAAAAAGGCAACGCCGATTGGTGAAAAAATTTTGCAAGAAAATCCTGCAAATATTGAAATCATTTCGAAGCTAAACTTATGTTATAAAAAAACTGGAATGACTCAAAATGCCGACACGACATTAAATAAGCTAACTCTTTTACTCAAGACAGTTTTTCAAAGTGGAACAGGAAAAGAAACAGAAAATGCGTTCAAAGTTGTAGCAATTGGCGACGAATATGCAATTATGGCTTGGCTTGGTGTTATTGGTATATCACGACAGTCATTAATGAATGGAAGCTCTACAATTGATTCATGGAAAGTAAAAGAATCCAAATCAGGTAAAAAATATGAAATGCACTTTGAATGGTTGGTAAATGCTAAACAGGGTGTCAAAAACATGAAATGGCCCGAATAGCACATGCCTACAACATTTGCTGCAAGGCTGGCTGGACACATACAAATAAAAAAATTAGAGACTGCCGAATGAATAAAATAGTAAGGATAAATACTGAGCTTATTAGTAACTGGGACTCATTTCATCAAATATTCAAAATGACTTTTGGATTCCCTGAATTTTACGGTAATAATATGAACGCCTGGATTGATTGTATGTCATACATTGACGATAAAGAAACAGGAATGACAAAGATTTTTCTGCCGCTGTAGGTAAATTGTTGCCGCCGCCTGGGTTTCAACCAGCGGCGAGAATAGCCCTAAAACTAAATATTTCCGTTATTAATTACCACTAAAATGTGTAAGAATATTAAAATCGTCAATTCCATGTTCATAAAATTTAGCTGAAGAATAATGATATTCCTCAGCTAAATTTACCAATCCTGCAGCAACCGGATTCTGATGAATATATTCGAGCTTTTGCATAAAAGCCTTATCAGTAAACAACTCAATGCTCAAAGGCTCTCTTTTCCATACCTGGTAAGTTCTGTCGTACTTATTTACTTTATGAGCTTCCATTACTTCGGGATGTTCTTCTAAAAGCTTCTTCTTAATACTTTTAGCAGTATGGGTCATAAAAGATGTTTGTATCTGTGTAAGTGTGTAATGCTGTAATGGTTGCCATATAATATGAACATGATTGCTCATGATAACAAAAGCATTTACTTCAACTTTGTTATCCCTCACTAAAAATTTAAGACAGTCAATGATAATATCTTTGTATTCGTTTTCTTTCAATAAATGATTCCAGTTGTAAATTGTAGCAGTGAAGAACTGCGGCCAGACAGTTGGGAATTCATTTGGTAAAAATTACTTTTATTTTTAGCTTAAGCTAAGCTGTTCAAAGGTAAATATTGTTATTTTTAAAGAGGGGGTTTATCGGAGGTAGAATAAGGCAAGTGCCAGATACGCCGCTGGTTGAAACCCAGGCGGCGGCAATGCAAAGAGTTTTCTGCAGCGGCAGAAAAAATATTTATACCTTACCAAAATAAAACTACTGCAATGAATACGACTTCATCTCTAAGCCCTGAAATACCTGTGCTAAATAGTTTAACTCCTTTGCATAAAAAAGAACGTATTATTTTTCTCGATAGTGTAAGAGGCATTGCCCTGCTTGGTATTTTATTGATGAATAGTATGGCTCAGAGCCAGTCTCACATTTTTTATGAATACATGAACCTGAATCAATCTATTACAGGTTTAAACTTTTATGCATGGGTATTGGAACGGGGTTTTTTTGAGGGAACTATGCGTGGCTTATTTTCCATTTTGTTTGGAGCAGGTACTATTCTTTTATTAACCAGATTACAAAAGCAAAAGCCCGGCCTTGAACCTGCGGATATATTTTATCGCCGCATGTTGTGGTTACTGGCTTTTGGCTTGCTAAATGCTTTCCTCTTTTTATGGCCCGGCGATATTTTATACCCCTATGCACTTTGTGGATTACTGTTATTCCCTTTTAGGAACTGGGTGCCAAAGAAACTATTATGGGCGGTTTTATTACTGTTGATTTTAGGTACTTACCGCGAAAACAGGATGCTGTACGACAGTAAAGATGTGATCGCCAAAGGCCTGGTTATTGAAAGTACGGACACCACAAAACAAAAATTAACCAATGACCAGAAGGAAGATCTAAAAAAATGGCAGGGCTTTAAAGAGGAAAATACCAGTGCAGGGATGATGAAGAAAGCAATGGAGGAAACAAAAAAAACGCAGGAAAAAAGCAATAGCTATATCAGCATGGTAAAATATTACCGCGATATAAATATGATGCTTCAAAGCGTATTTTTTTATAACAGCTGGTGGGATATACTTATGTTCATGTTTTTGGGAATAGCGCTTTTTAAGTCAGGATATCTCGAAGGAAAAAGATCTACATGGCTTTACGTTGCCATTACTGTAATTGGAATAGCAGTAGGGATATTTATAAATTACCTTGTATTAAAAAGTGAGTATGCAAATAGATTTGATGTAGTGTTGCTTACGCAAAAATGGCACTTTACTTATTACCAAATACGAAGGCTGTTTCAAACGATGGGATATTTGAGCCTACTCATACTTTTGTATAAAGTTATTCCATTTAGAAAAGTACTCAACATTTTTGCACCCGTTGGGCAGATGGCTTTTACCAATTATTTGATGCAATCTATCATCACCTCAATTATTTTTTATGGTATGGGTTGGTATGGGCATTTACAGCGTTACGAAATCTACTATGTTGTTATGGGTATCTGGATCTTCCAGATCATGTTCAGTCATATCTGGTTAAGATATTTTTTATTTGGACCTTTTGAATGGGTATGGCGAAGCCTGACGTACTTACAAAAGCCACCATTTAAGAGACAACGGGGTATGCCTTTACAGGAACCGGTAATATAAGGCGCTAACTATGTTTGTAAAAAAGTCAGGCATTGCCCCCTCCGCCCCGGTTCGTGTCAGCGAATCGGAATATATCTCCTCCTTGGTCGGTGTCTCACCGACCAGTACGTAATGCTAAAAACAGAAATTAGATTTTGCCCTTGTTGATGACAGCCAACACTGTTGATCTCAAGAGATTCCCCGTTCACCGGAATGACAAAAAACAGTAAATTATTTAATGATGGTTACATAACCTGTCAGTGGCTCTCTGCCGCTGCCCGGTTCCAGTATGTAATAATAAGTATCAACAGGAAGCGGCTTGCCATGGTAAGTACCGTTCCATGGTTTATAATAACCTCTGTTTTCATAAACCATCTGGCCTGCCCTGGTAAAAACCTGGATATGATTGCTGGGATAATCTTCCAGGTATTGGATGGTCCATAAATCATTTATACCATCATTGTTTGGCGTAAAAGTATTTGGTATACGGGGTATCTTTAAAACTTTTACAAACATTTCATCGGTTACTTTGCAACCGCCATTTGATGTTACGGTTACCAGGTAAGTGATATCATTTTTAGGATCAACCGATTTAGGTTTGATGATGTAAGGGTCATTAAGGTACAGTGCCGGTGTCCATAAATATTGCAACCCATTACCGGTTGCAGTTGCCTGAATTGTTAAAGATCCTCCTTCTAATACAAACCTGTCGGGGCCTGCATTAACAGTAGGATAGGGGTAAACAGTAATAAATTTATGTAGTGTATCGCTGTAGCATCCAAAATTATTTACTGTAAATAAACTTAAATCATAGGTTTGTTCGCTGCTATATGTGTAGGTAACATTTTGCGTATTGCGAATTGTACCATCTCCTAAATTCCAGTTCCATTGCAGGGTTACACCATCCATACTGTTTGTTGAGTCAGTAAAAACTACGGCATCACCCAAACATATTGCCGGTTTGTTCATGCCAAATTCTGTTTTGGGTTGCGGATGAATTGTATTGAGCAGAATGGTAGTGTCTCTTGTACAGCCGCCACTGCTGGTTACCTGCAGGTTTACATTAAACGGCCCGGTAAGATTGTATCTGTGTATTGGTGATCTTACTGTTGAAAAATTATTTGCACCGCTCAAAGAGTCCCCAAAATTCCAGATAAACTGAAATAAATTTTCTGTTGCATCAGCAATAAAAGAAAGATTGGTAAAGAGAACATTTCCATCGGGCAGACAAACAGAATTTGGAAAGGCAAAACCGGGATTAGGTTTTGGTACAATTTTAAATGCAACAGCAGATCCTGCAACTGAAGCTGTATCACATTCACTTAATAAAGTATTTCCATCCGAACCAACCTGCAAAACAATCTGAAAATTTCCCGGCTGTTGCAGGGTAGTAGTGAAATGAATTGTTATCCGGTTAGTTAATCCATTTACACAATTAAAAGGATTTGCACTGCTGATGTTAACCGGGTAAGTTCCTGTAATAAAAAAATCGCTTCCATCAGGGGCCACTGAACTGCATTTGATCAGTGCCGGAAAAACAAGAATCAGCGAATCGGAGCTGCACCAGTTATTGATAAGACTGTCCATCGGAACCGGTAATGGCGACCTGACAATAAATGGTATTGATTCGCCAACAGGAATATCATTATCGCAAATATCCAGTAAAGTATTTCCGTCAGTTCCGTTTTGTGCAACCAGGTTATAATTTCCTATTGGTACGGGCTGGTTAAAAGTTAACAGTACCGAATCCATATCAAAACTTCCGGCGCAACCAATACCAACTGCATTGATGATATTTGCTGCCGCCGGGCTGATGATAAAATCTGATCCATTGGCAGCAAGGCTGCTGCATTTCATTCTTTTATTCAGCTTTACCAATATTTGTGTAGCATCGCAACTGGCCCTGTTTGCATTGATGATATGTGGAGGTAATGTATCTGTAATAACAGCTGTACCACCGCTGAATGATAAAGAATAACCCTGTTCGCTATCGGAAAAATGGCTCACCATTAAAAGATAATTATGACTCTGGATAATATTGGGGCTTAAGGCAAATGTAGGTGCTAATACAGTGGGGTCTGATGCGCATTGAATATAGTTTACTCCTGCTGCGGAAGCACCGGTTGAATCGTAGGTTCCGGCCCAGTTACCTGAAACAACCAGGGTAGTATCTGTATAAACATCATCCGGGTTATGTCCGGTTATATCATACAACTGCCAGTCATAATCTTCATTTGGCGAATCAGGTATAATGACAAAACTTAGTGTACCACTTTGAAAACAGGTAAACTTGTACCAAAAAGGGTTTTTATTTTGATAAGTTGTTGAGGTATCACCCGGAATTGAGCAACCGGGTACATAAAGATTATTGGAACTGCAGATAGGCACACTATCCTGTTGAAAAACATTGGTACCACAAACCGGAAAAGCAGTAGAAGGATTTTGGCCAAGTGTTGTGCATGCTGTTTGTGCATACAACTTACCCACTGCTATCAACATAAAAAAAATAAATATGGATTTTTTTTTCAGCAGCATAATATTAAGTAATACATACTACAGCAGATTATTGGATACCTGAATAAAAATATTCCTGCCAGTAGAACCTTTAACCCTTAAAGATAGCTAACAAGGTACCCAATTTTTCTTTGAGTAGTTTCCGGTGTACTATAAAGTCTAAAAACCCGTGTTCCAGTAAAAATTCACTACGTTGAAAACCGGCCGGAAGATCTTTTTTAATAGTTTCCTTTATTACCCTTGGGCCGGCAAAGCCAATTAGGGCATCGGGTTCGGCACAAATAACATCTCCTAACATGGCAAAAGATGCTGTGGTTCCGCCAAAAGTAGGATCTGTACACAGGGAGATATAGGGGATCTTTGCATCGCTGAGTTGTGATAATTTACCGGAGGTTTTTGCCAGTTGCATTAAAGAGAATGCACTTTCCATCATTCGGGCACCTCCGCTTTTGTTGATGATCATAAAAGGAACCCCGTGTTCAATACAATAATCACAGGCACGTGATATTTTCTCGCCCATCACACTGCCCAGGCTACCGCCAATAAATTCAAAATCCATACAGGCAATTACCAGATCATTTCTATTTACTTTTCCATGTGCCACGGTCATGGAATCATGAATGCCTGTTTTAGCATAAGTTTCTTCCAAACGTTTTCCGTATGGCTTCAGATCAACAAAGTTTAAAAAATCTTTGGAACGGATATTGCCAAAAAGTTCGGTATAAATGTTATCATCAAACAATATTTCAAAATATTCTTCGCTGCCTATGCGATGATGATAATCACATTTAGGGCAAACAAATTTATTTTCGTGCAACTCTGAAACAGTACAGGTGTATTTACAGGAGGGGCATTTGGACCATAATCCTTCAGGCGCATCTTTTTTATCTTTAGTAGAAGTAAGTATACCTTTTTTCATGCGCTTAAACCAGTTGGCCTTTATTGCATCAGCTGATTCTTCTTCTCCTGCAAGGCTGGCATCAAAGTCTTCTTCTTTTTTCATGATATTAGTTTGTGGTTGCTGGTTTGTTGTTTGTGGTTCAATAAAATGAGTCTATTTCAATATTAAACCACAAACAACAAGCCCAAGTATTTATGCTATTGTAATACTATTATCCAAATATACATCCTGGATAGTATTTAATAATTCAATACCATCAGTCATTGGTTTTTGAAAAGCTTTACGGCCGCTGATCAATCCCATACCACCTGCACGTTTATTAATGACTGCGGTTTGTACTGCTTCTGCCAGATCAGTAGCGCCTTTACTTTCGCCTCCACTGTTTATTAAACCTACCCGGCCCATATAGCAGTTAGCTACCTGGTAACGGGTAAGGTCAATAGGATGATCTGTTGTTAATTCAGAATAAACCAACGGAGATGTTTTGCCATGCTTTGTAGCATTATATCCACCGTTATTTGTTGGTAATTTTTGTTTAATGATATCAGCCTGTATAGTAACACCTAAATGGTTTGCCTGTCCGGTTAAATCTGCTGAAGTATGATAATCAACGCCATCAACTTTAAAACCATTGTTTCGGGTATAACACCAAAGTACGGTTGCCATACCCAGTTCGTGTGCCTGTTCAAAAGCGATTGCAACTTCCTGTATCTGGCGGGTGCTTTCGGCGCTGCCAAAATAAATGGTGGCACCAATAGCAGTTGCACCCATATTCCAGGCATCTTTTACTTTACCAAACATGATCTGGTCGAACTTATTTGGCAGGCTTAAAAATTCATTATGGTTGATTTTAACCATGATCGGAATTTTATGGGCGTACTTGCGGCTAACAATGCCTAAAACGCCAAAGGTTGAAGCTACAGCATTGCAACCTCCTTCAATAGCCAGTTTTATGATATTTTCCGGATCAAAATAAATGGGATTTGGGGCAAAGGATGCGCCAGCACTGTGTTCAACTCCCTGGTCAACCGGCAAAATTGAAACATAACCTGTACCTCCAAGACGGCCATTAGTTATAATGTTTTGTATACTTTTTAAAGTTTGATTACTTCTGTTACTGGATCTCCATATATCATCTACATGATTTGGATTGGGTTGGTGAATTTCATTTTTTGTAATTCCCTTGCATTCATGATTCAATAGTGTATCAGCCTGGTCACCCAGTAATTCCATAATTTTTTTATTGGCCATATTAGTTTGGTTTTGGGCAAATTTAATATAAAATGACGTGATTGAGAAAAGGTGCTGTAATTAACTTACTTCAGGTGACTGATAAGTTTTAAAAAATAGCCGGGCGCTATTAGCAATCTGCTTCCATACCAGCTGAAAAATTCACCATCAACTAAAATTATTTTGGTTAATGGTAAAAGGGATGATAATTCATCAATATGTTTTTGTTTAAAAGGGTAGGGTTCGGAGGAAAGGAGGAGCAGTTGGCAATTTGCAGTTTGCAAATCATTGATCGTCACTGCCGGGTATCTTGATTTATTTGCAAAAATATTTACCAATCCACATTTTAAAAGCATATCATTGATAAATGTACCACCGCCAACAGTCATGTAAGGTTTTTGCCAGATAAGATAGGCAGTTTGGAGTTTTGAGTTTTGAGCTTGGTGTTTGGGAGTAAACTGATCAAAAGCAGTATTTATTTCTTTGATCAATAAACTTGCTTCTTTTTCTTTACCCGTGAGTTCACCTATATCTTTGATCATCTCCAGTGCATCTTCAAAATTATTTACATCTGTAAGCCAAACATTGTAAGACAAAGCCAGCTGCTCAATTTGTTCTTTTACATTCTCTTCTTTATTGGCAATAATAAGGTCGGGTTGTAATTGATGTATAATACCTGAGTCAATCGTTTTTGTGCCACCAACTTTTGTTTTATTATTAACCCATTGCTCAGGATGTACACAAAATTTTGTTATACCGGTAGTTTCATTTGCTAAACCAAGATCATAAAGAAGTTCTGTTTGAGATGGAACTAATGAAACAATTCTTTTTGGAATATCATTCAGTTCAGATGTTTTTTGGATGATCATGAACTGAAATTAGTAAAAAGCCGTAATTCAGAATTAAAAAAAACTTCCACAGCAGTTTGACGAATCAAATAACCGTGGAAGTTCAATTTTTTACCAACAAAAGCACGAGTTGGTTTTTTCAGGATCTTTAACTGGATCTGTTTTCTTAAGGGGGTTATCTTATTTTACAGATTGCCATTTAAATAATTTAATCCTGGTTTCAGTGTTCTTCATTTGTAGCCATCATCGCTTTTTACGGCATAGGCGGATATTGGTTTTTTTCGGTTCTTCTGCCATCATCGCTTTTTACAGCATAGGCGGGATATTGTTTTTTTTACTTTCAGACCTTTTGGTTTTTCTATAAGATAAGATCTTAAAGCGAATATTGGTTTTCAAAGATTTAAAAAGAAGTTGACTGATATTGGATTGTTTGTTGGTTCTTCACAAACATTGGATTGAAATTATTTGGCTTTAATCAGGATTTTGGATAACGATTGATATTTAATTTCTATCAATCAACTTCTAACACAAAGATGCGACAGAAATATATGCTTTACTAGAGCAGTATTGCTCTTTTTTTACGCTATGATAATTACTACGGCAATAGTAAATATTCCTGATAAATATTAGCGTACTTACGTAAACATGGTTAGTAAATCTACGTATCCATATCGGTAGTTTAACTGTAAATAAAAAGTGCTGCATCGGTTAAATGCAGCACTGTATTATGTTTAAGCTATACGTAAATTAACGTAAAGGTTATTTTGTAAGGCTCTGTATAATGTCGTATTTAGTCACAATGTGAAAAGCACCGCTTTCATCCTTACTTAAAACAGCGCCGTTTTCTTTGGTAATAAAAGTACTTAAACGTTCTACCGGGGTTTCAAATGCCACTTCGGGGTAAGCTTTTTCCATTACCGATTCAACAGATTGAGATTTAATATCCGGGTTACTTAATATTTTATTAAATAAACCACTAGCTGATATAGCACCAATACTCTTTTCCTTCTCCATTACAGGTATATTTTCAATATCATATTTCTTCATCAGTTCTATGGCATCTGCAACAGTATTTGTTTTACTTAAATTGATCAATTTCTGCGCACCACGGCCACCTACCAGGTCTTTAAATGTTTTCACATCTAAAAATCCTCTTTCCAGCATCCATTGGTCGTTATATACTTTACCTACATACCTGCTGCCATGATCATGAAATATTAATACAACCACATCCTCTTTTTTCAACTGGTTTTTCAGTTGCATTAATCCCTGCAGGCAACTTCCGGCACTATAACCGCAAAACATGCCTTCTTCTTTGGCAATACGCCTGGCCATTACCGCTCCATCTTTATCGGTAACTTTTGTAAATTCATCAATTACACTCATATCGTAATTGGCCGGAACAAAATCTTCTCCAAAGCCTTCACTTATATAAGGGTAAACTTCTTTCTGATCAAGTTCTCCGGTCTCAAAATATTTTTTCAACAAAGAGCCATAACTGTCAATAGCCCATACTTTTATGTTTATATTTTTTTCTTTCAGGTATTTGCCTGTACCAACAATTGTTCCGCCGGTACCGGTAGCTACAACAAGGTGCGTAACCTTACCTTCTGTTTGTTCCCATATTTCCGGGCCAGTTTGTTCGTAATGTGCATCCCGGTTTGCGAGGTTATCATATTGATTAACATACCAGCTGTTTGGGACTTCTGTAGCCAGGCGTTTTGATACGGAATAATAACTCCGTGGATCTTCGGGTTCAACATTAGTAGGACAAACTATAACTTCAGCACCAACGGCTTTAAGTATATCAGCTTTTTCTTTTGATTGTTTATCTGTTGTAGTAAAAATACATTTATAACCTTTTACACAGGCTGCCAATGCCAATCCCATACCTGTATTGCCGCTTGTGCCTTCAATAATGGTACCTCCGGGTTTTATTTTTCCTTCCTTTTCAGCTACTTCCAGCATTTTTAAAGCCATCCGGTCTTTAATAGAATTACCGGGATTAAAGTATTCCACTTTTGCCAACACTGTACAAGGTAAATTTTTTGTTATGCTGTTGAGTTTTATTAGTGGGGTATTGCCAATCGTTTCTAAAATATTATTAAGCCACATATAGTCTTTTTTTTGCCGCAAAGGTAAGAAATTGGGTTGAGGGGAAATTAATAAGAATTATCTGTAGAATTAGAACTTACACTACAACTGATTTATATGGTGCACTACTTTTTAAAATAATATTTGTGTGCATCTTTGCGTTGTTAAATATCCAATGTAAAAACCTCTGAAAACAAATGAAAGTATCCAATATCCTTTACAAAGATTTGAAAATTTGATGCCGTTAACAATTTAATTTAGCTATGGAAACCCGGTGAGTCATTGTACACGACATTCAGCCTCCGCAAGGAGGCTTTTTTATTTCTTTAAGATCTCCAGTGATTTTTTTAAGGCCTCATCTGTGATATTCATCATTTCAAAAAAGCCTTCATTGCGCCATAGATGCCTGGCTATAGCTGATTTTATATGGTTAATGAGATCAGTTTTTTCTTTGGGTGTAACTGCAGAAACATTCGCAGAATCTTTAGCGGCCTGTATTACAAACTGTTTCCAGTTATCTTCCGTAAAAGAAAATCCTTTTATAAAATCATTAGGAGATTTATACGTTTTTAACTGAACCAGGTTTTGTAAATAAAAATTATAGGCAAAACTGCCGATGATCCCTTTTTCATAGATCATTGCTGAATTTTTACTAAAGCCGCTTGTATCAACAGGAATAAAATAATCCGGTGTTATGCCGCCTTTTCCATAGACAGTTTTACCGGCTTTGGTTTTATATACTTTGCTGGTATCATTTTTTACCGAGTCGGAGTTTTGTGTTTCGCCATCGTGGTACCGGTTTGTAATTTCATTATAATAAGCCTTGCCACCATTTGTATATGGTCTTTGAATACTTCTGCCAATAGGCGTATAATAACGTGCAATAGTTAAGCGTAAAGCACTTTTATCACTCAGGTCAAATTGTTCCTGAACTAATCCTTTACCAAATGATCTTCTGCCAATAATTGTAGCCCGGTCCCAATCTTGTAAAGCACCAATTAAAATTTCGCTGGCGCTGGCTGTGCCTTCATCTTCCAATACGATCAATGTGCCTTTTTCAAACTGTCCAACTCTGCGGCATCGATATTCTTTTTTCTCCACATGCTTTCCTTCGGTGTAAGTAATTAATTTATCACCTTCTAAAAACTCATCAGCTATTTCTACGGCTTCATCTAAAATACCGCCGCCATTTCCTCTTAGATCCAGTATCAGTTTTTGTAATCCGGCTTTTTTTAAGGCTTCCAGCGATTCCATAAACTCACGATAGGTTTGTGCAGAGAATTTGTTTAACCGGATATAACCAATATCTGTAGTGATCATATAGCTGGCATCAATACTGCTCAAGGGAATGGCATCCCTGGTAATAGCTGCCTGTTTCTGTTCCCGGTTACGTAAAAAAGTAATCGTAACCTTTGTACCTCTGTCTCCCCGTAATAATTTTCTAAAAGCTTCTGCATCTGTTTTTTTTCCGGCAATCATACTGTCATTAACCTTTAAAAATTTATCACCGGTTAATAGACCTGCTTTAAAAGCAGGTCCATCTTTTAAAACATTTACCACATTAAGTGTATCATTCAAAATGTTAAACTCAACACCGATACCAAAAAATTTTCCGGTGAGATCTTCATTTACCTGTTGTAATTCTTCAGCCGGTATAAAAACAGAATGGGGGTCTAATTTACCAAGTATAGCCTGGATGGCTGTATCGGCAAGGGAATCAATTTGCACGTCATCCACATAACGGTTTTTTATCAGGTCCATGATTTCCTCAACAGGCCTTCGTTTTTCTGTAAAAAAGAAACTTTTACCGGGCATATTATCCCTCATTTTATAGCCCAAATACATACCGATGATCATTATTAAACTAAAAAGGAGTGGAAACCAAAC
>JAYVEQ010000027.1:0-13926 GCA_043748745.1 Chitinophagaceae bacterium | reverse complement strand
AAATTGATCGTTACGAAAAAGAAAAATCTGAAATAAAAACACAAGCTGAAGGTTTTAAAAAAGAATATGATGATATTAACCTTTTTGATGACCAATTTGATATGACTGATGCTCTGCTAACGATATCAATTGCTATGTTAGGAATTGCCTCTCTAACACAAAAGAAATGGCTTCTTTATTTTTCAAGTATTGTAAGTTTACTTGGAATCATTTTAGGATTAGCAGCTTTTATGAAAATCAGCTTGCATTCAGATTATATTTCCAAAATACTAGGCTAGACATACCACTAGTACAAAAAACTAATAGCTAACAAGGTATTTGCAAAAGCGGGGGTAGACAAACTTTTTTCAGCAGTTATCCGCTAATCTTCTTGAGTTGTTGGGCCGACTCTCTTCGCCTCGGTTCGTGACACACGAACCGAAATTTCTTCCCTCGCTGTCCTCACCAAACATAACTTATACCGAAAACTCTGCAGCATTATTTATTGATAAAAACCTGAATTCTTCTTTAGTATTTACCGGCTCTTCCGGAAAATCATCTGCCTGTAATTCTATCCGCCTTGTTATATCACTTAAAGACGAAAGGCGCTGCAGTGTATAAGGGATAGTATCGAGCCCCGATGCAAATTTTAAAATATAACTGTAAATTCCAAACAGGCTTCCGGCCATAACAGCAGAACTATGTAAATTTTTAGATACGACCAATGAAACAGCAATTACCAGCAACACCATGATCTCCATAAAACCAAAATTCCAGGCTTCTTTATCTGAAATACGAACCTGCCACTTGCGTAAATTATTATAATGATGACGGATGCTTGTATTGTTACCTGTTGAGATAATATCTACCTGTTTTTCCAGCTCATCGTTTTTATATTTATTAAGCCGTTTCATTTTTTTACCATAAAACATGCTGATAATAATTACCGGAACCATGATGGCCAGGCAAATTACCACTACCGTCTTGTCGTAAAAGAATAAAATAATGAGCGAACCAAAAATATTATATACCGCTTCAATAACATAGATCAGGTCATGCTCTAAAAAATCAACAAACTCCCTGGCAAGCGTTGAGTGTGCGCTGAGTTTAGACACATCAATTTTATTATACCGGCGGGTTAAAAAAGTTGTTACCAGCGAAGTGTAAATAGCAGAATAGGTACGGGTATCATACATATGCCGGATGGTGCCAATTATTAAATAAGCAAGATGAACAAGGGTTAGTACGATTAATCCATGATAGCTCCCTTTTATCAGGTCATTAATAGCCTCACCAAAAAAATAAAAACGCAACAGGCCACCCAGCATTTCAAGCGAAAATAAAGTGTACGTAAATATCAACCGATATTTATGCTTCATCATCAAGCTGCGTAAAATTTGAAATCTGGACATAGAGCTGTTCTTTTGATCCTGGAATCATCTAATAAAATTGTCCTGAAAAAGGACGGGTAAAATTTTAATGGTGGCTAGTAAGACCCGGGAACAGGCTTTCCGTTTAATTGCTGTGGCGACTTTCTCTTTCTGTTACTGAATTATTTTTAACTCCCGTAATAAGTCCACAACAATTGGCGGCTCCGCACCGGCAGTTAAAGGGCTCCATATGTTCATCCAGAAAACTGGCGTAGTTGAGGGTTAGCTCTTCACCTTTCGAAATATTTCGTAAAGCCACTACATTTAGTCCTTCATAAGCGGTGTTTGGATCGCAACTGTGATTTTGTGGTGCCCAGTTTGCCGGGTTGTTATCCCAGAGCAAAAATACTTCTTTGCTCAGAGGATAAGCATATTTTCTAAAGGTTTCCTTTTCCTTAACATTCCAATAACGATTAACATAACTACGGGTAACAATGCGCTGGGCCAGCTCCTCACCACTGAAGATCAGCTCTTTAGCTGCAATATTTTGATTTGCATAAATACCATATCCGGCAATGGCATTGCCCTTCATAGTGTATTTTTTTTGACTGCGTTGGTGGCGGGCAATGCCTTCATCAATGATCTTTTTAAGAAATCCGGACTGGCCAATACCATCTGCTTTTAAGATATAATCTGCAGATCCTTCATAGCCATCTTTATAAAAAACAGAGCAGGTAAAATTTATTTCAAGGAAGAAGATCTCGTTTTTATCATTCACCCTAAAGTCGAGCCGGGCATAACCAACACCACCAAAGCCCTGGAAAATTTGTAATGCAGCATCTTTCAGTTGTACCTCCAAAACAGGATCATTGCAGGGAATATTTGCTTCTGGATGAAGCTCGGATGTTTTTAAAGCATAGGTTTTAAATTGAAAACCTTTTGGAAAAATATATTCAATGGGTTTAAAAACAGTGCAGTTTTTTTCATCATCTGCATTTGCAACCAGCATAACAGTAAACTCTCTTCCCACAATATATTCTTCAACCAATAATGGTCCGTACTCTTCCAGGATAGCAGCACATTTTTGCAGCAACTCTTCTTTATTATTTACCAAAGAGTTTTGATCAATACCTAAACTGTCTCCTGCTTTATCGGGCTTAACAAACAAAGGGTATTGTAAATGAGCGCATTCTTTTTGTATACAATCTAATGTTTCGATCAATGCAAAAGAAGGTGTTTTTACCCCAACGGTGTAAGCAACATACTTCATCAAGTCTTTAGGCGGATCATAAAGTAAAGATGATGGACCGGTGAAAGGAAGATTCAACAACTCCATATAATAAATAACATCAACAGAGGGAATGTTCCACTCCAGGTAACCTTCGCAAAGGTTTACATAAACATCGTAATTTTTTTTCTTTAACTCTTTAAGTTGTTTATAGGTAGAAAGTTTGTTCAGTAAAACATGATCAAATGTTGCATCCGGCATTAAATGGCTGATGTCTCTTGCAGGATCATAATTTTGATAATCTACATCAGAGGTGGAATAATCAGGCTGAAGAACACAAATTTTCAAAGCCCCAGAACCCCCCTGCCCCCTAAAGGGGGAGACAAGCGAAGATTGCGACGAAGGTTTTTGATTTTGTGGATCTTCCATTTTGTTATCTGCAAAAATCCGCAGGAGATAATTTATGCATAACGTCTTTTCAATTCCTTTGCCGACCGGCGGGCAAATGCATCATTAATAATTTCAGCCACCAGTTCAGTAAATGTATTTCCGCTAAAACGCAGTATAGCGCCTATTGATGTAAAATCTTCATCTTCACTTAAACCACACTGTGCATTCACTTCAAGTACATAAAGTTTTTGCGTATGTTTATCCATTCTCACATCAACCCTTGTATAGCCACAACCTTTTGTTGCCACATAAGCATCCCAGCTTATTTTTTTTATCTCATCAATTAATGAGGCATCGGGTAAAGCATACTCATAAAAATTGGCATCGTTGGGCATCGGGCTTTCTTCTTCATAAATTTCCCAAAGCCTGTCAAAGGATAAAAATTTTTCCTGCTCCGGCAACGATGGATGAAAAACTCTTTCTACCGGTGTATATATTTTTGCATCTTTTGGATTGTTGTACGAACCCGAGATCAACACTGTGAATTCCGGGCCGGTAATAAAAGCTTCGGCAATAAGACCATCAGCTGCCAGGTTCCACCCCCGGTAACCGGCAAACATTTTATTAACCTGTTCCTGTAATTCTGCCTGATCATGTACTACATTTTTAATACCCACACCCATACTTCCTCCCGAAACAGAAGGCTTTACAATTACAGGGGAACCTAATTTTTCAAAAATATTTTTCAGGTCCTGGCCTTTATCGGCGATAGGCTTCCATTTGGCAGAAGGAACCCTGGCCTTATCAAAAGCCCGTTTCATAGGGATCTTGGAAGTAGTGATATGATAAAAGTATTCATCCGATCCGGTGTATATCAATCCTTTTTCTTCTAATAGCCTCACAACAGAGATACCGGGTGTACCATTAATTTCATCTCCATCACATAAATTAAATACAACGGGTGTTTTATTACCAAACTCTCTTTCTGCACAGATGGTTTCTATTATAGCCCGAAAGTTATTTATAGTAACTGGATGCCATTTCCATTCTATACCCAATTCATTAAAGGTATTTTCGTATTCAGCAATACTCTGGGTAAAATCATAGTAATAATCAATATTGGCATCGTTTGATTCCAGGAGAGGAGCCAATACCCAAACTTTAATTTGATGGGAAGAAAACGATGATAATAATGGGTTAGATGATGCCATAAGAACGAAAAACCATTTACAGGGATAATTTTAGTTTTACCTGCTGCTTGATAAAATCGGTTAATTTATATTTTGAAAGTGTTTCAACAGAAAGATGTGAAGCGCCGTTTATTAATTGCAAACAGGCTGCATTACCACAATTGCAAACAAAGGGTTGTGCCATTTCCCATTCGGTTGAAGGATAGAAAAAAGTAAACTCATCACCAGGTTGCAGTGGTTGTAAACAAACCAGCTGCATGGTAGTGGTATTAAAAAAAACATTGGGCGCACAACTGTGATTGATGTATTGCAAAAATTCGGGCATCAGCGTAATGTGCCTGTCAGCGCCGGTTTGCACGGTCAGGTACGTTGCATACGACTGCGTAATACCTGCATGAAAATTACAGATAATATCGCCGGGAACAAAACTAACGGCAGCGTGCAGCGATTTTTGATTGGAAGCATTATTCAGTAACACATTTGCAAAAACATGTTTGCTGATAACTTCGGGGGATGGGGTAGTAATGGTTGTTGTTATCATGCGGTTTTAGATGGGAATGACCCGTAAAAGTTTAAAATAATTAAATTTAATTTTTAAGCACTCGGTTATTAATAGTAAATGTATAAAAGCATTGTATAATAAAAAAGATAATTGCATATTATTATCAATTAGTGGATTAATAGGGATATTGTGTGTATAACCATATGTTTCAACTTTTATTGTTTAAATGAACAGACTTTATGAATATTAAACCAAATCAACCCGACCCCGATATACTTTTACAATTGGTAAAGATGAAAATGCCTTTCGGTAAATTTAAAGACAGGGTCTTATGCGATCTGCCGGTGTCTTACCTTGAATGGTTTCAACGTAAAGGGTTTCCGAAAGGGAAACTGGGGGAGTTGCTGGAAACATTATATGAGATAAAGATTAACGGGCTGGAAGATCTATTGAAGCCATTAAGACGATAAAGGATTTATATTTTAACAAAACAGCATTGACATTAATTTTTTAAATTGTAACTTTAATAGATTCTTAATTAAAATTAAGGGGTTTAATGAGTTTACTTAATCAAATGAATGAATGGAGCGTTAAACATCATCCCAAATGGCTGGTGGTATTAAGGGTAGTACTTGGGTTTAGCCTTTTTATCAAAGGGTTTGGTTTTATCCAAAACAGTGTAGAGCTTACCGGTTTTATTGCTCAAAACTCTTTCATACAAAAAGCAACATGGTTGAATACTATTATACCCTGGATTCATTTACTGGGGGGCAGTATGATCCTGGTTGGACTCTTTACCCGGTTCTGGACACTGGTGCAAATGCCCATTCTTATAGGGGCTATCATTTTTGTAAACTCAAAGACCGGGATTTTTGCCGGAGAATCAGAATTCTTATTTCCCATAATCATATTAGTGCTTCTGGTTTTCTTTTTTATAGAAGGAGGAGGCCCTTTATCACTGGATAACTATTTCAAAAACTATAAAAAAAATAATCCCGAATGATTTTATAGCATGAAAGCCATCTTCTTTTCTTTCATCGGCAAATAAAATTTAGTATTATCCATTTACTGTTAATTCAACCCGGCAAATTCCATAATCACATAAGGATTAATAGACCATTCATCATTGATCTGTTTATCAAAGTCGCCGTATCTCAGGTCAAGGAAATTTTCTGTTTCATTGATCTCCCAAAGTGTAAGCGGTTTTTTATTTGCGGAAGGCTCAAATATTTCGGGTATCATTTCATTTAACATACCGTTCCAGCATAGTTCAATAAGCTGTTCTTTTTGAGAAAGTCTTTTAGCATGATTATTTTTATCTCTTTCACACCAATCTCTCTGAAAAAAACTGCTTTTGCTCAGCAGTAATGTTTCCTGGTTGGTTGTTATCTTTTTCATAGCGGAGCTATTTATTGCTCATTACTATGATGATAATTAAAGGCAGAAGATATAAATGGGGATTGTAAATTATTGTTAACAGTGCCCGAGTAAAAAGCCAGATTAAAAAAAAAGGGAAACTGATGTTAACATCAGTTTCCCTTTTTATGTGGTGTGGGGCGGGATTGAACCGCCGACACAAGGATTTTCAGTCCTTTGCTCTACCAACTGAGCTACCGCACCATTTATAACCGGTTAATTTTGATTTGGGCAGCAAAAATAAGGGATTCTGTTAAATATTAAATATTCAAGTCAAAATATTCAATCAATTACCATATTCACACAAAAATTTAATACGCATCAGTTTTAACTGCTCCCAGTTAAAATTACTGTCAGCCAGCTCTTCCTGCGCCACCTGTAAGGATGAAGTTTCGCAACTTTTAAAATAATCCATGATCTCATCCTGCTCGTATTCATCTACCATCTCATTAATGGCATAATCCAGGTTTAGCTTGGTGCCACTGGCAACAATGGTTTCCATTTCTTCCAAAAGTTCATCAATACGCAGGTCCCTGGTTTTGGCAACTGTCTCCAACGGTATTTTTTTATCTACATTCTGGATGATGAAAATTTTATTATTGTTTCTGTTTACCACACTTTTCATTACAAAATCATCCGGGCGCACCACATCATTTTCTTCCACATATTTTGTAATAACATCTAAAAAAGGTTTACCATACCGCATAGCTTTTCCTTTACTTACGCCGCTTATTTTTTCCAGCTCGGCCATCGTTGTCGGAAACATGGTGGCCATGTCTTCCAGGCTGTTCTCTAAAAAGATAACAAAGGGGGGCAGTTTCTTTTCTTTCGCAACTTTTTTACGAAGGTCTTTCAGCAGCAGCATCAATTGTTCATCAGCAGTTACTGCATCAGCAACGGCCTGTTCGCTTTCTTCATCATCAGCATTGGCTTCCTCAAATAAATTATTAAGCACAATTTTAAAAGATGTTGGTTTCTTTAAAAATGCAGTTCCGCTTTTGGTTATTTTTAAGAGGCCATATTCCACAATATCTTTTTCAATTAATCCGGCCAGTAACATCTGGCGGATCAAACTGTTCCAAAAATGATTTTCTTTATCATTGCCGCTGGCAAAAACATCCAGCTCTTCGTGCCGGTACATTTTAACCTGTGGTGTTGCTTTGCCGGCCAAAATGAGTAAGGTATATTCAACCGGGAACTGTTCGCCCAGCGCTTTAATAATTTTTAAAACTATAACAGCGCTGTCCCTGGCTTCCACTTTTTCTTTAGGCTGTAAACAGTTATCACAATGGCCGCAACTCTTTTTATCATCGTAGTGTTCACCAAAATAATGCAGCAGAATTTTACGGCGGCACACACTGCTTTCGGCATAAGCAACCGTTTCATTTATCAGCTGTGCGCCAACTTCTCTTTCGCTGAGCGGTTTGTCTCTCATCAGGTGCTCCAGCTTGGCCACATCTTTATGAGAGTAATAGAGAATACATTTTCCTTCCATGCCATCACGGCCACCACGGCCGGTTTCCTGGTAATAATTCTCAATTGATTTTGGAATATTATAATGAATAACAAAACGGATATCCGGCTTGTCGATTCCCATACCAAAAGCAATGGTGGCAACTATTACATCCACATCTTCATTTAAAAACTGGTCCTGCCTTTCAGATCTCAACTTGCTGTCCAGCCCGGCATGATAAGCAACAGCTTTAATGCCATTGGCTACCAGCATTTTTGCCAGCTCTTCGGTTGTTTTGCGGTTGAGGGTATAAATGATACCGCTTTTATTTTTGTGCAGCTGAATAAAACGAACAATACTTTTATTGGTTTGCTCCAGGTTTATTTTAGGCTGGATCTCGTAATATAAATTGGGCCGGTTAAAAGAAGAGATAAAGATCTTCGGTTTGCGTAATCCCAGGTTTTTTACAATATCGCTTTGCACTTTTGGTGTAGCTGTTGCAGTTAATGCAATAACCGGAATTTTTTCATCAATCAGGTCCATCATCTCTCTCAACCTCCGGTACTCTGGCCTGAAATCATGACCCCACTCCGAAATACAATGGGCTTCATCAACCGCAAAAAAAGAAATTTTAAGGCTTTTAAAAAAAGCAATGTTCTCTTCTTTCGTCATCGTTTCAGGTGCTACATACAACATCTTTGTTTTGCCCGTAACGAGATCATCCTTAACAATTTTTTGCTGGCCTTTATTTAATGTGCTGTTTAAAAAATGGGCCACATCATCTTTACTGCTGTAACTGCGTACCAAGTCAACCTGGTTTTTCATTAATGCAATTAACGGAGAAACAATTATGGCAACACCTTCGCTGATGATGGCCGGCAATTGATAACATAAACTTTTGCCACCACCCGTTGGCATGATAACAAATGTATCGTTGCCGGCAAGGAGACTTTGTATGATCTCTTCCTGCGGCCCTTTAAAGCCATCAAAACCAAACTGGTTTTGCAGCTGTGTGGCAAGGTCGGGTTCATTCAGTTTAGCTGCTTTTATAGCGGTCTTTATTTTTGGTTCTTTTATATTGGACTTTGCTTTTGCCATAATTTTTACCTTCCTGTTGATTTGATTATTTGTCTGTATTTATTTTTTATAACAGGCTTTTTTAAGGGGCAGCGAAGTTAATTCAAAACTGCCGCAAAATCAAACCCAATCAGGATAATCAGTTATTATTTAACTAAATTTTCAATCACTTAAGTTAATCAAAATAAACCAAGCGGCAAAAAAATTACCAGCCTGTAAATTTTATCCAGGCCTTGTAGCTATTATACTATAAATACCGTTCTTTGCATTATGACTGATTTAGAGTAGGTTTGCGGCAAGTTGATGGATACCGATAATATCATACCAGTTGCATTACGCACCATTGAGTTAGAAACCAACTCCATTAACGGGCTGAAAGCTTTTATCAATGCAGATTTTGTAAAGGCTGTAGAGCAGGTTGCGCTGAGCAAAGGAAGACTTATTGTAAGCGGTATTGGAAAAAGCGCCGTGATTGCTCAAAAAATTGTTGCCACACTAAACAGCACCGGCACTCCCTCAATATTTATGCATGCTGCAGATGCCATTCATGGCGATTTAGGTATGATACAGGCTGATGATATGGTAATGGTGATCAGCAAAAGCGGCGACAGCCCCGAAATAAAAGTGTTGGCCCCGTTGGTAAAAAATTTCGGTAATACATTAATAGGCATGGTGGGTAACACAAAATCTTTTCTTGCACAACACAGCGATATTGTTTTAAATACAACGGTTGACCAGGAAGCCTGTCCCAATAACCTTGCACCAACAAGCAGCACCACAGCACAAATGGTAATGGGTGATGCGTTGGCTGTTTGCCTGATGGAGCTGAAAGGATTTAACACCAATGATTTTGCAAAATTTCATCCGGGCGGGATGCTGGGAAAAAAATTATACTTAAGGGTACAGGAATTATCGGGACAAAATGAAAAACCAAAAGTATTACCAACAGCAACTATTAAAGAAGTGATTGTTGAAATGACACATAAAAGATTGGGAGCTGCAGTTGTTGTTAACGAATCAGAAAATATTTTAGGCATTATTACCGACGGCGATTTAAGACGAATGCTGGAAAAGACAGATACATTTGCAAGCCTGCGGGCAAAGGATATTATGAGCAGTAATCCTAAAACGATTGGTGCCGATGTGCTGGCTGTTAATGCACTGGATGAAATGCGGAAAAATAATATCAGCCAGTTGGTTGTAGAGCTTAACGGAATTTATGCAGGCATTATTCATTTACACGACCTGGTAAAAGAAGGGATCATTTAAATAAAGTATGAATAAAAATAATTACGTGGCTATTATGGCCGGTGGCATCGGAAGCAGGTTTTGGCCCATCAGCCGTACAGATTTCCCCAAACAGTTTCTCGATATTTTAAATACCGGCAGAACATTGATACAGGACACCTACGACAGGTTCACCAAATTTATTCCAGCCGAAAATATTTATGTTATAACCTTTGAGCAATACAGAGATATTGTTGCCGAACAGTTACCGGAGCTGCCTGCCGAAAATATTTTATGTGAACCTTCCCGGAAAAATACCGCTCCCTGCATTGCCTATATCTCTTATAAACTGCAGCAGGTAAATGTCAATGCCAATTTAATATGTGCACCTGCTGATCATATTATTTCTGATGCCGAAGGATTTAAAAAAGTTTGTGCAGATGCATTGCAGTTCACAGCTCATATTAAAGCATTAATAACCCTGGGCATTAAACCTACACATCCCAATACAGGGTATGGTTATATCCAGTTCGATCAGCATGCGGTTAGTGAAAATGTTTTTAAAGTAAAAACGTTTACCGAAAAACCCGACCTGCAACTGGCAAAAACATTTTTAGCCAGTGGCGACTTTTTATGGAATGCAGGCATTTTTGTGTGGCAGGTAAAAAATATTATTAAAGCTTTTGAAAAACATTTACCCGAAATGACGGAAGTGTTTGAAGCCGAAAAAAGCCACTTCAATACCAAAAAAGAAAAAGAAGCCATTGAGCGTATTTATCCGCAATGTGTAAATATTTCCATTGATTACGGCGTAATGGAAAAAGCAGATAATGTATATATCATCCCCTCTTCTTTTGGCTGGAGCGATTTGGGTGCCTGGTCGAGTACTTATGAAAATATGGAAAAAGATTACCTGGGCAATGCCGTTACCGGAAATAATGTGATGGTGATTGATGCTACTAATAATATGATACATGCCGATAATAAAAAACTGGTTGTGCTGCAGGGGCTTGATGAATTTGTGGTGGTAGATACCAAAGACGTTTTACTTATCTGTAAAAAAGAAAAAGAGCAGGAGATAAAAGAATATGTGGCAGAAATAAAAAGGAACAAAGGAGATAAATTTTTATAAAGCAGATCTTAAATATACAATCTGTTGATACCAGCCATACAAAGTAAACTGCCAAATATTGGTACCACCATCTTTACGGTGATGAGTGTATTGGCCAACCAGCACAAAGCCATTAACCTCGGTCAGGGTTTTCCGGATTATGCCATGAGCGCAGAGTTGATTGCGCTGGTAAACAAAGCCATGCAAAACGGCAATAATCAATATGTGCACATGAATGGCCTGCCGGCATTAAGAGAACAGCTGGCTGAAAAAATTACCGGGCTTTATGCAACAGCCATTGATGCCGAAACAGAAATCACCATTACACCCGGGGGTACTTATGCTATTTATACAGCACTCACCACTATACTGCAACCCGGCGATGAAGTGATCGTTTTTGAACCTGCTTACGACAGCTATATCCCCAACATTGAAATAAACGGAGGCGTACCGGTTTTAATTCCGCTGGTATTTCCGGAGTATAAAATTGACTGGGAGCTGGTAAAACAAAAAATTACACCCAAAACAAAACTCATCATGCTAAACACACCACACAACCCAACGGGCGCTGTGTTGAGTGCAGATGATATTATACAATTGCAAAGCATCGTTAAAGGCACGGGCATTTTTATTTTGAGCGATGAAGTGTATGAGCATTTAATTTTTGATGGTAAGCAACACGAAAGCATGTTACGCTATCCCGATCTGTATGAAAGAAGTTTTGTTTGTTTTTCTTTTGGCAAGGTTTACCACTGCACCGGCTGGAAGCTTGGCTATTGTGTTGCACCGCCGGTATTGATGAAGGAGTTCAGAAAAGTACACCAGTTCAATTGCTTTACCTGCAACAGCCCGATACAGGTTGCATTGGCTGAATTTATAAAACAAAAAGAGAACTATCTGCAACTTGGTACTTTTTTACAACAGAAAAGAGATCACTTTCTTGCTATGATGCAGCAAACAAAGTTTAAGGCCCTGCCATCCTACGGCAGTTATTTTCAATTATACAGTTACAGTAACATCAGCAATGAAAATGAAAAAGATTTTGCCATCCGTTTAACAAAAGAATATGGTGTTGCTACTATACCCACATCAGCCTTTTATAAAAACGGGACAGATAATAAAGTGTTACGATTTTGTTTTTCTAAAAATGAAAATACGTTGGAAGAAGCAGCCAACAGGTTGATGAAATTGTAGCGGCCTGGCCACTGCCACATCTTTTTATATTTAGCAGCCAAAAAAACACAGCAAGCATTTGAATGAAAAACTATCTTTAGCAGCCTTACAGCTAAACTCCAAACTGCATTAAATGATGATCTAAATGTTTGTACATGCTCTTGCCCCATTGCTCCTGCGATAATGTTCCAAAAAAAGGATGTGGAAATTTACCCACATTGCCATGCCCGCCTGAATAAAATTTTGTGATCAGTTCGGTTAGCTCCTTTTTTTCTGTATTAAAATCTCGCTGGTCTTTTATTAAAAAGTTGGGTGCAGTAGGCAAATTTTTTTTCCAGGGCTCTTCGTTGTATAATTTCGATTTCACTATCCAGCTCAGCAGTATGCCCATGAACATACGGGGTATTTTTTTATCGCTGAGTGGCACTTTAAAGGCTTCCTTGCAATGGGCCAGCATTTGTGCCACTTCCATCTTGCCCCATTGCCGCTGCATATCAGGTGTTAAAGCATTCATGCGGCGGATAATCTCTTCGTAACTGCCTTTATCAAATAAACTTTTCATTGTGCAGTTGTTTTATGGTTACCTAAACTTTGTTTTATAATACTTAACAGAATTGGCAATCATCTTTTTCAGTACCTCAACATTAATGTCTTCCATCTTTTTTATATAGATACAGGCCTTGGCTGTTTTGTGTTTGCCAAACTGTTTAAGCAATTCTTCCCGCTTATCAAAAGCCGAAGACAGGTAAAGCGCAAACTCATTTTTCCTTGGCGAAAAACCAATTAAAGGAGCATCTCCTTCATGACCGCTTTCATATATATAATGATAACTGCCAAAACCAATAATGGCCGGTCCCCACATTTTTGGTGGAAACCCCGATTGCTTTTGCATGATGTCAACAATAGCCTGTGCATCTTTTTGCCTTTGTGTCTCAGTAATTTTTTTAATAAAGTCCGCTACACTGAGTTCAGTTTCGGTTGTTTTAGCCTGATACTTTGCCATGATTTTTTGTTTTAAAATATGTAATTAAAGAAACAAATTTTTTTGCAGGCACACAAGCTTTAAATTATTTGCTGAATTTTATTGATTACCACTGTTAATGATGGTTTTGGTTGCTTCTTTTAATTCTTTAAAGGGCATGGTGGCCAGTGTATCTGGCCAATTGCTGTTGGTATCGTCGTGGGAGAGTTTAAGCAGGGGATTATTGGGGGCATACTGCCTGCCCTTATCGGGTGTAAAGAGCAACAAGTCGTTTGGTTCGCAAACGAGTATGGAACATAGCTTTTCGATATGGTTTAAGCGGAAGACCCGGCTATTGTTGTTTAATATATTACTTGCTGTAAAAGGGGTAAAGCCAGCTTTAACCAGAAATGTGTAGGGCTTTTGAATGCCCCGGGCCTTAAAAAGCGGCGATAAGTTGATAGAAAGCATAATTATTATGTTAAAAATTAAAAGTAATATGGTAATGTACAAAATAATTTTGGTAAATACAATAACAAATATTATAAATACTAAAATAAAGTTTCAATAAACTAAAATATAATTACTAAAAACTAAACAACTATTGTTAATTACTAAAATTATGTTTATATTTTTTAAAATAAATGTGATAAAAATTAAAATATAACTGTTAATAGCACAAATAAAGTAAGTAAAATGATAATATCTGCTGTGTTATGTTGATTGCTTTGATATGGCGTTGGTTGAAAACCAGACGCCGGCAATGCAGCTAACTGCGGCGGCGGAAAAAGAGTTGGCTTGCTGCTGATTTGGGGAACACCCACAGAGGCATAAAATTACAGGCAACGT
>JAYVEQ010000026.1:0-37381 GCA_043748745.1 Chitinophagaceae bacterium | reverse complement strand
GTAAAGTTTTGCGCATGCAGCAGGGTAGAAATCAGGAGAGTAAATAATAATTGTATAATTCTTTTCATCATTTACAAAGATATTTTAGATAAATTTTTCCATAGCTAATACTTCGTTAAATTTGCAGCCTGCATGGCGTAAAAGGCAGGCAATAAAGATATGATAAAGATAACATTACCAGATGGCGCAGTAAGGGAATATAAAAAGGGAACTTCAGCTATTGATGTAGCTAAATCTATCAGCGAAGGATTGGCCAGAAAAGTTTTGGCTGCAAATATAAACGGGCAGGTATGGGATGCTGCTAGACCTATTGAAGAGGACGCCTTACTTAAATTACTTACCTGGGATGATACAGATGGCAAATCAACTTTCTGGCATTCATCTGCACATTTAATGGCCGAGGCAGTTGAAGCAGGTTTTCCCGGCGTAAAATTCTGGGTTGGCCCTGCCATTGATAAAGGATTTTATTACGACATGGACCTGGGCGATAAAAAAATTACAGAAGAGGAGCTTACCCTGTTAGAAAAAAAGATGAACGAACTGGCTAAGCAAAACAACCGCTATGTTCGTAAAGTAATTGCCAAAGATGAAGCGGTAAAATATTTTACGGAAAAAGGCGATGAGTATAAACTGGATCTATTAAGTGGATTAACTGATGGAGAAATTACTTTTTATACCCAGGGAGATTTTACTGACCTGTGCCGTGGGCCGCATATTCCTAACACCGGTTTTATTAAAGCCATTAAACTTACCAGCATTGCAGGAGCATACTGGAAAGGTGATGAAAAAAATAAACAGCTTACCCGTATTTATGGTGTTACTTTCCCCAATCAAAAAGAACTGGATGAATATTTATTGATGTTGGAAGAAGCAAAAAAAAGAGATCACCGTAAATTAGGCAAAGAGCTGGGCATTTATACCATGGATGATAATGTAGGCCCCGGCCTGGTATTATGGATGCCCAACGGTACTGTTATTATTGAAGAACTGGAAAAGCTGGCTAAAGAAACTGAAAATACAGCAGGATATAAAAGAGTGGTTACGCCGCATATTGCAAAAGAAAGCATGTACCTCACCAGCGGGCATTTACCTTATTATGCCGATAGTATGTTTCCTCCAATGGAAATGGACGGCGAAAAATATTACCTGAGACCGATGAACTGCCCTCATCATCATAAAATATTTGATGCCGAGCAAAAGAGTTATAAAGACCTGCCTTACCGTATTGCAGAATATGGCACCTGCTATCGTTACGAACAAAGCGGTGAATTATTCGGGCTGATGAGGGTGCGTTGCCTGCACATGAATGATGCACATATTTATTGTTCCAAAGAACAATTTGCCCAGGAGTTCAGGGCAGTAAATGAAATGTATATCAAGTATTTTAAAATATTTGGGGTAGATAAATATGTAATGCGCCTTAGCCTGCACGACCCCGCTAAACTCGGGCAAAAATATGTGAATGAACCGGAACTTTGGAAGGAAACGGAGGATATGGTACGCCAGGTTCTAATTGATACCAATACGCCTTTTGTAGAAGTACAGAATGAAGCAGCATTTTACGGACCTAAAATTGACGTGCAGATATGGAGTGCAATCGGTAAAGAATTTACATTGGCAACCAACCAGGTTGATTTTGCCCAGGGCCAAAGTTTTAAACTTAGTTTTACCAATAAGGATAACCAGCCCGAAGTGCCCTTGATCATTCACCGGGCACCATTGGGAACCCACGAAAGATTTATTGGATTTTTGCTGGAACATTATGCCGGAAAATTCCCGGCATGGCTGGCACCGCTGCAGGTAAAAATATTGCCCATCAGCGATAAGTTCATGGATTACGCAAATACAATTTTGCAAACGCTGAAAAAAGCTGATATTCGTGCTGAGATTGACGACAGGAACGAGAAGATAGGAAGGAAGATACGGGATACAGAAATGGCAAAAGTACCCTACATGCTGGTGATCGGTGAGAAAGAAATGAACGAAGGAAAAGCATCCATACGCAGACAGGGTAAAGGAGATCTGGGTGCAAAAGATGTAACTGAATTTGTGAATGAAATAGTTGCTGAAATAAAAGAAAGAAGAGCGGAATAATTTTCTGTCATGCTGTCCGCAGGACCCGGCGAGAGGAACAAAGCATCTCATTTTAAATTAAAGAATAAAATTTTTGATAAGACGATAAAAATTAAGGAATTCTTTTTTTCTCTTTTATCCTTTTAGCTACTAAAAAACAACATTGTAAACTAAAAATTGTAAATGGCATTTCCACCAAGACCCAGGGGCACATTTAACCCCCGTTTTAAAAAAGAACAACAACAGGAGCACCGTACCAACCACATGATAAGAGCACTTGAAGTGCGGTTGGTTGGCGAAAATTTAGAACCCGGTGTTTATTCAATTGCTGATGCAATTAAAATAGCAAAAGAACAGGAGTTAGACCTGGTAGAAATCTCACCGGGCGCAAAACCACCCGTGTGCAGGATCATCGACTACAACAAATTTTTGTACGATGAGAAGAAGAAGAAGAAAGAAATGAAAGCGAAATCAAAGACCAGTGAGGTTAAGGAAATTCGTTTTACACCCAATACAGATGATCATGACTTTGAATTTAAAGTAAAACATGCCGAGAAATTTTTATCGGATGGTGATAAAGTAAAAGCACACGTACAGTTTAAAGGACGTGCCATTATGTTTAAAGAAAGAGGTGAATTGTTATTATTAAAATTTGCCGATCGCTTAAAAGATGTTGGGGCTTTGGAAGGGTTACCAAAAATGGAAGGGAAAAGGATGCTGGTTATGTTTGCACCAAAGGCCAAACTATCAAAAAGAAAACAACAGGCAGCAGATAAACTTTAATAAACTAATACTATAAAATTAAAAGGGGAGTTCTTACTTCCCTTTTTTAATTTTACAGCAACATGGATACCAGTTTAAATAAATACATCAGCGAAACAGGCTTTTGCTCCCGCCGGGAAGCAGATAAATATATTGAGCAATTAAGGGTAACCATAAATGGAATAGAAGCAACAAAAGGAAACAGGGTGGGAGAGCATGATTTAGTTTTAGTAGATGGCGAACCCATCAAAAAAAAGAAGGCAGCTGTTTACCTGGCACTTAACAAACCCAAAGGCGTTACCTGCACCACCGATCTGAAAGACAAAACCAATATCATTGATTATGTAAATTTTAAAACAAGGATATTTCCCATTGGCCGTTTGGATAAACGTAGTGAAGGCCTGATATTTTTAACCAATGATGGTGATATTGTAAATAAAATTTTGCGTGCCGGTAACCAGCACGAAAAAGAATACATCGTTTCAGTAGATAAACCTATAACAACAGATTTCATCAATAAAATGCGAAGCGGTGTACGTATCCAGGGAGTGCTTACACAAAAATGTTTTGTAAAGCAGGAGTGCCCCAACCGTTTTAAAATTATTTTAACCCAGGGGCTAAACCGGCAGATACGCCGCATGTGTGAGGCGCTCGGTTATAATGTGGAAAGCCTGAAACGTACCCGTATCATGAATGTGACATTAACCGGTCTGCCCCCCGGCAAATGGCGTTATTTTACCCCTGCCGAAATTGATACCATAAATAAAATGCTTACTAACTCCAGTAAAACGGCTGAAGGGAGTGAGGGGATGGATGAATGATAAGTAATCTGATTAGTAAACAGCGCTAATATTTTAGATTTTGTCATAAAATCAATGGCAAAAAGAGTGCGACGGAACATTTACTGTTTCAGGAAACTAATGCCCGGATCAAAAAACTTCCTCAAATCTTGCTAATTCCGGCTGTTTACCCCTATCTTTGCCGCCCGAAATAAGAGCTTTTCTTTTTTCAGACATTTCCCACAAGGCTCAACAAGAGTCCCGTAGTTTCGGGAACGCCAGTAGGGAGTAACTAAAAACAGTTATGTAATGCCAAAGGTTAAAACCAACAGCAGCGCTAAAAAGCGCTTTAAAGTTACCGGTACAGGTAAGATCACTCACCAGAAAGCTTTTAAACGTCACATCTTAACAAAAAAGAGTAAAAAACGTAAGCGTAATATGCGTCATGACGGCGTAGTAAGTGATGCAAACCTGCATTTTGTAAAACGTTTATTGGGACTTAAATAAGCTACACAGCTAATAGCCATTAGCTATAAGCAAATCAAACTATTAACTTTAAAAAAATTAAGATATGCCACGTTCAGTAAATGCAGTAGCCAGCAGGGCCCGCCGCAAAAGAATATTAAAAGCTGCCAAAGGATACTATGGTAAGCGTAAAAATGTATACACCGTTGCCAAAAACGTAATGGAAAAAGGTTTAACGTACAGCTACGTTGGCCGTAAATTAAAAAAGCGTGAATACCGCACATTATGGATTGCCCGTATTAATGCAGCTGTAAGAGCTGAAGGAATGACCTACAGTGAATTTATAAACAAACTGGTTGTTAAGAAAATTGACCTTAACCGCAAGGTTTTGGCCGACCTGGCTATGAATGAGCCGGAAACATTTAAGAAATTAGTAGAGTCGGTTAAATAAACTGCCTGCTGTAATTTATATAAACCGGTTGTGATGCGTTCACTTCCGGTTTTTTTATGCCTGAAATTTCCACATTCTGTTACATTTGTAAAATTATTTAATCACCCAAATCAAGCAGTACAATAAATGGATAATACCTACAACGACCTGGTGCATCAAACCTTTAATTTTCCGCAGGAAGATTTTAAAGTGAAGAACGAGTATTTACAATATAACGACCTTGATCTGAAAGCACTGATTGATAAGTACGGTACACCATTAAAGCTTACTTATTTGCCTAAAATAGGCAAGCAGATAAACAAGGCAAAAAAAATGTTTGCTGTAGCTTTTAAAAAGCATAAGTACGAAGGGGAGTATAATTATTGTTATTGCACCAAGAGCTCTCACTTTTCTTTTATTGTAGAAGAGGCTTTGAAAAATGATATTCATTTAGAAACGTCTTATGCCTATGATATTGATATCGTAAAAAAATTATACGCTAAAAGAAAGATCAATAAAGACACTTTTATCATTTGTAACGGGTATAAACAAAAACCATACACCAACCGGATCGCAGGGCTTATAAACAGCGGATTTAAAAATGTAATTCCGGTTTTGGATAATGTAGATGAGCTGCGGGCATATAATAAATCTGTAAAAGTACCTTTTAACCTGGGCATTCGTGTAGCTGCTGATGAAGAGCCGAACTTTCCTTTTTATACATCCAGGCTGGGCATTCGTGCAAAAGATATACTTGAATTTTATGTAGATAAGATTGAAGGTAATGAGCACCGGTTTCAATTAAAGATGCTGCATATCTTTTTAAACAAAGGCATTAAAGATGATATTTATTACTGGAGCGAACTGAATAAAGTAATTAATCTGTATTGCCAGTTAAAAAAGATCTGTCCCGAACTGGATTCTATAAATATTGGCGGAGGATTCCCTATAAAACATTCGCTGGGTTTTGAATACGATTACCAGTTTATCATTAATGAGATTGTGCGAAATATTAAGTTGGCCTGCAAACGAAGCAAGGTTCCCATGCCGAATATCTTTACAGAGTTTGGCAGTTATACAGTAGGAGAGAGCATGGCGCATATTTACAGTGTAATAGGCCAGAAGATGCAGAATGATAAAGAGACCTGGTACATGATCGATTCTTCTTTTATAACAACTTTACCGGACACATGGGGCATTGGCGAAAAATTTTTAATGTTACCGATAAATAAATGGGATAATGAATACCAGCGGGTGGTGTTGGGCGGTATAACCTGCGATAGCCATGATTATTACGACAGTGAAGAACATATTAATGAAGTGTTTTTGCCAAAGGTAGGCGAGGGAGAACCTTTGTATGTGGGCTTTTTTCATACCGGCGCTTACCAGGACCAGATAAGTGGATATGGGGGAATTAAACACTGCCTGATTCCTTCGCCTAAGCATATAATTGTAGGGCAGGATAAAAATGGCAAACTGGTTGATTGGGTTTATGCAAAAGAACAAACTGCGCAAAGTATGTTGAAGATATTGGGGTACTAAAAAAATAAAAAAACCTTCTCAGGACTGAGAAGGTTTTTTACTGCCTGCTGCCAGGCAATGCAAACCAACTGTATGTACTTTATGAAAAACCTGCTTGTTTACTGAATCGTAATTTCTTTAGCCCCACTTTTAACTTCTTCTTTTTTTGGAAGTTCAAGTTTTAAAATTCCATTTTCGTACCTGGCTGTAATGTTGATTGCATCAATCTTTTCATCCAGTGTAAAGCTGCGTTTAAAAGATTTATAGCTGAATTCTTTCCGGATTATTTTTTCATTCTCCGGTTTTACTTCTTCTTTTTTCTCAGTACTGATAGTTAAAACTTTGCCATCCAGTTGCACTGTAAAATCAGCTTTTTCCATACCGGGTGCAGCTAATTCAATAAGGTAAAGATCATTTTTTTCGGTAATGTTGGCAGGTGGAAAATGTAAAACATCTTCACGGATCGATTTGCCAAAATTCATTGGCAGTTCATTAAATAATTCATTCATTAATCCATCAAAGGATTTGTTGATCGGGTTGTTAACTTTTACAAGTGTCATAGCTATTATTTTTTAGGTTTTAAATTTTGTGATTCAGTATGAAGTCTTCAAATTATATTCCAAGCGGAATTATAAGACAATTTTTCAAAAATGATGATAATTAGAAGTCATAATGACCGTTACTGAGAATTGCTAATGCCATAATTTCCTTTTTGTTCATTTCGATATCGGGAAATGTATTAATGGGTTTGGATGTAATTAAAAAGAAGTATGTAATTTTACATTGCAAAAAAATAAAAAAGACATATGTATCCAGAAGAAATTGTAATACCGATGAAAGAAGAGTTAACCGAGAATGGCTTTTCTGAATTATTAACGGCCGATGCCGTAGAAAATACGCTTGCCGAAAAAGGCACCACACTGGTAATGATAAATTCAGTTTGCGGTTGCAGTGCAGGAACTGCCCGTCCGGGAGTTTTAATGGCAGTTAATAATACAGCAAAAAAGCCTGATCATATCACAACAAGTTTTGCCGGATTTGATGTTGAAGCTGTAAGTAAGTTAAGAGAGCATTTAATGCCTTATCCGCCTTCTTCTCCTGCCATTGCTTTATTTAAAGATGGTAAACTGGTTCATTTTATTGAACGCCATAATATTGAAGGAAGAAGTGCACAAATGATTGCTGAAAATCTGATTGGTGCATTTGAACAATATTGTAACTAAACTCAATATTGTAAACTCTTTAATTTTTGGGTGAGTACTAAATATTAACCTCCTGTTTAATGCAGGAGGTTTTCTATTACCACAGCGTTGATTAATTGAATATATTGCAGTCCTGTTTTAAAAAACTTAAATTAGCCCATGTATCCCAATTTATATTACGTATTTAAAGACTGGTTTGGAGTTGAGTGGAAAGCTTTAAGCTTTTTAAATACATTTGGACTGATGGTTGCCATGGGCTTTGTAACAGCTGCAATTGTTTTAAGTAGCGAATTGCAGCGTAAAGAAAAGCAGGGATTATTATCGCCACGTGAAGAGATGATTACAGTGGGTAAACCTGCTTCAATCAGCGAATTAATCATAAATGCTGTTGTTGGTTTTATTTTCGGATATAAGATTTTCGGACTTTTTTTTACTAAACCGGAAGGGGTAAATCCGCAGGATTATATTTTTTCCAGCGGTGGAAATATACTTGGGGGTTTATTAATAGCGGGTTTACTTACAGGATTAAAATGGGGGGATAAGAATAAACAAAAGTTAAAAGAACCTGAGCACAGGCATGTTAGAATCTGGCCACATGACAGGGTAGGAGATATAATTATCCTTGGTTTGATTTTTGGAATTATCGGTGCTAAATTGTTTGATAACCTCGAAAATTGGAACGATTTTATTAAAGATCCAATTGCCAGAATTTTTTCGGCGAGCGGATTAACTTTTTATGGTGGTTTAATTTTAGCAGCAATAGCTATTTGTTGGTATGCAGCTAAAAAAGGGATAAAAATAATTCACCTGGTTGATGCTGCAGGTCTGGCATTATTACTGGCATATGCTGTTGGCCGTATTGGATGCCAGGTATCCGGGGATGGTGATTGGGGTATTTTTAATAGTGCTTATATTACCAATGCTGATGGTAAAGTTTTAGAGGCCGGGCCGGGAGATTTTCAAAAGAATCTTGAAAAGAACAGTACCTATTTTTTAAATGGTGAGATTTACAAAGCTGATTCGACTTTGACACCTGTAACAGACAGGACCTACGAAAGCCTTGCCAAAGTTCCACATAAATCATTTAAAGCACCTGCCTTTTTACCAGTTTGGATGTTTGCTTATACTTTTCCAAATAATGTAAATAAAGATGGGGTCAGCATCGCGGGCTGCAATGATGAGCATTGCAGGGCTTTGCCCCAGCCGGTTTTTCCAACATCTTTTTATGAAACTATTGTTTGTACTTTATTGTTTTTAATTTTATGGAAATTGAGGCGAAGAATAAAAGTGCCAGGTGTTATGTTTGGTATTTATCTCATCTTAAACGGAATAGAAAGATTTGCTATAGAATTGATAAGGGTAAACAATACCTACACAATCTTTGGATTTCATCCTACGCAGGCCGAAATTATTTCACCATGCCTTATTTTAACAGGTCTCATCTTAATAATTGTAGTTAAAAAAAGGGCAACAGCTACTGCTTAAATAAGCCTTATAAATCTCTTTCTTTCCTTCATTGTAACGTTTGGTTTAATAGAACGTATAAGGGTATATACCAAATATCCCTGAAATTGACCGTCTAATACAAAACAATATACTATGTAAAGCATAGTACTTACTTTTGTGAAGTAGTTATTAAAATATATAACTGCTTTTTTTAATAGCCATAAAAAACAAAAAGTAAAGCCATGAAACAATTTTTCAGCCTGCTGGCTGCTATGAGCATTGCCATATGCAGTTTTGCACAATCCGGAGCTAAAGTAACCGGAAGTATTAAAGATGGGGGTAATCAAAAGATCATTGACGCCACTTCAGTTTCGCTCTTAAGAGCAAAAGATTCAAGCCTAGTAAAAGTTGCTGTAACAGACAAAGACGGTAATTTTTCATTTGAAAATGTAAAAGAAGGTAAATATTTAATATTGGCAACATCCGTTGGCCATACCAGATCCTACAGTACCACATTTTCAATTTCAGCAGAAAACTTATCAGCAAATGTTGGTGTTATGCAACTTGTTCCTGCCGAGAAAGCTTTAAAAGAGGTTTCAGTTACTGCTAAAAAACTATTGATTGAAAGGAAGCTTGACAGAATGATCGTAAATGTTGATGCATCCATTACCAATGCAGGTAATACTGCTTTGGAAGTATTGGAGAAATCTCCGGGAATTTCTGTTGATAAAGATGGGAATATCAGTTTAAAAGGAAAAGCAGGTGTTATAGTTTATCTTGATGGACGTCCAAGTTATTTAAGCGGAACCGACCTGGCAAACATGTTACGTAATATGACTGCAAGCCAATTAGATCAAATTGAAATTATGACCAACCCTCCTGCAAAATATGATGCAGCCGGCAATGCAGGGGTTATCAATATTAAAACAAAAAAGAACAAACAGTTTGGATACAATGGAAGTATAACAAGCGGCTACACTCAAGGCAGGTATGCCCGTTTTAATGAAGCATTAAGTTTCAATTACCGGAATGGTAAAATAAACTTCTTCAGTAATTTGAATTACATCCGTAATCGCCGGGGGCAGGAACTTTATATTATCAGAAATTTCAGGGATTCTTATACTAAGGATATTAAATCAATATTCGACCAGGAGTCAGACATGGTAAACCAAAGTCATAATTATACGGCTAAAATAGGAATGGATTATTCAGTATCAAAAAATACGACTTTAGGAGTTGTTTTAAATGGATTTTATAACCCAAGTACCTGGCAAAGCAGTACAAATACTTTTATCTACAACCCGGGCGGAATATTAACGGATCAAACAAAAGCCTATACACAAAATGATGAAAAGTGGAAAAATTTCAGCAGCAATTTTAATATCAGAACCTTATTAGATACAGCAGGGCAGGAGCTTACAGCCGATCTGGATTTTGTTCAGTACAAATCAACAAGCTTTCAGCCGCTTACCAGCACCTATTATGATAACATGGGTAATCAGACCCAATCTCCTGATATTTTAAACGGCACATTACCAACCAACATAAAAATTTACAGTGGTAAAGCTGATTATACTTTGCCTTTGAAAAAGGGAGCAAAGTTTGAAGCTGGTTTAAAAACAAGCTTTGTAAAAACTGATAATAATGCCAGGTATGATAGTGTAAAATCAGGTTATTCAGTACTAGACAGCGGCCGCAGTAATCATTTTATTTATGATGAGAATATAAATGCTGCATATGTGAACTACAGCAGGCCATTAGGGAAAAAATGGAGTGCACAGTTTGGGTTAAGATTGGAAAATACTAATTCAAATGGAATATCAAAAGGATATACATATAACACAAACCAAAATAAATTTGATTATACCGAAACCAAATTTAACAGGTCTTATTTCCAGTTGTTTCCTACAGTTTACCTGCAATATAATGCCAATCAAAAAAACCAGTTTGTTATTAATTATGGAAGAAGAATTGAACGGCCGGATTATGAAGATATGAACCCGTTTGTTCATTTTTTAGACAGGTATACTTTTGAGCAGGGAAATCCAAACCTTAGCCCTCAATTTGCTCACAATATCGAATTGAGCCATACTTATAAAGGATTTTTAACCACTACTATTAATTATACCAGTACCAACAATATCATACAGATGGTATTGCAGCAGAATGACCAAACCAATGAAACATTTGTAAAAAAAGCCAATATTGCAGGCAGCCGGCAATTTGGGTTAGCCGTAACTGCAAACAAATCTATAACCAAATGGTGGACAGGAAATATCTATGCTAATGTTTTCAATAATCACTTTAAAGGTGTTGTAAATAATGAACAGATTTCAATTGGGAATTGCAGTTTTATGGTACAATTGCAACAGCAATTTAAATTCAGTAAAGGATGGTCTGCAGAACTTAGTGGATTTTACCGGAGTAAAGGATTAGAGGGAGTTATTTATATTAAACCAATAGCACAGGTAAATGCCGGCTTGAGCAAACAGGTATTAAAAAATAAGGGAAGTATCCGTTTAAATGTCCGGGACATTTTTGCCGGCAGCGTATTTAAAGGATACAGCAAATATGGTACGGTTGATGCTAACTTTAAAAATGTAAATGACAGCCGTGCAGTTAGTATAAATTTTACCTACCGTTTCAATAAAGGAAAATTAAAAGCTAACAGTGGCAGAAAAACGGGAGGGGCAAGTGAAGAACAAAACAGGGTTAAAAGCGGTAATTAAACGTGACTGCTGAATAACAATAAAAAATGGTTTTTTTTTTAAAACCTGTCGCCTTTGTGCGATAGGTTTTTTACTTTTGATAAAAATATATTTATGCCATCATTTGATCTTGTTAGTAAAGTTGACCTGCAAACACTCGACAATGCCATAAACACCGTAAGTAAAGAAATTACAAACAGGTTTGATTTTAAGGGATCACACGTAGTAATTGATCTGAATAAAAAGGAGTATAAAGTAAACCTGGAGGCAGATAGTGAAATGAAAATACAGCAGATCATCGATGTGATGATCAGCAGAAGTATGAAACAGGGCCTTGCAGCGGAAATTTATGATTTAAGCAAAGAACCCTTTCAAAGTGGAAAAGTGGTGAAAAAAGAGATCATTGTAAAAAATGGGATTAAACAGGAAGATGCCAAGAAAATTGTAAAAATCATTAAGGATAGCGGCCTTAAAGTACAGGTTGCCATCATGGATGATATTATACGGGTAACCGGTAAAAAAATAGACGATTTACAGGAAGTTATCCAGGCTTCAAAGACCTGGGGTGTAAACATAGCCCTTCAGTACATAAATATGAAAAGCTAAGTATTTTATTATTTGATGTTCAACAGTTAAAATTCAATAAAATGCCCTAACTTTGCGCCTTTCTATAATTGTACGGCAAAACCCGTGCACAAAACATTAAAAAATATGAAACAAGGAATTCACCCGGGTAGTTACAGATTGGTTGTTTTTAAGGATATGAGTAACGGAACTCAGTTTTTGAGCCGTTCAACTGCTCCTTCAAAAGAAACAGTTACTTATGAAGATGGTAAAGAATACCCGGTTATCAAACTGGAGATTTCTAATACATCTCACCCTTTTTATACCGGTAAAAATGTGTTGGTAGATACTGCAGGACGTATCGATAAGTTCAACAAACGTTACGAAAAAAAGGCAAAATAATTTAATAGAGATCATTATCTTTATTTCAAGTTTGTTTTTCATGGCTATACTTTAAGTCCCTTCGGTTCTCCGGGGGGATTTTTATTTTATGTAGTTTTACAGTATGCAAAAGATCATATTTACTGAAGAATATTGTAAACCGGAGAATCTGCATCCTTTCACCTACACCCGTCACATCCAGGATATTCGTATCGGTATTTTAACCATTCGTGAAAAATGGGAGCGTTATCTAAAAATACCTTCTGCAAATAAATGGGAAGATCATTACCTGGACAATGAACAATCCATTAAAATTGAAAAAGGTATCGGCAAAGATGATTATTTACTTATTCATGCCAATGTACTCCCTTCAAAAGCTATGATCAGTAAAATAAAAAAACTTCAACATGGCGAATTTCTTTCTTCTTCCCTGGAAGGTGGAGTGGCATATAAATTTTCAAATAAAGAAGTTTTAGGATTGCATAAAATAAAAGTGAATCACTCAGTTGAATACCGGGGAGAATTAAAAGTAATTCGATATCCCTGGCAGATTTTTCAAATGAATGACTGGGCCATAAGGCAAGACTTTGAATTGATAACTGCGAAACGAAAATCTAAATCAATCTCCAAAACAAATAAACTGGTAAACCCATCTGCTATATTTTTAGAGTCAGGTGTTATGGCTGAGCACTGTATCTTAAATGCCGCCGAAGGTCCTATTTATATCGGTAAAAATGTAACTATCATGGAAGGTAGTATGATTAAAGGCCCTGTTGCATTGTGTGAAGGAGCAATAGTAAAAATGGGCACCAGAATTTATGGAGCTACAACAATTGGCCCTTTTAGTGTTGCAGGCGGAGAAATAAAAAATTCGGTAATATTTGGCTATAGCAATAAAGCACATGATGGTTATTTGGGGGATAGTGTATTGGGTGAATGGTGTAATCTTGGTGCCGGTACAACTAACAGTAATGTAAAAAATAATGCAGGAGAGGTTAAATATTGGGTTGATGCTGATAAAAAAGAAATGCGTGCAGGTACAAAAGGCGGGCTATTGATGGGAGATTATTCAAAAGCTGCCATTAACACCTCTTTTAATACCGGAACAGTGGTTGGTGTTTGTTGTAATGTAATTGCAGCAGGACTTACACCCAAACTGGTGCAAAACTTTTCCTGGGGCGTAGATGGCATTACAAAATATAAATTAAGTAAAGCATTACAGGATATTGATAACTGGAAAAAAATAAAGGGACTTACGATTACAGCAAGAGAAAAACAAATTTTATCTGATATTTACAACCTATACTAAAAATTAAAACAACAATGCGTAAGCAAATAGCAGCAGCAAATTGGAAAATGAACCTAACATTACAACAGGCAGAAACTTTAATGGATGAACTGATGGCTACAGCGTATGCATTAAAAGAAAATCAGGAAGCTGTATTTGGTGTTCCTTTTCCATACCTCATCAATATTAAAAATAAATTAACCGGAAAGAAAAATGTTTTTGTTGCTGCACAAAATTGTTATGAAAAAAAAAGCGGTGCCTACACCGGGGAAGTCAGTGCTGAGATGTTGAAAAGTATTGCAGTAGATTATGTGATAATAGGACATAGTGAACGGCGTGAATATTTTAATGAAAGTCATGCTATGCTGGCTGCAAAAATTAATATTTGTCTGGAGAATGGTTTAAAACCGGTCTTTTGTTGCGGCGAACCATTATCTATCAGGGAAGCTGGAAATGAAAACAATTATGTTGAAACACAACTGAAAGAAAGCCTGTTTCATTTAACTGCTGAGCAATTAACGGGTTTTGTTATTGCGTATGAGCCTATCTGGGCAATAGGTACAGGCAAAACCGCAAGCAACGAACAGGCTCAGGAAATGCATGCACATATAAGGAAGATAATGTCAGATCAATATGGTACAACAGTTGCAGACAGTATTTCAATTTTGTATGGAGGAAGCGTAAAAGCCAATAATGCAAAAGACATTTTTAAACAGCCTGATGTAGATGGAGGATTGGTTGGAGGGGCCAGTTTAATTGCTGCAGACTTTGCCGTTATCATCAACGGTTTAAAATAAAAAAATTATAAAGAAGCAGTTTTTATATTATTTGCAAAAGCAAAACTGATATCTGCTTCAATAAAACTGTTTAGTTTTTCAAGCTCCAGGATTGTTTTATTGCCTGTGGAATTACGATGATACATAGGTAAGAATTTCGCCCCAACCACCACCTCTTTGAGTGTGTATGAACTTCGGTCCACAACAGTATTACTGAACATATCGTCGAATGCTTTAATGAAAACCATTATCTCTCCGTTAATATTTGCATAATCTTCAACCGTAAAATTATAAAAAGGGCTGTCCTCTGTTATAGGATGAACAATGGTCCAGTTAAGGGTTAAGGCATTTGCTTTGCTAAACTCCAGTTCAAGCGGAAAAAATTTATTTGTCATTTTACCGTTTTCTTCTATTGACATTCCTAAAGTAAGTTTTGCCTCTGCATCTGTGAGTGTGGTATTTTTATAAGGCGCCATTCTTATCATCAATGCGGTAATATCTTTATACGGTGCAATAATTGCATTGTGCGAAAATTTAAGGTATGCTTGTGGTTTGCTGAATCTGCCATAAAATAAACCTGTTGCTATTGCAAAACTCAGTAAACCAACCAATGCTTCTACAGCAGCAATTGAACTGGCTAAAAATCCGGCCGGGCTTATATGTCCATAGCCAACCGTTGTAAAAGTTTGTGCACTAAAAAAATAAGCCGCACCAAATTTACTTAATTCAGTATCATTTGTAATGCCGTTTAAATGCTCAACACCAATGCTATAATAGATTCCTGCAAAAACAAAATTGATGACAATATAAAACGATAAAATAATGAATAAGAACTTCCATTTTGATAATGATAATAAAGTATGATACCAACTGATCCGGTTCAAAATACTAACACCTTGAATTTCAATATTTGGTTTTCCGTTCTTATTTAAAAAACGGCCTCCATAATCAGATGCATTTGCACCGAAACCTGTGTTATTTTCAGTTTTTGCTTTGCTGTTTAATTTTCGAAGTAATGCCATAAAATATGGATAATTGTTTTTTATTTTTTAATAGAGTATTCCGTTAAATTTGAGCTGTTCAAATATAGGATTTAGACCTCAGATTATATAAAAATGATCACTTTTTAAAAGATATGCAGGCAGGTAGAACCTTATTTCAAAGTATGTTTTGGCGGGGCTTGTATTATGTTACCGCATTTATCATTAATATTCTTATTGCCCGGCATTTCCAGGCTTCTATCAGCGGATCGATTTATTATATAAGCAGTATTTATGCTTTAGTACTGGTTTTTTCAAGCCTTAGTTTAGAATCAGGCATCATTTACTTTGGCGCCAACGAAGAGATACCGGTTTCTAAATTATTTAATTTCTCAATATTGTGGTCACTGGCGGCAGGACTTGTTACTTTTATTACAGTATATTTCTTTTTTAATAAAGCATATAACGGTATACCTGGCTCCTTAATGTTTTTTTCGGCTGTTACTTTTATTTTCGGTAACCTGCTTACTACTTATTGTTCCGGATTTTTTTATGCCAGGAATAATTTCATCACACCTAATTTGATTAATTTAATAAGCACCATCTGCCTGATCATGTTGATCCCTTATAATGGGAGGTCAATCATTCCTTACATTAACAACGAAAATTACTTTTACATTTACTTTAGTTCTTTTTTTATACAAGGAATTTGTGTTGCCATAGCTGCAAAATTAAAATATATTAAAAACGGGTTCCTGCATTTTTTGTCAATCGCTGAATTCCGTTTATTATTCCGTTATTGTGTAATGGCATTTGCCGGAAATATTATTTACTTTCTTTTATACCGAATAGATTATTTGTTTGTTGAGAAATACTGCACAACTGAACAATTAGGTAATTATATCCAGGTCTCAAAACTGGGACATTTGTTTTTTATAATGCCTACTATACTGGCAGGTGCTGTTTTTCCAATGACGGCAGGAGGGCAGAAATCAGGTATAAACCATCTTTTGACCTTACTTTCCCGTAGTATATTTTTTCTTTACCTGGTTGTTTGTATAATTTTAGGTTTAGTTGGTCAATGGCTTTTCCCTTTTGTATTTGGCGAAAGTTTTTCACAAATGTACCAACCGTTTTTGTTGTTGATGCCGGGTATTTTGTCATTATCCGGCTTGTTTACTTTAACTGCCTATTTTGCCGGAAAGAATAAGATCAGGATAAATATTATCGGGTCTGTATATGCCTTAATTATAATTCTTATAGGGGATATTATTTTTATTCCTCATTACGGGATTAATGCTGCCGCATTGATAAGCAGTATCGGGTATATGGTTTACCAGGGATACATTATTATCATGTTTAAAAAAGAATTTCAAACTACATTGAGTCAATTATTCATTATAAAAAGTTCCGACATTAAAAAAATAAAAGAAGTTTTTATAAATCGTTAAGCAGAATTCCTTGAATGTCTTCTGCGACTTAATAATTGTAGTGTTTTATTTAATGAACTGATTTATGAAAAGTGTTTTGTGGTTAGCCAGTTGGTATCCAAATAAACTAAGTCCTTTTGATGGGGACTTTCTGCAACGTCATGCCAAGTCAGTTTCTTTATTTAACAGGGTTCATGTTATTTATTTAGTAAAAGATGAATCAAAATCTATAACACAGGATTTTAAGACAGAAATCAAAACGAACGGAAACCTTACAGAAGAAATTATTTATTATGTTTCCCATAAAACAGGGATAAAAATTCTTGATAAATATTTATCACAAAGGAAATATATCTGGCTTTACAGGAAAGCTATAAAAACATATTTTCATATAAATGGTAAAGCTGACCTGGTGCATGTGCAAATTGCCATGAAGGCTGGGTTGCTGGCATTATGGGTAAAACGTAAATGGAATATTCCTTTTATTGTTTCTGAACAATGGACAGGTTATTTACCAAATGCTGATTTTAAAATTAGTAACTATCCCTTAATCTTTCGACAATGGCTTAATAAGATTCTAGAAAATGCAGCACTGGTTACGGTTGTATCTCAATATTTGGGAAAGGCTATACAAAACTCTTTTCCAGTTATTCAATACCAGGTAATACCCAATGTAGTAGATACAGAAATATTTTATCCTGTTCATAAACAACAATCTGATTTTGTTCAGTTCATTCATATTTCAAATATGAATTATCAAAAAAACACTGAAGCTATACTTGAAGCATTGAGTTTGCTCAAAAAAACAACGGCATTTAAAATGCTTTTATATGGTACTATGAATGATGTATTACAAAAACTGATCGCTGATTTTCAATTACAAGATCATGTTTTCGTAATGGGCGAAGTGCAGCAAACTGAATTAGCCAAAGCCATCCAACAATCCGATGCATTGGTATTATACTCCCGTTTTGAAACTTTTGGTTGTGTTTTAATAGAAGCAAATGCATGTGGCATTCCCGTAATTATAAGTGATATAGAGGTTTTTCATGAATTGATTGAGGAAGGAAAGAACGGAATATTTGTAAAAGAAAATAACCCTTTAGTGCTGGCTGAAAAATTTAAGGATTTTATTTTGCAAAAAGATATCTTTGATAAAATAGCAATTGCAGAACAGGCTGCACTAAAGTATAATTTTGTAAAAGTAGGGCAGCAGTTTGATGAACTGTATAAAAAAATATCAGTATAAAGATCAATTAAATATTTTTCATTAAAATAAAAAAAATGAGTGAAGTAAAACTAACCCAGGGCCAGATTGAAACCGTTAAAGGGGTTATGAAATTTGAATTATATGACGATGATGCACCAATTGCTGTAGCAAACTTTAAAAAATTGATCACCGAAGGATTTTATAATGGGCTCACTTTTCACCGGGTTATCTCCGATTTTATGATTCAGGGTGGTTGCCCGAATGGCACCGGTTCTGGTGGCCCGGGTTATACCATAAACTGTGAATTAAAGGGAGTAAAACAAATACATGATCGCGGAGTTATGTCGATGGCACACCGGGGGTTGAATACAGGGGGTTCCCAGTTTTTCATTTGTCACAGCAGAAATAATACTAAACACCTGGATGGTATACATACCTGTTTTGGAAAAATTAGTGAAGGGATTGAGGTTATTGATGAGATCAGGGGTGGAGATGTAATTGAGAAAATTGTATTGCTATAAATTGAATTGGCCGCAAAGTATTTTAATTGATAAAGTTAAAAATCCTTTAAGTAAGTTTTTAAAACTTACTTAAAGGATTTTTAAATGAAGCTCAAAATGTATTACCAGGCTACCATAACGATCAATGCCATTAAAGCATAGAAACCGACAATGATGCCAATAGCTGTTACTACATCTGAAATTCCTGTTGAATAAATTTTTTTCATAACGCAAATTTTAATTAAAAATAAAATTGATCAATTTGTTTCCCGGGGGTTGGGATTGAAAAATTCAATTGCGTTCTTTGGTGTAAATATTCCAAAATTTAATATTATGATAAAATTATAAGAAAAATCTGGTTTTTCAAACTATTTACAGTTTATTATTTTAATTTTTGAGTCGCTAATTATTACATTTTAGCTTCAGCTAAATCTACTTGTTTTTATCACATTTTTTTCACAATGAACAGATTATGAAATAAATCGATGTTATATTTTAGTAATTTTAATCAAATTATTGTAAATATGCTGAAAATCTGTAGATCTAGATCTTGCCTGCTGACTGCGTTTTTAGTTGTTAACTCATATATGCTTTTGGCACAAAACAGTTATGTTAAGAAGTATGAAAATTCTACGGTTTTTGCAGGAATTGATGTTGGTGCAAAAGGTGTAAAACTCAGCGTTGTTGAAGTAGACAATAATTCAAAAGAAACCGGAGCATATAATGTTATAAAAGATACCGCTATAAACACAGATTTTATATCATTTACCCAACCAACTTTCCAGGCAACATTGGCAGCTTTAATTAAATTAAATGCGGTAGCTGTAAAAGACTACCATATACCGGTTGAACATGTTTTTATTGCCATAAGCAGTGGAGTAAATATACAGGCAGTAAAAGAAAATAAGCTTAGCTGGATAGATCAATTGGTTAATGCATTTAGACTAAATAATAATGAACCCGATAGAAAACTGGTTGTAATTGATGTGAGAGAAGAAGCCCGTCTTTCGCACCTGGGTATTATACCAGATACAAAACGCTACAACACTTTTTTAATAGATATTGGAAGCGGAAATACAAAGGGTGGATATTTTCCGAACGGAAATACAAAAGAGTTTAAACTCTTTCAGATTGGATGGGGGACAAAAAGTACTAATAACGCAACCGAAAAACGCCTGGAAGGAAATAACAGCCTCGATAATTTTAATAAAAACCTGACTAGGGTTCTTTACGGAGCAGAAAATTCGGATATCATTTATGCTGTAAATGAAAGCGGCTCATATCCGTTGAGTGATAACATAGCTTTCAGCGGTGGTATAGCCTGGGCTTTGGCTACATTAATGTATCCGGAATTAATCGATAATTCTGTTGTACCTGTTACTTATAATGAAGTTGCCAAATTCAGCGAAAAAATATTAAATCAGTATCCCACTTTATCAGATTACTATATTGTAAAAACTTTAGGTGATAAAACCCTTGATTCAGCTGCAATTGGTAAAGAAATTAAAAGGGTGAACCAGGTTTTTGACCAGCGTGCTTTAATGGCCGGAACAGGATTACTGTTAAAAATAATGCGCCAGTTTGAAAGTGTTTACGAACATAAGAATTTTTATTTTGTAAAAAACGGGGCAGTGGGATGGATTACTGCTTATGTGAATCAGAATTCTTTAAAATAATTTTCTTTATTTTCTTCAAGTAAAATATGTATTTTAAAAATACACATTGTTAAATAATGAGAGATAGTAAATCTTTATTATTACTCTTAGTATCCTTACTATTAGTATTGGTTTCATTTGTGCTGATCTGGACATGGGGTTACAGGTATTATAATAAAAATGAAGATTTAAGTGTAAAATCCAAACCAATAACAATTGACACTTCAGTAATAAAAAACCAGGTGAGAGACTCATTGCAGAAAGTATTTACAGAAACCATCCAAAGCCTCGATTCGCAACTTGATTCTACACTAAGTAATTCCGATTCATTAAAAGCCCAACTGGACGTTAAACTGAAAGAATTTTATCGTTTAAGAAATGAGATTACGAACATTTTAGTTAACCGTAATAACAACGTGGATTTTACAATCGCCAAAAAGAAGATTGGGGAACTACAAAATAAAGTTGAAGTATTCAGGGATAAAAACCAGGATGTAGAAATTGAAAATAAAAAACTTAACAACATACTCAACCAATTAAAACAGCCAACAACTGTTCCGGAAATAATTGTAAAACAGCCCAATAACGATAGCAAAATACCTGTAGAAAAAAGCAATCCCACTTATCCCGTATTTAATGCATCAGATATGAGGCTTATGGCGATAGCTGTTAATGATGATAAAGAAACAGAAACAAATACGGCTGACAGAGCCCAGAAACTTACCGGATCCTTTTCTGTTACCAATTATAATAGCCAATTAACCAATGCAGAAATGTTTGTTGTTGTAATACAACCTGATGGCAGGGCACTGAAAACTTCCGGATGGGAATCGGGTGCATTTAATACGGTTGACGGGAAAAAAATTTATTCCTATAAGCTCAATTTTAATTATTTGAGGGGAGAAGTAAAGCGTCTGCTCTTTTCTTTAAGAGCCGATAAATTAACAAAAGGAAATTATACTATGGAGGTTTATTATAATGGTATAGTAATTGGCAGAACAGTTAAAACCCTCTCTTAATAATACTATATCTGTTTACTTTATAATGCTTGCCTCAAAATCGCCAATTTATTTTTAGAAGTAATTCTACATAAGATTGGACATCTCTGCTACAATCATTATTCCAATTAAGCATCATCTTTACACTGTTATTATTTAATACCCCGTTATTATCCATACCTGAGAAAACTAATCTTGTTCAAGCATGATTAAAACTATGAAGACCTTCTTAATTGAAGGTTTTTTTACTTATACAAGATACCGAGTGAAAGACAAACTGCACAAATTATAAAAAGTATGATGAGGAGTGGATAAATAAACCGCCACCAGGATTTTATACTTACATTGACCAAAGCAAGTGATGGCAGAATCAGTCCGGTTGGCGTTATGAAGCCCATTATCCCCATTCCAAAAAGGTAAGCATTTACAATTTCCCGGCCTGGTACATTAACCAGTACAGCCAATGCGCCCATGATTGGCATGGTTAAAACAGCCATACCGGACGAAGATGAGATGAACAGTGTAAATAACATATACAGTAAAAGCAGTATTACAATAAATAAAACCGGAGGTAAACTGCCGGCCAGTTTTGCCGAATAAAATAAAATAGAATCGCTGATATGCCCTTCATTTAAAATTATGGTGACACCCCTGGCTACCCCAACAATCATAGCAACACTTAATAAACTTTCGGCGCCGGTTATAAATTGTTTGATGAACACAGTTTCTTTTAACCTTAGTATGATGGCTAATAAAATTGCAGAAGTTAAAAACAACGTGGTCATTTCCAGCAGCCACCAATCTAATAAAACCACTCCGGCTATCATTATTAAAAAGGTAAACAGAAAAATGAGTAATAATAATTTTGTTTTACCGGATAGTTTAGTTTCGATTTGGCTGATATTGCGGTTATCTATAGAAGGATAAGGCGAAACAATGTCTCCATCAATTCGGTAAACATATGAAGCCTTCGGATCAGTTTTTACTTTTTGAGCATATCGCACAATATACCAGATTGTAACAGCAGTCGTAATTGTAAACATGATGATCCTTTCTGTTAATCCATCCGACCAGTTTACTCCGGCAGCATTGGAGGCAATAATGGTAGAAAATGGATTAGTAAAAGATGATAACGTACCCAATTGTGTTCCGGCAAAAATTACTGCAACCGGAACCAGCAGATCGTAACCGGCCGCAAGAAATAATGGAACCATTACCGGGTAAAATACCAGGGCTTCTTCTGCCATACCATAAGATGAGCCGGCAAATGAGAACAGGAAAGTAAGAATGATGATGAGCCAGGCTTCTTTGCCTTTCATATTAAAAGACAATGCGGTTAACCCTTTTACCATTGCACCCGATTCATTAAATACATTCATAAAACCACCAATGATCAAAATAAAAAAAACAATATCAATGGAATCGTAGATGCCTTTAATGGGAGCCTGTAAAATTTCAATTAATCCTTGCCTGTTTTTTGGTATGGTTTGATAAGTTCCCGGAACAGAAACCGGTTTTCTTATGGCACCACTTTTAAACTTTTCCAGCGTTATTTTTATGTTTAGGCTATCTAAAGTTTGTTGGGCAAAAGGCAGCGATAATTCTGCGCCTTTTGCTGTAAGTTTAAAAGCATTTCCTTCGGTATAATACAGCCTGCTGTATTGACCTGCCGGTATAACTATTGTTGCCAGGGCTGCCAAAATTATTACGGCCATTAAAATGGTAATGGGAGATGGTAATTTACGTTTGGCTGTCATAGCTGTTTTTTTAAAATTGAAAGTAAGTATTTTAATGTTCTTTTTACAGATGTTTTAAAACAGGTTAAATTAGCAAAATGAAAGCTGCCACCATTGCTGAATTGAAAACTGAGCTAAGTAATAGTTCTCCTGTGCAGGTACTTGAATTATGTGTACGCCTGGCAAAATTTAAAAAAGAAAATAAAGAACTGCTCACATACCTTTTGTTTGAGGCATTTGATGAAGAAGCTTATATTGAAAATATAAAAACAGAAATGCAGCAGCAGTTTGAAGAAATGAATACTTCCAATTTATATTTTGTAAAAAAGAGCTTAAGAAAGATACTCCGTATAACTAATAAATATATCCGGTATACCGGATCAGTTGAAGCAGAAGTGAAGTTGTTGTTGTTTTTCTCTACTATTCTTAAAGCATCCGGTATCCCCTGGGAAACAAATCTGGTGATAAAGAATATCTATCAAAATCAATTAAAAAAGATTGCAAAAGCAATTGCAACCATGCATGAAGATCTTCAATATGATTATGTGAAAGAATTAAAACTCTTGACCTGAATTAAATAAACTCTATATGAAATAATAATTCAATTAATTTTTTCGTACTTTCAAAATAAAAAATATGCCAAGATCTAAAAAGAGAAAGATTCATCATGATTATCACCCCCCTGCTAATGCAGTAAAATCACAAAAAAACAAAAGTGCTGTTGTAGTTGCAGTTATTTTCTTTGGCCTGATAGGAGTAGGGATTGCATTTTTTGCTGTAGGTTCTTCAGGTTTAAATGCATTGTGGCTTGTTGCAGGAGCTGTACTTGGAGCTATAGGAGGGTATTTTTTTGGGCACCAGATCGATAAATCATTTTCTAAAAAATAACTGCTCACATTACGAATAACTATACTGCTTATTGACACTTACTAACAGTTGTTGCTTTTACATGTGGAAATGATTATGAACTGCCTCCTTGCATTTTGCTGAACTAAGTCTTATTTTGGTCTGTGTTCTTTTCTCTTCACCAAAAACTAAACTTATGAACATTAAAAAATTGCTCATTGGAGGTATCGTGGGTGGTATCCTTTATTTTGGCCTTGGCTATCTCATCTATGGAAATCTCCTTATGAGTTTTATGCAAAACCATCCCGGCACTGCAATGAATGTTGACCGTGCCGAGGCGGATTTTCAGTTTTTGTATCTCATTATCGGAAATCTGGCTATGGGATTTCTCCTCGCTTACATTTTTGTAAAAAGCAGCATAAATTCAATGGGAGGTGGTTTTGTAACAGGTGGTATTGTAGGATTGCTTATTAGTGTTGGTTTTGATAGTGTAATGTATGCCACAACAAATATTGCCAGTAAAACAGGAATAGCTGCTGATGTATGTGCTTTTACAGTAATATCTGCAATTGTTGGTGCCGCTGTGGCAATGGTAATGGGTATGGGAAATAAAGCAGCATGAGTTTAAAATTTTCCTTCATCACGGGTGCCTGTATAGGTATTACAGGATAAACCTGTGATGAAGGCTTTTTATGTTATGGATTTTGTTGAATTAATTTATTTAAAGCTTAAAAAAAGCATTGCATAAAGATTTATTAGTTACTCTTAAAAACTAAGCCTACATTTGCATTGTACATTATTACTGTGAGCACACAGTTCAGGATAGATTCAATTTTTACAAGTTTTCTCCCCGTAACAGTTTTCTCGTCTTTTAGTTTGCTTCCTGTTTTATTGTACAGGTATTTTATTTATTTTATTTTAACTTTTAAGTTTTATGAACATTTATGTTTCAAATTTGAGCTTTAACACCAGCGATGCTGAGTTAAGCCAATTATTCTCAGCTTTTGGCGAAGTTTCTTCTGCTAAAGTTATTACTGACAGAGAAACCGGAAGATCTCGTGGTTTTGGTTTTGTTGAAATGCCTTCTGAAGATGAAGGAAAAGATGCAATGTTAGGCCTTAATAACAAAGAAGTGGAAGGACGTGCAATGTCTGTTTCTGTTGCTAAAGAAAGAGAAGAAAGAAGTAGCGGCGGCGGTGGAAACCGTGGTGGTTACGGTAACAACCGCAACAGCGGTGGTGGTGGAAGATGGTAATTTTTAAATAACTAACTTTCATATAAGAGCTCTTAACGGGCTCTTTTTTTATGCCCATTACATATCATTATCTTTACGGTGTTCATAAATAAACCTAACATGATAAAAAGCAGATTTATTCTTTCAGTTATAATACTTTTCTTTTCAATAGCTGCACAGGCTCAAAAAGATGCCCCGTTTTCTGAAGAAATGAAACAGGAAATGGTTAATAAAGTAAAAGCTGCTGCACAACATGCCTGGAAAGGTTATAAGGATTATGCCTGGGGTGCCGATGATCTTAAACCACTTACAAAAACAGCAAAGACATGGTACAGGCAATCTATGTTAATGACACCTGTTGATGCCTTTGATACGTTTACATTGCTGGGTTTAACTGATGAAGCCAAAGAAGCTAAAGAACTCATCTTAACCAAACTCGATTTTAATATTGATAATGATGTGCAGGTTTTTGAAATTACCATTCGCCTGCTTGCCGGTTTATTAACGGCCTATGAACTGGATGGTAACAAAAAATTTCTCATCCTTGCTCAAGACCTGGGTGATCGGTTAATGCCGGCTTTTAATACCCTAACCGGGATGCCTTATCGTTATGTGCATTTGCAAACCGGTAAAACAAGAGATGGCATTAATAACCCGGCAGAGATTGGAACACTGATGATGGAGTTTGGCAAATTGTCAAAACTTAGCGGTAATAATAAATATTACAATGCAGCTAAAAAAGCAATCATGCAGGTGTATAAAAGCAGGAGTGCAATTGATCTTGTAGGCGAGCAGATAAATGTGCAAACCGGTAAGTGGGTGAATACCAGAAGCCATATCGGTGCTTATATAGATTCTTATTATGAATATTTATACAAGAGCTATTTGTTGTTTGGAGACAAAGATTTTAAAATAGCTTTTGATACTCATAATAAAGCCATAAAAAAATACCTCATCAGTAAAACAGATCATGGCTGGTTCATGCACCAGGTTGATATGAACTCAGGAAAAGAAATTGGTACAACCTATGGCGCACTGGAAGCTTTTTATGCAGGCCTTTGCGCCTTCTCCGGCGATATTGAAACCGGCAGACAAATTCAAAAAGCCAATTATTACATGTGGACCAGGTTCAATATAGAACCTGAAGAATTTAATTTTAAAACAGATTCCATCACCAGTGCATATTATATTTTAAGACCCGAAAACCTGGAGAGCTGCTTTTATATGTACCGCTTAACCGGCCAGTTAAAATATTTGTGGCAGGGAAAAGTAATGGTTGAAAGTATTTTCGATCATTGTAAAAATGATGTCGGCTTTGCATCATTAAAGAATGTGCAGACTTACGAAAAAACAAATTCGATGGAAAGTTTCTTTTTTGGTGAAACGTTGAAATATGCTTACCTCATCTTTGCTCCAGAAACTACTTTGGATTTTAAAAAAGTTGTGCTTACAACGGAAGCACACCCATTTAAAATACAAAAAACAGAAAAATAAAAAGCAGTAAATAAAGAAAGATATTCAGCAATGGCTTCAAAACGCAATGCAGCAGTCGGGTTCATTTTTATAACCCTGTTAATAGATATTATTGGCTTTGGTATTATCATTCCGGTAATGCCATCATTAATTGCTCATTTAAAAAATGTAGATATCAGTACGGCTTCCAAATATGGCAGCCTGTTGATGTTTGCCTATGCAGTTGTACAATTTATTTGTGCCCCCGTATTAGGTAACCTCAGCGATAAATATGGCCGCCGTCCCGTATTATTATTTTCCCTGTTTGGTTTTGGTATTAATTATTTATTCCTGGCACTGGCACCAACTTATGGTTGGTTATTTGTTGGTAGGATCATTGCAGGAATAACCGGCGCCAGTATGACAACAGGTGCTGCTTATATTGCCGATATCAGTACACCCGAAAACCGGGCAAAGAATTTTGGAATGATCGGTGCAGCATTTGGACTAGGTTTCATCATTGGGCCGGTGATTGGTGGTTTGCTGGGTGGTTTTGGTACCCGTGTACCTTTTTATGCAGCAGCTGTGTTGGCTTTATTAAACTGGGTTTACGGATATTTTGTATTACCCGAATCTTTGCAAAAAGAAAACCGCCGCTCATTTGAATGGAAACGTGCCAATCCAGTTGGTTCTTTACTGCATTTAAAAAAATATCCCGCCATCAGCGGATTAGCCGTATCTATATTGTTGGTCTATATCGCATCTCATGCCATACAGAGTAACTGGAACTATTTTACCATGTACCGCTTTAGCTGGAATGAAAGAATGGTTGGTATTTCATTGGGAGTGGTTGGTATTTTAGTGGCCACTGTTCAGGGAGGATTGATAAGAATAGTTAACCCATGGCTGGGTAATGAAAAAAGTATTTATTCAGGACTTGCACTGTATGCTATAGGGATGTTGTTGTTTGGATTGGCAACACAAAGCTGGATGATGTTTGCATTCTTAATTCCATATTGCCTTGGAGGAATTGCACAGCCTGCATTACAGGCAATAATGAGTGAGCATGTTCCACCTAATGTTCAGGGTGAACTGCAGGGAGCCATCACCAGCCTGATGAGTCTCGCTGCCATTATCGGACCGTTGTTGATGAATAATTTATTCTATTATTTTACACATAGCGAAGCACCGGTGCATTTACCCGGAGCTCCATTTTTATTGGCTGCGGTTTTAATGGCAGTCAGTGCAATTATTGCTTTCAGAACCTTACATCCAAATAAAAGATTGGCCTGATATGATCAAAGGAATTACTGATTTTAAAAATATTTTCTTCATTGGTGTGGCTGGTGTGGGTATGAGTGCCATTGCACAATACCTGGCAGGCATTGAAAAAAATGTTAGTGGTAGTGACCGATACTTTGTAGAGGGAGAGTTTAATGATACCAAAGAAAAACTGGAAGCAGCAGGTATAAAATGTTTTTTACAAAACGGAGAAGGAATTACTAACGAAACAGATCTTGTAGTTGTTTCAACAGCCATAGAAGATACCGTATTTGAAGTGCAGAAAGCAAAGCAAATGAATATTCCCATCATCAAACGTTCTGAATTACTGGCACTGATTGCAAAAAGTAAAAGAACAATTGCCGTTGGCGGCACATCGGGCAAAAGCACCACCAGTGCCATGTTGTTTGATATTCTTGAACAGGCTGGCTTGCAACCCAGCATCATCAGCGGCGCCGGACTGGTTAGCATTATTAAAGAAATAAAAATAGGAAATGCAAAAGTTGGCGCAGGAGAGTGGCTGGTTATAGAAGCTGATGAAAGCGATGGCTCCATCGTACAATACGAACCGGAAATTGGGTTGATGTTGAATGTAGATAAGGACCACCAGGAAATTGATGAACTGATGAGCATCTTCGGCATCTTTAAAAACAACAGCAAAAAATTTATCGTCAATCAATCCAATGCATTGGCCAAACAACTTTCGCAAAATATAAAATGCGATTTTGCAGTTGATGAAAACTCCGAAGCCGGTTATCGAGCAACAAATTTTAAGCAGGAAGGATTTAATATCCAATTCACGATTCACGATTCACCATTCACGCTTTCCTCCATCGGCCGCCACAACATGGAAAATGCTTTAGCCGCTGTTGCTGTTGCCAATCAAATTGGCGTTGACCTTGAAACCTGCTCATCAGCATTAAAAAATTATGAAGGCATTTATCGCCGTAATCAGGTGCTGGGTAATAAGAATGGCGTTTGGGTGATTGATGACTATGCTCACAACCCGGTAAAATGTGCATCAGCAATTATGGCCTGTCAGCCGGTTGCAGAAAAAGTTATCGCCTGGTTTCAGCCGCATGGTTATGGCCCCACCCGTTTTTTGCGAAATGATTTTGTAAAAGAAATTGCTGCAGTCCTTCGTCCGCAGGATGAAATATGGATGAGTGAGATATTTTATGCCGGTGGTACAGCAGTTAAAGATATTTCAGCAAACGATTTGATCAATGATATAAAAGCTTTAGGTAAAAATGCTTTTTTTGTGGAAGACCGCAATCAGTTTTTAGAAATAGTAAGACCGCATTTATTCGGTAATTCTGTATTACTTTTAATGGGTGCAAGAGACCCCGGACTGGAACAATTCAGCAAGTCATTATTCCAGGCTTTATAAAAAATAGTTTATGAAAATTATTTTAGGCTTATTGTTTTTCTTTTGCTCAATCATTGCCATGGCTCAAGGCGGCCGTGGCGGTATTACAGATAAAGAAATGAAAGACCTGGTTGGCAACTGGGCAGGAACCATGGTATATACTGCGGAAAAATCGCAGCTGACTTTTGCTACCACGCTACAGGTAGTTGATATGAAAGACTCGCTGGTCTTTAACTTTACCTATACCGGGGCCAATGGCAAACAGCTGACAGAAAAAAATTCCATGCGTATTTATGAAGATGGCAATAAACTGAGTTTTGACAGTGCCCAGTTTGATATTGTAGATACCCGCCGGAGAGGTATCCGGTTAATCCTTATTGCTGAAAGGGCCGGAGCAGAAAATTTCCGCTCGGCCGATTTCCAGGAAACCATTATACTGAGCCCCGGCATTTTTAATTTTACAAAAGGCATCAGGTACTTGGATATGACAGATGCCTATTTTATCCGTAAAAGATTAACACTAACAAAAATCAAATAGAATTAACTGTATGTCATCTTTACTGGTAAAGCATATCAAACAGTTGGTCAATGTTCGGGAGAAAAACCAATTGCTAAGGGGTGCTTCTTTGGCTCACCTGCCGGTAATAGAAGATGCATTTATCTTGATAGAAGACGGTATCATTGCAGAGTATGGCGCTATGTATGAACTGGAATTAAAAGCTCCGCAATTACCCAAACATATTATTGATGCTGATGGTCAGTTTGTTTTGCCCACCTGGTGTGACAGCCATACACATATAATTTTTGCCAAAACCCGTGAAGAAGAATTTATTGATAAGTTGAAAGGAATGAGCTATGCAGAGATTGCTGCAAACGGAGGAGGCATCTTAAACTCCGCAAGGGTATTAAATGAAACCGGCGAAGATGAATTGTTCAACAGTGCCTGGCAAAGATTGCAGGAAGTATCTAAACTGGGCACGGGAGCCATCGAAATAAAAAGCGGCTATGGTTTAACCGTAGGCGGAGAATTAAAAATACTAAGGGTGATAAAAAAACTCAAAGAGAAATCAAATCTCAACATTAAATCAACTTTTTTAGGGGCACATACTTTTCCTGTTTTATACAAAGACGATCACCAGGGATATATTGATCTCATCATTAACGAAATGCTGCCAGTTATTGCTGCAGAAAAACTCGCCGATTACATTGATGTGTTCTGCGAAACCGGTTTCTTCTCACCCGAAGAAATGGAAACGATCTGTAACGCAGGAATGAGTTACGGCCTAAAACCCAAGCTGCATGTAAACCAGTTAAACAGCATCGGTGGCATCAAATCTGCAATTAAATTAAATGCCTTATCTGTTGATCACCTGGAGACTATGACCGATAACGATATTGCCTTGCTGAATGGTGCAAATACCATTGGAACCCTCTTGCCAACAGCCGCTTTTTTTCTGGGAATGGATTATCAACCGGCCAGAAAATTAATAGACAATAATTGTGCAGTATCTCTTGCAACTGATTATAATCCAGGGTCATCACCCAGTGGCAATATGAATTTTGTAATAGCCTTAAGCTGCATTCAAATGAAAATGCTGCCCGAAGAAGCCATTAATGCAGCCACCATCAATGGGGCCTATGCTATGGAGTTGGAAAATGAACTGGGCAGCATTACCATCGGTAAAAAGGCTAATCTCATTTTTACCAAACCAATTCCTTCATTGGCTTACCTGCCTTATTCTTTTAGTACTAATTTGATCGATAAGGTAATGATCAATGGCGAGTTTATTTAACCGCTGAGACGGGGAGGTGCAGAGAAGAGAAGTATTCCACTCTGCGTCTCTGAGCCTCTGCGGTAATATTTTCTCTTTGCGACTTTGCGTTTCCTTTGCCCCTTTGCGTGAAACTTTGCATCTTTGCGTCAAACAATTGAATATGCAGCTAATAGAGTGTGTTCCTAACTTCTCAGAAGGCAACGACCTCAACATCATCAAACAAATAACTGATGAGATCGAAAAGATAGAAGGTGTACGCTTACTCAACGTCGATCCCGGTAAAGCAACAAACAGAACAGTGGTAACTATGGTAGGCGAACCAACAAAAGTTATAGAAGCCGCATTCAACGCCATAAAAAAAGCAGGAGAGTTGATTGATATGAGCAAACACAAAGGAGAGCACCCCCGCATGGGCGCAACAGATGTTTGTCCGCTGATACCCATTGCAAATATTACTATGGAAGAAACAGCAAAGTTTGCTCAGCAATTAGCAAAAAGGGTAGGAGAAGAGTTGAACATCCCTGTTTATTTATACGAAGCCGCACAGCCCGATGCAACAAGAAATAATCTATCGGTGATACGTGCCGGCGAATACGAAGGCTTCTTTAAAAAAATAAAAGAACCAAAATGGAAACCCGATTTTGGCCCGGCCGACTTTGATGCCAGGCGTGGCGGCACCGTAATTGGCGCCAGGGATTTTCTGGTAGCTTATAATGTAAACCTCAACACCACATCAACACGCAGGGCAAATGCAATAGCTTTTGATGTACGTGAAGCCGGGCGACATATTGAAGTGGACGGAAAAAAAATAAATCAGCCCGGCACATTAAAAGCTGTAAAGGCCATTGGCTGGTATATTGAAGAATATGGCGTGGCACAAATTTCCATGAACCTCACCAACATCAACATCACACCCGTGCATGTGGCATTTGATGAAGTGTGCAGTAAAGCCGCTGCAAGAGGCATACGTGTTACGGGCAGCGAACTGGTAGGGCTCATTCCACTTAAAGCCATGACCGATGCCGGCAAATATTTTTTACAAAAACAACAACGCAGCACCGGAGTCAGTGAAAAAGAACTCATAAAGATTGCCATCAAAACCATGGGGCTTGATGAACTTACACCCTTTAACCCCGAAGAACGAATAATTGAATATATGCTAAACGATACAAACAACAGCCGCCTGGTGAACCTTTCACTCAGCGACTTTGCCGACGAAACTTCCAGCGAAAGTCCTGCCCCCGGCGGCGGCTCTATTGCAGCTTATGTAGGTGCATTGGGTATTAGTCTTGGCACTATGGTAGCCAATTTAAGCAGCCACAAAAAAGGATGGGACGATCGCTGGCAGGAGTTCAGCGACTGGGCAGAGAAAGGAGAAAAGTATAAAAGTGAATTACTGAAACTGGTAGATGCTGATACTGCCGCCTTCAATAAAATAATGGAAGCATTTGCTTTGCCCAAAGCAACCGACGAAGAAAAAACAACACGTACCCAGGCCATACAGGCCGCTACAAAATACGCCATTGAAATTCCGTTTAAAGTAATGCAAATCGTATATGAAAGCATGGAGGTAATAAAAGCCATGGTAATAAACGGAAACCCCAATTCTGTTAGCGATGCAGGTGTTGGTGCTCTCTGTGCCCGAACTGCGGTAATAGGCGCCTTTATGAATGTGCGTATTAATGCCAGTGGTTACAGCGATAAGGATTTTGTTAGTGATATCATTGCCAAAGGCACAACCATACAAAACAAAGCCATTGACCTGGAAACAGAGATACTTGGGATTGTGAACGAGAAGATTGGGATTTAACATAAGGTTTTCATACACTACTCATACACTATCCATGTCTGAAGTATGCACCAGATAACATTTTGTTTCAAAAAGGTACCTTCTAAAAAATAAAATTCATAACCTTTGTATTCAAAATGATCAGTCATGTTTCAAAGGTTAATACTTATCACCATCATGGCATTTGCTACGGCTTTTATTGCTGCAAAAATTGTACATGTAACAAGTAGTACATATGCCAACATTGCTGTTAACAGTATAGAATACAAAAAGAAAAATGCTATTAGCTGCGGACCCGACTGGGAATCACTTAAAGTTATCCTTGAAGAAACCGATATCCCCCTTATTCCCGGTGCCGGTAGCTATACCTGGAAGATTTCAACAAAAAATGACAGTGCCCAGGCATATTTTAACCAGGGTATAAATATGTACTACAGCTTCCACATCATTGAAGCCATGGCTTCATTTAAAAAAGCTGTAAAATTTGACTCTGTGTGTGCTATGCTTTACTGGGCGCAGGCGCTTGCTTACGGGCCAAATATAAATGACATGGGTTATGCTGCATCACCTGCTGCTTTACAGGCAACCGAAAAGGCTTCTCAATTTTCAGCATCTGCATCAGCTCTTGAAAAGGCATTGATTAGCGCTATGAGGATAAGATATACAGCCGACTCTGCAGATACCAACCGCAAATTGCTTAACCGCAAATACACAAAAGAGATGAAGGATGTGTTTGAAAAATTTAAAGCCAATGCAGATGCACAGGCGCTTTATGCCGATGCGATGATGCTGGAACATCCCTGGGATTTATGGTTTGTGAATGGAAAACCTAAACCATGGACACCACAGATAAGGGAAGTGCTGGAAAAATTATTATCGAAAACACCCGATCATCCCGGTGCCAATCATTATTATATTCATGTGATGGAGCCATCGCCTTATGCATATAAAGCACTTCCCAGTGCCGATCGCCTGGGAAAACTTACGCCGGGGCTTTCTCATACCGTACATATGCCATCGCACATTTATTTACGCACCGGCAGGTACAATGATGGGGTAAGTGTAAATGAAAAAGCGGTAAACAGTTATAAAAAAATAATTCCGTTATACGAACCGGTCACCGGTAATGATTTTTTATACATCATTCATAACCTGCACATGCAAACCAATAATGCGATGATGGCAGGCCTTTCGCAATATGCTGTAAAATCGGCTATAGAAACAGTTAACAGTATTCCGGCTGATTATTTATCTTTTCCTCCGCCGCTTGGTTCGGTTGTTCAGTATATTTATATGACACCTGCATTAGTGAATATCCGCTTTGGTAAATGGGATGAATTGCTGGCTGCTGAGCAACCGGAAAATAAACTTGTGTATGCAAATATTCTTTATCATTTTGGAAGAGGTATGGCATTGGCTCACCAGCATAAAATTGTTGATGCTAAAAATGAATTGCAACAAATGCAACAACTAATGAAAGACAGCAGCCTTTATATTCCATTTAGTCCTTTTTCCGCAGCAATTGACGGGGCAATAGTAGCGGAGAATCTTTTGGCCGGCAGTATTGCAGTAGCCGAAAAAAATTATAATGCTGCCATTGTTGCTTTTGTCAAAGCTGTTTCAACAGAAGAGAACATGGTGTATAACGAACCAAGAGACTGGTTATTGAATCCAAAACATTACCTGGGAAATACTTACCTGCTGGCCGGTATGCCTGCTGAGGCTGAAAAAATTTTTGAAAAAGACCTTTTGAATAATAAAGAAAATGGCTGGGCTTTGATGGGGATCTGCCAGGTGTTAAAGGTGCAAAAGAAAAATACCGCTGCAACAAAAATGCTGATAAGATTTAAAAAAGCATTTGCAAAATCCGATGTTAAACTGCAAGCTGCTGTGTTCTGATGTTACTATCACTAAATTAAAACGCTCCCATCTGACAAGTGTTCCCTTACACAATCATCAAAATTAAAACGTAAAGTTTATGGGATCACTTGATGCTTCTTCAATTCTACCGGTTTGCAACCGGAGTTAAAAAACGAAATTTAAATTTAAACCTATAAGGTTACTTACCATCACAAAAAATCACAGCGGCAAAACTTACAGATTTACTTCACAAACTTTAATACGTTTGATCTGCCTGCTGCACCAACAGCATAGATCCAGTAAATTCCTTTTGCTGCATTTCCCATATCAACAGCCAGGCGGCTGTTTCCAGTAAACACATTCAACTGCCTGTGCAGGAGTACCCGGCCTGTAATATCTGTGCATATCAACTCAACGGGTGCTGTAGTTTCACTAAACAATTCAATATCCAAAGCAACATTCATCAGCGGGTTATTCATCAACCTGATGTTCATTGAACTTTTGCTGTTAAACAATATTACAGGCGAATAGCTTACAGCTCCATTCGCTTCTGCAATGCGCAAGCGGTAATAATTATTGCCGGGTAAAATATATTTATCGGTAAAATAAAATGGTTTGTTACAATCTGCTTTTTCAGCACTTATATTTCCAATGGTATTAAAATGGATCCCATCAGCACTTCGTTCAATATTAAAAACAACATGATCAAAACAATCAACCTCCCATTTTAATTCATGCCCCATTCCAACAGGTTTACCGGTAAAGGTTTTAATTTTTACCGGAAGGATAGCAGTTAATAATTTATTGGCAAAATAAAAACTTGAAAAACTGCTCACATTCACCTGCAGATAAAAATCGGAATTATAAGTACCGTTTGTTGCGGCAAGTGGCAATGCTGTATTGCCGCCAACGGCAAGGCAGGCATCAATGTTCTTAAATACATCCACTTCATTAATAGAGGCGACACCGCTGGGCTGACTCTGGGAATTCACAGCTGTTTTTAAAGAATCCAGTTCTGATTTTAAAATATATAGCCGCACACTTACATTTGAGGCAGGTTGATTTTGTGGCGTAATGGTAATATTCCGGTTCAGGTATAACCGGTAATTAGCATCTTCCCTGCATGGTCCTGTTTTGGTGTAAATAGAAGTATTTACCGTGCCAAGGATGTTGCCATTGGCGTTTATCATAACAGCTATATTTCCGGAACTGTCAAATACCGGCACCCATGAATTTTTGTTTGCATTATTAATACGTACAGCAGGTAAAACCTGGCAGGAAACTAGATTACCGGGAGCTACAGGTGAAGGGCATCCCGTAAATCCTCCGGTAACTTTCCTGATTCGGTGATTGACATGGTCTGCGATATACAGGTTGCAATTCAATATGTCAAAATAAATATTAAAGGGTTGATACAATTGTGCTGTGGTTGCAGGTATCCCGTCTCCATTATATCCTGCTGTTCCGGTTCCTGCAACGGTACTGATCAGGCCGGTAGTTTTTGTTATTTTTCGAACACGATTATTCCCTGCATCTCCCAAATACATATTTTCTGCCGCATCAAATCTTATACTCCAACAAGCATTGAGTTGTGCAGTTGTGGCGGCAATTCCATCACCATTATAACCCCATGTTCCCGTTCCGGCAATAGTACTTATAAGGCCGGTAGTCTTTGTGATCTTGCGGATTCGTCCACCTGTGTAATCTGATATGAAAGTATTTCCTGCATTGTCAAATATGATTGCGGCAGGACCGCCCAGTTGTGCAGTTGTGGCTACGATCCCATCACCATTGTAGCCCGACACACCTGTTCCGGCAATGGTGCTGATGATGCCGGTACTCATATTTACTTTGCGTGCACGGTAATTCTGCCAATCGGCTATAAACAAATCGCCATTTTCATCAAATGCAACATTATTAGGCCAATTAATTTGAGCAATAGTTGCCGCAATACCATCACCGTTATATCCCGCAGTTCCGGTGCCCGCTATCGTACTAATGATCCCTGTTGACATTGTTATTTTACGGATCCTGTGATTATACCTGTCAGAGAAAAAAAGATCCCCGTTTCCATCAAAAACCAAAGCTGTTGGATTATTTATTTGCGCATTAACAGCAAGTATCCCGTCTCCATTATATCCCCCGGTTCCGGTTCCGGCTATAGTACTTATTAAATTTGTAATTACATCAATTTTTCGAATACGTTGACCTATCAGTTCACCAATATAAATATTTCCAGCCGCATCAATTGCCAGGCCATTTGGTAAATTTATTTGTGCAGTAGTAGGAGCGATCCCGTCACCATTATAACCTGCAACTCCTGTACCTGCAATGGTTGTAATAATTTGAGCATTGCAGAGTTGTGGCAAAATGATCAGCAGGAAGATATATCGGGAAAGCTTTAGCATAAATCATCAACGTAAAAATGATTTCTATAAAACTACTATTTTTATTGAGGTAAAGTATTGCTTTTTCCTTATCAGTCCTATACCAATAAAATGTTATATTCATTTTCCTCCATCTTGCACAAGTGTTCTTTGCCGACGTAGGTACGTCGACCGCCGTTATTGATGTTCTTGCCGATGCCTTATTAGCAGAGCAATCACCAACAACCAGCAGGCATTTAAAAAAGCAATAGGGTAAACAAACTGCACAAAATCAGGCACTTAATAATTGATTACACCCCTGCAAAACACAGCTGCAGGGCTACAAAGCTCATCTACAGGGCAGCAAACCATATTTACATGACAGCAAACCATATTTACATGACAGCAAAGCATATTCACAAGGCAACAAAGCACATTTACAGGGCTGCAAAAAACATCTGCAGTTCAACAATCCAAATTTGCAGGTCAACAATTGAGATTTACT
>JAYVEQ010000025.1:0-37395 GCA_043748745.1 Chitinophagaceae bacterium | reverse complement strand
ATTTGTTGAGGTTCCTGCATCAGAGAAATTAACTTTTAAAGATATTGAGTTCTCAATTCAATCCACACTTAAGGCTCCTGATAAATTAATTATAACCCGGAAATTTACTACAGGCAGACAAAACGTTCCGGTTGCAGATTATCCTGCATTTAAAAGTTTTTTTGAAAAAATTGTAAAAGTGGAACAAAAGTTTATCGCCTATAAATAACAACAACGGTATTTTTGATTGAACCGGCTGACCATATTGATCGGGAATGAACAATTATATTATTCCGGGGCTTTTAACAATACTTTAGTGTACAAGTTGTACTGTTCCCATATTACATTTGGGTGTAAAAACTAAAAATCAAAATGAAAGACAGTTCTTTTCTTAAACCCGCCATCATTGGTATTGCCATTATTTTAACCGCATTTATTTTAGGTGTAGCTTTTAAAAACCGGAATGCAACTTTAGATACAATTTCTGTTACCGGTTTGGGTACCAAAGATTTTGAATCGGATGAAATTTCCTGGTCGGGGAAATTCAGCTCAAAAGCAATGCTGGCCAAAGATGCGTACAGTATTATCATTGCGGATAAGGAAAAAGTGAAAAATTTTTTCCTGGCCAAAGGATTTAAACCGGCAGAATTTAGTTTTGGTGGGGTTATTTTTGAAAAATCGTACCGCACAGTTACTATTGAAGCCAAAGAAAATTATAATAAGACCGAACAGATATTTGATGGCTATACGGCAACACAAACTGTTTCTTTTTTCAGCCGTAAAAATCCGGAGCTGATGAAAAAAATTGAAAATGTAATTGACCAGACTTCTGAATTAATTAATTCTGGAATTGAATTTAATGCCAACCCTGTACAATATACTTACTCTGATTTACCGGGCTTAAAACATAATTTAATTGAAAATGCGGCCCAGGATGCCAAAGAGCGGGCACAGAAGATTGTAAAAACTGCCGGTGGTGATCTGGGAAAATTAAAAGATGCTTCGATGGGTGTCTTTCAGATCACAGGCAAGGGTTCGGTAGAAGAAGATAGTTACGGTGGTAATAATGATACATTCAGCAAATCAAAAACTGCAAGAATTACTGTGCGACTGGAATATATTTTAAATTAAACCGGGTTCACTAAAATCAGTTAAGTTATAATGCCAACCGTTTAAAAATTTGGCATTATAATATCAAATCACATCGTCTCCACCACATTTTTATGCATGGGACGCCACACTAAATAATAATAGGCGAGCATAATAATGCCAATGCTGAAAGGAATAATGGCTAAATATTTATAAGTGATATTACCATAAACAACTATCGCATCGAAATAAAAAAATTCGCTGATCATCCAGTAAGCATTGGCTGTTATCCAAAATACAATAGCAACATTATGACAAACCTCACTCATATACTGCCGGGTTCTGATTGCAATTACAATCGCAATTATCAAAGTAGGAAAGATCATGGCAATACCCAGTGGCCGCCATATCATGCACCAACTGATATCTTTAAACAGCCAGAAAACAATGTGCAGGTTTTCCATTTTTCGAAAACGGATGGGGATGGAATAAGTTTGTTCATTTGACATGTGAGCAGTTATAAATTATGAGTTAAAAATACAGAATTGTTCTACAAAATAACTCATAATTCATAACTCGTAATTTATCGTTCAACATTCACCCTTATCCCTTCACTATGACTGGTAAATTCCGGTGCATACATACATTGTATTGTGGTAATGCCGTTGCTGAAATTACCGGCATGGGTAACAAACATTGGGTATTCAAAAACATAACTGCCTCTTGCCAGCCAGCCAAAAAAGAAATTGGTACTTGCATCTTTGGTGCTTTCATAATAACCTAAACCGCCCTGGTATTTATATTGGCTGATAACATTGGTTGGTTCCATACAGGCTGCTCTCATATCTTTCATGTGTACATATTCCATGTCACGGTCAACCTTTAATTCAATACGAACTTTTACTTTATCGCCAACTTTTAGTTGGGCACCATCCTGCAAAGCAACTAATACAGGACCTTTATCTGAATTTTTTTCGATGAACAATTGTTTTTTTAATTTCAATGGCGTTTCTGCTGTTGTGATTTTGTCAAGATCTTCAAAGTACTGCCAGTACACAGAACCCCAGGAAGCCCCCTCCAAACCTCCCCCCGAAGGGGAGGCTTTTGAAGACTTCACTGATATTAGTATATTTCCCATTTCCGGTTTTACTTTATCACCTTCAACTCTTTTTTTGAAATAACCGGTGCCTGCCTCAGTTTTGTCATCAGTACTTTTGATTATTGTATTGCCTAAATTAATAGTTACTTCTTTTTCTTCTGCCAGCCAGTTACTACCTCCCAATAACAAAGCATAACATGCCTCGGCAGTGGCTTTGGTAGTTTTCCAGTTTTGCGTTTGCTTTTGTTTGAGCAACCATGTTTTCAGATCATCAACTGTATTTATATTTTTATCAATATCCGTAAATGCCTCGATCATCATGGCCTGGCTTTCAATAGGAGCCTGGTGCCAATAGTATCCGCCGGTTGTCCATTCTTTCCAGTACATGCCCAGTTCTTCTTTGTTGATTGAATTTTCTTTTAAAGAAGCGATGATTGCTTTGGGTGTTACTGCATCATTGCTGCGGTGTAATGCCAATGCGATCATTGCCTGCATATACTTGCTATTGCTCAACCAGTATTTTTTAGCCTGGCTGGTATAATAATTATATGCGGTTTGTGATGCAGCCGCTATTTTATATTCGGCAAAGAAACTACGCATATATAAATACTGTATCTGGATATCGCTTAAATTATTGTTGCTTAATTTGGATTTATAGCGAATCAGATTATCATAATCTTCTTTTATTTTTTTATCGAGATAAGGAATAGCTTTATCAACAATGGTTTTTATAGTTTGATAATGATCTCCTGTTATAGCATTTAGTTTTCTTAAATGCCCGATTCCGGTTATAATGTATTGCGTAATGTACCGGTCATCAGCTCCACCTTTAAACCAGACAAAACCACCATTGCTGCTCTGCATCTCTTTCAGCTTGTTAAAAGCAGTTTCCTGTTCTTTACTCATGCGTACCATATCAAACAACAGGGCAATGTTTTTCTTCTGCTGGTTTTCATTTTGTGCATCCAGTACCCATGGTGTTTCCTGCAATAAGGCCGATTTTAATTCTTCGTTTTTTTGCAAATTACTAATCAGCGCAGCAGTATCAACATTTTTCCAATGCTCAAAAATGGTTTTAATTTTTGGCATACTCCTGCTGATATAGCTTGCCAATGTATTTGCATAATAACGATTAAAAGTTTGCTCTGCACATTCATAAGGATACTCCATTAAATAAGGCAGCGCCTGCACTGCATACCAGGCCGGATTACTTGTGTATTCCACTGTCAGCGCATGATTAGTAATGGTTGTGCTGCTGCCGCTTTTGAGTAATTTATCGAACTTGAAAGTTTTTGTTGTTTGATTGCGGAGATCGAGAGGCATACTTTCTGTTACCAGCATCCTGTTGGTTAAAATGGGGATGGCCATTTCTTCACCATCACTAAAATCGCCTGCTTTAGCAACTATCCTGTACGTCATTGCCGAATTAAAATTGAATGGTATCTCCATCGGGAATTTTACCGCTTCGCTTTGGCCCGCTGCAACAGTAAAATATTGTGAAGGGAAAACATTCTTGAACCAGCCATCAACAGGTTTGTTGGTAGCGGCATCAAGCAATTCAAGCGTTGCAATGCCGGTTACTTCTTTTTCGCTGAGGTTTACAATCTTTGCACTGAACTCCATGTTATCACCCTCTCTCATAAAACGTGGGGCATTGGGTTGTACCATTAATGGCTTTTGCGTTACCAGTGTTTTTTCGCTGTAAGCACTTGCTGCATCTTTGGTATGGGCCAGGGTCATCAACTTCCATTGCGTTAATGCTTCGGGCATGGTAAAAGAAAATTCTACATTACCATCTGCATCTGTTTTCAGATCGGGAAAGAAGAAAGCGGTTTCGTTGAAATTTTTGCGGACTTGAACGGAGTTGGTATTTATTTGATTTTTGTTTGACTCTACCTTACCTGTTTTCATATTGAATTTTGTAGAATCAGATTGAAATACAAAAAGTCCATTAGCAAATGTCACCTGGTTTGCTAAAACGGTATTTGATGATATTACTTGGTCTTCTTTTATTTCTTCAATTCTCTCATTCATTACTTTTTGTCCTGGAAGTGGAGGTGGAGGAGGTGCTGCATTTGCAGAAAGATAATAAGTTTTGCCACCTCTATATGCCTGGAATTCTAATTCTAAGAGTTTGTCATACGATTTGGCAACTCCGTTTAAATAATCATAATCTTTTTTATCATACTCATCAGAATTTACTGCTGCAAACCCGTTCCCTGTCCAGCTAATAGTATTGTACAATCCCGGCCAGATATTTAGTTTGTTCCAGCTATGTGGTTTAAACTGGTCGAGGCTTGCATCGTAAATGCCGGCCAGCATTTCAGCAGCTACTTTCTCTGCTTTATTACCGGTAATTTTTACTTTCCATTTTTCTGCACTGCCGGGTAATAATTTATCACGGAAGGTTTCGTAACTGATGTTAAGGTCTTTATTGCTCCAGGGAATAGTGAAACTTTCTCCACCATTATAAATTCGGTTGTGTTGCACAAATGCATAACTCATGGCCATACCACCACGGTCGGCTTCAGATACTGCATATTGAAATGATTTCGCTGATCTGTTTAATTCATAATAGTTTGTTGTAACTGATCTGTCCATCCTGCTTAAAGAGTGAATGAGCCGGATCTTATCAAAACCGGTAGAGATGTTGTACTCAATTTTTTCTCCTGGTTCAGCGGTTTGTTTTTTTACATCAACAGTGATGGGTTCATTGCTAACTGCTAACTGCCCACCGCTAACTGTTAACTGAATATATTTCTCTGCCTTCACTTCTTCACCATACTTATCTTTTGTTGTAGCAATTATTTTATACCATCCTGCATCCAATTTTGAGTTTTTAATTTTGAATTTTGAATTCTCAGCAGTAGTATCTGTAACATCAGAAACCTTATCACCCAGGGGCCAATTGCTTTTTTGATCTTCGTCTTTATAAATATCGTAAGGGAAATAACCTTCGTATTCATTCTTACTCATTGTAAACTGATCCGGCATATCCCAATATCTTTCCCGGTAAATTTTTGTTGGCGATTGTACCTTGGTAATGGTAACATTTACATTTGCTTTTTCAAAAATATCATTCAGGTTAGTGCTTCGTATTTTTAAAGTAGTTAAACTATCGGCAGGCATAGTTTCAGGCATATCAATATTCAACTGAAGCATTTGGTATGCCACTGCTACAGAAGTATTACCACTCCTGGTTTCTCCGTTGATATCAGTAACATCGGCACTTACTTCATAATAAAATGTTGGCTGACTTTTTTTATCAACTGTTTCATCAGGCATTGCTTTAAATGTAATTTTAAATTCGCCTTTAGCATCGGTTTTGGTTTCGCCGTTTGTTATTTCCATTTCTGCTTTGTCCACCTGCGGAAAACGGCTGTAATAACCCCAGTCCCACCAAATGGGATAGCGAACCTTACGTACCACACGGTAACTTACTTTGGCGCCATCAATATTATTTCCGGCATAGGCTTTTGCAGTACCTGTAACTTTAATGCTGTCATTAACCCGGTAAGTACCTTTTGGTTTTTGTATCTCGGTAAAAAATTTGGGGCGCTTATATTCTTCTACACTAAAAATATAAGAAGTATTGGTTACCGAATCATACAGGCTGAAGTTGCCGTTCATTACGCCTTCAGGCAAACGGAATGAGCCTTTATAACTGCCAAATTCATTTGTGGTAACCATCAGCTCAGCCGATTTTTGTCCATTGGCATCTTTCAATAAAACTTTTGTTTTAAAATTTGCAAGCACAGTGCTCTTGCCTGCATCTTTTTCTTTTTTTACCACGATGCCTTTAAAATAAAGTGTTTGCCCGGGGCGGTAAATACTCCTGTCGGTAAATAGAAATGTCTGTGGTTTTATCTCAGGTTCAATGCTGTTGTAATTGTAAGCATAATGCTGGTCATCCATAAACAATTCATCAGCGCCATAAGTAACCTGCAATAAAAAATTACGATACTCTTTGCTTTCTTTTAATTTGAAGAACCCATTTTTGTCAGTTGCATATTTTTCCAGCTTATTCATTTCAGATTCATTGCGGGTATAATTATATTTCAATTCCCACAATTGTACCTGTGCATTGGCCAATGGCTGGCCATTATCACGGTTCAATACATAATAATCGTTGGTATTGGTATGTATATAGCTGATATTGCTTATGTAAGTAAGCTGGCGGGCAATAATATTTTTTTTGAGCGAAAAATTTTCATCAATACTGGCCAGAATAAAATAAGTGCCATTTGCCAGGCCATCAACCTTTATTTCGGTACTGTGTTCCTGGTAATCCTGCAGGTCGGGCATTTTAACAGCCCAGCTTTTTACCGGTTTCATATCGGTATAGGCTTTCCAAAGCTTTTCATAATCTCTGTTATCAAGCCTCATTATTTCTTCCCTTGATGTTTTAATTACACGCAGGTAAAGGGTTTTAATATTTTTATACTTCACCAATGTGCGGAATGGCTGCAGGGGAATATTTACTTTTTCGGTTTCGAGGGTTAATGCAGGTTGTTCAATTTGCAGAATGCTGTTCTTTGCATTTATTCCGCCTTCTGATTTTGGAAACTTTGCATAAGCCGTTTCAAATAATTCTTTTGCTCTTTTTATTTCGTACTGATTTTCCGTTTTTGTATAAGGTACATAACCCTGTCCACGGGTCAAATAAATGCTACCCCGTAAATACATTGCCTGTGCAACAGCTGGATTAGCAGGATATTTATTTTCAATATTCAGCAATGCAGCTTCAAAAAGTTTTTCTTTATCCGGCATTATGCCATAGGTATTAACAAAATTCAGGCGTATCAGGTCAGCATCAATCAATGCATCGGGATTTACATCTGTAATATGAAATTTTAAAATATCCTGTAAAAGCTGCAGGGCCTTATGTTGCAGCGATGCTGTGTCTTTTGTTTTAAATGAAGCCTTAATAAAATCATCTGCCTTTGCAAAAGCAGCAGCATCATTTATTTTAAATTCATAAGCCGGTTTGGTGACACCGTCCTCGTCATTCATAAAAAATTCCAGGGCACGGTGGGCTAAAAAATCATACAGGGTAGGGCGAAGCTGCCGGGTATTTTCTCCTTTGATGATGATGGCATCCAGGCCATCTAATTTTGTATTTTTTAAAAGGTTCTCATTTTGTAATGAGGCTTTGTATAGTTTTGAAATAGTTGCATAGAGTTTATCAATGCTCCATGTAGTGACGTCTTTACTTTTTTCTTCTGCTAATTTGGTACGGTCGTAAAATTTCCAGCGGTTGTTTTGCAGGTATTGCCAGAACATTTCGGCCTGCATACTCTGTAAAATATTTTTTGCAGGGGCTTTGGCTTTCGCTATCAGGGTGTCAACAAAAAAAATATTGTTCTCATGGCTGTCTTCTTCTACCATGTGGCGGTACTTTACCTGGTACATGGCGCTTTTTATCTGCTGGGCATCATTATTAGCAGCCAGAGCCATGTTGTAAATCGTCATCACTTCCTTCAACGCCGATTTGGTGAGGCCTTTTTTTTCAAGGCCTTCTACTTTCTTCCAGTTTGCAGCGTAATCATTTTTTATTTGCCCTATGCCGGGTAACGTGCAAATAGAAAGAAATAAAAACAACCAAACGGTTTTTTTAAAAATCATAATCATCTGTTTAAATAAAGATACAATTTGTTAATGAGCAGTTTTTTTGCTGCTGGAAAAATATAACATACTGTAATGAGATGTTACTTAAATGATATTTGCATAACCAGCACTCACAATTTTCTTTAACATTTTATTATTGACAATGATGAACAAACTGGCATGTCAATTGGTTAGACTGCTGTAGGAAATAATTGGATGCATTTATAAATATTACAACTCTTCAGCGAAGTAGTATTTAATCAAATATGTTTTATGGCTATACTTTGAGGGCCGGGGCGAAAGCAACGGTCCTTTTTTTGACCTCACCCCTTATTTCCCACTCCCGTGTAGAGGGGGTGGAGAATGGGGAGTGTGCTGATAAAAAAACCCAACACATGGTTGGGCTTTATTAAAAATTATTTCACTTTTTTATTTTTTCATCACTTCTGCCATTGTCCTTCCAATATCAGCAGGGCTTGCCACTACATGAATACCACACTCAGCCATAATCTTCATTTTTGCAGCAGCGGTATCATCGGCACCGCCAACAATAGCACCTGCATGGCCCATACGGCGGCCGGGAGGTGCTGTTTGCCCGGCAATAAAACCAACAACAGGTTTTTTATTTCGTGTTGATTTGATGTAGTTAGCTGCTTCTGCTTCCATGCCACCACCAATTTCACCAATCATTACAATGGCATCAGTTTCGGGATCGTTCATAAATAATTCAACCGCTTCTTTTGTGGTTGTTCCGATAATAGGATCGCCACCAATACCAATAGCCGTAGAAATGCCCAGGCCTGCTTTGGCAACCTGGTCAGCGGCTTCGTAAGTTAGTGTTCCTGATTTTGATACAATACCAATTCTTCCCTTTATAAAAATAAAACCGGGCATGATACCCACTTTACATTCATCAGCTGTTATTACACCGGGACAATTGGGTCCAATTAACCTGGTATCTTTATTTTGTAAATAATTTTTCACTTTCACCATATCCTGCACCGGAATACCTTCGGTAATACAAACCACTAATCCAATACCTGCATCTGCAGCTTCCATAATGGCATCGGCAGCAAAAGCCGGGGGTACAAAAATGATGCTCACATCTGCACCGGTTGTTTTAACAGCATCTGCAACAGTATTAAAAACGGGCTTATCCAGGTGTGTGCTGCCACCTTTGCCCGGCGTTACACCACCCACTACTTTAGTGCCATACTCAATCATTTGTGTAGCATGAAATGTACCTTCGGTACCCGTAAAACCCTGTACAATTATTTTGGAATCTTTATTAACGAGAACTGACATGTTTCAATTAAGAATTAAAAATTAAGAATTGTGCAAAGATAAGGCAGATGGCTTATGTTGAAGAGGATATTTTGGTGATGTGTATATGAGCCATGATTGAACTTTATATTATGGGTTAAAGAAAAATTATCTAATCCAACTTATCACCTTTCAGCAACTGATCCATATCCCTGTCATTAGCGATCTTTCCCTTGGCTTCCAGCATACGCATGTCTTTGGCATCCTGTAAAAATTCAGAAGCAAAAATAAAACCGTTCAGTAATTTGTTTTTGGAAAAAATGATATCATTTTTATTTCCGTTCCATTCTTTTTTGCCTTCGTAGAGATAAACAATATTTTCACCTATTTCCATTACACTGTTCATGTCGTGGGTATTAATTACAGTGGTTATGTTAAACTCACAGGTAATATCCAGGATGAGTTTATCAATTACCAGCGATGTTTGCGGATCAAGGCCCGAGTTGGGTTCATCGCAAAATAAATATTTAGGATTGAGTACGATGGCCCTTGCAATACCTACTCTTTTTTTCATGCCGCCACTTAATTCGGCCGGGTATTTTTTATTTATACCTTCTAAATTAACCCTGTCCAGCACTTCATTAACCCGTTTTAATTTTTCGGGCAGGTGTTTTGTGGTAAACATATCTAAGGGAAACATGATATTCTGTTCAACGGTCATACTGTCAAACAATGCCGAGCCCTGGAAAAGCATTCCTATCTGCTGACGTAATTCTTTTCTTTCATCAACATTCATCGTTGTAAAACTATGCCCGTCATAAATAATTTCACCTTCATCAGGTTCAAATAATCCTACCAGGCATTTTTGTAAAACTGTTTTACCGCTGCCGCTTGAACCGATGATCAAATTGGCTTTACCTGTCTCCATTACATGACTTACATCGTCTAAAACAACTTTGTCATCGAAACTTTTCTTTATGTTTTTAAATTCAATCATGTAAACAAGGCTTCTATTTATCAAGTAAAAGTGCGGCCAAAATATAATCGGCAAACAATATCATTACACAACTTACCACTACACTTTTTGTACTGCTTCGGCCAATTTCCAGTGCACCTCCTTTTACATAGTAGCCATAATAAGAAGGAATGGTACTTATGATAAATGAAAAGGTATAAGCTTTTACCAAAGCAAAAAATACATTATACGGTACAAAGTTTAACAACAACCCCATGTCATAAGTGTCTGTTGATAATATGCCTGTTGCTGAGCCGGCCAGGCGTCCACCTAAAATCCCTAATATCATTGATAGAACCACCAGCATTGGAATGGTTACCAGGCATGCGGCAATTTTAGGCATGATCAAATAGGATTTTGTATTGATACCCATTATTTCCAATGCATCTATCTGTTCACTCACCCGCATATTGCCCAGTTCACTTGCGATCTTACTGCCAACAACGCCTGCCAGTACAATACAAACTACGGTAGGTGCAAATTCCAATATTACTGTATCACGTACAATTTGTGCAATAGTTGAAGGGGGAATGAGTGGACTGACCAGTTGATAAGAAGTTTGCACAGCACTTACTGCACCCATAAATACAGAAATGATGATAACAATGCCCATTGAGCCAATTCCTATTTCTACACATTGATGCATGAATTCTTTCCAATACATACGCATGTTTTCCGGTTTGGTAAACATGCCTTTCAGCATCAACAGGTATCGGCCAAAATGTGTAAAAAAAAGCATTTATAAAACTATGTTAGATGTACAATATTAGATTTACGAAATTAAGATTATTTAATCAGTCTCCGGTCAGGCGTACTTTGTACATCTTTCATCAACCAATAATTTTATACATCATGCGATATGTTTTTTTTGCGTTTCCACCATTTACTTTTCTTAATCTCTTCCTGTGTATTGCTTTCACATTTGGTTTGTGCATCTACAACTGCTATTAAAACCATATTAAAGATAGAACGGATTGAACTTCCCAGTTGCAATACATGCACCGGTTTATTTAAACCAAGCAGGATTGGCCCAATTGAATCAGTACCTGCAACTTCCTGTAACAGATTATAGGCAATATTACCTGCAGCCAGATTAGGGAAGATGAGAGTGTTCACTTCTCCATCCAGCAATTCGGTGAAAGGGTAATTCTCCTTCAGTATTTCTTTGTTGAACGCTAAAATGCCCTGTACCTCACCATCACAGATTAAAGAAGGATCTTTTAATTTTACGATCTCTCTTGCATTTCTTACCAATGCAGCTTCCGGGGAATCGCTGCTGCCGAAGTTTGAATAAGAGAGCATGGCAATCCTTGGTTTGATATTAAACTGGTTCACTTCTTTGGCAACCAAAAGGGTTATCTCAGCCAATTCTTCTGCAGTAGGATTAAAGTTTACTGTAGTATCGGCAAGAAAAAGCGGGCCACGTTTGGTAAACATGATATACATGCCGGCAATTTTCTTCACACCTTCTTCGGTGCCGATGATCTGCAAGGCCGGACGAATGGTATCAGGATAATTTCTGCTTAAACCGCTGATCATACAATCAGCTTCGCCATTTTCAATCAGCATACAACCAAAATGATTGCGGTCTTTCATGGCTTTATGTGCCTCATATTTATTTACACCCTTACGATGTCTTTTATTAAAGAACATATCGCCATAAAGTTTTCTCAGGTTTTCAAATTTATCATCTTTAGGGTTCATGATGGGCATGCCTTCCAGGTCAATTCCGTTTTCATGGGCTAACTTCATTATCCTTTCTTCATTACCTAAGAGGATGGGGTAGGCAACATTCTCTTCCATTGCCAGCTGAGCTACTTTTAATATCTTGATATTTTCTGCATCAGCAAAAACAATCCGTTTAGGATCTTTCCTGGCCTTTGTACTAATTACCCGACTTAACTGATTGTCCAAACCTAAACGTTTGTTTAATTCGGCTGCATATCCTTCCCAATCGGTAATAGGATATTTAGCAACACCACTTTCCATTGCTGCTTTAGCAACAGCAGGTGCTACAGTAGATAACAGCCGTGGGTCTAAAGGTTTTGGAATAATATATGTTGGGCCGAATGAAATATTCTTTTCGTTATAGGCCAGGTTAACCATATCCGGCACCGGAGCTTTTGCCAGTTCGGCCAAAGCTTTTACAGCAGCCAGTTTCATGGCTTCATTGATGGCAGTTGCCCTTACATCCAAAGCGCCACGGAATATATACGGGAAGCCCAACACATTATTAACCTGGTTTGGATAATCACTGCGTCCGGTTGCCATAATAAGATCTTTTCGAACAGCAACAGCTACTTCATAATTGATCTCCGAATCGGGGTTAGCCATTGCAAATACTATCGGATTTTTGGCCATACTTTTTACCATTTCAGGCGTAACTGTATTTGCGGCACTTAATCCAATAAACACATCAGCATCTTTAAAAGCCATAACCAAATCATAATCTTTGTATTTGGCATCAACACAAAATTTACGTTTTAAATCATCAACATCCGGTCTTCCATTATATATAATTCCTTTGCGGTCAAATACCATAAAATTACTGTGCTTTGCACCCAACGACTCGTAAAGTTGAATACAGGCCATAGCCGCCGCACCGGCACCACTAACTACAAATCTTACCTTGTCAATTTTCTTTTTTTGTATTTGTAAAGCATTCAGTAAGGCTGCACCACTAATAATGGCAGTGCCATGCTGATCATCATGCATGATAGGAATTTTACAGCGCTTCTTTAATTCCTGTTCAATATAAAAACATTCGGGTGCTTTAATATCTTCTAAATTAATACCGCCAAATGTGGGCTCCAGCGACTGAACGATTTGTACAAATTTTTCAGGGTCAGTTTCGTTTATTTCAATATCAAAAACATCTATATCGGCAAAGATCTTGAATAAAACTCCCTTACCCTCCATTACCGGTTTACCGGCTTCGGGACCAATATTACCAAGGCCTAATACTGCAGTACCATTGGTAATAACACCGACCAGGTTTCCTTTTGCAGTGTATTTATAAACATCTTCGGGATTAGCTGCAATTTCAATGCAGGGCTCAGCCACGCCTGGTGAGTATGCTAGTGAAAGGTCTCTTTGTGTTTTCGCTTCTTTGGTAGGAACTACTTCAATTTTACCCGGCCTTCCTTTGGAGTGATATTCCAATGCCTGTTGTTTGCGTAAGTCTTTTGGCATAATTTTTCATATTAGGTGATGCTGATTATTTATGTTTAACCAACCAAAATAAATCAATAGGTCAATGTTGTAAATGTAGATTTGATGTTTTACTTTTTTTATGATAAGAAAAAAAATAATCTTACTTATACAATAACGTACAATTGAACATTTTAAAGCCGGTTATTTATAAGAGCTGATTGTAACCTGGAGATGCAATTTACGACAATAGAAGGAGAGTATGTTTATATCAGGATATATTTGATTTTACTTTAAAACTCCATGTTATTGAAAATTCAGCAATAATTTCATCCTTTTCATTTTTGCCGCAGGATTTTACCGTAATTATTTTCCCTTCCCCGGTTAAAATGGCATCTTCAATAGCTTGTTTTATAATTAATCCATGGGAGCAGCTAAAAATGGTTTTGCCTGTTGCTTTTTTAATGAAATCACCTTCTACTTTAAGTACAAGCATGCTTATAGCCGACCGGCGCTTATGTATGTGTGCTAACGCCAACACTCCCGTACTCATTTCTGCAGCCATGCTCAGGCAGGCAAAATAGGTGCTTTTAAAAGGGTTTTGACTAAACCATTTATACGGTACAGAAACCAGGCAGTTTTTTTCATCGGCAGATAAAACTCTAACACCTGAAAAAAAAGCACTCGGTAATTTTGAAAAAAGAAACAGCCGGAACTTGATGGGATGTTTTATCAGTTGAAGGAATTGTGCGGCGTTGCTCATAAGAAATTTAATATTTAATATTGCATATTTAATATTTCTTTAAATGCTTAGAGTCTTCGAAATATTAAATATTCAATCTTACGTCTACAATATCTAGTTTCCGTACATTTTCGGGTTTAATGCATTGGGCGACCACATTTCTAAAAAGGCCTGTACTTTTCTCCGGTCATAACTTTTTTTACCGTCTTCCAAATATTCACTGTTTTGGGTATGTATGCGTTCTCCTTTTTCATTTAAAATAATGAAGACCGGAAATCCAAAGCGCTGGGCATAACCATATTTTGCAAATGTTTTATTGTTCTCGTGCCCTTTACTGTAGTTTAAATGATACCATACAAAGCCGGCATTGATAACCGAATCAATTTTTGGATCGGCTTTGCAAAACCTGGCGAACTCAATGCACCAGCTGCACCAATTACCACCGCCCATTATCAGCACATATTTATTTTCGGCTTTAGCTTTCTTTAATGCTGCAGCAATATCTTTTTCTGCATTCGCAGCTGTGTCATATAGTTTACTTCCTTCGGTTTGGGCATTACTTATATATGTAATCAAACAAAAAATAATGACAAATAATTTTTTCATTAATACAGGGGTTTAATTTTATTTATTCACTTCTACAATGCAAATTACAGCATTCTGCTGCGGATTATCCACTTTAAAATTGATAGTACCGCCGGTACCAGTTGCAAAGTGAACATTTGAAATGTTATTTTGCTGTAAGGCATCTGCAACTTTTGCGGCATAATTTGTTTGTGTACTTTTTGAAATACTATTATTAATGGCATACCAGTCAATGGCCTGTTTTGTTACCACAATGGCAAACACATCTTTGTTACCGATATTATCCGGCACTAAACTTTTGCCCCGTGGAAATAAGCGGTAACCGGTAATGCCGCAATAAGGCGAGAAAGAAGTTTTAGTTGCATCTTCTTTATTGGGATAAGGAAATAAAGTATAACTGCTGCCATCGGTTTCCTGACCGAATATATAAGTATAACACTCAGTTGAATTTTTTATTTCCATTTTAAATTTGGTACCGGGTGCAACAGTATTTACTGTTTCAAAAATATTTCCTGATCTTAATCTTAACGGGATGTATTGTTTGTCATCATTCTTTACCAAAGCAATGGCTGCTTCAAAAGTAACATTCACAGCAGCACCTCGTTTTGGCATCGGATCAATGCCATAAGCTTCTCTTACAAATTCCTTAAAGTCGGCATACCGAACCCATGCAATACCATTGTTACCCCATTCAGGTCCCCAACTATTCATGATCTGGAAAGCCTGTTTGCGGTCATCATAACCTATCACACAAAGGGCGTGTCCACCAAACCCCATCTGGCTGCGGTCTTCTTCAGTTGGTGCCCAAAGTTCCTTCCCCATCATATTCTGCATAAAAGTTCCACCTACCATCATACCAATTACTACAGGTGCATCTTTTGCCAAATGTTCTTTTACCGCACGTACATTAATTCCCTCTGTACTTTCGCCATCAGTTAATCTTGTAAAGCCATGCATTTTATTTTGTGTTGCATTATTTATCATTGCCGAATTAGGTTGTCTGCTGCAATCCTGGTCATCGTAAGGAAAATCTTTGAAGGCAACCACACCTTTAGTAGCCATAAATTCCATAGCGTTTTGTATATATGCTCCCTGGCATCCTTCCAAACCAATTTGATTATATACAAATGCAGGACTGTAAGCCGTATTGTTTCCGTTTTGTCCGGTTGATGCTGCTTCAACAATTGTTCTGGCCGCATACACACTGCTCCAGGCAACGCAACTTCCCTGCTTACCCTGGTTTTGCCTGTCGGGTGCAAAACGTAATAAAGAAACACTTTCAGGTAAAGGATTTTTTGTATTATCATCAGCCAAGCCTTCATATACATTTGCTTTTTTAAATTGCTCCGGGCTGAAACTGTATCCACTTTGAGAAAAAAGATTTTTTATGATATCTGTACCACCTCCACCAGAACTGTTTCTGAAAAAGAAAAAGTATGCAGCTGCACCGGCTATCAATAAAAGAATAATTTTTTTACCTCCACCGCCACCGCTGAACAAACCCAGCAGTAGGGGTAAAAAACTTAATAATCCACCAGCTCCACCGCCACTTCTTCCACCTGATGAAGTATTACTATCGTCAAAATCCTGTTGATCCTGGGGATCATCTTCCATACGTATTGGCATAGCAAGAATTTTTTAAATGATTAATATGAATAAAAATAAGAATAAATATTTTAATGATTGTTGATGATCATTTTATTTTTTTATTTAGTTATTGGCTAATTTATATCAGCCAATTAAATGTTGATTGAAATTTTGAAATCGGTTTGAGATTAAAATAAAGATCCGGCTATTGTTTTTATTAAATGAGGTTAGATTTATCTATCAGTTGATCTTTGTTACTTCAACTTTATACGTTCCATTGGTTAATGAAGAAGATGTTTCCTGGATGTATGAGTTGGCAGCTGTTTCTATTATTTTTACATGTACTACCATGTTTGAAGGAAAGTCGATTTTATTTTCATTGCGAATCACTTTATCAAGTTTGAGCGTGTAAGTACAATTGTCCTGCCAGGTAATTTTAAACCGTACAACAGCTTTCAGTGCTTCACTCGATTCGGTTTGGTACTCACCTTTTCTTTCGGTTATAGTTATAGCTCCGGCCCTGGTATCTGCAATCCTGAATTTGCCTTCTTTAAATTTAGAACAATTGAGTGGCTGGCTGAAAACAGCCACAGGCAATAAAAGCAGGATAAGTATAATGTATTTTTGCAGCATTTGTAATTATAATACCTGGTTTCTTAACAGGTCTTCAAATTCATCTCTTCTTCGTATCAATTGTGCTTTGCCATCTTTCACCAACACTTCTGCAGGTTTAAGCCTTGAGTTAAAGTTGCTGCTCATCTCAAAGCCATAGGCACCGGCATTATAAAAAACAAGGTAGTCGCCTTCACGTATTTCTGTAATTTTCCGGTCAAAGGCAAATGTGTCGGTCTCACAAATATTACCAACCACATTATAGATCCGTTCTGCACCTGTTGGATTGCTGATATTTTCAATATAATGATAGGCATCATACATCATTGGCCTTATCAAATGATTGAAGCCACTGTTTACACCGGCAAACAAAGCCGCAGGTGTTTGTTTTATAACATTGGTCTTTACCACAAAATACCCGGCCTGGCTAACCAGGTATTTACCCGGTTCAAACCAAACTTCCAAACTTTTTACTTTTTCATTTTCAAAATCTGAAAAAGCCTGTGCAATTTTTTGTCCCAGTAATTCAACATCAGTTTCACTGTCGCCGGGCTGATAGGGTACTTTAAAACCACTACCCAGATCAATATATTTTAAGTTTGGAAAATGTTCAATCGTATTCAGCATCACATCAAGCCCCAGTAAAAAAACATTGATATCTTTTATTTCGCTGCCGGTGTGCATGTGAATGCCTTCAACATTTAATTTTGTAGTTTTTACCACTCTTTCAATATGCCGCATCTGGTGAATGGAGATGCCGAACTTACTGTCCACATGCCCGGTTGAAATTTTAAAATTACCGCCAGCCATAATATGTGGATTCAGCCTGATGCAGACCGGGTAAGAGTTTCCGAAAGTTGTACCAAACTGTTCAAGAATAGAAATATTATCAATATTGATGTTAACGCCCAGGTTCTTTGCCTGAACGATCTCATCAAAATCAACACAGTTAGGTGTGAAGAGAATATTTTTTGCTTCAAACCCGGCCATCAAACCCAGCTTAACTTCATAAATACTTACACAATCAAGCGAGGCGCCCAATGAATTAATATACTTCAACACATTTACATTCGTAAGCGATTTGCAGGCGTAAAAAAAACGGGCCTTTGAATCTTTAAATGCATTTTTAAGTTTGTTGTATTGTTCAGCTATCCGTTCGGCATGATATACATACACGGGTGTACCAAATTCATTGGCAATGTTGACTAGTTGTTCACTGTTTAAAATTTCAGACATAAGCGAAAATAATAAATGAATTGCTGATTACCTTGATTGTGACGATTTACTGTAACTGAACTTATCATTGATGGAGTTTTAAAACTCTGCCGGTTGATTTTGTATCTGATATCCAATTGTTAAAAATCAGTTACATAGCATCATCAGCAGTTGGCCCATATAAACCCGGCACTTTATTACCGGTTGACCGTAAATAAACCACAAGCTCTCCGCGGTGATGATAAAGATGGTTAAATAAAAATCCACGTACTACCTGTATCCTGGGCATTACCGGAAAAATGGGATCATCACTGCCAGCTACCATTTTCCAATCCTCAAACATACTATCATCAGTTGCAGTTTCTAATGCACGGCGTGCATTTTTTACATTCTCTTCAAATTTGGCAACAATATTTTCAGCTTTGCTGATATCGCCTTTGTCATATTTATATTCAGCCATGTCCAGTACATTCTGGTGCAGTGTTGGCTGGTACCAGTTGTAAACTTCGGCAACATGTGATGCCAGTTGCCCGGTAGACCAGTTTTTTTCAGATGGCTTAAATCCCAGTGCACTATCCGGAATTGCTTTTAATAATTTTCGGGTATTTTCAGCTTCATGTTCAAATTCGACCAGTAATGATTTTACTAACATGTTTTTTGGTTTGTGTGGGATTAAATTTATTCAGTTAAAAGTTATTGATCTCAGGTAACAGGTAATTTATGAGTGCATTACTTTTAAATGCTTACTGTTGCTTTATCCTGTAACCATTTCCTGTATTTGTGTTGGCTCTAAATTAGCATTACGCATAGCAATACCTCTAACTGCATTGGCTGTAAAATCCATAAAAGCCTTTTTGGTAATCTCATCAGTGCCTAACATTGCCGGTATTCCCAAATCCCCACCTTCTCGGATTGATTCCACAATCGGTATCTGCCCAAGAAAAGGGATATCAAATTCTTCGGCTAAATTTTTACCGCCATCTTTTCCAAAAATATAATATTTATTTTCCGGTAATTCAGCCGGGGTGAAGTAACTCATATTTTCTACCAGGCCAATAACTGGTACTTTTAATTGCGCCTGCCCAAACATGGCAATACCTTTTTTAGCATCGGCCAGTGCAACAGTTTGTGGAGTGGTAACAACAATAACTCCTGTTACCGGCACAGTTTGCACAATGGTTAAATGAATATCGCCCGTGCCGGGTGGCATATCAATCACTAAATAATCCAATTCACCCCAATCTACTTCACTCACAAACTGGCGAATGGCACTGCTAACCATCGGGCCACGCCAAACCACAGCCTGCTTTTCATCAATGAGTAAACCTATGCTCATCATCTTGATGCCGAATTTTTCAATTGGTACGATCCATCCCTTACCCTCCACTTCTCTCATTAAGGGCCTTTCGCCACGAACGCCAAACATAATGTGCTGGCTGGGGCCATAAATATCAGCATCCATCAATCCAACTTTTGCACCGCCCTGGGCCAGTGCCAGTGCCAGGTTTGATGAAACCGTACTTTTGCCCACACCGCCTTTACCACTCACCACGGCAATAATATTTTTTACGCCGCTCAAAATTGTCTTGGCATCTTTCCGGTTAGTGCTGGTGTTACTAGTAAAGTTTACCGTAACCACGGCTTCTTTATTCACCAATATTTTTACCGCATTAATGCAGGCATTCATGATCATCTCCTTCAGCGGACAAGCAGGTGTTGTAAGCACCACCGTAAAGGAAACATTATTACCATCTATCTTAATATCCTTTACCATGTTCAATGTTACCAGGTCTTTGCCAAGGTCAGGCTCCTGCACATTACTCAACGCTTTTAAAATTTCTTCGTTCGTCATCGTTCAATTATTTGTTAAAAAACCATCTGAACCGCAAATTTAAACATTGATGACCTTACTTTGTTTATTAATTAAGGAATGTTGGTATTTTTGGGACAGGCTGTTGTACTGCTGTTAAACATTTTTGCAAACTTGTTCTGTTATTCTTTGTTTTTAGTAAAAACAAAGAATAATCACTCTTGTACTACATACCAATATTGAACTTTTTTTAATGAAGAAATTTATACTATACTTTTTTATTGCCTCTTTATTCTTACCTGTTGCTGCCAAGGCACAGTTCGAAACATTTAAGGATTCCGTTGTACAATTATATGGTATTGTAATGACAGCCGATAGCCTGAAAGGCCTGGAGTCGGTAAGTGTGGTTGTAAAAGGACAAAACAGAGGTACCATTACCAACAGCAAAGGTGTTTTCAGCATTGTAGTTTTAAAAGGCGATGTGATAGAATTTACCAGTATTGGTTATAAACCAAAGTCGATAAATATTCCTGCAAACCTGGAGGGTAATCAACATAGTGTTATTCAATTGATGGTTACCGATACTGTTTATCTGGCGGCAACTATTATAAAGTCAAGACCATCCAGAGCACAATTTGAAAGAGATTTTGTAAATACTGAAGTACCCGATGATTATATAACCATAGCAAGAAAAAATACTAATGAAGCTACACGCCGAGTTTTAGTTGCAAACCTGCCAACCGATGGCCGGGAAGCAACCAGCCAGTATTTACGACAGGCCAGCAGTAAAGCCTATTATGCAGGGCAGACACCACCAATGAATATCTTTAACCCCTTTGCCTGGGCCGAGTTTATTAAAGCATGGAAACGGGGTGATTTTAAAAGGAAAAAATAATTCCCCGGTATTTCCTCTTCACAAAAAGGTTTAAAAAACACAGAAAAATTTTGCAAAGAATTAAGCGGGAAAATATATTCCTGTAATTTCGTTTCAACAAAAAAACAGCATGAATATTTTCCTGGTTGGTTTTATGGGTAGCGGTAAAACTTATTGGGGCCGCATATGGTCTCATCAGTATGGACTGCAGTTTTTTGACCTGGATGATATGATTGAACTGAAGCAGAAAAAAACCATTGCAACAATATTTGAAAAAGATGGAGAGGCTTTCTTCCGCAAAATTGAAACAACAGCTTTAAAAACATTTTCAGAAAAAAATAATTGTATTATAGCCTGCGGTGGTGGTACTGCGGCTTACAATGACAATATGCAATGGATGAATGAAAACGGGATTACGGTTTACCTGTCTGCTACAGCACATTATATTTACGACAGGGTTCTGGAAGAAAAAGAGAAACGCCCCCTCATCAGTAAATTAAACCAGGGCGAACTCTTCTTTTTTATTGAGCAAAAAGTAAAGGAAAGAGAACTATTTTATAAACAGGCTAAGTTTATTTTGCCTGTAGAGGAATTGACAGCTAAAAGCCTAAAACCTTTAAAGATCAAACTTTAAATTATCAACCATAACATGCACAAAGGATTTTTAAAAACTGCAGCATTAACCGGGGTATTATCAGTAATGCTTGGTGCTTTTGCCGCTCATAGTTTAAAACAAATTTTATTACCGGATGTTCTGCAGATCTTTGAAACTGCAGTCAGGTACCAGTTCTATCATGTATTTGCTTTAATTGCTGTTGGTATGCTGTATAAAGAATTTCCGGGTAAATTAATGAAATGGGCAGGTTATTTTTTTATTGCGGGCATTCTATTATTTTGCGGTTCATTGTATTTATTGTGTTATGTAAAACATGCTGCATTGCCCTTAAACTGGATTGGGGCTATAACACCATTTGGCGGAACTGCATTTATAACCGGCTGGATCGTGTTATTTGCGGGAATATTAAAACGTAATTAGAACTGGGCAACTTTCCTGCGTAAAGTTATAAGTGTTCCATTTTTATTTTCAATGCTGAACTCAATATCCACATCGGCCATTCTTTTTTTCATGTTGTTTAAACCATTGCTGAACTGGCGGAGGGCATCAAAATTAATTCCTATTCCATTATCATGAATGTAAAGATTAAGTTTATCAGTATTCCTGACTAAAGTGATTTCAACTGCTGTCGCTTTTGCATGTTTAAGGATATTATTCAAGGCTTCTTTTACAACGAGGAAAACATTTCTTCTTATTTCACCGATTACTTCAATGTCGGGAAGATTTTCTGGGATACTTATTTTACAATTGATACCGGTGTCTTCAAAATACTCCAGTGCATAACTCCGGATATAAGCGATCAGGTTTCCTAAAGAATCATTGCTGCTGCTCATACTCCAGATAATGGCATTCATTTTGTTCAAAAGTTCGTTAGCTGAAGAAGAGATTTTATCTATTTCAGGAATCGGGTTATTGATCAATTTTCTTTTTGCCAATTCGCTGTACAAACTGATAGTTGTCATGCCGGCACCAAGATCATCATGCATGTCGGCGCTGATGCGGTTCCTTTCTTCCTGTTGTGCTTTTATAACGGCAATCTGGGTTTCAAATTCTCTTTTCTCTGCCTCCAGTTTCATTGCTTCCTGTTCTTTGATTCCACTTATCAATTCATGTCTGTTTTTATAAGTTAAACCCAAAAGGAAAAATGCCAATTCAAAAACAATACCGGTATTATAATAAAATATTGAGGAAAAATAAAATTCAATCGGTTTTACGGTAAACCATATCATCCCCAGCGAAATGGTTGAGAACAATACCAGCATTGCATTTCCGGCGGCAATATAATTAAGCAACCGGTTCCTTTCTTTTGCTGCCAAATAAATAAAAGCAATACCTATGATGAGTATTAAAGATTTCATAATATTCTCCAGCAGGTATTGCGGATAATAGGAGTGGGAAAAGAAATTTAAATAAGTATAAATGCCCAGTAGTAAAAAAATAAAACGTTCACTGTATTTTAAAACTTTATCCAACTGTTGATAGTTGATCTTTGTGTTAAGGAATTTCCGGGTGAACTTGATATAAAAAATGGTGCCCATAACAAGCAGAAAAAAATCAAAATAGCTGTAATACAATTTAGTAAACTGTGTTGCGGTTCTAACCAGGAATGAGTTAAGAAAGATCAATGAAAACATGCATGCTGAATAAGCTGTATTATATAAAAATTCCAGTTTTTTACTAATGATAAAATTCGAAAACATAAAAATGATCATCATCAGCAATACACCACTTAAAATGAATCCATAAATCTGCAGGTCGGTTTTATGGCCAACTATATAAAGTAAATAGCTGTTAATATATTCCGCATTAATAAAAACCGGATTTATAGAGTTAAACTCATTTTTAAGCGGTTTAAGTGCAACCAGCAGAATACATTTTTCTCCGGCTGCAAGGGTAAATTTTCTATATCCTGAAATGCTGTCGGCATTATTGATTTTTATTGGGTGCTGATTGATCTTATATAATTCAATGTTTTTATAATAAATACCCGGATGCAGGTACCCCGAAATTTCTTTTTCAGAATCATTGTTTAATGAAATTTTCAGGTAAAAGGTGTAAGGAACCAGGTTGGGTGAAATCTTCTTTCTGAATTTAAAATTTACTAGCGGGGTAAATGAGTTTTGTATTACTTCTGTTACTGTTTGGGAAGAGCTGCTGTCAATATATAATTGTGTTTTTGAAACCAGGTTAGTTTCAGCATCTACTGTAGGTACAAATACCGGCGAAGTATCAGCGGCAATTTGTGCTTTAGAAAATACCACGGCAAAGAAAAATACAAATAGGGCAACCAAATGTTTCAATATGCAGAAGTTTTATCAAACGTACATAAATTCATTCATATCACATATTTCATATCCATTTTTTTAGGTGTATTTGAAGTAAGGGTTTTCTATATCTTTGTTGACGATGGCGAATAAACTGAAATCTTCAAAAATCAAGACTGTGGAACCCGGTCAGTTAAAACAGGAAAAGGAAGAAGCTGTAGAAGTAAAACAATTGCTTAAGGATGAACGTACGCATAAAATAGCCGGCAGTATTTTACTGCTGTTGGCATTTTTATTTTTTATAGCTTTTACGTCGTATTTATTTACCTGGGGCGAAGACCAGGATAAGTTCAGTTACCGCATGTTGCTTGCCAATGATATAAAAGTGCAGAATTTGCTGGGAACCTTTGGCGCTTTCATTTCCGAGATATTCATCAGGCATGGTTTCGGGATCGCTTCATTCCTTATCTGCACAACTTTTTTTGTTATCGGCATCAATCTTTTTTTTGGTAAAAAAGTTTTTTCTGTTTCCCGTAATATCAAATACCTCATTATTGGCTTACCGGTTATCAGTGTGTCTGCTACTGTAATATTCAGCGGTAAGGCTTTCCCTTATGGTGGCGCTGCAGGTGATATGATGAGGGACTGGATGTACAAAACCATTGGTGAAATTGGCACAATAGGCGTTTTAGCCGTAGCGGTTTTATCTTATATCATCTGGCGTTTTAATCCGGTATTCAAACTGCCATCCAGGAAGGGTGCAGGACCTGTTGATGAAGATAATATTGTTGCTGACGAAATTATTTCGGAAAAAGTTGAGTGGAATGACACCAGTGAACCGGTTATAGCAAAAGGAAACTCTATGAAAGCTGATGGTGGAATGATGGATATTCCTGCACAAATTAATCCAGACCTCAACCATGATTTGAATGTTGTAGAAAAAGAAGAAGCAATAATTGAACCTGCAGTAAAAGAGGAATTGATAATTCCTAAACAGCCGGTTCCGGTTGTAAAAGTTGATGCAGAAAGTGATCTGCCATTAGAAATTAAAACGGTTGCAGAAACTGCAGCAGATGAAACAGCCGCAGTTACAGCAGCAAAAATAGCGGTTGCCAAACCTTATGATCCGGTACTTGATTTAAGAGATTATAAATACCCGGTACTTGATCTGCTTGAAAATTATGGCAGCGATAAAATTGTACAGGATACTGATGAACTTGAAAATAATAAAAACCAGATCATCAACACCCTTAAAAACTATGATATACAGATACAGAAGATTTATGCTACTGTTGGACCCACTGTTACTTTATATGAGATCATTCCTGCTGCCGGAGTGAGGATATCACGGATTAAAAATCTGGAAGATGATATTGCACTGAGCCTTGCCGCCCTGGGCATACGTATTATTGCGCCCATCCCCGGTAAAGGAACCATTGGTATTGAAGTACCCAATGCAAAGAAAACCATTGTGAGCATGAAGACTTTGCTGGCTTCCGAAAAATTCCAGAAAAATAATTTTTCACTACCCATTGCTATTGGTAAAAAAATCGACAATGAAAATTTTATTGTGGACCTTACTACTATGCCACATTTATTAATGGCAGGTGCTACAGGCCAGGGAAAGTCTGTTGGATTGAATGCGATCTTGGTTTCATTGTTATATAAAAAACATCCATCGCAATTAAAATTTGTTTTGGTTGATCCAAAAAAAGTTGAACTGAGTATTTATAAAACCATCGAAAATCATTTCCTTGCAAAACTTCCCGGTGAAGAGGATGCAATTATTACCGACACTAAAAAAGTTGTTCATACCCTTAATGCATTGTGTATTGAAATGGACAATCGTTATGACCTGTTAAAAGAAGCCGGTTGCAGAAACATAAAAGAATACAATGAAAAATTTATCAGCAGAAAATTGAATCCGGAAAAGGGCCATCAGTTTTTACCTTTTATTGTTTTAGTGGTGGATGAGTTTGCCGACCTTATTATGACAGCGGGTAAAGAAATTGAAATGCCCATTGCACGTTTGGCACAATTGGCCAGGGCTGTTGGTATTCATTTGATCATTGCTACACAAAGACCATCTGTAAATATCATTACCGGTACTATCAAAGCAAACTTTCCTGCACGTATTGCATTTAAGGTAAGCAGTAAAATAGACAGCCGTACAATTCTGGATACGGGTGGAGCAGAGCAGTTAATTGGTAAGGGTGATATGCTCATCAGTTATAATGGAGATGTTGTTAGGCTGCAATGTGCATTTGTAGATACACCAGAAGTGGACAGGGTCGTTGATTTTATCGGTGCACAGCGTGGATATCCACAGGCATTTTTATTACCGGAATACATTGATGAAAAAGAAATGGAGGGAAAGGATTTTGACCTGGGAGATAAAGATCCATTGTTTGAAGATGCCGCAAGATTAATTGTGGCCAGCCAGGTGGGAAGCACTTCTTTGTTGCAACGTAGGATGAAACTGGGTTATAACAGGGCCGGCCGCTTAATGGATCAATTGGAATCTGCAGGTGTTGTTGGAGGGAACCAGGGAAGCAAAGCGAGGGAAGTATTGGTAAAAACCGAAGCTGACCTGCAACAAATGCTGGATTCATTAATATAATATCATTTTTTCTTTCACATTGTATGTCAAAATATCTTTTCGTTGGTCTTGGTAATATTGGTGCCGAATATGCAAACACCCGCCATAATATTGGTTTTGATGTGGTGAATACATTTGTATTAAAACATGGCGGTAGTTTTAAGGTTGACAGGTTGGCTTATGTTGCAGAAGTAAAATTTAAAGGTAAACAGGTAGTTTGTATTTGCCCAACTACATTTATGAACCTGAGTGGCAGGGCATTTAAATATTGGATGGATAAAACAAAAGTGCCCCTTGAAAATACATTAACCATTATGGACGATCTGGCATTGCCATTGGATAAAATCCGTTTGCGCTCGGGTGGGTCTGATGCAGGGCATAACGGGTTAAAAGACATTCAGCTTATTTTAGGTACAGATAAATATCCCAAACTGCGCTTTGGTATTGGTAATAACTATCCGAAAGGTATGCAGGCCGATTTTGTACTTGGTAAATGGCAAAAAAACGAAGAGGCTGTCGTTTTACTTAAAATTGAAAAATGCCTGGAAATAATGGAGAGCTTTATTACCCAGGGTATAGAACTGACAATGACCGCATATAATAAGCTATCTATAAAACCTTAGGTTCAAAGGTTGGCATTATTAATTCTTATAGTTGTTTTTTTTTATCTATTTGTCTATATTCGTGTTTGAACCGAACTACCTTAAAAAAACACTAAATGAAGATTATTTGTGTAGGCAGAAATTATGCTGATCATGCAAAAGAGCTTGGTAATAGTATACCAGACGAGCCCGTGCTGTTTATGAAACCTAAAAGTGCCCTGTTACAAAGTCATACTCCTTTTTATTATCCCGAGTTTACCAATGAATTGCATTATGAGTGCGAACTGGTTTTAAGGGTTTGCAAAAATGGTAAATACATACAGGCAAAACATGCTTTTAATTATTACGATGCTATAACCGTTGGTATTGATTTTACTGCCCGTGATATACAGGATGAATTAAAAAAGAAAGGCCTGCCCTGGGAAAAAGCAAAAGCATTTGATAATTCTGCAGTCGTTGGAAAATTTATTGAAATGACACCTGGTTTTAACAGGAAGAGCATCAATTTTTCCTTGTTAAAAAATAAAGAAAAAGTACAGGAAGCTAATTCAAGCCAAATGATTTTTAGTATTGACACTATTATTGAAAATATTTCCAATTATTTTTCTTTAAATATCGGCGACATTATTTTTACGGGCACACCTGCCGGTGTTGGCGAATGTGTTGTTGGTGATGTGCTGGAAGGGTTTATTGAAAAGCAAAATCTTTTTAGTGTTGAAGTAAAATAATTCTATCTCAATTTCCTCATTGCATATTAATAAGTATCGCTGTATTTTCCCAAACAGCGGTTTTTTATTTATACCTTTGCCACTCAGTTATCAGACTAATTTATTTATACAACATCCTGCAATTTTAAATGATCGATACAGATATACTTTTAAAGGCTTACAGATTAATGTGTACAGCTAAAGCAATGGCCGAAACCTATGAAGACAACAGGCCGATCTGTAAATATGTACATTCTACAAGCCGCGGCCACGAAGCCATACAACTGGCTGCTGCATTTCAACTATTACCCTGCGATTATGTCAGTCCTTATTATCGTGATGAAAGTATGTTGATGGGTTTAGGATTTTCTCCACATGATTTAATGCTGCAATTACTGGCCAAAGGCAATGATATATTTACCGGCGGCAGAGAATATTATGCTCATCCCAATTGCAGAGGAGATGGTAAGCCCACCATCATTCACCAGAGCAGTGCAACGGGTATGCAGGCCGTACCAACAACGGGTATTGCACAGGGATTAAAGTTTCTGGAGAAAATTAAATCTGAAAAATTAAAGAAAGGAAGCAATGGAGAATCACCTGTAGTCATTTGTTCATTAGGAGATGCTTCAGTTACAGAAGGTGAAGTAAGTGAAGCCTTTCAGTTTGCTGCATTGCACCAGTTACCAATTATTTACCTAGTACAGGATAATGGATGGGGAATAAGTGTTACAGCAGAAGAAGTGAGAACAAATAATGCCAGTGAAATGGTAAAAGGTTTCAAAGGCATCAGCCGAATCAGCATTGATGGCAGTGATTTTTTGCATAGTTATGAAGTGATGAAAAATGTAGTGGATGAAGTTAGAAAAGAACGGCATCCATTTTTAGTTCATGCAAGAGTACCATTACTCGGTCATCATACAAGTGGTGTAAGAAAAGAATTTTACAGAACTGAAGAGGATCTGGCCAAACATTATGCTGATGATCCCGGGCCTAAACTGCGGTTTAAATTACTGGAAATTGGGATCGCAGAAGAAGCATTAATGCAGATTGAAAATGATATGGCTAAAGAAGTGGCACTTCATTTTCAGGGAGCTGTAGCCGCACCTGAACCTGACCCATCAACGGTAAGTGATTTTGTTTTTCTACCAACACCCATTACAGAAGAAGCGGGCGATAGAGAACCTGCCGGTAAAGAAAAAATATTAATGGTTGATGCCGGACTTTTTGCCATCAGAGAAATTATGGAAGATTTTCCTGAATCTCTTTTATACGGGCAGGATGTAGGACGCAGGCTGGGTGGTGTTTTCAGAGAAGCTGCAACACTGGCCGAGCAGTTTGGTGATCACCGTGTTTTTAATACGGCCATACAGGAAGCCTATATTATTGGTTCTACAGTTGGTATGAGTGCGGTAGGTGCAAAACCAATTGTGGAAGTTCAGTTTGCCGATTATATTTACCCCGGACTGAACCAATTGGTAACCGAGATTTCCAAGAGTTGCTATTTAAGTTGTGGAAAATTTCCGGTTCAAACTTTAATAAGGGTGCCCATAGGTGCGTATGGTGGTGGAGGGCCTTATCACAGTGGTTGTGTTGAAAGTACGTTGCTTACCATCAAAGGAATTAAAATTGTTTATCCCAGCAATGCTGCCGATATGAAAGGGTTATTGAAAGCGGCTTTCCTCGATCCCAATCCTGTAGTGATCCTGGAGCATAAAGGTTTGTATTGGAGCAAAGTGCCCGGCACCGAAGAAGCAAAAACTACAGAGCCTTCAAGAGATTATATTATCCCGCTGGGCAAAGGAAATATTGTGCTAGAGGCTGATGAAGATTATATCGATAGTGGCGAAAGCTGTTGCATCATTACTTATGGTATGGGTGTGTACTGGGCCAAAGCCGCAGCTAAAAACTTTACGGGACAAATAGAAATAATTGATTTGCGTACTTTATTTCCGTTGGATGAAACGTTGGTTTTTGCAACGGTAAAAAAACATGGCAAGTGTTTAATACTTACCGAAGAACAACAGGATAATTCATTTGCCGAAGCATTGGCCGGCCGGATATCCAAATCCTGTTTCAGGTATTTAGATGCGCCTGTTGAAGTTTTGGGTGCGTTGAATTTACCCGCTGTGCCCATGAATATTATTTTAGAAAAAGCCATGCTGCCCAATGCAGAAAAAGTTACCGCTAGATTAGAAATTTTACTCAACGCATAATTATGAAACTAATTGATTCTGTTATTTTATCCCTGTTATTTGTTACCTGCTTTTCTCAAAATAGTAAAAAAAATTTTACACAATACGTTAATCCTTTTATAGGTTCTGCTTCACAGGCAAATAGTTTGTCGGGTAGTGTTTTTCCGGGAGCCTGTGTGCCGTTTGGCATGGTACAGTTAAGTCCCGATACCTATGATGCACCTGAAGACCCGGCTTCGGGCTATAATTACAATGAAAAAACAATTGTTGGTTTCAGTCATACACATTTAAACGGAACAGGTGTTGGCGATCTGTATGATGTATTGGTACAACCCTTTACTGGTATGCCTTTGTGGCAACCGGGTGATGCTGCAAAACCAAGAAGCGGTTACCGTTCTGCTTTTAATCATGCTACAGAAAAAGCATCGCCGGGATATTATACAGTTGAGTTAGCTGATTATAAAGTAAAGGTTGAACTGACAACAACACAACATGTAGGTTTTCATAAATATAGCTTTCCAAAAACGGATAGTGCTTATGTATTATTCGATCTGGATCATACATTGGATAAAAAACGGCCTTACTGGGTTTGCAAAATTGTTGCCGCCCACATGCATCAGGTTGATACCTACACTATAGAAGGCTACCGCATATTAACCGGTTGGGCAAGATTGCGTAAGATTTACTTTGTTGCAAAATTTGATAAGCCCATTCAGCAATCCATTTTTGTAAATGGTAAAAGAATTCTTGCTGATGCTAATCTTATTAATGGTAATGCCGCTAAGGCTGCGTTTCGTTTCAATACCAATAAAAATAATACGGTACAAATGAAAGTTGCATTATCAACAACCAGCATTGAAGATGCCTATAAAAATATGACGGCTGAATTACCAGGTTGGGATTTTGAAAAAACGGTAGCCAATGCAAAAGCAAACTGGAACAAAGCTTTGTCTGTTATTGATGCAGATGGAACAGATGCACAAAAACAAATTTTTTATACCGGCCTCTACCGCAATTTCATTCAGCCAAATAACCTTGCCAATGCCGATGGCACGTATTCTGGTACAGATTTTACGGTGCACAAAGCAAATGACAGAACACATTATTCTACTTTTTCTTTGTGGGATACTTATCGTGCCACACATCCTTTATATACATTAACGGCGCCAAAAAAAGATGCAGCTTTCATAAATAGTATGCTGCGCCAGTACAAAACTTATGGCTACCTGCCCATCTGGCAATTGTGGGGCGATGAGAATTATTGCATGATCGGCAATCATGCCATCCCGGTTATTGCAGATGCCATGTTAAAAGGGATTAAGGGATTTGATTATGAAGAAGCTTATAAAGCCTGCGTTGCTTCATCTACAACCGATCATCCCGGCGCTCCATTCAGTGTGTTGAATAAGTATCATTACTTTCCCGAAAATATTCAATCGCAATCAGTATCCTTAACCTTGGAGATCGCTTATGATGATTGGTGTGTTGCACAAATGGCAAAGCATTTAGGTAAAGCAAGAGATGCAGTTTCTTTTACTGAAAGATCGGCCTGGTATAAAAACCTGTACGATTCGCAAACAAAATTCTTTCGTGCAAAAAACGATAAGGGAGATTGGATAAATCCTTTCAATCCATTGCAATATGGCGGTAATGGTGGCAATCCTTTTACAGAAGGCAATGCCTGGCAGTATTTCTGGTATGTGCCGCAGGATATGCCCGGTTTAATTTCCTTAACCGGCGGCAGTGATGCTTTCAATGCAAAATTAGACAGCATGTTTACCCTGCAGGCAAAAGACAGTGATGTAAATGGTAATGCTTCGGGTTTTATCGGTCAATATGCACATGGTAATGAACCCAGCCACCATGTAGCTTATTTATATAATTACAGCGGTCAACCCTGGAAAACACAATTCTATACGCATAAAATATTAACCGACCTGTACGACAATACCATAACCGGTTTATCGGGGAATGAGGATTGTGGGCAAATGAGTGCCTGGTATATTTTCAGTGCTATGGGTTTTTACCCGGTAAACCCTGCCAGTGGTTTGTACGTTCTTGGTTCGCCGCTTTTAAAACATACGGTTCTTAATTTAGCCAACGGAAAAACATTTACCATTAATGTAACCAATGCCGGCAAAATATATATCCGATCTGTAGAATTAAATGGCAGGCCTTATACAAAAACATATATTAAACATAGTGACATTGAAAATGGCGGCATATTGGAATTTGTAATGGGCGATGAGCATAATACCGAATGGGGTGTGGGTAAAGATGACAGGCCTTTTAAATAATTCTGTTCACTTCGTAATTTAGCTTTTGGCAAAATCGCCTATATTTGCACCCCGTTTGATTTGTCGGGGTAGCTCAGCTGGTTAGAGCATCGGATTCATAACCCGAAGGTCGGCAGTTCAAGTCTGCTCCCCGATACCGAAACAGACTTCAGGCAAAAATCGCTCTGGAGTCTGTTATTTTTTTGCCCTGAAACACCGTTCAGGCTTGCAATCAGCGAAAATACAGAATTGATTTTTGTGGTTCGAGTTTCATCTTTTTGCTTATTGTAATAGATGCCCTCCCTAAAAAGCAATCTTTGGAGTTTTTGCTTTTCTCTAAAACTGCTGGAAGCCCACACAGACGGTAGTTCTGTTGATAATTCTATTGACCGATTTATATAATATTCAAGGTTCGAGGCGCTGATTGGGCAACCCCCCATTTGTTGGTTAATTTGATTGTATTCCTGTTTAAATTTAGTACTGAATTTTTCATATAGATCAACATTTATCTCCTCGTTTACAAAGCGTTCTTCTAATCTTTCTACCTTTTGGTTGAGTTCAAGTAACTGCTTTAGAAACTGTCCGTTTACTTTGTCCCTGTTTTCATTTAGCTCATTGAAGATGGTTTGCATTTGAAGTTTAAAAAGCGGAACATACTTTTCATCCAGGGTTATTTCGGCTAAAATTGATCCAAATTTTTTGTGTAATTCTATTGCGCTTCTGTTGCAAGAGCATTTTTTCTTATTGTCACATTTGTAATAATACAACCCTTTAGCCTTTGCCAAATACCCTCGCAGGTATTCTTCACACACATCACATTTTAAAAACATTTTTAAAGGGGTACTTTCAAACTCCGTATTATGTTTACTTCCTGTGCTACAGTATTTTATTTCGTTTACTTTTAAGAAGATTTCTTTTGATATTAGCGGCTCATGTTTCCCCTCCACCATTTCTCCTCCTAATGCTTTATGCGATAGCATACCACAGTAAAAAGGATTACGTAAGATTTGACCAAGAAACTTTAAAGTGGGTTTGTAACCATGAACAGCCATACGATTAATGATTTCTGTGTTGCTTGCATTTTCATTGGCCTTCCACAAAAATGCCTTGCGTAAAAGTTTACCAGTTTTATTTATTTCAATAAAACGATCTCCATTTCTTCGTACATTATCATAACCAATCGGAGCTTTAGTACACCAAATGCCCATCATCAATTTTTCTTTTGTACCAGCCATTGATTTCTGCTTACGCAAATCATTATCATATTGCCCAAATAGAAAAAGTATGTTTTGTTGCAAGATTCCTGATGGGTTAGATGTATCTATTGGCTGTGTTACCGAAATTATATTAATACCCAAATCCCTTAGTTGTCTGGATAACCAGATAGCATTATCACCGGTTCTGCTAAACCTTTCTAAACTATATACTATGATGTAAGAAACTTTCGTCTTTTGCTTTTTTGCAAACTCAATCATTCGTTTAAACTCCTTTCGTTCATCACTTGCTGCCGATTCGTATGTGCCACCAAAATAAGACAGCACATTGTAACCGAGTTTCAATACATAGGCTTGGCATCCCTTTTTTTGTGTTTCTAAACTAAGGTTATTATCAGCCTGTTCTTTGGTTGATACCCTTGTATAAATAACACAGTTATTTGTTTTTTTGAGAGAAGCTATTTCAGCTCCTTTTGCAAATTTTATGAACGATTCATTTTTTACCATTGTTCAGTATTTTTATAACACAAATATATTGATAATCAACAAGTTATGAAAATAAATTTCAAACTCTAAGCAGTCTGATTATCAGCTAATTTTTGATTTAATTCTGTTGTAATTAATTCGTAAGTGATTAACGAAAACTGATGCAGTGTGTTAATGATATTTATTACTTCATCATCGGGGGTATTCTCAAATCCTGGGAATGATCTTATCTGCTTTTCAGTAAGGAAAAGCCGGTTCCCATTTTCAGTATTGTTGTCGCCTACCCATTCCTGGAGGTTGATAATTTTTGCCATAGTATATCGGATAGATTGCAAACATACAATACACTCAAATCGAACCTTACCGGTTCAGGTAAGGTTGAGTAAGTTTAAGCCAAACAAAGCGGTTTTAGGTAAAACAATGTACTATTATGTAAATCAGTGTTTCATTTTACATGGCACACCCAATTTCTCGAAGATCACTTTTACCTGCGCCACAGAAAAGTACCTGCCATTCTTTTCACCAATGTCAGTAGCAAATGGTTTAATCCATCGCTTTAGCGTTTTATCGCATACGCCATAAATGCCAGCCAAATCTTTTGTAGAGTATGGCCTTATTTCATCAATCATGTTAATAGTTCCCATCTTATGTTTCTTTTCTATGTTACGGTTTAAGAGTAGAGTTCCATGAACTCATCTACTTTAAGGAATAGTATCGCTGCCATTTCTACTACTCCTAATTTTGTTTTGCTACGGTATTCTGCTATCCACCGTTTCATCAGCTTTGGCTGCTCTTTAGGAATATTTAATTCCATAGGCTCACGTCTTCTTATTTTTAGCTGGTTGAATTGTTGCACCAGGTATCGCTTTTGATTCGGAGTTACCAAGCCCAGATCATCTGCCCTGTAAAGCAATGCAATCATGGAAACTTTCCACTTGCGTTTCAACTCACCTAATAATGGAATGGAGATACCTTTTTTAAAATCTTCCTTTATATCTTTTGCTGGCATTAAAAACTCGGCTGCAAAAGCGTTTGCTTCATGTGATACATCTCGGTCTATTGGCACAATATTAAAAGTGTGCATTATCAACTGACCTAACTCATAGGCTAAAGAAAACCGTTGTCTGTCGCCTAAGAGTGAATTATTAAAGAAAATAATGGGGAACTTATCATCTGTTAGTATGCTGCGGCTATCAACCCTATCTGTGCCAAATGGAAATGTGCTTATCACAATTCCTTTGTCTTCTATCAGCCTGGTTAAATCACCTATTACAGGGGTTTCGATTTTCCATAGCTGCCTTAGTTTACTGGCAATTTTTTGTGGTGTCTGTTTTTCTGTTACTTCCATTACCGGAATGGTTGGTGCGGAAATATCCAAAGCCATTGTGAGAAAGTGAATGTGCTTGCGTATGATGTTTACTTTGGCATGAATAGGCGTGATTAATTTTTTGTGCTACCTCCTCTCTTTTCCGATAATTGAGATTTTCCGGCATTATTTCACCGGATTGTTTGAAGAAGTGAGCAGGGTAATCTGTTTTTTCGGCAATGGTCTCTAAAACCTCGTCATTAATGCCAATATCACTTCTTTCTATCTTGCTCAAATTGGTAGGACTCATGCCAATCAAATCAGCCAATTCAGCCTGTGTAAGCCCTCTTGCTTCCCTGGCTAACACTATCATATTCGGGTTTACATTACCTATCATTACATTTTTGCTTTAAACACAAACGTAATAATTATTTACTGACTTTTCAATAATGTAGAATCATTTCTACACTGCTCGTAGAATTTTTTTGTTACCACTATAGGGTATTGGTTACTGTAAAAAAAGATTTTACTATTACAAATGAATTAGATCAAATAAAATCTAACTACCTCATGATTTTTATCCGGCTTCTGATATTGTCCCTGATGCTAATTGCCTCAAATCACTGCGAAGCACAGTTGGACAGCGCATTTGAAGCCCTGCAAAAAATTCCTGTTAAATACATTAATAAGATCGACAACAAAATAGATAAATACAGCAGTCGCATAACCAATAAAACAGAAAAGACTCTTGCAAAACTCAGCAGGTGGGAAAATAAGATCAAGTCCTTATTAGAGAAAGTAAGTCCCGAAACTGCCGCCAAATTATTCGGTAACAACCAAACTACTTTCAGCACATTACTCCAAAAGGTACAGGAAGGTGAAGCAATAGCAGAGGGTTATAAAACAAAGTATAACGAATACAGAGATAAATTAACCACCAGCATAAAATACCTGGATGAGCAAAAGGATAAACTGAATAAAAATCTTATTACCCCTATCAATGATGCAAAGAAAAAATTGAATGATTTGGAACAGGATGTTTCAAATACAGAAGCGGTAGAACAATTTATTAAAGAACGCAAGAAGCAATTAATAAATGAAGCGGTAAAATATATTGGCAAGAGCAAATACCTGACTAAAATAGACAAGGAAGCTTATTATTATGTAGAGACTTTGCGCAATTACAAAGAACTATTTTCTGATAAAAGGAAAGCGGAAGAAGTTGCGCTTAAAATACTGAACAAAATACCTGCCTTTAAGACTTTTGTACAGCAGAACAGTATGCTGGCTTCTTTATTTCGTATGCCTGGCGGTGCAAATAACAGCCCGGAAAGTTTAGCAGGCTTACAAACCAGAGAAAGTGTACAGGCACTGCTTCAGGACAGGATAGCTGCCGGAGGGCCAAATGCCCAGCAGCAGATGAGCCAAAATTATCAACAGGCCCAGGCTGAATTAAATAAGCTAAAAGACAAAGTGATTCAGGCGGGGGGCAGCAGTAGTAATGCTAATATCCCCAATTTTAAACCCAATAATCAAAAGCCAAAAACCTTTTTACAACGTTTGGATTTTGGCAGCAATTTCCAGTTTGCAAAGAATAACAGTCTGGTACCAACTGTTGCAGATATAGCCCTGAGTGTGGGCTATAAATTAAACGACAAATCCGTGATAGGCATTGGTGCCAGTTATAAGATGGGATTGGGTAGTCTGCAAAGATTAAGCATCAGTCATCAGGGAATTGGAATAAGAAGTTTTATTGACTGGAAATTGAAAAAACAATTTTTTATAAGCGGTGGTTTTGAGATGAATTATAATGCACAGTTTAAAAATATTGCGCAGTTGCAATATTATAATGAATGGCAACAGGCAGGATTAGTTGGGCTAACAAAAAAAGTGAATATAAAAACCAAATGGTTTAAAGGAACGAGTGTGCAGTTACTGTATGACATGTTGTACCGACAGCATAATCCTGTAAGCCAACCGGTATTGTTCAGGATGGGATATAGTTTTAAATAATTCAACTATGATCTATGATTTTTAAAAAAATAACCAGCATGAAGAAATCAGTATTTTTTGGATTGTTTTTGTTTTTGTCGTTGTATAGTACAGCACAAAATGGTAATCCTGATAATTTTCAGAAAATGGTGGACTTTTTACCACCCCCACCAAATGCTGCGGCAATTATCAAATACAGTGCATTAAACATTAATAAAAATAACGGAAGCCCATCTTTTAATATTCCTATATTCACTGTTAAGGGTACTAAATTGTCTGCAAATATTTCTATTGGATACAGTTCAACAGGTTTAAAAGTTGATGAGATCGCTTCAAGGGTCGGAATGGGTTGGGCCTTAAATGCAGGAGGCGTAGTCACCCGTACCGTTAGGGGTGTAGTTGATGAATGGAATAACAGAGTTGCTCCTTATTCAGACCCAATACAGGCGAATTGCGGCAACTTTAACTTTATGAACAATGTAGCTGGCTCTCTTAGTTGTAATGGCTCGGG
>JAYVEQ010000024.1:0-14278 GCA_043748745.1 Chitinophagaceae bacterium | reverse complement strand
TTACCCTGCAACATCTTTGTTTTGATATAATATATCCATCTGCTGAAGGAGCCAGCTCTACAATGGTTTCATAATTTATTATTTTATAACATCGGCTCGGAATAATATTTAAACAGGGATAGCAGCTTGTAGAAGTACATCCATTAATTGAATATGGTGGTGCAGCTGAAACTGAAATATCCTGAATGAAATTATAAGGAGCCCTTCCGTTAAAAAAAGAAAAATTCCAGGTAGGTTCTATCAGGGTTGAATTGCATTCAATATATAAATTTAATCCGATCCTGTACCTCAGTTTTGTTGGGTCATTTACACCAGGGCCAAGATATTCATAATACATCCATCCTCCCTTTGTATGGTTGGCATAAATATCCTGTAAACAGACAATGGATAAAAAAACAAGGAGTAAATATTTCTTCATATTCAGATTAATTGGGAAAGGGAGGGCTTAAAGCTAACGAAAACCGCCGTCTTTTCCATAAAGACGGCGGTTTAAATTTATTGACATTACAAAATTAAATAGTATTAACGATTAATAACTATTTTCTGATTTTCCGTTCCTTTGCCGGTAGTTATTTTGCAGTTATAAACACCGGGTTTTAAATCAAATACATTTACTATTACAGATTTTTTTTTCATTAACTTTTATCCTTTTTTTAAAATGGGATTCATCAGGTCAGAAATTTCAATATAATTAATAGGTACAAAACCCGTACGATACCACCTGTATAGCTATTTTAGGATAAGACAACTATACACTATCCATGCTTTATGCATACTTTATCTATGCTTTATCTATACCTTGTCTTATCGTATCAATACAACAGAACCCTTTTTCTTTATTTTTTTATTCAGATAATCAACCCCCTCGGCATACCAAACATAGGTTGCAGTTTCCTGCGGCCTTCCTCCAAACCGGCCATCCCATCCGGCACTATTACCGGTGCCGGAATACAACATTTGTCCCCAGCGGTTGTATACCCTGAAAATGTCAACCGATTTCATACCAATGGGTATGGGCCTGAAAATATCATTATCGCCATCACCATTTGGTGTAAATGCATTTGGCACAAAAAGATCGGCTTTAACTTTATATAAATGTACCCTGATGCTGTCTGTTGCAAAACAACCAAAATCATTACTTACCTTAACCACGTATTCAATATCATTTTGTGGCAGGGCTATTGGGTTGCTGATTGAAGGGTTACTCAGCCATATTGCTGGAGTCCATGAATAATTGGTGCTTCCTGTTGCATTTAGCTGTAAGGGCTGATCAATAACTACAGATGTATCTCTTGGCCCTGCATCGGCTTTTATTTTTGCCACATAAAGTATCATGGTATCTTTTACCGGTTTAGGACAGCCCAGCACATCTCTTACCGTAACAATATATCTTACATTATCTGTAGGGTTTACCGATCTGGGGTTGGAAATATTTGCTGCTGTTAAAAAAGCAGCAGGGCTCCAGCTATAAATACTGCCACCCGATGCCTGCAGTTGTGCAGAGCCACCAAAACAAATTGTTTGATCAGCTCCGGCATTTGCCAAAGGATAAGGTATGGGTATTATCCTGATATCATTTTCGGCAATACATTTACCAATATTGCCTACAACATGATAAGTTGTAGTAACCAAAGGCCTGGCTGTTGGATTTTTAAGGGTAGGATCATTCAGTGTATTGCCCGCAGGATTTTCTGTCCACAGGAAATGCAATGCATCGCTGTTAAGTTTTAAAACTACTGCATCGGTTTTGCAGATGGTGGTATCGTTAGGAGCAAACTGTGTAACATTATTTACTACCCTCACTTTTACAGAGTCGGTGCCCACACAGCCAAAAGGATCAGTAAGTGTTACATGATAAATTGTAGTTACATCAGGACTAACCAATGGGTTAGCTATGTTTACATTATTGATATTGTAATTGGGGCTCCATAAAAAAGAACCAGTGCCAATGGCATTTAACTGCAGGGTATCAATAATGCAAATCAAAGTATCGCCTGAGACCGATAATGCGGGCCTGTCTAATATGTCAATTGTTTTTGGAACAGTATCAATACAGCCCTTGTTACTTTGTACAATAAATGTTATATCATACCTGCCAATTGCTGCAAAAACATGTGTAGGATTTTGTAAGGTTGAAGTATTTGCTGGTGAAGAAGGGTCACCGAAGTTCCAGTTCCAGTTATTGATCACACCATAATCTGCTGATGTAATATCTGTAAATTGGATGGGTGTGTTCTGGCATTGTCCTGCAATTGTAAAGTCGGGCCGAAAGCCCGGAAAGACTTTTACTATTGAAGTAGCTGAATCGGAACAGGGCAGTCCACGGTTAACAACAAGTTTAAGTATATAAACACCGGTATCGGCATAAGTATGCGTTGGTGCTGGCTGTGTTGATGTGTTACCATCACCAAAATTCCAGTCAAAAGTTTGAATGTTTGCATTATCACCATTACTGAAAGTTAAAGTGAATCCATCGCAACTCACATATTCGGGAGCTAAGGTAGCCTGGGTTAACGAACAGTTGGCAACTTCAATATGAAGTGATTTTCTTACTTCTGCAATTTTAATATTTGTTCCCCTTTTGTATTCGCTAACCTTAACTGTAATTACATAAATTCCCAGGGCGGGAGCAATACCACTTACAATTCCGGTTCTGGGATTTATGGTAACAGCACTACCCATTGGCAGAGTGCCTGAAAAACCACCTGCATATGGAACTGATGCATATGGTGGATTAGCTGCCGGATTGGGTGAAGGACTACCTGATGCACCACCACTATATGCAGGCGTGAAACTATAAACGAGTGAATCATTATTACTATCTACGGCACTAAAATCAAAGATAAAATTACTCCCTTGGCAAATAATGGCAGTATCATTTTGAGAAAACCGTGCACTTGAATTTGTTTCGGCTCCGTTAACTGCTGTACCCGGGATTGCCACTGTCCAGGTTTCACCAACATTATTAGAGGGTGACTGAATATTTATAATATTTGATATTCTGCAGCATCTTTGGTATGCAACTGTATACCCACTTGCTGTTCTGGGTAAATCAATAACCAATTCGTACGTTATAATTTTATAACAAATAGTTGGAATTGAGGTAATGCAGGGATGACATTCCTGTAGAGTACAATTTTGAATATCGAGCTGGTTAGTATAAGGAACAGCAACATTATTCAACAATTGATTTGTGGCACCATCAAAAATGGAAAAATTTATTGTAGGATCAAACTGACCTGAATTTAATTCACAAGCTGTATATAATTTTAGAGTAATCCGGTATTTTAATGTGTTTGCAGAACTCCCTGCACCTAAGTAATCATAATACATCCATCCACCCTTGGTGTGATTGGCAAAAGTTGAAATTGATAATATTGTAAACAGAGAAACAAAAATAAATCTCTTCATGGCGGTTATTAAAGCAATAAATAGACCTAAAATTAGTGTAAAACGCTGCCTTTTTATTAACGTACTTGTTAAAAAGATATTATATTAATTGCAGGATAGCTTTATTTAAACAACTTGTCTTCACCAAATTGCCATATGGAAATGTTACTCAGGAAAAAAATGAGTGTTAATTTCTGTAACCAGGCTGCCGGTTAGCAATGTTAGTGGAAAAGGCTTTTGTTGCACTTCTGTAAATCAATAACAAAACAATGGGCAACAATCCATTGTTCATTTGCTGCGGTAAAAAGAACCAGCATAGTAAAACAGCGGTCAATGTAATTGCCGTAAAGAGAAAATATTTTTTTACCCAATTTTTTTTACTGTTTACAAAAAATGCGATGATACAATGTGTGGGCCAAGCCCAAAGTAAATTAAAATTGTTTTTAGTCATACTGTGGTCTGAGCCAATCCACATGAAAATTAAAATAACGCCTAATACGCCGGTGAAGAAGAAAAACAATCCATCAAAGCCCTGCAGAAATGCCTGAGCAAATTTGTTTTTTGTATAGCCGAGTAAAACAATAAAAATTGCCAGCAAAGCGAAAACTATAAAGGGTGTAAAGAAAGATTTTTCAACATTGGTATCTGTAACAGCATATAAATTTTGTGATGATAAAACGATTGGATGGCTGCTGCTGTCTAAACTTTTCATCAGGTTGTCGGGCAGGAACTGCATTTGCTCTGCAGTCATTACCCCATCGCAGGGCTGGCCCAGCAAAATATCAATGCCCAGCTTACTCCAGTCTTTGTTGTTTTTATCAAGATATTGGTGTATGGCCTGCCGGAACCTGCTGCCCACCGGCATTACAGCTTTTTTTGTAAAGGCCGAATCGTTGTATTTTTTTAAGATATCCCTGAGACGGGTGGTACAGTTATCAAAAAAGAAATCGTATTTGTAGTATTTGTTTTCTTCTTTAATGTTGTTGTTTAAAAAACGCTGCATTGCTATTTTTTCTGCTGCCGTTAAATTTAAAACCTGCTCGGTAATGCCCCTGTTGGTTGATACATAATCATATTTGAAATCCTGAAAGCCAATTACCGAAACGTAGTACAATAATTTGCCCCGTACAAACTTTAAATAAAATCCATCCTCACCAAAATCAAAAGTGCCGTAGTTGTAAACTACATCCTGCCAATCATTAAAAGCTTTGCTGCTGTCTATAATACGGTAGGCGCTGTGCCCAAAAGTTGAATATAGTTCTTCGCCGGGTGTGCAGGTGAGGAGGGAGATGCGGATATGAGATGAATCCTGGGCTTTGGCAGAATTAAAAATTAAAAATGAAGAATATGCTAAGTAATAATTTTTTCATCATAATTGATTAGGTACGAATTTACGTAGATAATTTTTACCGCAGAGGCGCAAAGACGCAGAGGTTAATTCGCTATAATCTTCTCTATAATCAGTTCCCTCTTCAGGGGGCGGAGGGGTTTCCTATCTGCTGTAATTTGGTGCTTCTTTGGTGATATCAATATCATGTGCATGGCTTTCTCTCATGCCGGCGTTTGTTATTTTTACAAAAGTTGCCTTTTGTAATTCGCTGATATTTTTTGCACCGCAATAGCCCATACCTGCCCGTAAGCCGCCCGTAAACTGCTGCACCACTTCCTTTAAATTTCCTTTAAAGGCCACACGGCCTTCGATGCCCTCGGGTACAAATTTTTTAATATCATCTTCCACATCCTGGAAATACCGGTCGCTGCTGCCCTGTGCCATGGCACCTAAACTTCCCATTCCGCGGTATTGTTTGAATTTTCTGCCTTCGTAAATAATGGTTTCGCCGGGACTCTCTTCGGTACCTGCAAAAATATTGCCCATCATCACGCAACTGGCACCGGCTGCAAGGGCTTTTACCATATCGCCGGTGTATCTTATTCCGCCATCGCTGATGATGCCTACATTCTTATTTTTTAATGCAGCAGCAGCTTCCATCACCGCAGTGATTTGTGGTACACCTGTGCCGGCAACAATTCTGGTAGTACAGATAGAGCCCGGGCCAATACCTACTTTCACCGCATCGGCTCCGGCTTCGGCCAAAGCTTTTGCACCGGCAGCGGTACCCACATTGCCTGCAATTACCTGTATATTTTTATAGGTTTTTTTAATTTCCTTTAAAGCATTGATAACACCTTTTGTATGTCCGTGTGCACTATCCAAACAGATCACATCAACACCAACTTTGTGCAATGCTTCTACCCGCTGCATAATATCCTGTGTTATACCAACGCCTGCTCCAACCAACAACCTGCCAAAAGAATCTTTAACTGCATGAGGATGAGATTTTAATTTTAAAATATCGCTGAAGGTTACCAGGCCGATCAATTTTCCGGATTTATTTACTACCGGTAATTTTTCAATTTTATTTTTTTTGAAGATGAGTTCTGCTTTTTTTAAATCAGTGCCTTCGGGTGCGGTAATGAGATTATCTTTTGTCATTACGGTGCTCACTTTCTCTTTGTAATGTGTTTCAAAACGCAGGTCACGGTTGGTGAGTATACCCAATAATTTATGATTGGCATCAACGATTGGAATACCGCCTATTTTATTTTCTCTCATCAATCGTAAAGCTTCACCTATCGTTGCATCCGGACTTAATGTTACCGGATCAAGTATCAAGCCGCTTTCACTTCTTTTTACTTTACGCACCTGGTCAGCCTGCTGATCAATGGTCATGTTTTTGTGTAAGATACCGAGTCCGCCTTCTCGTGCCAGTGCAATAGCCAGTGCGGCTTCGGTAACCGTATCCATGGCCGCACTTAGCAAGGGCACATGCAGGGTTATGGTTTTAGTAAGCTGTGTACTGATATTTACCTCACGGGGTAAGATCTGGGAATAGGCTGGCATAAGTAAAACGTCATCGAACGTTAAGCCTTCGCCATAAAATTTTTTTGATTTGCTTTTAGCTGCGGGGTTATTTATTGTTGCCATAGGCAAAGGTAGGGCAGAGAATTAAAAATTAAAAATTAAAAATTAACTCAGGCCAGTTTGTAAACTTTACCCGGAAGGCTTAAGACCACATTCTGCATTTCCAGCATGAGCAGGGCAGTTGCAACTGCACCGCTGCTTAGTCCGCTTTTAAAATACAATTCATCTATCTGGATGCTCTCCTGCTGTTGTAAGATATCCACTACAATTTTTTCATCGGGTAATAATTCAATAAAAAGTTCCCGTTGTTTTTTTGCAGATGGTTTTGGTGTTGAAGTCCAGTTCATCATCTCTAAAAAATCATCTGCAGAATTTATGAGTGCGGCTTTATTATTTTTAATGAGATAATTGCAGCCTTCACTTTTGATATCATTGGTGCGGCCGGGTATGGCAAATACATCTTTGTTGTAACTGTTACCAAGTTCAGCAGTAATAAGTGAGCCACCTTTTTTGCCGCTTTCAATTACAATAACAGCATCACAAATACCGGCTACAATACGGTTACGTTTTGGAAAATTTTGTTTATCAGGCGTGGTGTTGCTGATAAAATCGGTGAGCAGACCGCCCTGCTCAGTCATGTGTTTGGCCAATGATTTATTCTGTTGCGGATAGATCCTGTCGAGCCCGTGAGCCAATACGGCAACAGTTTGCAAATTATTTTTCAGTGCTGCTTTATGCGCAATGGTATCAATGCCAAAGGCAAGACCACTAACCACTAAAATATTTTCTGACTGCAGGTCTTCAATAAATTTTTCACAAACCGTTTTTCCGTAATCAGAATTATTTCTTGTACCAACAATGGAAATAATCCTGGAAGAATTTAAATCTGCATTGCCCCGGTAATAAAGTAATGCAGGGCTGTCGTAACAATTCAATAATCGTTTAGGATAATTTTCATCGGTAATGAAAAGCGGGTTGATCTTATATTTTTCAATGAATTTTATTTCTTCTTCGGAGCTGTTGAAATCGGTAAAGTCTTTTATAGATCTTGCCCTTATAGTTCCGATGCCTTCTATATTATCCAGTTCTTTTTTCTTTGCTTTAAAAATGGATTGGGCATCGTCATACATATTGATCAAAGCCTTGGCATGTACGTCGCCAATATTGGGTACAAGGGTGAGGGCTATCTGGTACAATAAATCAGGGTTCATTATGCAAAGGGGCATTGATATGAACAACAATAATAAAAAAAAATTAATTACTGATCACAGAAAGTTCGGTTCTCCTGTTCATCGCCTTGCCCTGTTCAGTGGTATTCTCTGCTACAGGTTTGGTTTCACCAAATCCTTTGTAAGTAAGGCGTTGGGGATTTATGGCTTTACTCAATAAATATTCAATAACAGCTTTTGCCCGGTTATTGGAGAGGAGTAAATTGTCTTTAGGTTGACCTATGTTATCTGTGTGTCCGTCAATCTGGATTTTTAAATTGAGATTGTCTTTTAACAGCATCACCAGTTTATCAAGCTCTGATTTTGATTGGGGTTCTAATTCATATTTACCCATCTCAAAAAAAATATTTTTTAAAACAATCATTGCACCTTTTTCAATAGGTTGTAATGGAATGTTTACAGTAAAGACTGAATCCAGTGTATTGTTGATCAAAGAAAAATTATCAGAATAAAATAAATAACCTTTGCGGTTTACATTAAAAGCATAATCTTTTCCAACAGGCAATGTAGCCAGGTAATTTCCATCTTCATCAGTTTGTATCTTGCTTATTACATGCTGATTCTTTACATCAGTAAGTTCAACTGCAGATGGTAAACCAGCCCCTGTTTTTTTATCAAATACTTTTCCTTTCACCCATAATGTTTTTAAAGGCCTGATATCTTCCCTTAATTGAAATGTATAAATATCCAATCCACCTTTGGTATCAGCGCCATCGCTGGCATAATAAGCAGTTTTGCCATCAGCAGCAACGATCAATGATCCCTGGTCATCAATGGTATTAACCGGGTAGCCTAGATTTTCCGCCTCGGTCCAGCTGCTGTCATTAACTTTTTTACTAAAAAAAAGATCGGTCATTCCGTAACCCGGATGGCCATTGCTGTTAAAGTAAAGCGTTTCATTATCGGCATGCATAAAAGGGCAGCTTTCATCGCCACTTGTGTTTACTGCTTCGCCTAAATTTTCCGGACGGCTCCACTTTCCCGTTGGTAAGCGGTGTGTTACCCAAATGTCCCGGCCACCATATCCGCCTGCCATGCTGCTGGCAAAATAAAGATCTCTTTTATCGGGTGATAAAGATGGTGAAGATTCCCAGAAATCTGTATTCACCAGTGATCCCAGGTTTTGTGGTTCACTCCAGCCATTATTTGTTTTTACAGAAAAATACAGATCACAACTGCCCTCGCCTTCTGGGTAATTGCAGCCGGTAAAGATCAGTAGCTGTCCATCCTGCGAAATATTTTGTGCGCCTTCATTCAGGTTGGTATTTACTTTTCCGCCAAGTGGTTTAGCTTCACTCCATTTGCCATTAATAAAATTACTTTCATAAAAATCCTCATCATTATTTACCCGGCGGGTAAATATCATTTTGCTGCCATCAATGGTTAAAGAAGGGAAATATTCCAGCGCAGAAGAATTAATACTGTCGCCTAAATTTTTTGGGGTAAATACATAACCTTTTGCGGGATGTTTTTTTTCATACTCCACAGCAAATGTATAAGTCGACTTACGATAATTACCGGCTTTTATACTTTGCGGATTAAGAGAAGGGGTTGCTAAAAATTCATTTACTGCATTCAAAGCCTTTTGAAATTTTCCGGTGCCGGCCAAAGAAATAGAGTAGGGTAGTAAAAAAGTTTTTGAATAAACAGAATCCAATTGCAATCCGGTTTCAAAATCGGCAACAGATGCCTGATAATTTTTCAGATCAGCGTAAATACCGGCTCTTGATAAATAAGCATCAACAAATTTCGGTTCTATAGCAATAGCATCTTTTATATGTTGAATGGCTGCTGTATATTTTCCGTCAGTGGCTTCTTCGTAAGCCTGCCCATATAGTTCGCCTGCTTTTTTATTTACTTTTTCAGGATCGTACCATTGGGCTTTGCCAATGTATGATGTGAGAAGTAAGATGTACAACAGCATGAGCTTAATAAAAATATTTCCTGATTTACGCATCTTAAAAAAATAATAGTGAAGTTAGAACGAAAAAAATGCCGTTTTATTCTTTATGCAGAATTATAACATTTTCTTTTACGGCACATTGATGTACTTATGAATCTGCAATGATAGTTCCCATTGAGGATGCTGTTTAATGTAATCTATTATTAACGGCGTTACAATTGAAGCCCTGTCCCATTCAGGCTGCAGGTATAATTTGCATGAAGGATAAACCAAGGCTGCATATTGCTCGGCCCAATCAAAATCTGATTGGTTAAAAACAACAATTTTTAATTCGTTTGTGAAAGGTAAAATTTCGGGAAGCGGTGCTTTAAATTTTTTGGGTGATAAACAGATCCAGTCCCAGCTGCCACTTAACGGATGTGCACCGGAAGTTTCAATATTTGTTTTTAACCCGGCTTGTTGAAGTGCATCTGTTAATTCATTTAAATTATGCATCAACGGCTCGCCACCCGTAATAACAACGAGTTTTGCAGGTGTCTTTTCAATGTTCAATATTAAATCTGCAATATTTAATTGCGGATGTTTTTCTGCATCCCAGCTGTCTTTAACATCGCACCACACACAACCTACATCACATCCGCCCAGGCGGATAAAATAAGCGGCTCTACCCTGGTGGTAGCCTTCGCCCTGCAGGGTGTAAAAATGTTCCATCACCGGAAGCTTTTTTGTTTCTGTATTTTTATTTTGAATCATTTTTTAAAAGAATAGAAGTATGAAACGGGGTATACTTATTTATATTTATTTTCACAGGCGGTAAAAGTATTCATCAATAATGCAGCAATGGTCATCAAGCCAACACCACCCGGTACAGGTGTAATATAACTGCATTTGGGAGCAACATTTGCAAAGTCAACATCGCCCTTTAATGCAAATCCCGATTTTTTTGTTGCATCTGTCACCCTGGTAATACCTACATCAATAACCACTGTATTTTCTTTTACCATTTCTGCTTTTAAAAATTCAGGAATGCCTAATGCGGCAACAATAATATCGGCCTGTAAGCAAATTTCTGCCAGGTTTTTAGTACGGCTATGACAAACAGTTACTGTGCAATTTCCGGGATAAGTATTTCTGCTTAATAAAATACTGATGGGCCTGCCAACAATATTGCTGCGACCAATTACCAAGGCATGTTTGCCGCTGGTTTCAATTTTGTAATGCTCCAGCATCAGTAAAATTCCGTAAGGTGTTGCCGGAATAAAAGTGGGCAGACCCTGCACCATTTTACCAATACTCATCGGATGAAATCCATCTACATCTTTATCGGGGCTGATGATGTTAATGATCTTTTCTTCATTGATCTGTTTGGGTAAAGGAAGCTGAACCAAAATACCATCTACATCATTATCGTTGTTAAGTTTTTCTATTGCTGTAATTAAATCTTGTTCAGCAATATTTTCATTAAAGCGTACCAGGCTGCTTTTAAAACCTACCTCTTCACAATTTTTAACTTTACTGGCCACATAGGTTTCACTGGCACCATTGCTACCTACTAAAACAGCAGCCAGATGCGGTGTTTTTTTTCCTTCTTTTTTAAAAAGAATTGTCTTTGCTTTTATATCGTTTTTAACGGATTGTGAAACAATTTTACCATCTAAAATTTGCATGCGGCAAAAGTAAACAACTATTTGATGAATTAAGACTAAGTATTAGTTGGTTTTTTGAAATAGTATTTATTATCTTGGCAACTGTTAATTGCTAACTGCTGTAAAGATGAAAACTGGCATATCATTCTTACTGGTTTGTATTATTAATTTTAATTCCGTTACCGCACAATCACTTCGGTACAGCATTGCACAACCCTATATCAGTTTATCGGCCTACAGCCAGCAACAAAATGATCCCTTATCTTTTACCGGAAACCAGGCAGCATTGGCACTAACAAAAAATGCAGGTTTTGGTATTTATGGTGAAAGAAGATTTTTACTTAAAGAAACAGGCGTTTATACATTTGCCGCATCATTACCAACACGGCTGGGGAATTTTGGATTACAGTTAAATTATGCCGGCTTTAAAAATTTTAATGAAAATAAAATTGGTTTGGCCTATGCCAGAAGTTTGGGAAGGAAAGTTGATGTTGGTGTTCAGTTTAATTATTATGGATACAGGGTTCCGGCTTATGGCAATGCTTCATCAATAAATTTTGAGATAGGAACTATGCTGCACTTGACAGATAAATTAAATGCCGGGATTCATGTGTATAACCCGGTTGGTGGTAAACTTGGAAAAAACAGTGAAGAAAAACTGGCTTCAGCATATAAACTTGGATTAGGTTATGATGCATTAGATCATTTTTTTATCAGTGCTGAAATAATCAAGGAAGAAAGTAAATCTATAAATGTAATTGGGGGATTTCAGTACCGGTTTGCCAAACAGTTTTTTGCCAAAGCTGGTTTTATGAGTGAATCATCCATTGCTTATGCAGGTGCGGGAATTGGTTGGAAAAATTTACGATTCGATATTTCCTCAAGCTATCATCCGCAACTTGGTTTTTCTCCAGGTATTTTATTGATCATGAATTTTAAAGCAAAGGCGGAATGAGATTTTTATTATTTATAATCATTCTCTTTTTTATTTTGATTAATTCAGATGCCCAGGTAGTAGAACCCACTACGCCAAATACAGAACAGCAACTGGAAAATATAACAGCGAATAATGAAGATAATGAAACAGAAGATGACTCTTACCTGCAGCAAATGCTGCAGTTCACAAAAAATCCGTTGAATCTTAATCTTGTTAATGCAGCTGATCTTAAAGAGCTGAGAGTTCTTTCACCAATCCAGATTCAGCATTTTATTTTATACAGAAACCTGGTTGGTAAATTTATTGATTTGTATGAACTGCAGGCAGTACCGGGATGGAATCCGGAGACTATAAAAAAAATAAGACCATACATAAGTGTAAGTTTACAAACTGATGTTTTAAATAACTTGAACAGCCGGATAAAAAATGGGGAGCATAGTTTTTTGATCAGGGTATCACAGGTACCGGAAAGGTCAAAAGGTTATTTACTGGATTCTTTGACAGCAACAAATTTTTATTCTGGTTCTCCGCAAAAAATTTTGCTTCGTTATAAATACAGTTTCAAAAATCTTTTACAGTATGGCATTGTTGCAGAGAAAGATGCCGGTGAACAATTTTTTAAAGGAAAACAAAAACAGGGGTTTGATTTTTATTCCGCTCATATTTTTGCCCGGAAAATTGGCATAATACAAACACTGGCCATTGGAGATTTTACGGTGAATTTTGGCCAGGGCTTAACACAGTGGCAGAGCCTTGCATTTAAAAAAAGCCCGGATGTTATCATTATAAAAAGAGAAGCAGACGTATTAAGGCCATATAATTCTGCGGGAGAAATTAATTTTCACCGGGGGATTGGAATAACACTGGGTAAAAAAAACTGGCTACTGACTGCATTTGGTTCTTATAAAAAAATTGATGCAAACTTTGTTGCCGATACATCACAAAACCAGGAGGATTTTATTTCCTCTTTGCAAACATCGGGGTATCATCGCACAAAAAGCGAAGCGGCAGATAAAGGCATTCAACGGCAGCTGGCTTTTGGCGGAAATTTTTCTTATCAATATAAAAGATTGCACCTGGGAATAAATGGTATTCAGTATAAATTAAAACTGCCGTTAATCAAATCTGCAGATGCATATAACAAATATGCTTTAACCGGGAATAGTTTTGGCAATTACAGTTTTGATTACAGTTATACATTTAAGAATATGCATCTTTTTGGTGAAGCTGCTTTTACAGATAAACTGGATAAGGCTTTTGTAAATGGATTAATTATGAGTGCTTCATCCACGATAGACTTAAGTCTGTTGTATAGAAATATTTCAAGATCTTATCAATCACTTTATACCAATGCTTTTACTGAAAGTGCCTATCCCACAAATGAAAAAGGATTGTATGCCGGAATATCATTCAGGCCAGGTGTTGTATGGCGTATTGATGCTTATGCTGATTTTTATAAATTTCCCTGGCTGCGATACAGAGTAGATGCGCCTTCACACGGCTCAGATTATTTAATTCAGGTAACTTATAATCCAAATAAACAACTGGAAATTTATACCCGTTATCATACCGAATCAAAAGCAATTAATGTAAATCCCGATCAACTTACTTTATCACCGGTTTTAGCTCAACCCCGAAAAAACTGGCGGACGCAAATTAGCTACAGAGTAAATACGGCTTTAACGCTTCGGAACAGAACAGAATTGGTTTGGTTTGATAAAAACGGAGTTTCTGCAGAGGAAGGCTATTTAATTTATTTCGATTTTCTGTTTAAACCATTATTAAAACCATTTGCAGGGAACATTAGACTCCAGTATTTTGAAACGGAGGGCTATAATAGCCGCTTATATGCTTATGAAAACGACGTTTTATACAGTTTTTCAATCCCTGTTTTCTATGATAAGGGGTATAGATATTACATAAATATGAGCTACGATATTAACAAAAAAATAAGTATTTGGGCCAGATGGGCACAAACTGTTTACAGGGGTAAAAACCTTATTGGTAGTGGATTGGATGAGATAAATGGTAACACGAAAAGTGAGATAAAGCTTCAGGCTATATATAAATTTTAACATTTTTTAAATCAAAAGCAGCTATTTAAAATCTGTAGTTGTCCTGATAAAGAATACAGGTACTTACGAAAATTAATTTAACATTATTTTGACGTTAAGAAATTATCCTTATTTTTACACATCATTAAACTTAATTAAATGCACATGAGAAGATTTTTATCACTGTTTACAATGC
>JAYVEQ010000023.1:0-5568 GCA_043748745.1 Chitinophagaceae bacterium | reverse complement strand
TGTTGTAGTAATGCTTTTTGCAGATTCTGCCTTGCATCTTCATCCTGCGGATTCAGTTTCAATGCGTTTTTATAGGCTTCAATACACTCAGGTAGTTTTTTATTATTCTGATAAACTACGCCCTTATTATAAAATGTTTTTGCCCTGTCATCTTTTATAACAGCATTCGTCAGCGCATTTTCATACGCCTGTATCGCTTCATCAGTCTTATTATTTTTATATAAGGCATTACCTAAATTATATTGAGCCGTTGCATTAGCCGGGCTTTTTTCAGCAGCTTTCTGATAATTGGTTATGGCATTACCATATTCCTTTTTTTCGTAGGCTTCATTACCTTTTTTAATTAATACTTTTTCGTTTTGAGCAAGGGTAGCAACGGGCAACAGGCAATTAGCAATTAGCAACAGCAAAGCTAAATCAATGATTTTTTTTGCAGGATTCGATTTAATTATTTCAACTCTTTTCCTTTCTGAAATAAACAATTCAAAAACCAACAGTAATAACATCAGGGCCAAAAAATAAGGAAAGTAATTTTTGTAATTAACCAATGAATCTTCGGTAACAGTCCGCTGATCCATACCGGCCAGCTGTTCATCCAGTTTGGTTACCAGTTCATCTGTATTGGTAAATAACTGGTAAGTTCCGTTCCCTTTTTCCGCAATCTTTTTTAACTCTTCTTCATTTAACCTGGTAATAACCATATTACCGTTATTATCTTTTTTTACTTCGTTGGTCAATTCATCAATTATATTTGATCCTTGCGGAGAACCAATACCAACTGTATTAATAATAATACCTTCATTTGCCATTTGCCCTGCAGTTGTTAAAGCCCCTTCATCATGGTCTTCTCCATCGCTTATTAAAACAACGGCCTTGTATTTTTTTTCTTTGGTATTAAAAGAAGAGTAACACATTTTTAAGGCATCGGAAATTACAGTACCCTGCGTTGGAACAACTTCAGTAGATGCTGCAGAAAGATACATTTTGGCAGCACCATGGTCGCCGGTTAAAGGCATTTGTAAATAAGCCCTTCCGGCAAATACAACAATACCAATCCGGTCGTTATTCAGTTTATCGATCAATTTACTGATGGCCTGTTTTGCCCTTTCCAAACGGTTTGGTTTTATATCCTGTGCAAGCATGCTTTTACTTACGTCCAGTGCGATCATAATATCTATTCCATTCCGGTTTATTTTTTCAACACCCTGTGGCGAACGTAAATTAGCTATGGCAAATATGCCTGAAGAAACAGCCAGCAGAACCAAAACAAATTTTAAAGCAAATTTTTTTGGAGAATAGTTTTTGATCATTTCCTTTACCAGGTTTTCATCGCCTATTCTCTTTATTGTTTTTTTCTTCCAGCTCAAAATAAATAAATATAAAATTGTCAGCAGCAGAATAACTGCTAATGCAATAAAATATTCACTATGTTGAAAATGTAACATATATCTGGCAAATTAGTAAATTGACTGGTAAGGGAATTGTTAAATCAGGCCGGCTATGTAGTTTTTGAATTTTTATTTCTTCCCTTCAAAAAACCCATATTGCTTCAGTATTCCTTTTGTGATGTTCATACGAACAGTATTTATATCGGTTTGTTTATCGGGTGCTTTTACAAATGTTACAAAAAAGTACACATGTTTATTTTCTTCTATCCAGCCAACAACCCAGCCAATACTGTTGCCGTCATCACCAAATCCCCAGCCGGTTTTATAACTCAATTTATATGCCGTATTATTTTCCTGCACCATTACATCCCTCAACATCTGGTGCACACTTTTACGAAATGGCAGCTGATCAAAATATAATTTTTTAACCAGACCCAGCTGCTCATCAGGCGATATTTTCAATTTACCGTTAAGCCAGAAAGAGTCAATTGGACCGCTGATATTTTTATTACCATAACCTAATGTGTCAATCCATTGCTGCATAGTGTCTCTTCCAATGCGCCTTGCCACTTCCTGGTAATAAGGCACACAGCTAACTTTAAAAGCTTCGGTCATATCCATATCCTTATTCCAGGTATCATTTTGTCTTTTTATTCCATCCCATTTTATCACCATCTTTTCATCCGTAATTCTTCCTGTTTGCAAACCAATTAATGAGTTTACAATTTTAAAGGTAGAAGCAGGCGAAAATCGCTGCGTATCCAGGTTCATATTGTAAACAGTAACTTTTCCATCGGCATTGTTAAACATGGTAAAGCAACCATTTACTTTATTTTCATCAAAATATTTTTTTAAACTATCATCGGTTTTTGCTTTGTTAACCGAACATGAGAAAAAAGTAACCAGTAAAAAGTAACTGGTAATCTGTAATAAAATGTTCCTCTTCATAATAAAATTATTAAAGCCCCTTTTCTGCAGGTTGTTGTGCTGTGGCTTTGGTGTTTAAATGCGCTGCAGTTGCTTCAAGGGTGTCATAAAATTGTTGTCCGAATTTACGAACCAATGCTTCTTTTAAAAAAACATAAACCGGAACTTCTAATTTTTTACCCAGTGTACAGGCTGCTTTGCAATTATCTTCACGAGGTTCGTAATTAACATAAATATCATCACTGCGTTTGCTTTTTTTAGTAATTGCCGGAAACAAATGGCAGCTGATGGGTTTTTTCCATTTGATTTTTCCTTCCAAATAAGCCTGTTCAATTCCGCATTTTACAATTCCTGCTGCATCTTTAATGCCATACACACATACTTTGCTTTCGATGGTTGGCGTTACCCAGCCATATTCTTTATCATACACATACCGGCCCTGGTGCTCCAGTTCTTTTTTGCTTTCGTTATTTAAATAAGGCAATACAGCATCGTACACTTCATTTATCTTATCCAGCTCATCTTTTTCGAGGGGGGCCCCGGCATCGCCATCAACACAACAGGCGCCTTTGCATTTTGAGAGGTCGCAAACAAATTGTTCATTGAGTAAAGCATCACTTACCAGAATATTATCTATTGCAATCATAACGCTGCAAAAATAGTAAAACACAGGGTTTAAAAACTTAAATTGTTGTAAAAGCTAAATAAAGAAGATTTATTTATTTGTCCATTTAAACGTATTGATAAGATGATCAATATCTTTCTGCAAAAATTCCTGTACTGGTTTTAAAGAATCGGCATTAGGTGTAACATCAAAATACAATGCGCCCCTGAAGAAATTTTTTGTGGTATCACTCATAAAAAACTGTTTTGCAGTAGCAGCATTTCCCCCAACCCGGAAGAAAACCCCGGTTACACCATTTTGCGAATGAAACAGGCTGTCTTTAATGGAAGAGGCAACAGACTCATTTTTATTGGTAAGTTTAAAGGCATCATTTACCATGTAATCAAAAACATTGGTACCAAGCGAATCTTTATAAGAACCATCTGCCTGTTTTACTTTATAGGTTGACTTGCCACCAATGGCTTTATAACTCAAAAATATCCTTGAACCGAATTGTGGAAAATCTATATTTATCCAATAGGGGTTTTGCAGATCCTGGTCAAAGTAAGTACTGTCTTTTACAACCTTTGCGTAAACGGGGTATTCAAATGTATACGGGAAACCTTCCTGTTGAAAAGTTTTATATGCCCTTTCTGGAAAATTAATTTTATAATACCCTCTTTTTTTGGATGTATAGGTTGAATTACAGGCTGAAAGTAAAAGATAAAAAGCAATTAATGACCAGCAATAAAATGTAGTATTTAACTTTATGGGTTGTTTTTTCATTAAAATATTTTATTGCCCTTTTGACCGTAAGAGATTACCCGGCATTTTGTTTTTTTATGGTGATTTTTACTTTATCCAACCTGTTCTTATTTATCTCCAACGGGATAAAAGTGAAATTTCCGCTAATCACTTCTTCATTTACCTGAGGAAATTCTCCTGCAATTTCCAAAACCAACCCTGCCAGTGAATCACTCTCACCACGTTCTTTATCAAAGGTATCGGTTGTCAATCCCATTGCCTTACACACATCGTTGATCATGGTTTTACCTTCAAAAATATAATTATAGTTATCTATCTTTTTATTACTGCTTTCTTCATCATCAAATTCATCTTTAATTTCTCCAATGATTTCTTCCATTACGTCTTCCAAAGTAACAATGCCCGAAGTACCTCCAAATTCATCTACCACTACCGCAAAATGAATATGCCGGTTACGGAATTCCTGTAACAGATCTTCAATTAATTTTTGTTCATGCACAAAATAGGGTTGACGCAGTAATGAATGCCAGTCAAAGTCTGTACTTTCATTAAGATGGGGAAGCATGTCTTTAGTATGCAGCATGCCAACTATTTCATCAAGGTTATTACGATATACCGGCAGCCTGGAATAATGCAATTCTTCCACTTTTTTTAAGGTGTCTGTAAAACTGAAATTATAGTCTATCCCATTTACATCAAGTCGGGTTCTCATGATCTGCTTCACAGTAGTATCTCCAAATTTTCTAATGCCTTTTAATATTGATTTTTCCTCACTGGTCGCTTCATGTTCAGGTAAAAGATCAATTGCATAATCAAGATGACTGCGGTCCATGGTTGAAGAATTCTCGGATGAAAATTTCTTTTCAACCTTATCGCTGTAACGAACCATTCTTTTACTGAACCTGTAAAAGATGCTGCTGAAAATTTCAACAATAAGTGAAGCTGTAGCCGCAAACCATATTTTATGATGCGTTGCCCAAACCTTAGGTAAAACCTCGGCAAACAACAATAATAAAAAAGTAACAGAGCCAACTTTAATTAAAAATACGGGCCAAAAACTCAGATCCAGGTTTGCAATCCAGCTGTCAATTAAAATATTTGATATTAAAATGATACCAATATTTACAAAACTGTTGCTGATGAGCATCGATGCCAGTAGAGTTTTGGGCTGATCAAGCAAATTTACAATACGGCGGTAAGCCGGTTGTTTTTTTGTCCTCAGCATATTAATATCCTTGAATGTGAGGGAGAAAAAAGCTATTTCAGATCCTGCCAGTAAAAAAGAAAGTATGAAAAGTATGAGAACTAAAAATATAAGAACAGTAGTAGCAGCTGGAGTTATTGCCAAAAGGGTGAATGAAAAAATATCAGCAAATGAATGAACCGAATAATAATCCAAAACAAAAAATTTATGTAAAAAAATATATTTGTTTAAAGCCTTAGTACCAGGTCAATAATCAAATATGTTTATAACTACTTCGCTAAAACAACGTAATACTGGTTGTTAAAATGGTAAACGTTCAGAGCCATCATCAGCAGCAGGTATATCCGAATCTCCCTCATGGCTTTCTAAGCCTTCCATGCCTTGTGCAGGATGGCTGCCATCACTTCTTTTGTCGAGCATAATAAGATTATCACCAACAATTTCTGTCGCAAATTTTTTGTTGCCATCTTTGTCTTCCCAACTACGGGTCTTCAAACGGCCTTCAATGTAAACCAAGCTACCCTTGTGTAAATATTTCTGCGCTAACTCAGCTAAACCACGCCAAAGAACAACTGTATGCCATTCTGTTTGAGAAATTAGTTTTCCACTTCTGTCTTTATAAGTTTCAGTAGTGGCCAGCGAAAATTTTGCCACACCTATATTTCCTTCTAAAAACTGCA
>JAYVEQ010000022.1:0-14364 GCA_043748745.1 Chitinophagaceae bacterium | reverse complement strand
ATTTTGGAATAAAGGGAGGGTAGTTATTGCGTGTAGAATTATTTTAATCGGCCGGAATATAAATATCAAAGGTTGCTCCTTTGTTTAATTCGCCTGTTGCAGTTATCACTCCTTTATGGTTCTCTACTATTTTTTTTACAATGGCAAGACCAATACCGGTGCCTTCATATACTTCTTTGCTGTGCAATTTCTGGAATACTCCAAAAATGCGTTCGCTGAAATGAGGTTCAAAACCAATCCCGTTGTCTGTAACTATGATATGACAATAATTTTTTTCGGGCGAAAACTTTCCGGCTGGCAAGTCAACCTGTTCAACAGCTAATACAGTTTTCCATTTGTTTAATTCACTGCCTTTTACAATACTGCTTTTAATTATGATGTGCGAAGGGATATCGGGATTAGAAAATTTTAATGCGTTACTGATAAGATTGTACATAAGCTGGCGAAACTGAAAAGCTATGATATTGGCAGGGCAGATATCGTTTGCTTCAATGGTTGCATTTTTTTCCTGTATGGTATCTCTCAGATCGTTCTTAACTTCTTCAATAATAATGGCAAGATCTGTTTTCTCAAATTTGTGATCGGTGGCGTTAATGCGGGAGAAGGCCAGCAGGTCATCAATCAATTGCTGCATTCTTCCGGCTGCCAGCTGCATGCGCTTAAAATTATATTTTCCTTTTTCCGTTAAATTATTGTTTTCATTTTCCAGAATGATGGTAACAAAGGTTTGTATTTTTCGAAGTGGCTCCTGCAGGTCATGACTTGATATGTAAGTGAACGCCAACAACTCTTTATTGGCAATGACCAACTCGGCAGCCCTTTTTTCTTCTTCCTCGTTTTGAAATGCCAGTTCTTTATTGGCAATGATCAGCTCGGCAGCTCTTTTTTCTTTTTCTTCGTTTTGAAATGCCAGTTCTTTATTGGCAATGATCAGCTCGGCAGCCCTTTTTTCTTTTTCTTCGTTTTGAAATGCCAGTTCCTTATTGGCAATGATCAGCTCTGCTGCCCGTTTTTCCTTTTCATCATTTTGAAATGCCAGTTCTTTATTGGCAATAATTAATTCTTCGGCTCTTTTTTCTTTTTCTTCGGCTCTTTTTTCTTTTTCATCATTTTGAAAAACCAGTTCTGTGTTGGCAATACTTAACTCTGCTGCCCTTTTTTCTTTCTCATCGTTTTGATAGGCGAGTTCTTTATTGGCAATGATCAACTCTGCCGCCCTCTTTTCTTTTTCATCATTTTGAAAAACCAGTTCTTTATTGGCAATGATCAGCTCTGCTGCCCGCTTTTCTTTCTCATCGTTTTGAAAAACCAGTTCTTTATTGGCAATGCTTAACTCTGCTGCTCTTTTTTCTTTTTCTTCGTTTTGAAACAGCAGTTTTTTATTGGCAATGCTTAGTTTGTCGCCATCTGTTTCATTTGTTTTAAACATAAACTGTTTTTAATGATTTGCTAAATTATAAAACTGTTTTCTACTGTGAGTACAAAATCTTCTTTGCTTGGCTGTGTAACCTTTGCTTCCTGCATTATAAGTTTAAGCGTATGCAGGATGATTTTTTTGAACAAACTGAATTCCGACGGCTTTCTTATAAAATATTGGGCGCCGTTATCGTAGAGCCGGTTTACTACTTCCTGCTCAAAAGAAGTGGAAAAGATGACCACGGGAAGATTTTTTAATTTTTTATTTTGTTTTATTTCAGCTAAACATTCAAACCCGTTTTTGCGGGGCATATTCAGGTCGAGGAAAAGAATATGCGGAAGTTTAGCGGCTTCATTACTTAACAATTGCATGATTTGTTCGCCGTTGTGCATGGCTGTAAAGTTTGTTAACGGTATCAATCCGGTAATAGCTTCTTCAAAAAAAAGACAATCATCTTTATCATCATCAGCAAGCAGTATATGCAGATCACTTAAATTCATGCGTTAAGTATATACTTTAATTTGCCGTTCGAAAATATTTTTTCGGCAGCCATAGGCAATGCATGGTTAATTACCTGTACCAGTTGTGCAAAACTGCCCGGCTTGCGTATATAAACATCGGCCCCGGTTTTGAAGAGGATACTTATTTTATCCTGTTCAAAAGAAGTGGAAAAGATTACGACAGGAAGGTTCTTAAGTTTTTTATTATGTTTTATTTCAGCTAAACATTCAAACCCGTTTTTACGGGGCATATTCAGGTCCAGAAAAATAACATCGGGCAGTTGGTTTGTTTCATCCGTAAGCAACTGCATCAGTTCTTCTCCGTCGTGCACCGCTGTAAAGTTTGTAGAGGGTATCAATTGGGTTATAGCGTCCTTAAAAAAAAGGCAATCATCCGTATCGTCATCAGCAAGCAGTATATTAAGCTTATTTACATTCATGCGTTTAGTACATATTTTAATTTACCGTTCGAAAATATATTTTCGGCTGCTATAGGAAGTGCATGCTGAATGACCTGTACCAGTTGTGCAAAATTGGCCGGCTTGCGTATATAAACATCGGCCCCTGTTTTAAATAGTATATCTATTTTTTCCTGGGCGCCGGAAGTTGAAAACATAACTACCGGCAGGTCTTTCAGTTTATCATCATGTTTTATTTCTGATAAACATTCAAACCCGTTCTTGCGTGGCATATTGATGTCGAGGAAAAGCACATGCGGAAGATGCTCTGCATTTTCAGCAAGGTAATTCATCAACTCATCTCCATCATGCACAGTTTTCAGTTTTGTTGATATGGGCAATGCTTCCAGTGCTTCTTTAAAAAAATGACAATCATCAGTATCGTCATCGGCAAGTAATATGTTTAGTTGTTTTAAACTCATGGTTAAATATGTTTAAATTATTTTCATCATCCTGTACCTGTGTACTAAGTGGTAAAGGTAATAACCGTACTAAGATTTAATTTTACAGGTTATTTTCCTTTTGTGTTGTGTTTTCTTTTTCTGTAAACCTGACAAGTACCTGTTGAATAATTTTTTTAAGTTCTTCAAAATCGCCGGGCTTACGTATATAATCCTGTGCGCCCATCCTCAACAGCGTATTTTTCAGGTTGTCCTCAAAATCGGTGCCCCTGGTAAAAGATGTAGTAAACATGATTACGGGCAGGTCTTTCAACTTTATATTTTCTTTTATTTCAGCTAAACATTCGAACCCGGTTTTGCGGGGCATGCTCAGATCAAGAAAAAGAACATCAGGCAGATGGTCTGTATTTTCAGCCAGGTAATCCATCAGTTGCTCACCGTTATTAACTGTATTGAGTTGTGCATTAATGGGTAGTTCCTCTAATGCTTTATCAAAGAAAAAACGATCGTCAATATCGTCATCTGCAAGGAGAATGTTGAGTGGAGCCTGGTGTTGGTTAACTTTCATATGCAATTACTATAACCCTGCTGCAGATTATTTCCTTAGCTGGTATATTAAATTATTAGCTTAATTATTATATACAAAGATGAACCCACTTGCCGGTTTATTTGTTGCATAACTATATATATAAGTTGCACAATTCACACATTATTGGTTGGGGGTTTGGAGTTAGGAGTTGGGGGTTATAAGTTATAAGTTATGAGTTATAAGTTATGAGTTAGGGGTTATAAGTTTGGATTTATTGGATTACCAGGATGGGTTGATAAATGTTCTTTGCTGCCCTGTAAATATGCTTTGCTGAGGTGTAAATATGCTTTGCTGCCGTGTAAATATGCTTTGTTGAGCTGTAATTGTGCTTTGCAGCGCTGTAAATATGCTTTGTTGAGGTGTAATTGTGCTTTGCAGCCCTATACAATATGCTTTGCTGAGCTGTAAATGTGCTTTGCAGCCCTGTAAATGATCTTTGCTGGGCCGTGAATAATTCATAAATACCTGGTTTTGTGTAGATTGTGTATAAAATCAGCTTTTTTTAACTTGCTTAAAATATCTTATGCTGTCAGTCTGAGCTTGTCGAAGACGGATTTATTCTTGTACACCGGTTTCGACAAGCTCAACCTGACAACTTTTAATTTAAAGGAGCAAGTTCTTAGACTATTGTACTGTCAGTCTGAGCTTGTCGAAGACGGATTGGTTGTATTAGCTTTGGGTTTAGATTTTGCTAATTTTTTAATTTCTTCCCAAGCGTCTATAAATAAGGCTTCTTTCTTTTTTCTTGACCATCCTTTAATTTGTTTTTCCCAGGCTATTGCCTGATTAATATCCTGAAAGCGTAAAAAATATTTTAAAACAACAGGACGTCTTTTATAAGTATAATGCAATGTATTTTCATCATTATTATGTTCCCATAATCTTCTATCAAGATTATTAGTTACACCGGCATAATAACTTTTATCATTGCATTCAACAATATAAACGAAGTAATTGTGGGCAATTTTCATTTTTGGAGACATTATTTTCCTTAACCCGGCTTCGACAGGCTCAGCCTGACAGCTTTTATAATCTGTTAATATTACGACATTGCCCGAAGGCGGATTTATTCTTGTACACCGGTTTCGACAAGCTCAACCTGACACTCTTCTGAAACTCGAATTATTGTCATTTTAAAAGAAATTTTAAAACACTTTTATGAGTGCCTCAGCCTGACAGCTTTTATAATTTTTTAAAATTACGGTATTGCCCCAAGGGTGTTAACTACCATCTGCCTTACATCCGCTCCATATACCATCTCAGTTCTTTTTCGGTTTTTTTGTATTGGAAAATAGCAGGAATTATTTTCAGCAGGCGGAGGAAAGCGGTTTCGCTTTTTACTACGTAATCAAAAGCTTTGTGATGCATACAACTTACTGCTATATCAATTTTATCCTGGGCCGAAAGCATTACTACCGGTATGTCAGGATTGAAAGCTTTTATTTTATCCAGTGTTTCTATTCCGTTCATTGCATTATTATCAACGCTGTTTAATTCATAGTCTAATATAATAACATCGGGATTTTGTGCCAGATCCTTTATGCAAAGTTCGCCTGTAGCATATATTGCTGTTTCATAATCGGAATGTTTTAGAAATTCGATCTCCATTTTTTTTAAATACAGGGCATCATCATCTACCAGGAAAAGTTTTATTTTGTTTTTGTTTTTCATGCGTTGGTATTTATTTATTTTTTTTCAATTCCAATTTGTTCTGCCAGGTATTGTAATTAAGTCAGCGATATATAAAAGCTGTCAGCCTGAGCTTGTCGAAGGCGGGGTAATCTGAAGTACCAACCCGGCTTCGACAAGCTCAGCCTGACACTCTACTGCTTAATAACATTACTTAAGGACTTAATTTTTTTCATGCGTTGGTATTTTTTAGTGTAGTATTCTCATCTTCTAATTCTTTACAGGCCTGTGCACAAATATTTTCAAGCTGTAAAACAAGTTGCTGTATTTCATTTGCCTGTTCTTTGGCACCTTTATATTCCTGTACTTTTTTTGCCATGGTTTCATAATCTTTACTGATGCCCATTATAGAAAAAGACGGAATTATTTTATGTGCGGTTGCATGCAATGTTTCCCAATCTTTATCCAGCAGGCTTTTTTTCATTAGGCTGATCAATGTTGGGGTTTGCTCCAGGTATAGGGCAATCATTTCCATCATCAGTTTTACATCATATTTAGTTATGCTGATGAGATATGCCAAGTCGGTACATTTTGTTTTTTTAATACTTGTTTTCACATCAGCTTCCGGCTGGCTAACAAATCTTTCTCCGGGGGTTTTTACCAGTCCAACTATTTTACTATATAATAATCTTTCGTCAACAGGCTTGGCTATATAGTCATTCATGCCAACGGCTTTGCATTTTTCCAGGCCAACTGTAGTTACATCGGCTGTTAAGGCAATGATTGGAATATTTAATTTCATGTTGTTACGAATGTAATCAGTAGCTTCAAATCCATTCATCACCGGCATCTGCAGGTCCATTAAAATAATATCATAATTTTTTTTCTGCAGTTTTTCAATGGCTATTTTACCGTTGGCTGCAATCTCCCGTTCAAAACCAAAATCATCTAGCAGTGTTTTCATCAGCAGTTGATTGAGCGCAATGTCTTCCACCACCAGTACTTTTATGTTTTTATTTTCTGCATCAATTTCCAGGAAATCTATTTCTGGTTCAGCCTGTACAGCTGTTTTCTTAAAATTTAAATTAAAACTAAAAACAGAGCCAACATCAACTTTACTTTTTACTGTAATGGTTCCACCCTGTGATTCTACCAATTGTTTAACAATGGCAAGCCCTAGTCCTGTGCCGCCATAAAGCCTGCCTGTATCGCTGGATGCCTGGTGAAATTTTTCAAAAACTTTTTCTGTTTTATCTTCCGGTATGCCTGTTCCGGTATCGGCAACAGAAAATTCAATATTTACTTTTTCTTCATCCTGCTTTGCCAAACGCAGGCTTACCGTAATTTTTCCTTTTGATGTAAACTTAACGGCATTACTTACCAGGTTTAAAATGATCTGGTGAAGGCGTACCGGATCGCCCAATAATACCTCAGGAATTCTTTCATCATATTCTTTAACCAGCTCTAAATTTTTTTCCTGGATCTTTGTTTCAAACAAATGCATCATAGCCGATACGGATGATGACATTTTAAAGGGAATTTCTTCAAAGGTCATTTTACCGGCATCTACTTTGGCCAGGTCGAGTATATCGTTGATCAAAACAATTAATGAATTACCGCTTAAGTTAATGGCTGTTAAATATTCTTTTTGTTTGGGGGTGAGTTCAGTTTTTAATACCACTTTGGTAAACCCGATGATGGCATTCATCGGCGTACGAATCTCATGGCTCATGTTGCTTAAAAACTGCTGTTTGGCTTTTACTGCATCTTCGGCCAACTGTGTTGCAGCTTCGGCTTTACCTTTTGCTTCTTCGGCTATAACCGTTGCCATCTCAGCAAAAACTATAGCTTCTGTCAGTTCTGTTGATATTCTTTTTTGTTCCGTAACATCCCGGGCAACAAGTACCACACCCAGTGTATTGCCCTTTCCATCTTTATAAACCGATCCGTTTAAAAATACATCAGTCAGTTTACCATCTGTATGGCGCAGGGTAAGCGGTGAATTAGTTACTGATCCTTTTGCAAAAACCTGCTTGTACACTTCACTGGCCTTTTTTGGTTCGGTAAAATAATCGAAGAAGTTGGTGCCGGTAAGCTTTTCACGGGATAAGCCCGTAATATTTACCGTAGCCTGGTTCATATCGGTAACCTTTCCCTCCGGGTTGATGGTAACCAGGGGATCGAGGCTGGCTTCAATTAAACTGCGGGAATATTCGGTAAGTAATTGTTCTTTGGTTATATATAATTCCTGGTGTTTTTGTTCAAGTTCTTTATTGGCCTGTTGTAATTCCTGAGTTCTGTTTGCAACAGATCTTTCTAATTGTTCTTTTTGCTCTTTCTGTTCCTGTATCTCCGTTTTAGAACCTACCCAGGTTTTTATTTTACCGGTTTTATCTTTTAAAGCTACAGCTATGGTAAGGTGCCATAAGTATTTTCCATCTTTGCGCAGTAACCTGTTTTCTGCCTTATAAACCTTTCCGGTATTGAGCGATTTCTCCCATAGTATTTTGTTTTTCTGCCAATCATCCGGATGAATAATTTTTTCCCAACCCCTGCCTTTTAAATCTTCGAAACCCAATCCAGCATAGTCGAGTAATGTTTTATTAAAATAATTTTTGTTGCCTTTCGCATCGGAGGTCCACACTTTTTGTGGCATTAACTCAGCCATTTGCCTGAAACGTTCTTCACTTTCTTTAACTATATTCTTTGCTGTTACCTGTTCGGTAATATCAAAAAGCATATTTATTGCCCCGGTTAATTCACCATTTAAGCCAAACTCCGGGTGGGGATTTGCCAGCACACTGGAACGGCTGCCATCCACCCGCTCAATAATTACTTCTTCACCCACAATTGCACGGCCTTCCTTTAGCGTTAAAGCCATGGGGCAGTTTTCTAAAGCGAGTGCAGATCCATCGGGCTTAAACATTTTGACGGAACCACACCACAGATCTTTTCCGATCTCAGGTTTACGGCCCCAAAGTTTTTCAGCAGCACTGTTGTAAAAAGTTATACGCCCCTGTGCATCGCAGGAATAAACCGCAGCCGGCAATTCTTTAACCAGCTGCCTGAAATGTTCGCTGGTTTTATCTAATACTTCCTGTGCTTTTTTCCGTTCTGTAATATCTTCAATAGAGAGCAGGATTAATTTCTCAGCACTGTTTTTGTTTATCACTTCACGGGCATTCAACAGCATAATCCGTTCGCCAATGGTTGAAAAAGTATGGGTTACTTCAAAATCGTTAAATACTGATTTTTCGGGAAGTATCTTTTCAAGCAGCGTACGCAGTTCAGGAATATCCCATTGTTTGTTGCCCAGGTCATAGATCATTACATTTTCTGTTTCCTTTTCATTAACCCGGAATGTTTTGTAAAAAGCATTGTTGGCTGTTTTTATCCGCAACTTTTTATCCAGCACCAGCAAAGGTTCCCGAATATTAACGATGATGGCTTCGGCATAATCTCTTGCAGCGGTTACCTGTTCATTTAAACTGATCATTTCCTGGTTTACGATCATCAGTTCTTCGTTAGTGCTTTGCAGTTCTTCTTTACCTGTTTCCAGTTCTTCATTAAGGCTCTGCAATTCTTCACTGCTGCTCAGCAGTTCTTCATTGGCACTTTGCAGCTCTTCATTAGCAGCTTCCTGGTCTTCGGTAATGCTGCGCATGTCTTCACGGCTATGGCCCAGTTCTTTTTCTAATTGGATAATGCGGTTGTTAGCTGTTAGCTGTTGGCTGTTAGCAGCTAACTTTCCTTTACCTACTGACTTATTGCTAATAGCTAATGGCTTGTTTTCATGAAAGAGTACTAAATAATGTGGTTCAATGGTATCGGGTAATAGGAAGGCTTCAATATTGATATGCTGCAATACTCCATTAAAATCAACAGGAATATTCTCTTTGATGGCCGGAGCCTTTTGTTTTTTTGCCTTATGTAAAATGTTACGCAGTTCAAAGGCCAAGCCTTCCTTTGCCATTTTTAATAAATTATGGCTTGGTTTGCCCGGCGATTGCTGTAAATAATTACCGGTGTTGCCGCGGAAATGTACAATATCCATCGCCTCATTAACCACCACACCGGCAGGTGTGTATTTACTCAGCATGATATCATCGGCTGTTTTTTGAAAATCGGTGCGGATATTTTCGCTTTTTGTAATGATATTGGTTTGGCTGAGGTTTAGTTCACTACGTTGACTTGCTATATGCATAAACTTGCCCGGCACATCTTTGCGGTTAAATAATTTATCACTTTTACCTTCCTTCATCTGGTTAAGTACAAAAAGTTCCGGAACGCCACTTGTTGTTTCCGATTTGCCAAGCAACAAGAATCCCTTTGGATTTAGTGAGTAATGAAAAGTAGTAAGTGCCTTTTTTTGCAGGTATGGCTCCATATAAATAAGCACATTGCGGCAGCTTATAAAATCCATTTTACCAAAAGGTGGGTCTTTTAAAAAATTGTGTACCGCAAATACACACATATCCCTGATGGATTTATTGGCCTGGTAACTGCCATTGGTTTTGGTAAAAAATTCCTGCAGGCGCTGCGGTGTTAATGCTTCGATATCACTTTTTGTGTAAATACCTGCCCTGGCTTTTGCAATGGCGGGTTCGCTTATGTCAGTTGCAAATATTTGTACTTTATCAGTTGAGTCTGACTGGTGGTAGCCTAAAAATTCTTTTAAACAAATAGCAATAGAATAAGCTTCTTCGCCTGTACTGCAGCCAGCAACCCACACACGGATATGCTCACTGGGTATTTTATTTTTTACGATAAGGGGGAAAACTGTTTCGCATAAATTATCAAATGTTTTGGGGTCTCTGAAAAAACCGGTAACCGGAATTAACAGGTCCTGGTATAAAACATCCTGTTCTGTTTTATTTTCCCGTAAATATTTCAGGTAAGCTTCAGGTTCCTCACTTTTATTAATGGCCATCCTGCGTAGTATCCTGCGGCGGATGGTGGTTTGTTTGTAATAGGTAAAATCGGTTCCCTTGCGGATGCGGAGCAATGAAAGGATCTGTTTAAAAGCTTCTTCATCCTCCATCGGCAGATTTTCTATATCATGGCCATTACCATTGCCATTAATAATTTTAGTTACCTCCAGTAATTTTTGTGGTATTTTTTCAGGCGGTAAAATAAAATCAACAACACCTGCCTGTGCCGCACTATGGGGCATGCCGTCGTAAGCAGCTGATGCTTCGTCCTGCGCAAAAGTAATGCCACCATGGTCTTTAATGGCTTTCAATCCCATTGTGCCATCACTGGCTGTACCAGATAAAACCACTCCAATTGCATGAGATTGATGTACCTCTGCCAGCGAAGAAAAGAAAAGATCGATGGGTAGGTTACGTTCGTTTTTATTTTTTGCCGGGCGGGGGCTAAGTTCCAGTACACCATCATTGGCAATCATCATCTTGTTGCTGGGGATGATGTAAATATGGTCGGGCTGTACTTTAATATCATCAGCTATTTCCAGCACCGGTATCCTGGTTACTTTTTGTAACAGTTCCTGTAAAAGGCTTTCATGGCTGGGGTCTAAATGTTGCACCAGTACATAGGCCATGCCTGAATCTTCGGGAATGGCTTTAAGCAATTTTTTAAAAGCATCGAGCCCGCCGGCAGAAGCGCCAATACCTACTACGGGAAAAAGGTTTGATGATTTGACAAGTGCCTTATCAGTTTTTGGTATGCTTTTTTTTGCTTTCATTTATAAACTAATACAGCAAATTATTTTTACGCTGTTAATTTTTTAGTTGCTTTCGATTGTTCCGTTTGCTTTCTGGTGTGCAGTAACAGGTATCCCAATTTCTTCAATGGGGCTTCTTCTTTTATCTTTTAATTTTTTAAAGTGAGAAGGAGAGAGGCCGGTCATTTTTTTAAACTGGTTTGATAAATGGGCCACACTGCTGTAATTCATCTTCCAGGCAATTTCAGTAATATTCAGTTCGCCATAAATGATCAGTTCTTTTATCCGTTCAATTTTATGGGAGATGATAAACTGCTCGATGGTGGTGCCCTGCACCTCTGAAAATAAATTGGCGAGGTAGGTATAATCGTGGTTTAACTTTTCGCTTAAATAATGAGAGAAATTTACTTTGATCACTTCATCTGAATAATGAACCATTTCAATGATCACCGTCTTGATCCTTTCAATCAACACTGACCTTTTATCATCCATTAATTCAAGGCCGGCATTAAGTAAAGCCAGTTTCAGTTGGCCCCGTTGCTCTGCAGAGATGTTTTCCATGATCTCTACTTCACCAAGGTCTACAACAATAAAGTGCAGCCCCAGTTTTTTTAATTCTTCTTTAACCGCCATTTTACAGCGGGCACTTACCATATATTTTATGTGTAGCTTCAAAAAAATGTGTTTTAAAAACCGGTAATAATAAAGTTGTTTACTTGTTTAATATAAACAGTTAAGTAGCTTTATCCTTTGTATTTCTTATCAGCCCAATGCCTGAAAAAAAGAAAATGGCACCTAAAACACCGGTAAAAATTATTGCTTTAATATTCCGTTCACCTGAACCGCCATTTAAAAAGCTTGCACCGGCATAAATCAGGCCTGCAATACCCAAAAGGGATAGTATAATTCCCAATAAACGTTTCTCCATAAATAGTTTTAATACAAGGTAAGGTTATTACGCTGTTTTTAGGTAACCGAACACAGAAAGTGTGAATGATGTAACAAAAGTTCAGAATTGTGTAATAGCTGACATTTTTTTACAAAATACTTTTGCAATGAAATGATAAAAGCATCATGCAATAACTAAAAATTTTAAATAAATACCCTGAGCATATTGGCATGAATGTTGGCTTTGGGGTAAAAACAAAAACATAAAAAATGACAAAGAAACATTTAATGATTGCAGCGGCCATTGTTTTAACGGGATTTACAGCATGTAATAATTCCGGTAAAGAAGAAGCTAAACAGGATGTAACAAATTTAACTCAATATGTTGATTCTGTTGAAAGTCTGACGCCTGTTTATACAACTGAAAACTGGACAGTAATTGATAATGGTTACCAGGAAAGAGCACTTAAAGCTGAAAAAAGAAATGCCGACCTTGATGCTGCAGATAAAGCACAGGCAGAACAAAGCAAAGCAAAATATGCAGCGTTAAAAGCATCTTATGAGCTTAAAATTAAAGAGAAAGAAGCATCGGTTAAAATGGAAGCAACATCGTCTAATTACAGGATGGTATTACGCAACAGGTTATTTGGTGAAGGAAAGGTTGGGGATGATATGAAATTTGAATTTGTTACCGCAGCTAATATTTTAAGTATTTATAAAAACTTTGTAAACACTGTGGCTGATAACAGGGAAAATTATACAAGGGAAGATTGGGATGAGATCAAAGTTTTATACGAAGCACTGGATAACAGGAAGAATGCAGTTGAAAAAGACCTGGCAACCGGTGATAATTTGAAAATTGCCGGTTTAAAAATAAAATTTGCTGCTATAAAAGCAACACACAGGGTTGAAGCAAAAGTAGAAGAAAATAAAGAGTCAAAACAATAAGTATGTAGAATTATAATTTTGGAAAAAACGCTTTGGGAAACTGAAGCGTTTTTTTTATAAACTATTTTTTCCTTTTTAGAAAACAGTACAACAGATGAATTACTTTTAGGTATTGAAATTTTTATAATTATTACATTTTAAATAATGCATCTGCAGATCAAATAAAAATAACAAAATGAATAACGCCATTAATGAATTGCTGCCAGTTGAAGTATGGCAAAACTTTACTGCTTTGAATGCCATACCCCGGGCCTCAAAAAAAGAAACACAGGTTATTCAGTTTATTATTGATTTTGGAAAAAAATTAAACCTGGAAACTTATAAAGATGAAGTTGGCAATGTAATCATCAAAAAACCGGCTACTGCCGGCATGGAAAATAAACAAACCGTTTGTTTACAAAGTCATTTGGATATGGTGCATCAAAAAAATGCTGATACCGATTTTGATTTTGCAACAATGGGTATAAATATGTTTGTAGCGGATGACTGGGTTAAAGCAAAAGGAACAACACTGGGTGCCGATAACGGAATTGGGGTTGCTTCTATAATGGCCATACTTGCTTCTGAAAGCATTGCTCATCCTGCCATTGAAGCACTGTTTACCATTGATGAAGAAACAGGGATGACTGGTGCTTTGGGATTAAAAGGGGGGTTGTTAAATGCAGAAATTTTATTGAATTTAGATACAGAAGATGATAATGAATTGACCATTGGTTGTGCCGGTGGTATTGATGTATCGGCATCCGGTGCTTTTCAAACTGAGAGATCAGGGGAAGCAGAAAATGCTTACCGTATTACAGTTAAAGGATTAACAGGAGGTCATTCGGGTATGGATATTTACAAAGGACGTGGCAATGCCAATAAATTAATGAACCGTATCTTATTAAGTGCAACAGAAAAATTTGATTTACGGATCAATACAATTGATGGCGGAAGTTTGCGCAATGCCATACCCCGGGAATCTTTTGCTGATATTACTGTACCTGCAGAAAATGAAAATGATTTTCTTGAATTAATTAAGACAGGGGAGAAGATCTTAAAAAATGAATATCAAAGTACAGATCCGAATTTAAATATCAGTATTGAAAAAATAGCAACACCTGAAAAAGTATTGGATATTGCTTTTCAAAATAATTTATTAAGAACCATTGCTGCATGCCCCAATGGCATTTACAGAATGAGTCCGGCTATAGAAGGGCTGGTACAAACCTCAAATAATGTTGCCCGGGTGTTGGTAAAGGATGGAGCTTTTACTATTCTTTGTTTAACCCGCAGTTCGGTAGACAGTGAGAAGATGGACCTGGCACAAACCATCAGTTACACTTTTGAATTAGCCGGTGCCAGCACGGTTTTTAGTGGCGGTTATCCCGGCTGGGCACCAAAGCCCGAATCTCCAATCGTTAAACTGATGAGTGATCTGTATGAAGAACGCTATAAAGAAAAAGCTTTGGTGAATGCTGTACATGCAGGATTGGAATGTGGTATTTTAGGAACCAATTATCCTGCTATGCAGATGATCTCATTCGGGCCAAATATCCGGGGAGCACATTCTCCGGATGAAAAAGTACAGATAAGTTCGGTGCAAAAATACTGGCCTTTTTTACTGGAAATACTAAAGCGGATCCCGTTAAAAAACTGATATTAGTTTAACTGAGTTTGATGGATCAACATCTTTTCTGCCAGCGGAAATAATAAATTATTTTCCAGGTGAACATGGCGATGCAGGTCTTCTTCAAATTCTTTAAGTTCAGCAAGACTTACTTTAAAAGTTGTACAGGCATCATCAGGTGCTGTATAGGTATTTGTTAATTGACGGATCTCATACAATATTCCGCCGGCATGGTCATGTTC
>JAYVEQ010000021.1:0-38155 GCA_043748745.1 Chitinophagaceae bacterium | reverse complement strand
GCTGATCCTGCAGGATGTAGACCGGGATGGATTGAATCAGTTCCTTTCGGAAAACGGGGTACCTTCCATGATCTATTACCCGGTACCTGCACATAAACAGAAAATGTTTGATTCGTTTGGAGGAAACAATTATGATTTGCCTCTAACAGACTGGTTAACTGAAAGAGTAATTTCGTTACCCATACACACGGAACTGGATGAAGAACAACAAAATTTTATTGTAAGTAAGGTTTTAGCATTCATAAACAAATAACAAATGAAAATTGCAGTTATCGGAACAGGCTATGTTGGATTGGTTACAGGCACCTGCTTTGCAGAAACGGGCAATATGGTTACCTGTGTTGATATTGATGTAAATAAGATCAATTCCCTTTCTTCGGGAAAATTAACCATTTATGAACCCGGACTCGAAAAATTGTTTCTGCGTAACCAGAAAGAAGGCCGTCTTCATTTTACAACATCACTAAAGGATGGAATTATTAATGCACAGATCATTTTTCTTGCGCTGCCAACACCCCCGGGTGAAGATGGCAGTGCAGACCTGAAATATATACTTGGTGTTGCAGAAGAATTAGGGAAATTAATAAACAACTATGTTGTAATTATAGATAAAAGTACAGTACCGGTTGGTACAGCTGAAAAAGTACAGGCAGCTATTTCAAAAAATGCTGATTGCGAATTTGATATTGTTTCAAATCCCGAATTTTTAAGAGAAGGGGTAGCTGTAGATGATTTTATGAAACCTGACCGGGTGATCATTGGTACTACATCTGACCGGGCAAAAAAAATATTGAACGATCTTTATTTACCTTTTGTACGCCAGGGAAATCCCATCATTTACATGGATGAAAAAAGTGCAGAGCTTACCAAGTATGCAGCCAATGCTTTTTTGGCAACAAAGATCACTTTCATGAATGAGATAGCTCAGTTGTGTGAACGCCTGGGAGCCGATGTAGATATGGTACGCAAAGGCATTGGCAGCGATGAAAGGATTGGTCGCAGGTTTTTATTTCCGGGCATTGGTTATGGAGGCAGTTGTTTCCCAAAAGATGTTCAGGCACTGGTAAGATCATCTGCAGATGTAAATTATAATTTTAAGATCCTGGATGCCGTGATGGAAATAAATGAAAATCAAAAGCTGCATTTAATTCCAAAAATAAAAGCATACTTCAATAGTGATATAAAAGGCAGGAAAATTGCTTTTTGGGGTTTGGCATTTAAACCCAATACCGATGATATAAGAGAAGCACCCGCATTAACTATAATTGCAGAACTGCTGAAAGAAGGCGCTGATTTAATGGTTTACGACCCTGAAGCTATGCCTAACGTAAAATTATTATTTGGTAATAAAATAAAATATGCAGAACGACAGTATGATGCCTTGATTGATGCAGATGCACTGGTCATTGCAACAGAATGGAGTGAGTTCAGAACTCCGGATTTCAATAACATCATTTCTTTATTAAAAAATAAAGTAATTTTCGACGGAAGAAACCTCTTCGATCTGGCAAAAATGGAAGAGCTGGGTTTTCATTATGAAAGTGTGGGAAGAAGAACCATTAAACACCCCCTGGCCCCCTAAAGGGGAATTAAAAACAGTGAATTAAAATTTTAAAAAAGGGTATAATGAACAATGAAATGAACATTGAATCTGCAGAGCTTGGTTCCCCCTTCAGGGGGCGGAGGGGGCAGCGGATTTTAATAACAGGAGCGGCCGGATTTTTAGGGTCTCATCTTTGCGATCGTTTTATCAAAGAAGGTTACCAGGTAATTGGTATGGATAACTTAATTACCGGCGACCTTAAAAATATAGAACATCTTTTTAAATTAAAAGAGTTTGAATTTTATCATCACGATGTTTCTAAATTTATTCATGTAACCGGTAACCTCGATTATATTTTACATTTTGCTTCACCGGCCAGCCCGATAGATTATTTAAAAATCCCCATTCAAACTTTAAAAGTAAGTTCATTAGGTACTCACAATTGTTTGGGTTTAGCCAAAGCAAAAAATGCTAAAATTTTAGTAGCCTCCACCAGTGAAGTTTATGGTGATCCATTGGTTCATCCGCAAAACGAAGAATACTGGGGCAATGTAAACCCGGTTGGCCCACGTGGAGTTTATGATGAAGCCAAACGATTCCAGGAAGCTATTACCATGGCTTATCACACATTTCATAATGTTCATACCAGGATTGTAAGAATTTTTAATACCTACGGACCAAGAATGCGGCTTAATGACGGAAGAGCTTTACCTGCATTCATTGGCCAGGCACTGCGTGGCGAAGATCTTACTGTTTTTGGTGATGGCAGCCAGACACGTAGTTTCTGTTATGTTGATGACCTTGTTGAAGGCATATACAGATTGCTGATGAGTGATTATGTACAGCCGGTAAATATTGGTAACCCCGATGAAATATCATTGCTTGATTTTGCAAACGAAATAATAAAACTAACCGGTACAAAACAAAAAATAGTTTTCAAAGAATTGCCTACCGATGATCCTAAACAACGGCAACCGGACATTACAAAAGCAAAAGAATTATTAGGATGGGAGCCTAAAGTATCAAGAAATGAAGGTTTACTTATAACCTATAACTATTTCAAAACTCTTCCCAAAGAAGAGTTAAGTAAATTACCTAAAGAATTTGAAAGCACTAAATAATTTATAAATCAAAATCATTCATGTATCAGGATTTAATAGATAAGAAAAAGACATTGGCTGTAATTGGGCTTGGTTATGTTGGTTTACCCATCGCATTGGAGTTTGCAAAAAAGATCAAAGTGATTGGGTTTGATATAAATGCAGAACGGGTGGAAATGATGCGTAACAAGATTGATCCCAGCCAGGAACTGGAAGCTGCGGATTTTGAAGGTTGCGATATTGAATTCACCAGCGAACTTGATGTTTTACGTAAGGCAAACTTTTTTATAGTTGCTGTTCCTACACCTGTTGATGAACATAATGTACCCGACCTGGTGCCTGTACAGCGTGCCAGTGATACGATCGGTAAAGTAATCAAGAAGGGTGATTATGTTGTTTTTGAAAGTACTGTTTATCCTGGTTGTACCGAAGAAGATTGTGTACCCATCATCGAAAAACTTTCGGGTTTAAAAATGACGGAAGATTATATGATCGGTTATTCGCCCGAAAGAATTAACCCGGGCGATAAGGAACATACCATCAGTACCATCATAAAAGTGGTGAGTGGCTGTTGTGCAGAGAGTTTGGATACGATTGCAAAAGTTTATGAGCTTGTTGTAAAAGCAGGCGTTCATAAAGCATCTTCCATTAAAGTTGCCGAAGCAGCAAAAATTATCGAGAATACACAACGTGATCTCAACATAGCCTTGATGAATGAACTCTCCATTATCTTCGATAAAATGAATATCAATACTTACGAAGTTTTGGAAGCTGCTGGCACCAAATGGAATTTTCTGAAATTTCAACCCGGGCTTGTTGGCGGGCATTGCATTGGTGTTGATCCTTATTACCTGACCTATAAATCAAAAAAATTAGGATACAATTCGCAGGTGATTTTAGCCGGGCGTTATATTAATGATGCCATGGCAGGTTATGTTGCCCGAAAAATTTTGCAGAATATCATTCAAAGTAACAATGGCAATGTAAAAGAAGCCAAAGTTTTGGTGATGGGCGCTACATTTAAAGAGAACGTAAGTGATATCAGGAATAGTAAAGTAGCTGATGTAATAAAAGAGTTAAAAGCTTATTCATTAAATGTTGATGTTACTGATCCGCATGCAGACAGTGCTGAACTGCAACATGAATATGGATTTGAATTAACTGAAGCGTTAAGCAAAGATTATGATGCTGTACTGGTTACAGTACCGCATGATGCTTATAAAAAACTGGATGATAAATATTTTGCTTCTATAACAAAAGAGCATGCAATTGTAGCAGATCTGAAAGGAATATACCGGAACAAAATAACTTCAAGAAAATACTGGAGCCTGTAATGAATAATTTTCATACCAAAGATATAAGTCAATCTTCATTTCTGATTACAGGAGGTGCTGGTTTCATTGGCAGCCATATTGCAGAATATTTATTAAAGCATGGTGCCAAAAAAGTAAGGGTGTTTGATAATTTGTCAAATGGATTTAAATCTAACCTGGATATACTGCAACAGTTTAATCAATTTGAATTTATTGAAGGCGACATCAGGAATATTGAAACCTGTAACAAAGCCTGTACCGGAATAGATTATGTCAGTCACCAGGCGGCATTGGGCTCTGTACCACGCAGCATTAAAGAACCTGTTTATTTTACTGAAGTGAATGTGGGTGGTTTTGCAAATATTTTAAAAGCATCCATTGATAATAACATTAAACAGTTTGTGTATGCATCATCATCATCAGTTTATGGCGATGAACCAACATTACCCAAGCAGGAAGATAAGATCGGTAACTGTTTGTCACCTTATGCAGCTACAAAAAAAACAAATGAATTATATGCCCAGGTCTTCGCCGATGTGTATGGCATTAAGTTAATGGGATTCCGTTATTTTAATATTTTCGGACCCAGACAGGATCCAGACGGAGCCTACGCCGCAGTAATTCCATTGTTTGTTAAAAATATAATGAAGCGTACCCCCGTTTATATAAATGGCGATGGCGAACAGACCCGTGATTTTACCTATATTGATAATGCCGTACAGGTAAATATAAAAGGCATGCTTACCGATAATGCTCAGGCATTGAATAAAGTTTATAATGTGGCCGTTGGTGAAAATTTTTCGGTTAACTATTTGTACAATGCCTGCGCTAACTATTTAAAAAGTGATTTTACAGCAACCTACAGAGAACCCAGGGCCGGTGATATCAGAAATTCACTGGCAGATATTTCATTGGCAAAAGATCTGCTGAGTTATCAGCCCTCAAAAAAATTTGAAGAAGGATTAGTAGATACTATTGCGTTTTTTAAACAACTATATGCTTAACAGCAGAATATTATTATGAATTTTATAAAAACAGATTTCCCTGGGTTGCTCATTTGTGAACCAACTGTATTTGAGGACAGCCGAGGTTATTTTTTTGAAAGCCATAATGAGCATAAATTTTCGGCCGAAGGCATAGAAATAAAATTTGTACAGGATAACCAGTCAAAATCATCATACGGTGTCATCCGGGGTTTGCATTACCAGTTAGCACCAAAAGCGCAAACAAAACTAATAAGGGTATTAAGTGGAATAATACTGGACGTGGTTGTTGATATACGTAAAGGTTCGCCAACATTCAGCCAGGCATTTGCATTGGAATTATCTGCAGAAAATAAAAAGCAGTTGCTGATCCCAAAAGGATTTGCCCATGGCTTTTCGGTATTAAGCGAAACAGCAGAGGTAATGTATAAATGCGATGCCTATTATCATAAAGAATCGGAAGGCGGAATTATTTATAATGATGCCGGGCTGAATATTGACTGGCAGATACCGGCTGAAAAAGCTATTATATCTGATAAGGATATGCAGCATCCTGCTTTAATGAATTGTAAAAACAACTTTGTCTTTGAAAAATAATCAACAGACTGTTTTAGTTACGGGCGCCAACGGGCAGTTGGGTAATGAATTAAAAGTTATTGCTCCGCAGTATCCCGATTATCAATTTATTTTTATTACAAAAGAAGAATTAGCCATTGAGAACTTTAATGCGGTAAAAAAATATTTTGCTGAGCATACAATTGATTACTGTATAAACTGTGCAGCTTATACAGCCGTTGATAAAGCTGAATCGGAAAAAGAAAATGCTGTTTTAATTAATGCAGATGCTGTTGGCCATCTTGCTGAAATTTGCAAAGAACAAAATGTTCAGCTCATACATATCTCTACCGATTATGTTTTTGACGGCACTGCAAAAAAAGCTTATAAAGAAACAGATCAAACCTGCCCGGTTAGTGTTTACGGCAAATCAAAATTAAAAGGAGAAGAGCTGGCTTTGCAAAATAATCCATTAACAATTATTATCCGTACATCCTGGCTTTATTCCTCCTTCAAAAATAATTTTGTAAAAACCATGTTGCGGCTGATGAAGGAAAAAGATTCCTTCAATGTGGTTAATGATCAATTGGGCTGCCCTACTTATGCTGCAGATCTGGCAGGAGTTATAATGCAAATAATTTCATCAGGAAAAAGCAAGGATCATCCGGGCATTTATAATTACACTAATTCCGGTATCACCAATTGGTATGAATTTGCTTTAGCAATAAAAACATTAACTAACAGCGTTTGTATAATTAATCCGGTTTCGACAGCCCAATACCCAACCGCTGCAAAACGGCCGGCCTGGTCAGTTTTAGATACTACAAAAATAAAACAGACATTTAATATAGTTATTCTGAATTGGAAAGACAGCTTGGAAAAATGTTTACTCTTGCTAAAATAAAAAAGCGCCAATCTTTTCAGATTGACGCATAGAAATAAAATTTTAGTCTAATTTATATCCTTCCCCTGTTCCAGCATTTTTATAAATCCATCAATAGCATCTTTATTGGTTTTATCTGTTGCCTGTGGCTGTGCAGCTTTTGCATATTTTAATGCATTTTTAAAATCGCCGTTGGCAGAGTAGCCTCTCATTAATCCCATATTGGTAGTAAATACATTTGGATTTTTTTGTGCATTCAGTTTAAATGCATCCAATGCCTGCACCGGTTTTTTATCTCTTAATAATTGTCTTCCGTAATTATGCAGTTCCTGCATGGTTGCCAACGGCATTGCATCTTTCAATAATGCATCTGCCTCTGCGCCACGGCCCAGTTTATTTAAAACGGATGCTTTTGCACTTAATGTCCTGAAATTTTTCTGGCCTACAAATACGCCGCTGATGGCATAATCACTCCATTGTAATGCTTCCTCCAGGTTAGTGTTACGCTGAACGCAAAAATTTATAGCTTCAAGCCAGGCTTCCCATCTGAATCCTTTTTCACTCCTTAATTCTTTTCTGAATGATTCGAGCTGTGTTTTTACATAATCAACTTCAATGGTAAAAGGAATTTTTAATTTTTCCCAAACCAATGCAACTGTTGCGCTGTTTTCTTTTTCATCCATAAATTCAAATTTCAACCGTTCAACAGTTTCACTTAATGGTACGGTTTTTACATTCACCCTTAAGGCATCTTCTTTTTCATCATAAAAAAAAGAGCCCCAGGAAGTAGAATTATTACTGAATATCACAGTGGCATCTCCATCGCCCATTGCCATGAATAATCCGTAAGTACCTGCTGCTAAAGGTTTGCCTTCTACCTTCACATCTGTACTAAAACTTATGGTCGTATTTTCATTGGCCCCGGCACGCCAGGGTGCTGCCCTGCTGGTTCCAAACTGCAGATCGGTAAACCCTTTATGTACAAGCTGTCCCCAAATTTTCCCTTCTCTGCCTTTTACAGCAGGTCGGTCGTAATGCAGTGTTACGTCTGTTATTCCTATGCGTTCCGTTACAGAGGTTTTTTTATTTCCCCCATCGGCCATTGTTGTAAGAATTTGAGAATAAGAAAAGGAACCGAATAATAATGCAGCAAATGCAATTAATAATTTTTTATGTAACATAACAGTAATTTTAGTAATTAAATGTAAGCACTGCAACTTACAATCACAATATGATAATGATGAATGGTTGAAAAAAAAGCATCTGCTGAAGCAGACGCCTATTTATGATTCATGTATAAAAGCTTGCTATTTTAATGTGAAGCCTTCTAAAAATTTAGTGGTAAAATTACCGCTGATAAAATTTTCATCCTTCATTAATTGCTGATGAAAAGGAATGGTGGTTTTTACCCCTTCGATCACATATTCACTCAATGCCCTGCTCATTGTATTAATGGCTTCTTCACGTGTTTGCGCTACGGAAATTAATTTGGCGATCATACTGTCGTAATAAGGCGGAATAACATAGCCTGCATAAACATGGCTATCAACCCTTACCCCATGCCCGCCGGGTTGATGCAGTACGGTAATTTTTCCGGGAGATGGACGGAAATCATTATAAGGATCTTCGGCATTGATACGGCATTCTATAGCATGCATCTGCGGATAATAAGCTTTGCCTACGATTTTTTCGCCGGCAGCAATTTTTATCTGTTCTTTAATCAGGTCAAAATTGATCACTTCTTCAGTTACACAATGCTCCACCTGTATACGGGTGTTCATCTCCATAAAATAAAAATTACGATGCTTATCCACCAAAAACTCTACCGTGCCAACACTTTCATAGTTGATGGCTTGTGCTGCTTTAATGGCTGCAGTACCCATTCTTTCCCTCAATTCTGGGGTCATAAAAGGTGATGGCGATTCTTCAACCAGCTTTTGATGACGACGTTGAATAGAACAATCCCTTTCACTTAAATGACAAATATTACCATATTGATCTCCGGCGATCTGTATTTCGATATGACGTGGCTCTTCCACAAATTTTTCCATATAAATACCATCATTTTTAAATGATGCTGCCGCTTCTGTTTTTGCATTTTCAAAAGCCTTTTCAATTTCTGATTCTTCCCAAACAACCCTCATCCCTTTACCACCACCGCCTGCTGTTGCTTTTAATATAACCGGGTATCCAACTTCTTTAGCTGCAGTTTTTGCATGAGCCACACTCTCCAGTAAACCTTCAATACCAGGTACTACCGGAACTCCGGCTTTTATCATGGTATTTTTAGCAGTGATCTTATCCCCCATTGAATTGATCATATCCGGGGTTGGGCCAATGAATTTTATGGCATGATCGGTACAGATTTTGGCAAACTTGGCATTCTCGGCTAAAAATCCATAACCCGGGTGTATAGCATCGGCATTGGTTATTTCGGCTGCTGCCATAATATGTGCCATATTCAGGTAACTATCAGCACTGGCTGGTTTACCGATACAAACCGCTTCATCAGCAAATTTAACATGCAGGCTATCTTTATCGGCAGTTGAATAAACAGCAACGGTTTTAATTCCCATCTCCCTGCAGGTACGGATGATTCTCAGGGCAATTTCTCCACGATTGGCTATTAATATTTTTTTGAACACAATAAATCAATTAAAAATTAAAAATTAAAAATTAAAAATTAAAAAAATACTTGCGGTCTTTCAGTTTTGATTTTTTAATTTTTATTAAGAAGGATCTACTAAAAACAATGGTTGATCATATTCAACAGGGCTTGCGTCTTCTACTAAAACCTTAACAATTTTACCTTTTACCTCACTTTCAATTTCATTAAAGAGTTTCATCGCTTCAATAATACAAACCACTTTACCAGGTGTTACCTCTTCACCTACACTGGCAAAAATTGGTTTTCCGGGGCCGGCCTGGCGGTAAAAAGTTCCAATCATCGGACTTTTAATGGTAACCAGGTTATCTGCTTTAGGTTCTGCTGCAGGTTTTACAGCGGCAGGAATTGAAGGAGCAGGTTGAGGTGAAGCTGGCGCATAAGAAGGCGCATTATTTCCGCCTGCAATTATATTTTGAACAGGGTCTTTTTTCTGTTTAACTGTAATTTTTACCCCTTCTTCTTCAATGGTAATTTCGCCAATATTGGTTTTATTGATGAGCTTTACTAACTCCTGGATTTGCTTGATGTCCATGTGGATTGTTTAAGTAGTTAAGTTGATATGAAACCGGCTGCTAAGATAGGGTAAGAATATTCATAACAGCAACCTTAAATTTAAAAATATGGGGATTTTAGCCGTTTTTTGCCAAAAAATGAATGAAATTGCCCAAAAAACAGGCAAAAAAGCTCAAATCTTAAGCAATTAAAAAAATGCCCGTCTGACTGAACGGGCATGGGTAATTAATTAAATAGTCATCCATTTTAAAATAAAATTTACTTATCATCCCTTAACCCTTTCTACATATTCACCCGTTTTTGCATTCACCCTTATTAACTCTCCCTCATTTACAAATAAAGGTACATTAACGGTGGCTCCGGTTTCAACAGTCGCAGGTTTTAATGTCCTGGTCGCTGTATCTCCTTTCATGCCCGGCTCGCTGTAAGTAACCAATAAAACGATCTTATCAGGCAGCTCAACTCCCATAGGAAGGTCGGTTTCGCCATTAATCAAAACAGATACTTCCTGCCCGTCTTTTAAAAACCGTGGTGCATCAATCATAGTTTCTGCAACTGTTATTTGTTCAAAAGTCTCGGTATCCATAAAACTGTACCCGGTATCATCTTTATACAAATACTGATAAGGTTTTTTTTCAACCCTAACCGGAAAAATGGTTTCACCACTGTTCCAGGTTATTTCTATTGAACGGTTATTATCAACACCCTTAAGTTTTGCCCATACTTTTGCAGCAGCACGAGCTGTTTTATTTTGTCCAAATTCTATTACGGTATAAAGGCTCCCATCTACTTTGATGATCAGTCCTGAACGCACATCTGCTGTTGTTGCCATGTTATCTTAATTTAAAGTGGGTGCAAAAATAGCAATACTGAGGCTAAATCCGAAATTCAGTATTATGGATATTGGTTTTATACTTATCTTTCAATTTTCTAATGATGAAATCTGCTTTATCAAAAATTACGAAATGAAAAATATTATTTGCATCATACTTTGTATCAGTTTCAGTAAAATCAACCTGGCGCAAACAGACAGTATGGTATTATATTACAGCTTTTCCAGCGTACCGGCATTTACCATTACAACAGTGCCTGACAGCACCATGTTTAAAAAAATTGATATAAAAAAGAAGAAAGAAACACTTATTATTTTTTTTAGCCCTGATTGCGAGCATTGCCAGAATGAGACAAAAAAAATGCTGGCTGATTTTGAGCTTATCAAAAATATGCAGATCATTATGGTATCAACAATGGAGCATCATTATATTAAAAAATTTTACGAAGATTTTAAAATCGGTGATTATCCAAATATCATTATGGGAAGAGAACCTACTTACCAGTTAGGTGCTTATTATAAAGTGCAAAGTTTACCAACAACATTTATTTATAATAAAAAAGGTAAATTCAGGAAGATGTTTAAAGGCATAATACCTGTTGACCAGATTACTGAAGCTTTACATAACTGATGAAGAGCTATATACCCTAAAGATCTGAATTCGTAAAACAGCTGAACTTATTTTACAAATCGTTGGTTCCAGACAATTTCATCTTCAACAATTATTCTTACATCATAAATACCCCGGCCTAAATTAGATACCGGAATTTTAATTTCACTGGTTAATGAAGCACATCGTACCCGGGTAATTATTTTGCCGGAACTACCCTGTATCAAAACCGTAATTACACCTTTAATTGCCTGGCTTCCCTTGTATTGTAAAGTAAGCAGATCCATGACCGGCACAGGAAACATTATCCAGTTATTACTTACCGAACCAATAATGATCATGATAACCAAACTATATTCAATTTTATTATTGTTGGCAATACATTTTAACCGGTAATAATTTTCCCGCGGAGCAGGATTCCTGTCTTCATAAAAGAATGGTTTAGATACTGCATTTTTTTCATTCGGCTGCAGGGCTATATCTGTCCAGGCAGTATTACCCGAACTGCGCTGAATAATAAATGTATTTACATCGGCTGATCTGTTTTGCCACCTGATCTTTACGGTTTTTTTCCTGCTGTCATAAACTGCTGTAAAATCCGGAATAGTGGTTGCACAATAGCTGTAGTATTGCATTCCGAGGAGAGCAATGATCTGGAGGGTTTTTATCATGGATTATTGGATATTATACAGAATAGTTAACTAAAACGTATCCAAAAATTCACATTAAACCGTTAAAAAATTAGTAATGCTGGCCTATTTTTCCGCAATTACAAAAGTTAAAAATCCATTTTTCCTCACCCTGTAATCAATTACCTTTGCAGGACAAATAATTTTTCCACATTAAATATATATTGATATGAAAGTAACTGTAGTTGGAGCCGGGGCCGTTGGTGCTACCTGTGCCGACAATATTGCCCGTAAGGAACTTTGTGATGAACTGGTATTATTGGATATAAAAGAAGGTATTGCTGAAGGAAAAGCAATGGACATGATGCAAACTTCAACCTTATTTGGCTTTGATACCAAAATTACAGGCAGTAAAAATGATTATTCAAAAACAGCCGGTACCGATGTGGCTGTAATAACTTCCGGTATTCCACGTAAACCGGGTATGACGAGAGAAGAACTGATCGGCATTAATGCAGGAATAGTAAAGTCTGTTACAAAAAATATTTTACAACATTCTCCAAATGCCATCATCATTATTGTAAGCAATCCAATGGATACCATGACATACCTGTCATTAAAATCAAGCGGATTACCCAAAAACCGGATCATTGGAATGGGTGGAATATTGGACAGCAGCCGTTTTAAATATTACCTGTCAACCGCTATGGGTTGCCCGGCAACTGATTTACATGCGGTTGTTATTGGCGGACATGGAGATACTACCATGATACCTTTAGCCAGGTTAGCTACATACCAGGGAACACCTGTTGCTAATTATTTAGATGCTGAAACTTTGAAAAAAGTTGTTGCCGATACGATGGTTGGTGGTGCAACACTTACCGGATTATTAGGCACTTCGGCCTGGTATGCACCGGGCGCTGCAGTAGCTGCTTTGGTAGAAAGTATTGTAAGAAATGAGAAAAAAATATTTCCATGCTGTGTATACCTGGATGGTGAATACGGACAAAAAGATATTTGTATTGGTGTGCCTGTTGTTATTGGAAAAACAGGTTGGGGAAAAATTGTTGATTACAAACTTAATGAAGAAGAGCAGGCTGCATTTGCTAAAAGTGCAACTGCTGTGCGGAGTATGAACGATGTACTTAAGACATTAGAAGTATAATTAAATTTAACCGCTGAGCTGTAAAGATGCAAAGTTTTTCATTATGAATTTCCACTACGCCTTTGCATCTCAGCGGTTTTTTTAACTACCCCCATCAACCATCATCTCTTTATTTATCTTCAATACCAATCCCTGTAACACTTTACCCGGGCCCACTTCTGTAAAATATGTTGCACCATCAGCCATCATAGCTTCTACACTTTGTGCCCAGCGCACAGCACCGGTTAACTGGTCAATTAAATTATCTTTTATAACAGCCGGATCACTGATACCTTTTGCCACAACGTTTTGATAAACCGGGCAGGAAGGTTCATTAAAATGAGTTGATTCAATGGCTGCTGCCAGTTCTTCTTTTGCCGGCAACATTAAAGGAGAATGAAAAGCACCACCAACCGGTAAAACCAAAGCCCTTTTTGCACCCGCTGCTTTCATGCGTTCGCAGGCTACTTCAATTCCTTTCATTGATCCGCTGATGACCAGCTGCCCCGGGCAATTATAATTTGCCGGTACAACTACTTCTCCCGTTTCCCTCATCACATCATCACATATCTCTTCTACTTTTTCATCTGCCAATGCCAATACAGCTGCCATGGTTGAAGGATACATTTCGCAAGCTGTTTGCATGGCCTGTGCCCGAATTGAAACCAACATTAAGGCGCTTTCAAAACTTAATGTACCATTAGCAACCAATGCAGAAAACTCACCCAAAGAATGACCTGCCACCATATCTGGTTTTGCATCAGGCAAAGTTTTATAAACTATTACAGAATGTAAAAAAATTGCCGGTTGTGTTACATTGGTTTGTTTCAGATCTTCATCAGAGCCGCTAAACATGATATCCGATATCCTGAATCCTAAAATTTCATTGGCCTGTTCAAAAATTTCTTTTGAAACAGCATTTGATTCGTATAAATTTTTTCCCATTCCGCTAAACTGTGATCCCTGACCAGGAAATATATAAGCATGCGCCATCGTTGTTATTTTAGACTACAAATAAACAAAAAAATCCCTCCATATGAGGGATTTTAATTTCATTTTAGATTTTTATCAATGTAATTTAGCACTGATCAATTTTACAAATTCACTTCTGGTTTCATTTTTTTCAAACTCACCCCAAAAAGCAGAAGTCGTAGTTACAGAATTTTGTTTTTCCACACCTCTCATCATCATACATAAATGTGATGCTTCAATAACCACTGCAACACCTAACGGGTTCAAAGTTTCTTTTATTGAATTTAAAATCTGGTGTGTTAATCTTTCCTGCACCTGCAGGCGGCGACTGTACACATCCACCACCCTTGCGATTTTACTTAACCCGGCAATGTATCCATTGGGAATATAAGCCACATGCGCCTTTCCGTAAAACGGCAACATATGATGCTCACACATGCTATACAATTCAATATCTTTTACAATGACCATTTCACTTACTTCTTCATGAAATTTAGCTGAGTTCAGAATTTCATTGGCATCAATCTGGTAACCCTGTGTAAGAAACTGCATGGCTTGTGCCAGCCTTTCCGGTGTCTTTAATAATCCCTCTCTGTCCGGATCTTCACCCAGCAATTGTAATGTACTCCGGTAATTTTTCATCAGCCCTACTGTAACATCCTCATCGTACTGTTCAACTTTTTTATATGCCATTAATTTTATTTTTAATCTTTACTAAACAATTTTTTAAAATCAGTTGACCGGGTAATCCACAAAATTTCTTTCTGTTTCATACAAACGTATCTGCAGGTCAAATCTGGTTTCTATCTTTTCCCTTAAAATATTATAGATAACGATCGCAATATTTTCCGCAGTAGGATTTAACGATTTAAACTCTGCAGTATCTTCATTCAGGTTTTTATGATCAAAACGTTCTATCACATTTTCCTGAACAATATCACTCAGTACTTTCATATCTATAACATAACCTGTTGAAGCATCCGGGTCGCCGGTTACTTTAACAACCAACTCATAATTATGTCCGTGAAAATGTGGATTATTGCATTTACCAAATACGTTGTCATTGGTAGCTTCATCCCAGGCCGGGTTGTTAAGCCTGTGGGCTGCATTAAAATGTTCTTTACGGTAAACGGCTACTTTATTACTCATAATTTACGGTATAACATATAAACTTTAATATTTGTTCTAAAATTTAAATGGAAATATTCAGAACATTTTATGCCGAAGGTTAAAACAGAAGTCTGCTGTTCAAACACATCAGCCAGAAAGTTAATTACAAATAAAGTTAAGATTTGTTTACTGGAAACTAAAAATTAATTACCGTAGTACTCAACAAATATGCGTGGGGTTTCAGACAGCTTCAGGCAGTGCAATTGAACTCCTTCAGGGAGTTGCGGAACAAGTTCATTCCATATACCAATAACGAGGTTTTCGATAGAACATAATTTTCCCTGCATAAAACCAACATCAACATTCAGGTTTTTATGATCGAGTTTATCAATTACATGCTCTTTTACAATAATGCTTAGCTTTTTTACATCAAAAACAAAACCCGTATCGGGGTTGGGCTCACCTTTCAATGTTACAAATAACTCAAAATTATGTCCATGCCAGTTTTCATTGGCACACTTACCAAATACCTCTTCATTCTTTTCCCTGCTCCATGTCGGGTTAAATAATTTATGAGCGGCATTAAAATGTTCTATCCTCGTGATGTAAACCATTGAGTTTGCAAAAAATTTTCGCAAAGGTAGCTTCAAATTCCTGAAATATGAAGGGTAAACACGAAATTTGCTTTATGCAAATCTTATTAATTGCCGCTACTGAACAGGAAATTCAACCTTTTATAGATACTGATGCCAAAATGGATGTATTAATTGCCGGGGTTGGTATACCATCAACTATATACCATTTGCAAAAAAGAATGCAACAAATTGATTACGACCTTGTCATCCAGGCTGGTATTGCGGGCACATTTAATAATGCCCTTGCGTTAGGACAAACTGTTTTGGTAAAACAGGATGCATTTGGTGATTTAGGTATGGAGGAAAAAGAAAATTACACACCGATTTTTGAAGCCGGTCTTGCGGACAAAAATGAATTCCCGTTTACAGATGGATGGCTGGTGAATACAAATAAAATATTAAAAACATCATCTTTAATTGCTGTTAATGCCATAACAGTAACCAAAGTAAGTGACAGTTTTTTATTAAAGCAACAACTTTTAAAACATTTTAATGCTGACATAGAATCTATGGAAGGTGCAGCTTTGCATTATGTTTGTTTGCAGGAAAATATTCCGTTTATTCAAATAAGATCAGTATCAAATTATATTGGAGAAAGAAATAAATCAAAATGGAAGATAAACGAAGCAATTGATAATTTAAACACAGAATTAACTAACCTAATTACCGGCTTAACCATTTAACAGATTAACCAAAAACATGAAACTTACGCTTGGCTTTTCTCCCTGCCCCAACGATACTTTTATTTTTGATGCATTGGTAAATCATAAAATTGATACCGGAGGTTTAAACTTTGATGTGGTTTTAGAAGATGTAGAAACTTTGAATAAATGGGCATTGGAAGGCAAACTAAATATAACCAAATTAAGTTACGGAGTATTACCATTGGTATTGGATAAATATATGGTGCTAAACAGTGGCAGTGCTTTAGGAAGCGGAGTTGGGCCGTTGTTAATATCGAACAAGGAACAACGGATATTGAATGTTGAAGAAAGTACAATTGCAATACCTGGAGAACATACAACTGCTCATTTACTTTTTTCATTAGCTTATCCCAATGCCTGGCACAAAATTTTTCTTCGTTACGATGAAATTGAAAATTTTGTTTTGGATGGAAAGGGGCTTGGTGTGATCATTCATGAAAACCGGTTTACGTATACGGCAAAGGGATTGCACAAGATCATGGACCTGGGAGATTATTGGGAAAAAGAAACTTCATTACCAATTCCCCTGGGCGGCATTGTTGTTAACCGATCAATAGATAAACAGATAGTTTTACAGATAGATAAGCTGATAAGAATAAGTATTGACTACGCATATGACCATCATTATAATATTCTGACTGATTATGTAAAAAAACATGCTCAGGAAATGAGTGAAGATATCATGCGTAAACATATTGATTTATACGTAAACAATTTTTCAATTGATTTGGGAGAAGTAGGAAAAAAAGCATTGAAGAAATTAATTGAAGTGTATCATACCATAAAACCGGAAACTGAATTTTCGGATGCTGAAATATTTTTACACCCAGCGCCTTAAATAAAAATTTTCTTCAACGCCTTTGCATAAACTTCCAAACAACGTTTTCTGGCAAACTCATGATCTACAATTGGCTTTGGGTAATTTAATTCGTTTAATTCAGGCACCCATTTATTTATATATTCAAGTTTGGGGTCAAATTTTTTTGTTTGAAGGTAAGGATTAAAAATTCTGAAATAAGGAGCCGCATCACAGCCGCTTCCAGCAGCCCATTGCCAGCCGCCATTATTTGCAGCCAAGTCAAAATCCAGCAATTTTTCTGCAAAGTAAGCTTCGCCCAAACGCCAGTCTAATAATAAATGCTTACATAAAAAAGAAGCCACAATCATACGTACCCTGTTGTGCATAAAGCCTGTTGCGTTTAGTTCCCGCATACCTGAATCCACAATTGGATAGCCCGTTTGACCATTACACCATTTTTCAAACTCCCCTTCATCCCTTCGCCATTCTATAGTATCATAAGCAGGTTTAAATGCAAGGCCTTTCCCTAGCTGCGGAAAATGCCATAGAATCATCTGATAAAAATCACGCCATATCAGTTCATTCAAAAAAGTTTCACTTAACCCGATACACTGCTGCGCAACTTGCCTGATACTCACCGTGCCAAATCGTAAATGAACGCCCAGCTTCGAAGTTCCATTAATGCCCGGGAAATTTCTCTGTTCGTGGTACTTTATTAAAAGTTGCTCATTTAGTTCTTTGGAAGGAAACAACTGTTTAGTTTTTTCAAATCCAATAGATTGTAATGAAGGAATTAATTTTGGAGATTGCAGATAAAAATTATTAAAATATTTTTCCGTGAGATATTTTTTTAAATGATAATCCTTTAAAGCTGTTTTCCACTTTCTACTGTATGGCGTAAAAACTGAGTATGGTTTACCATCATCTTTTATAAGTTCATCTTTCTCAAAAATTACCTGGTCTTTAAATGTTTGCAATAAAGCTCCATTAGCTTGCAACAGTGCAGCAATTGAAATATCTCTTTCTATGGCATAAGGTTCATAATCATGATTGATAAACACTTTTTCGATTTTATATTTTTCAAAAAGCCCGGCAAAGACTTCTGCCGGTGTAGAATGGAATACTTCCAAAGATGAACTCATTTTTATCAGTGCTGATTGTATTTCTTCCAAAGCAGCATGAATAAAGCCTACCCTTCTGTCAGTTTTTTCTTCCAACTGATTCAGAATATTTTTATCGAAAATAAAAATAGGCACTACGGGATTATCACTTTTCAATGCATGATAAAGCCCTGCATTATCTGTCAGCCTGAGATCCCTTCGAAACCAAAATATATTTACCGTTTGCATTTTCTAACCCAATTAATTTATGTAAAGCATCATTTAATAAACAAAAGATTTATGAAATTGTTGGGAGCAAGGAAGTATAAATTTTTTGAGTAAGTACATTAGCATAATTTTTATTGCCAATGCTTTGTACCCAGCGAATGTTATATATAGAGTTTGTTAAAAATACTTCATCAGCATTCAACAGATCATCAACAGAAAACCTAGTTTCATAAACCTTATAACTATTTGTGGCCAGGTGATGAAGGATGGTTTTGCGCATTATACCTGCGATACAACCTTCATCGAGAGCAGGTGTATAAATTTTGTTATCTTTAATTAAAAAAATATTGGCAATAGTTGAATCACATATTCTGTTATCTGTATTCAACAAAATAGCATCGTTCCATTTTTGTTTTTTGGAATGGAGCGCTGCCATAACATAGGGTAAAAAATTATTGTGTTTGATATTACTCAGTATATCGCAGCTTTTTTTTGCTTCATTATAAATTCCCAAAATAAGACCATTACTGTTCCATTTACTTATCTCTGCCGATAAAGCCCAGGTTTGTATAATATAGTTTGGAATATGATTGATATCATCATACAATCCGCCATCACCCCTGAAAAGGGTTATTCTTATTCTTGCATAATGATCATGTGTATTCTTTTTTAAAAGCTCAAAAATTTCATATTGCAAATTATCGGGAGTAAAATGTACAGGTATTTTAAACTGCAACAGGTTCATCCCTTTCCATAAACGGGCAAAATGTTCGTCTGCAAAAAACAGTTTGTCTTTTTTGCTTTTTATTGTTTCAAATAAACCATCGCCATATCTTAATCCCCGGTTATTTACATTGATTACGGATGAATCATCCTTATATATTTTTCCATTGTAATTGAAATATTCCATCTGCCAAATATAGTATTATAATTCTTTTAGTTGTGAAGGGGTAATTTAAATTAATGCCCCTCGATAAATCGGGGGGCATATTTTCATTACAGTTTTAGAGACCAGAATTGAAACGAATAAGCAGTTAGAACTCTTCGTTTAAAATATTGTGTTTAACAGCATACATAATGAGACCCGCTGTACTTTTTGCACCTGTTTTTACTTTTAATTTATCACGTATGGCTTCTACAGTACGAGGACTGAGATCTACGAGGTCGGCAATTTCCTTTGTGCTTTTCTCATCGCACATCAATTTAAGGATTAGCATTTCTTTTTCATTTAAGTGGGCCTCCTGCTGTATTAATCTTTGTGGGTTTACATCATTGCGTTGTTTCAGGTTGGTAAGCAAGGCCTTATTGGTTAAGGAATTAAAATAATATTCCTGTTCATAGCAGGTTTTAATAGCTTCATAAATGATCTCGCTATCGCTGGTTTTTGTAAGATAACTGTTGGCACCTATTTCCATTAATTTAGTAATCATACTATGGTCGTCCATCATGGTCAGCATAATAATTTTGATATTCGGATATAGCTTTTTTATTTCCGGTAATACTGTAATACCATCCATAATAGGCATTTGAATATCCAGCAGAATTACGTCAACGGGAATCATTTTCAGCATATTCAGTAAATGCATTCCATTATCAGCTTCAGCAATAACTTTTACATCTTTTTTTGCACTTAATGCCGTTTTAACACCGGCACGGTAAAGAACATGGTCATCTGCAATAATTACTTTAATCGGTTCTGATGTATTACCATTTGAGTTCATAATAGAGTTTTTGGGCTTTTTTAGGATTTGGATAACTACCTAATAACGCCGAATGCAAGTTCAAATTATATTCAAAAATAATAAAGAGTGTAAATACCCTTTGTTATAGATGGGGTTTTTACGCAGATAATATGCTGTTACCTGTATGATAATCTCTGGCAAAAAAAATTAATGTGTGGGTTTATTACTCAATCAGTTTATTACGCATCCCATACATTATCAAACCACCAATGGTTTTAGCATCTACTTTGGTCTTCATATTTTGCCGTATAGTTTCAACGGTACGTGGGCTAAGAAAGATTATTTTTGATATTTCCTCCGTGGTTTTATCTTCAGATAACAGTTGTAAGATCTTTAATTCTTTTTCATTAAAGTTTACCGGGATATTACTACCATAATGCTGACGCACGTTTTTTTTCTGCATCAGTTTACCCATAACCGCCTTATTCACCAGTTCATTAAAATAGAAATCATCATTCATACAGGTAAGTATGGCTTCATATATTTCTTCCGGATCTGTGGTTTTGGTTAAATAAGCATTGGCCCCCATTTCCATCATTTTGCTGATCATTTGCTGATCATCATACATGGTAAGTACTATTATTTTTATATCCTCATATTCTTTACGTATTAGCTGAATACCATTAATCCCATCTATTTCCGGCATTCTTATATCCATTAAAAGTACTTCGGGCTTTTTAATAGCAATTTTATGCATCATGTCTTTGCCATCTTCAGCTTCCCATATCATTTTCAGGTTATCCTTACCTGCAAGAGCCATTTTAATACCATCTCTGAATATTTTGTGGTCATCGGCTATTGCAATCTTAATTAATTGGTCGCTTCGCATAGTATATGATAATTGGGGTTAGTATAAAAAACAGGTTCAAGTTACAAATTTCATTTTACATACATCTATTTCCTTTCAAAAACGCGAATCTGTCTTTTTACATATAATTGATTACCATTTTATTAAGGTATTTTACTACGTATATTTACGATTATCAAAATTAGTTAAACTACGTGATTCAAATGCGTTAATACATTATAAAAAGTAATTACTACAAAATCAAAATAGGGCATTATTGCGCTTGTACACTGGCACTGCCTGGTATATTTTTGTATCAGTTGATTGACATTGGTTAAATGAATATCCTTATATCCAAATATCCAATAGAAATACAAATCATTCCAATTATCCAAAAGAAGAACCTGTTTGTGCTTGTTTTGCCGGTGTCGATCAACTATTTTTTAAAAATTCCGCTTCAAAATCCAATATCACAGTTCCTCAATTTTATTTACCAAAGCAATAATTTTAAATGGGTCAAAGCTAAAATGCTTCGTTTTACCCAGTTAAATACTGAGTTAAGTATATTTCCAAAAGTAAAATTTTCTTCTACGTATAAATACGAGGGTAAAGTTACTAGCTTTTTGCATAGTAATTTTACTAAGATATTTCCGTATATTTACCCTAATTTAATACGTTATTTTACGCACATTTTATCCAGATTCCTTTATGGGATTGCACTTCATCCATTTTAGCAGTTGCATATTAAAATTCATGGGGTTGCTTTGATTTAGCTTTTGATAGAAGTTTACAGTTCACAATTACTTTTAGAAACCTTAAAACTGAATTGTCATGATCTCAAACATTATCGATTTACTAGTAGAATGTTTTAGTTAATATTTTTTTTTGATTGTAATTAGCTTTAGTTATTTTTGGTAAAATAACCAGCTATCCAGCAAATTTTAAAATATATAACTTACTTCTCAGAATTATTACCTTTTTTCTTTTGCCTCTTATTCCTAAACAGGATAACTTCAAAAGAAAAAAAGGTATTTTTTTTATATACAATTGTGATCGCAATATTGATTATTACCGGATTCACATTTAGATATATATATGAAAACAGGGAAAGCTATTATATTGTAATAAGAATTTATAATATTCTGGAATATTGCTTGCTGGCTTATTATTTTTCATTACACATTAAAAATCAGGTAATTAGGAACCTTCTACTGTATTCACCTATAGTATTCACAACATTTTGCATTTTTAATTTTATTAATACCGAAGAACCCGCTATCCCATTTATACCTGTAATTGTTGAATATGTACTTTTATTAAGTTTCATTATTTATTTTTTCTTTGAGATAATGCAGGAATCTTCTGTTGTTGAACCAATTTATCATAGAGTTATTTTTTGGGTATCAGTAGCATTCATTATCAATTTTTCAGGTAATTTCTTTTTGTTTTTATATTCAAAAAATAGTTTCAATAATGAAGAATTTCAACGGCAGTATACTATCATTTACTCAACTGTTACAATTTTAAAAAATCTTTTATTATGTATTGCTGTAATGAGAAAAGAAAATAAGGTTGAGATTGATCCACTATTCTCAAGCGATACGCATGAGAAACTTGATTCATATCACCCATTTAAGGACTTAAACTAATAGATAAACCAAAATGTTTTTTTTACAAACCACAAGTCCTTTTGGTATTTCCCCAATTTTGTTTCTCGGAACATTAGGTATGCTGACTCTCGCCATAGCTATTGTTGGTTTCGTTATTTTTCACCAACGAAAAGTCATTCGCTATAATAACCAGTTAAAAAAACTGGAAGAAGAAAAACAACAGATACTTCTGAATGCATCCATCCGTTTTCAGGAAGAGGAACGTAACCGCATTGCAGCCGATTTACACGATGATGCCGGCCCCTTGTTAGCAACAGCACGTCTTTACCTAAATGAAAACCTGGTGAACCAGGAGAAGGCACAACAACTGCAAAGCATATTCAGCGCCAAGCAGATACTGGATGATGCAATATTACTTATCCGTAACATAAGCCACAGCCTGATGCCGCCAACCCTTAAAAACTTTGGATTGGAAAGTGCAGCAACCGATCTTTTTCAAAAAATTGGTGCAAGTGGCAGTTTAAATGCCAGTGCCCGGTTTCATGATTACCGTACCCGCCTTAAGGTGGAACAGGAATTACTTGTATTCCGAATAATACAGGAACTCGTAAATAATATCCTTAAGCACAGCAACCCTGGTTTTATTCACTTAACACAGAATATCAGTGGTACTAAAATGTATTTCCGTATTCACCATGATGGTATTGGTATTGTGCAGGCCGATTTTGAAAAGCTTAACCACAGTACACTTGGATTAGGCCTGAAGAATATTGCCAGTCGTATAAAAGTACTTACCGGCCGGATATTTTTTGAAATTGACCCCAGTAAAACTTATTATAAAGTAACCATAGAGATCCCAAGAGAAACTGCGATCTAATTTGCAAATTTTATGGATTGATTTTTGATATTCTTTTACATTAAAATCCTAAAACCATATTCCATTTTCAATTAGGTTTTCTTTTCCGTAATTTTACGGAAGTATTTAACTTATGAATGAAATAAAAGTTGCTATTGCGGATGATCATAAGATTTTCAGGAAAGGTGTTATTCTTTCGATGAGGTCTTACAATAATATTAAATTTGTTATGGAGGCCGATAATGGTGAAGAACTTTTGGAAAAGATTCCCGAATCAAATCCTGATGTAGTTTTATGTGATTTAAAAATGCCCATTAAAGATGGTATTGATACAACTAAACTCATTACAAAAAACTTTCCTGAAATTAGGGTTATCATACTTACCATGTATGAAGATGAACGGTTTGTTGGTCACCTGATGGATTGTGGGGCTGCAGGGTATCTTTTAAAAAGTACCGACCCCTCCGAAATTAAAAAGGCCATCATGGATGTGATGCGAACCGGATTCTACCTTAATCCATTTGTTAATAAAGTGCTCATCAAAAAAAATTACTCAAAACAAAAATTCAATCCGTCACTTACCTCCGAAGTTGTTCTTAGTGAAAGAGAAAAAGAAGTACTCACACTGGTATGCATGGAATTTACTGCTGCTGAAATTGCAGCTAAAATGGACATTAGTGCCAGAACAGTTGAGGCCATAAAAGACAGGTTAATGGAACGCTTTGGCGTTAAAAACTCTGTTGGACTGGTTTTTTATGCCATGAAAAATTCGCTGATAGATTAATCAGATCAGAACAATCCAAACAACTTAGAATCTATACTGGTAATTATCTGGCCGAGGTGTTCTTCATTTTCAGCAAACTTATTTTTGTCTGCATCAATGATCAATAAAGGCCCTTCTTTGTAATTATCTATCCAGTTATTGTAAAATTCATTCAGCTTTTTTAAATAATCCAGGCGTATATTTTCTTCATACTCCCTGCCGCGTTTTTGTATTTGAGCTACAAGCGTAGGAACTGATGCTTTTAGGTAAATGATCAGGTCTGGTGGTTGTACCATTGATTTTAAAGTTTCGAAAAACTTGTAGTAATTATCAAAATCGCGTTTTGTCATCAGCCCCATATCATGCAGGTTTGGTGCAAAAATATTGGCATCTTCATAAATAGTTCTGTCCTGTATCACTGTTTCGGTACCATAATGTATTTCGAGCAATTGATTTAAACGGCTGTTCAAAAAGAATATCTGCAGGTTAAAACTCCACCTGGGCATATCTTCATAAAAATCATTCAAATACGGATTATGATCAACATCTTCAAACTGGGGTATCCATTTGTAATGCTTACTCAGCATTTCTGTTAAAGTAGTTTTTCCGGCACCAATATTTCCGGCTACTGCTATATGCTTTGGTTTTTTTGTTTTTGCCATGCCCCTATTCCGTCAGCTTACGGAGAATTTTATTTTTATTAATTAAATATTATCGGTTGAAAGTAAGCAAACTTAACAATATCACAAATATAATCTCTGCTTTAATTCCGCTTTAAGGAACAGGAATCAAAAATAATTTAACCCAATAGCTTCTCTTACCAACTTCATAGTTTCCCCGGCACTTCTATTAGCTTTTTCTGCCCCTTTTTTCATTATTTGTTTCAGCCCTTCTTCATCTTTCAAAATAGCATCAGCTTTATTACGGATGGGAGAAATAAAATTCACCATATCTTCGGCAAGTTGCTTTTTTAAATCACCATAACGAATGTTACAGTTATTATAATCTTCTTCAAACTTTTGTATTACATCTTTGGCACAAACCAAGTTCATCAACAGAAATATGTTTTCTATATAATCCGGTTTAGGAGAATTTTTTTCTGCAGGACCACTATCTGTCTTCGCTTTCATTACTTTTTTCCTGATCACATCATCGGCATCGGCCAAATACAATGTCGCCATCTGGTTCTCGCTTTTACTCATTTTGCCTTCTCCATCAAGACCGGGAACTTTTACCAGGCTTTGATTATAATTAAATGCATGAGGTTCAGGAAAAACATTTCCGTAGCGGTGATTAAAACGGTTTGCAAATGTTCGGGCCATTTCTAAATGTTGCTCCTGGTCTTTACCAACAGGCACATATTTGGCCCGGTGTATAATAATATCGGCTGTTTGCAAAACCGGGTATGTTAATAAACCGGCATTTACATTTTCCGGATTCAGGCGTACTTTATCTTTAAAAGTCGTTGTCTTCTCCAACTCCCCTTTATAAGCCATCATGTTTAAATACAGGTAAAGTTCGGCAGTTTCATGTACCTGGCTCTGGCAATATAATGCTACTTTATCCGGATCAAGTCCGCAGGCAATATTTTCTGCCAATACCCGGTGCACATTAGCCTTCAGTTCCTTTGTATCGGGATGTGTAGTTAATGAATGCAGGTCGGCAACCATAAAAAAACAGTCAAATTCTTCCTGCATTTTTACATAATTACGTATTGCCCCAAAATAATTGCCCAAATGCAAAAATCCGGTGGGACGAATACCGCTCATTACTATTTCTTTTTTCTTTTCCATCAAGTAGCGAAGATAAGGAAATCAGGCAGTTGACACATTGCAGTTCCCAAGTTTTCCATTCATAATTGTAATATGCCGATTGCCAAGTGCTAACTGCCAACTATCTGCTATATTTGTTTTATGGAAGTAAATGATACTTTGGTTGCTAAATTAGCCAACCTGGCAAGATTAAGTTTTGAAGATGCAGAAAAAGTTGCCATCAAAAACGATTTGCAAAAGCTGATTCAGTTTGTAGAAAAACTGAACGAGTTAGATACAGCCGGAGTTGAACCCTTATTGCACATGAGCGACAATGTAAATATTTTAAGAACCGATGAAATAAAAGGAAGTATCAGCCGAGAAGAAGGTTTGAAAAATGCCGCTAAACACGATAAACAGTTTTTTAAAGTACCAAAAGTTATAAAGAAATAGTTTAGAAGGTTTAGGCGTTTAGAAGTTTAGTTTGTGATCAGCTAAACACCTAAACCTGCTAAACGCCTAAACTCCTAAACCAATTAATTATGCAGGGAATTATTCATCTTGAAAATATTCGTAAAAGTTATTACCTGGGTAAAAATGAATTGCAGGTTTTAAAAGGAATTACCCTGGATATTTTTAAAAATGAATATGTGGCTTTAATGGGGCCCAGTGGATCAGGAAAATCTACTTTAATGAATCTTTTGGGTTGCCTGGATACTCCATCAGGTGGTAAATATATTTTAAATGGAAAGGATGTAAGCCGGATGCCCGATAATGACCTGGCAGAAGTTCGAAACAAAGAAATTGGTTTTGTATTTCAGCAGTTTAATTTATTACCCCGTTTAACTGCTGCTGAAAATGTAGCGCTGCCATTAGTTTATGGTGGTATTAATAAAAAAGAAAGAATTGAACGTGCAATGGATGTGTTGGCAAAGGTTAAACTGGATGACCGTAGTCATCATAAGCCAAATGAATTAAGTGGTGGCCAGGCCCAGCGGGTGGCCATTGCAAGAGCATTAATAAATAATCCTTCGATTATTTTAGCTGATGAACCTACCGGAAATCTGGATTCCAAAACTTCTTATGAAATAATGGGAATACTTGGCAAAATTCATGACGATGGAAACACCGTTATATTAGTAACACATGAAGAAGATATCTCTCATTATGCCCATCGGGTAATCAGGCTAAGGGATGGCGTGGTAGAAAGTGATAAAGTGAATGCAAATCCTGTAACAGGTGCAATTCCCGTTTAATTATTAATTTTTAAGTTAAACTAAACCCGATAATTTTTGTTGCTTTATATAATAAAACGGTAAAATAATTATGGCAATAAAAATATATACTAAAACCGGAGATCTTGGTAAAACCAGTTTAATTGGTGGCACAAAGGTTCCTAAAAGTAATATCCGCATTGATGCTTATGGCACTATTGACGAATTGAATTCTTATATTGGTTTAACAAGTGATCAGCTTTCACACAAACCTTCTAAAATTATTTTAAAAGAAATACAGGACCGGTTATTTACCATTGGTTCATCCTTAGCCTGCGACCCCGGTAAAGCGCCTTTATTAAAAATTCCTGATCTGAAAGAAACAGATATTGAACTGCTGGAAAAAGAAATTGATAAGATGAATAAAGTTTTAACCCCAATGAAATCTTTTATTTTACCGGGGGGACATATTGCCATCTCTACGGCTCATATTACCCGTTGTGTGTGCCGGCGTGCTGAAAGAATTTGTGTAAATATGAAGGAAATTAAATTATTTGTTGATCCCCTGATCATTAAATATTTGAACCGCTTGAGTGATTACCTGTTTATTCTGGCAAGGTATATCGGGCATTTATTGAAAATAGAAGATATCCCCTGGAAACCGAGAATTAAATGATCTTTCCATCTTTCATCTGCAAAATCCGGTCACTCATTTTTGCCAATTCCTCATTATGAGTAACAATTAAAAAAGTTTGGTTGAACTGATTACGCAGATCAATAAATAACTGGTGTAATTCCTTTGCATTCGAGCTGTCAAGATTGCCTGTTGGCTCATCAGCCATAATTATGGATGGGCCGTTTATTAATGCCCTGGCCACAGCCACCCGTTGCTGTTCTCCACCCGAAAGTTGCTGGGGTTTGTTCTCCAAACGATCGCCAAGCCCTAAAGTTTTCAACAATTTGGTAGCTTTTATAACCACCTCTTTCTTTTTATCTCCGGCAATCCAGCCCGGTATGCAAACATTTTCCAGGGCCGTAAATTCGGGTAAAAGGTGGTGAAATTGAAAAACAAAGCCTATATGTTTATTTCTGAATACAGATAATTTTCTCCCGCTAAATGTTTCAATATGCTGATTATTTATTATTATTTCTCCCCTATCTGCTTTATCTAAAGTGCCTAAGATGTGCAGCAGCGTACTTTTGCCGGCCCCCGACGAACCTACGATACTCACAATCTCGCCTTTTTTTATTTCAATATCAACACCTTTTAAAACCATGAGATGATCATATTGTTTATAAATATTTGTAGCTGTTAACATGCTTCGAAAATAGGTAATAATTACAAGTTTTAAACTTAAAAACACTGACTTTAGCCAATAATTCCGGTCTTTAAAATAAATCCCGGAATAAGCCGTTAAAAAAACACTTTTGGTTATTTCGTATGAACGTATACATTTGCAAAAAATTAAACCCTTACAGAAGATGTTTTGGACACTAGAATTAGCCTCCCATTTAGAAGATGCGCCATGGCCGGCAACAAAAGACGAATTGATTGATTACTCTATCCGTAGTGGCGCACCTATTGAGGTTGTAGAGAATTTACAGGAACTGGAAGATGAAGGAGAGATATATGAAGGCCTTGATGATATATGGCCTGATTACCCAAGCCAGGAAGATTTCTTTTTTAATGAAGATGAATATTAAAAGCCCCCTCCGCCCCCTGAAGGGGGAACCCGGACTCTGAGATATTACAAAGCCTCCTGAAATTCAGGAGGCTTATTTTTTTTCTTATTTATTTGAAAAGAAAATTAAATCAGCATACTCTTAGTTCCCCCTTCAGGGGGCAGAGGGGGTATTTATCACTGCTTCGGTAACTCCGGTAAAAGAAAAACCTCCATCATGAAATAAATTTTGCATGGTTACCATCCTCGTCATATCACTGAACATCATTACACAGTAATTTGCACAATCGTCTGAGCTGGCATTACCAAGGGGACTCATTTTTTCTGCATATTCCATAAAGCCTTCAAACCCTTTTACACCACTACCAGCAGTTGTACGTACCGGCGATTGAGAGATGGTATTAACCCTTACATGTTTTTTTACGCCATAATGATATCCAAAACTCCGGCTGATACTTTCCAGTAAAGCCTTGGCATCAGCCATTTCGTTATAATCAGGAAAAACTCTTTGTGAAGCTATATAAGTTAAAGCTACCACACTACCCCATTCATTTATCGCATCCATCTTCATAGCTGTTGCCAGCACACGGTGTAAACTAACAGCTGATATATCCAGTGATTTTGCATTAAACCCGTAATCTATTTCAGTATAATGTTTCCCTTTACGCACATTAATGCTCATACCAATTGAATGCAATATAAAATCAACACCACCACCAAAATGCTCCATTGCCTTTGTCATCAGGTTTGTTACATCTTCATTACTGCTCACATCACAGGGTATAACCGGGGCATTTACTATCTCTGCCAGTTTATTAATTTCTCCCATGCGCATAGCAACGGGAGCATTGGTTAAAATCAGTTCTGCCCCTTCCTCATGGCAACGTAATGCTGTTCTCCAGGCAATTGACCTTTCATCCAATGCACCGAAGATGATTCCTTTTTTCCCTTTTAGCAGATTATTAGACATACATAAAACATTTTAATAAATAAACGGTAAAAATAACATACTTATCTTTTAAAGAAAAAATCTTTATAATGATTTAATATAAGGCCGAAAATAAACACAATTACCAAAATGCTGATCAAATGAACCAAAATATACAATAGAAAATATCCCATGGAACGTCGGGGATCAATCACCTTTTTCCAAAAAATATGAATAAAGTACGCTGCAACTGTTATGATAAATACAAGCAGTAAAATTTTTGTAGTATACAATTTTATTTATTTGATTCCGGATATGACTCATCAATTGCCTACCATCTCCCTTGCATTCTGTAATGCAGCAGCAGTAGGCATTTCACCACTCAGCATTTGCGCAATGGTGGTGATACGTTCATCATTATTCAATAAACGGATGGATGTAACAATTTTATCTTTTTGAATGGCTTTGTATACAAAGTAATGGGCATCTGCCCTGGCGGCAATCTGTGGCTGATGTGTAATAGATATTAACTGGTGAGAACCGGATAACTCTTTCATGATATTGCCCACCTGTTTGGCGGCCTCACCACTGATACCACTGTCTATCTCATCAAATATCAATGTTGGCAATTGAAGTTTTTTAGCTACCAAAGATTTAATGCAAAGCATTAACCGACTCAACTCGCCACCACTGGCCACTTTACGTAGGGGTTCAAAACGATTGCTCTTGTTGGCATCAAATAAAAATTCAATTTTATCAATCCCGTATTCACTTAATATTTCTGAAGGTTGCGCCTCTGCAGTAAACCTTGCATTGGGCATACCAACACGGCTTAATAAATTATTTATATTTTCAGTAAAAGGTTTTATCGTTTTTTTACGGTTTGAAGAGATCACTGCAGCTTTTTTTTCACATTGCTGCAACAGGTCTTTGGTTTGTTTTTCTTTTTGCTGAATCGCTTCGCCGATGTTTAAAATTTCATTCAGCTTTTGCTGTAACTCTTCTTTCAATTGTAACAGTTCACCGGTTGTTGTTACACCATGTTTCTTTTGCAGTTTATATCCCAGCGAAATTCTGTCGTTCACCATCTGGATTCGTTCAGCACTGTATTGCACACTGTCATTAATATGCTCCAGTTCATCCGCAATATCCTGTAATTCCAGTTGGGTACTTTGTAACCGCTTTGCCAGTTCAGCAATGCCCGTATGGTAAACATCCTGTGTATGCAGTTTGCTGTACAAAATTTTTAATTGCTGTACAACCGGCTGTTCGCTTTCTTTTAATTCATAGCAAATACCAGCCAGTTGTTGCTTCACAGTTTCTGCATTGCTCAATAATTTTAATTCAGAATCCAGTTCCTCCAGCTCATTTGCTGCAAATCCGGCTTCTTCCAGTTCATCAAATAAAAACCGGTTATAATCCAAAGCTGCATTAGCGGCTGATTGTTCAGCCTGCAATTCAGTCAATTCCTTTTTAGTTTGTTTGTATTGATGAAATACCTGCTGGTACTGCTGTAACAGGTCACCATTACCAGCAAGTGCATCCAATACCTCCTGTTGAAAATCGGATGTGCTTAATTCCTGCGTATCAAACTGCTGGTGAAGATCAACCAGCAATGTGCTGAGCGCTTTAAGCTGGTTAAGGTTAACCGGTGTATCATTTATAAATGCCCTTGATTTACCGTTGGCTGCAATCTCTCTGCGTATCACCAACTCATCCTCCACATCCAGGTCATTCTCTTTTAAAAATTCCTGTATAGCTTTTTTATTCATCACTTTAAACCACCCTTCCACAACGCATTTTTTTTCCTTTTGCTGCAATACAGAGCTGTCGGCCCTTTCGCCCAATACCAAACTCAATGCGCCAACTAAAATACTTTTTCCGGCTCCCGTTTCCCCGGTAATAATATTAAGCTTATCAGAAAAATCTATTTCCAGTTCATTGATAATTGCATAGTTCTGTATGTGTAATTTTTGCAGCATGAATTTGATTATCGAAAAGGCAAATTAGTAAATTAAGCAGTAGCATACTTAATTATTTTATATAAAAAAGAGCTCACAAAATGTAAGCTCTTTTCAATAATTATTAATCATTAAATTATTTTACCACCACTGAGTCATTCAGATCAGCATCAACCAGAATACGTCCGCAGTTTTCGCAAACCATGATCTTCTTACGTAATTTAATTTCGCTTTGCTTTTGCGGGGGAATGGCATGGAAACATCCACCACAACTGTCTCTTTCCACGGCAACTACTGCCAATCCATTACGGTAATTTTTACGGATACGGTCGTAGCTCATCAATAAACGTTCATCTGCATGTTTCCGTGCAGCTTCTGCATCTTTTTTATAATGCTTTTCTTCTTTTTCAGTCTCGCTGATGATCTTTTCAAGCTCACCTTTTTTACCGGAAAGATTTCCTTCTTTGCTGCTCACTGCTTTTTTTGCAACCTCAAGTTGTTTTGCCTTTTCGGCAATTTCTTCAGTTGCATCTTTAATATGTTTTTCGCAAAGCTTTATTTCTAAAGTCTGCATTTCTATTTCTTTATTGATGGCTTCAAACTCCCGGTTGTTTTTTACGTTATCGCTTTGCTTTTCGTATTTTTTTACCAGGGCTTCAGCTTCTTTAATACCGTTCTTCTTTTGCTCAATAAATTCCTGGATACCGTTTATTTCTTCTTCCACCCGGGTTTGCCTTGCATGCAAACCTTCAATTTCATCTTCCAGGTCTTTTACTTCCATTGGTAATTCACCTTTCAGAATTCGAATTTCATCCAGCTTACAATCTACTTTTTGTAAAAGTACCATTGCGCTTAATTTTTCTTCAATAGAGAATTCTTTAACTGCGGCCATTTTTTAATTTGAAGTTTGATTTTTGAAATTACAGGAAGTAAAGAACCGGATTGGTTTTTACTCCTGTTTTTAGGACGGCAAAGGTAGGGAATTTTTGGCTTAAAAGATCAAATAACAGGTCGATTGTAAACTGTTCGCTCTCGAAATGGCCAATATCGGCTATAACCAGCCTGCCATTGGCATCAAAAAACTCGTGGTATTTAATATCGCCCGAAATGTAAAAATCAGCCCCGGCTGCAACTGCAGCACCGATGAGGAAGCTGCCGGCACCCCCGCAAAGGGCAATTTTTTTAACCGGCTTATTCAATAAAGGCGTGTGCCGTATAACAGATAGATTGAATTTTTCTTTTAAAAGTACCAAAAAATCAATTTCACTCAGGTTTTGCGGCAATTCACCAACTAATCCGCTCCCAACCAGTTGATTTTGGTTGTCGAGAGCAATTATATCATAAGCCACTTCCTCATAAGGATGGGCAGTGATCATGGCTGATAAAATTTGTAGCTCCTTCCAGGCCGGAAATATCATTTCCATTTTTATCTCTTCTCCGGTATGCCGTTCTCCAATTTTACCAGTAAAAGCATTTGTGCCTTCGCCGGGTTTAAATGTGCCCAGCCCTGATGTATTAAAACTGCATTCACTATAATTACTGATATGGCCTGCACCTGCTGCAAAAATTGCCGAGCGTACTTTTTCTGCAAATTTAACCGGCACAAAAGTGAACAGTTTTTTTAATGTTTCATTTTTGGGTTGAAGAATACTTCTGTTTACTAAACCCAGTTTATCGGCAATGACAGCATTAACTCCATGCAATACATTATCGAGGTTGGTATGAATGGCATAAATGGCAATATCATTTTTAATGGCCTTGATCACGGTTTTTTCCACATAATTTTTCCCGGTGATTTTTCGCAATCCGCCAAAAATTATGGGATGATGAGCAACAACCAGGTTACATTTCTTTTCAATCGCTTCCAGCACTACTTCTTCGGTTACATCAAGGGTAGTGATAATGCCTGTGCAATCCCAATCGCCGTTACCGGTAAGTAAACCTGCATTATCATAGTTTTCCTGCAATGCAGGTGGTGCAACTGACTCTAAAAAAGAAGTAATTTCCTGTATCTTCATTTTGCTAAATTAAAATATGAATTCAACCGAACTGTATAACGATTACAAAACAAAGATGCAAAAAATTGCTGACGTTAAATATGCAGCTGCCGTTTTACAATGGGACCAGGAAACCTACCTGCCCCCCAAAGGCAATGTTATACGAGGCAGGCAACTGGCCACACTCAGCGAAATAGCCCACCAGCAATTTACAGAAGATAAAACAGGTGCATTGCTGAATGAACTTAATAGAAAAGAAGATTTAAGCAACAGGGAGAAAAAAAATGTGCAGCTGAGCCTGGAAGATCATAATAAAAATAAAAAGCTAAGCAGTGATTTTGTGAGGAAAATGACTGAGCAGGTAAACATAAGTTTTCATTCATGGATACAGGCACGAAAGGAAAATTCCTTTACTGTTTTTCAGCAGCCACTTGATGTACTGATTCAGTTAAAAAAACAGGAAGCCGATATGCTTGGATACAAGCATCACCCATACAATGCATTAATGAACGATTATGATAAAGACCTTACTGTTGCAATTGTTGACAAAGTTTTTGCTGATCTTAAACCGCAATTATCTGCCCTGCTGAATACCATAAAAAATAAAACACAGGTTGATAATTCATTTCTGCATCAGCATTTTGATAAAGACAGGCAATGGCAGTTTGGCCTTGAAATTTTAAAACAACTGCATTTTGATTTTGAGGCCGGCAGACAGGACATCAGTGAACATCCCTTTACCATTAACTTTAATAATACCGATGTACGTATCACAACACGTATTGATGAAAATGATTTTGGCAACATGACCTGGAGCTGTATGCATGAAGGCGGTCACGCCCTGTACGAGCAGGGATTACCAGAAGAGGAATATGGTTTGCCCCTTAGTGAATATTGCAGTTTAAGTATTCATGAAAGCCAGAGCCGGCTTTGGGAAAACTGTGTTGGCCGTGGTATTGCATTCTGGAAACACAATTACAGTTTGCTGAACAGCTTTTTTCCAAAACAGTTTACCGGTATTGATATAGATAAATTTTATAAAGGCATAAATAAAGTTCAGTCATCTTTAATTCGTACCGAGGCGGATGAACTTACTTATCATTTTCATGTGATGATCCGGTACGAAATTGAAAAAATGCTGATTGATGGCAGCATCAAAACAAAAGACATTCCGGCATACTGGAACGAACATTACGAAAAATATTTAGGTATAAAAGTTCCCGACGATAAAAATGGTTGCTTGCAGGATGTGCACTGGAGCCATGGCAGTTTTGGGTATTTTGCCACTTACAGCCTGGGCAGTTTATATGCCGCCCAGTTGTATGCAGCGTATGGCGGCCAAAATGCCTCTTTGGAAAAAGAGTTAGCTTTAGGCAATAATAATAATATATTGCAATGGCTCAGGCAACAAGTTCACCGGCACGGACGTTATTATACATCGGAAGAACTTTGCAGCCATGCCACCGGTGAGGTTTTAAACAGTAATTATTTTATTAACTATGCCAGCAAAAAATATAACCATATTTATTCCGCTTAAAATGCATGATATGAAAACTTTAATGTTCAAACCGGTAATTATTTTTTTTACGGCGTTAACCATATTATTTGTTTTTAACGGGTGCAGCAAAAGCGCTATAGAAGCGGTTCAGCAATCTGCCTATGAAAAACAATTTGAAGATAATATCCTCAATAAAAATTTCAGGGTACAACTGGCTACCGATAATGGTGTTGATCTTACCGCTCAATATACCGGTGACATATTTGTGCTGTATAAATCAACTTACTATAATGGCCCGATGACAGCAGTTATAAACTCAGTAACCTATAATGGCTCCTGGAGCAGTAATGAAGATTACAGCAAACTGGTTATTACATTTCCATCAACGCCAACCGAATTTGTTTTTTTAAACCGGGAGTGGAAATTTACCAAAAAAGCACTGCCCATTATGGAGCTTGCACCATGGGGCACTTTAGAACCCAAGGTATTGCACATGGAAAGATTTTAATACAACTCAGCCCTTCAGTTTATTTACCAGGTCAACATATTGCTGCATAGCCTCTGCAGATGATTTACCTTTTAAAGATGACCATGCCTCGTATTTAGCCTTGTTTACAAAATCAAAAGGATTGGTTGGCGCTTCGCCACTTACATCACCCCCGGTTGATTGCTTGTATAAGGCATATAATTGCAGCAGCACATCATTATCGGGTTTTTCGGCAAGTGATTTACTGTCGGTAATTGCTTTTTCAAATTGTTCTTTCAGGTCCATGATATTTTTTATTTGCAATTTAGTTTAAAGAGATTTAAGTGAGAAAGGAATATTATATCTAATGGTTGACTGGAATACTTTTTACAGTTTTCCATTGAAGGCCAATATTAAATTATACAGGGAGTTGTGTATATTTAGGAGTTAGCTGCAAATTTTTTAGACCCCTCACATTATGAAACAAGTATTATTTTTTTCACTGCTTTTAATTGTAGGACAATTTGCATTTGGACAAAGCGATGGACCAAAAGAAATAACACCGCAAGTTTTGCAAAAAATAAAAGCAGACATAGAAAAACTAATTCCTGCATTTAAGAAAAACCTTTCTACACAGGAATTAACTACAGACCAAATCGAATTTTCGGTCGACACATTTCGTATAGAACAGATAGTTTCAAAACGAATGGGCATTGACTATTCTACGGTTGGCATGAACATAACGGTGGACGAAATGACTTCTTCCTATGATAAATTAATGAACAAGTATTACAATAAACTTTTGAAAATTCTTAAATCCGAGGATAAGAAAACACTAGTTTCTGCCCAAAAAGCTTGGCTTGCCTATCGTGACGCCGAAGCTAAACTTATAGACACAATGACAAAAGAAGAGTATTCAGGCGGTGGAACAATTCAAACCAATATTGCAACAGGTTCTTATTCAGGCCTCGTCGTAAAAAGGGCGATTGAAATTTTCAATTATTACGATGGCATCATAAAGGACAAATAAGACAGCCACCAAGATGGAGCTTGGCGTTATACGTAATGCCTGAACGACATCGAAATTAAAACTGAATGCAGGAAACTAACATTGACAAATTAAAAATAAAAACGGGTAAGCCGAAAACCGACCAGAGTAGGCAATAATATATTCAACTTAATTATGAAAAAGCTCCTCTTCTTATCAGGTGCTGTAGTTTTATATTTAACTGCATGTACTAATCAACAAAACCAACCGGCCGGTAATCAAAAAACGATTGACAGCCTGAGCGCAATCATTAACAAAGATCATTCTTCGGAAGTTGCCGCTATAATGAAAGCTGACAGTGCCTGGGACAAGGCTTCAGCAGCAAAATCGGTTGAGGGCTGGTTAAATTTTTATACTGATGGCGCAATCATGATGCCACCAGGGGAGCCGGTATGCAGGGCTAAAACATCGAGGGAAGCATCTATAAAAAATATGTTCGCCATTCCCGGAGTATCGCTTAGATTTCAAAGTACAAAAGTTGAAGTTTCGAAAATGGGCGATCTTGGTTACGCTGTGGGTGTATACCAGTTCAGTTCAAAAGATGCAAAAGGAAATGTTTTGAATGAAACCGGTAAATACTGCGAGACATGGAAGAAACAACCTGACGGGAACTGGAAATGCATTGTTGACATCTGGAACGCTGATAAGCCTGCTATAAATTAGCACGAACGCCTTTTCAGGCGGGTCTCAAAGCCAAACACAGATCTGGAGTGGAGGCTCGCCTGGGAATTAAACCATTCATTTTTAATATAATACCCCGTAATAATGGGGTATTTTTTTGCCTTTTAAGGGATGCAAACAGGTGGGTAAACCTATGCAAACAGGTGGGTTAACCTATGGGAACAGGTAGGGTAACCTATGGGAACAGGTAGGCAGACGGGGTATGCATACCTTAACCAACCTATGGAAACAGGTGGGGTAACCTATGGGAGCAGGTAGGGTAACCTATGGGAACAGGTGGGTAGACGGGGTATCTATACCTTAACCAACCTATCGGAACAGGTTGGTAGACGGGGTATGCATACCTTAACCAACCTATGGAAACAGGTTGGGTAGCCTATGAAAACAGGTAGGCAGACGGGGTATGCATAGGTTTACCAACCTGTTTTATTAGGTTATTTAATTGATAATCAATAATTATAAGCTAAAATGGAAGAGGCTGGGCTTTAATAATGATCTCTTTTTGGGTCAATCCCTTTTTAAGTTTGTCATAACTTATACGCCGGAAGCTGCCCGGTATCCTGAAAACAAGTTTCCCTTTATAAACTTCTGTGGCAGGTTTTAGCGGAATTTCTGCGGATAAAGACCAGGCCTCCTACCAGTTTACCAACCCTATATTAAGTAGCGGGTTAAAATACTTTATATGTATGTGTTGTTCCATTTTGCATTGAAAATTAAGCAAATTTTGAACAAGCAGTTGCGTATATTTATGTGTTATGCAAAATTGGTGCAACGACCCATCACCGCCGGATGTTTTTGCTGATTATTTATTTAATCTGTTTTTTATTTCGCTGATTTAGCAGTCGCTTTG
>JAYVEQ010000020.1:0-39038 GCA_043748745.1 Chitinophagaceae bacterium | reverse complement strand
TCATGTTTTTATTCAGCCCGGCAATCTCGGCATTCATTCATAAACATCCGACATTAAAAATGCTGGCACTTTCCTTTCTGGTGATGATTGGTTTGAGTTTGATTATTGAAGGATGGGATAGTGAAACGGCAGAGAAACTGCATCTCAAAAACTATATTTATTTCGGAATGGCGTTTTCATTTGGCGTTGAAATGCTGAATATGGTGATGCGGAACCGGATGAAAAACAAAAGGATTGTTCAATTAAATGAACCGATACTAAGGAATGAGGAAGAAGAATTTTCAGACGAGGCAAAGTAATGTAGCAGCTACTATTCCGGCAGTCTCAGTTCTTAATCTGGTTTCACCAAGGGATACTGCTGTAAAGTGATTTTGTAAAGCAAGATCAATTTCTGCAGCAGTAAAATCTCCTTCAGGGCCAATTAAAATAATTTTAGAAGAGATCGCGTCTTTATTAAGATCAGATAAATTTCTTTTTTGTCCATCAATACAGTGAGCAATAATTTTTTGCTGTTGTGATGCTGTTGTAACCTGCTTATAAAATTTTATTGGCTCATGCAAAACCGGCATCCAGCATTGTTGGCTCTGCAACATGGCACTAACCAAAATACTTTTCATTCGTTCATATTTAAAAGCAGTTTTTTCTGTTCTTTCACAAATAAGCGGAATGATTTCAGTAACCCCTATCTCGGTCGCTTTTTCTAAAAACCATTCAAAACGGGTAGCATTTTTTATTAATGAGATAGCAATTGAAATGTTTGCTGTTGGGCGTTGTTCGTTGTTCGTTTTTATAATTTTAACAACACAACTTTTTCTGTTATTGTCTGTTATCTCTGCAGTAAATGAATCACCTTTACCATTTGTCAATTGCAGTTGTTCACCATTTTGCATACGTAGCACCTGTACAATATGCTTGCTGGCAGCCTCGTCCAACACTATATCAGCAGCTGCTACATCAATATCTTCTTTATAAAAGAAAGGTAAAGTCATATTAAAAACAAATGGAGAACAAATTTAAAATTCATTCTCCATTATCAATTATAAAATTATCAATTATTAAAAAGGTGCATCTTCATCAAACGCTCCATCATTCATTTTGCTGCCTTTTTGGATATACAATTTTGCACCATCGCCATCATCAGTTTTTACCGGCTTCCAGTTTCCACCGGGCAGGCCTGTTGCAAAATCTCCACCCTCTTCTTCAATAAATTTCTGAATATGCAGTAATGCCTTTAATTTAATGGTATCCAGACTACCATTACGGTGCTTGGCAATTTTTATAAACGTTTCCCCTTTATTACTTTCTCCAACTTCATTGGCAGTAATATCATAATACTCGGGGCGATACATAAACATTACCAGGTCAGCATCCTGCTCAATAGCACCGGATTCTCTCAGATCACTCAACTGCGGAATCTTTGCGCCCTCTTTACGTTTCTCTACCTCACGACTTAACTGCGATAATGCAATGATTGGTACCTGTAATTCTTTTGCCAATCCTTTCAGATCTCTTGATATTCTACTGATCTCCTGTTCCCTGTTACCATTCCGGTTTTCGCCTGCACCACTCATCAATTGTAAATAGTCAATAATGATCAACCCAACATTATGTTTATTTTTTAACCTGCGGCATTTAGCTCTTAATTCAAAAATATTCAGCGCTGCGGTATCATCAATAAAAATTGGTGCTTTAGATAAACGCTCAATACCCCTTTTATACAATTGCTTCATCTCATGTTCTTCCAGTTTACCACGGGCAATTTTTTCCAGCCATATTTCACTTTCGGCGCTTAAAATTCTTTGTACTAATTGTCCGCTACTCATTTCCAAACTAAAAAACCCTACTGCTGTTGGTTTGGTAGGATGTAATGCAGCACTTCTGGCCAGGTTTAATGCAAAGGCCGTTTTACCTACTGAAGGTCTTGCAGCAAGCACGATAAGATCTGTTGACTGCCAGCCGTAAGTAATTCTGTCCAATGAAGGAAAACCTGTAGGAACACCGGTTATATCTTCCTGCCGGTTACGCATGTCTTCAATGCGCTGAATGGTTTTTACCAAAACCGTATCAATACTGTCGAAGTTTTTACGCAGGTGATTATTGGTTATTTCAAAAAGTTTCGTCTCGGCTTCATCAAGCATATCAAAAACATCGGTGCTATCCTCATAAGCATCTCCTATTATTTCTCCGCTGATGCGTATCAATTCCCGTTGTATAAATTTTTGTAAAACAATCCTGGAGTGTGCATCTATATTGGCCGAAGAAACAACTGCATTGGTTAATTTGGTAACATAATAAGGCCCGCCAACGGCATCCAGCTCTTCTCTGAATTTTAATTCTTCAACAACCGTTAACAGATCAATAGGTAAACTTTTAATGGCCAAACCCTGCATGGCTTTGAATATGCGTTGGTTGGCATCAACATAAAAACATTCGGGTTTTAAAATTTCTACCACAGTATCAAATGCACTTTTTTCAAGCATGATGGCACCAAGTACAGCCTCTTCAAGTTCTTTTGCCTGGGGCGGTACTTTGCCGTACATCATGTTTCCAAGGTCGAGTGGCGCTTTACGGCGCAGCTTTTTGTCTTTATTAAAGTTAGTAAGTTCCATGTTCTTTTTCCTGGTGCTTATTAGGGTTATTACTTGCAGGGCGGCTAAGGTAATTGCAAAAGACTCAGCTGTATCAATTCATTTTTATCCACATCATCCCCAATACGTTTTTTGCAGCCGTTTTCCACAAGCTTTTCCACAACAAAGATAGTTTATTAAGGTTATTAATAAATTACGCACAGTGAATTCACAGGGTAAAAATCAGCAACATTCGCATTTACTTTAGTTTTATTAACAATTAATTAATCCAAAAATTTCTTTTTTACACCATTACATTTATTCAGCCACTTGCATTATCAAAAATCTATACTTAGATTATTGGACTTCTCATTTAATCTGCTTACTACTTCGCTTATTGCACTTGTGTCATATCAACTTTATTTTTTTGAGTACTGGTCGTTTATATGAAAACCAGTGTCATTAGCTATGTAGTACATAGTAGCCGTCAAAAAACTATCTTTGCTTCACTATAACAAACTTATATACCCAGATGATTATTAGTTACAACTGGCTTAGTGAATACCTTCCCGAAAAAATTGAACCGGAGAAATTGAGTAAAATTCTCACGGGTATCGGGCTTGAGGTTGAAAGCCTGGAAAAATATGAAATCGTAAAAGGAGGCCTGCAGGGTTTGGTAATTGGTGAAGTTATTACCTGCGAAAAACATCCCGATGCAGATAAATTAAAACTTACAACTGTTAATATTGGTGCAGCAGAAAACCTGCAGATTGTTTGTGGTGCACCAAATGTTGCTGTCGGACAAAAGGTTGTAGTCGCCACAATCGGTGCTACTATTTATCCGATAAGCGGTGAGCCGTTAACAATGAAAAAGGCAAAGATACGTGGCGTTGAAAGTCATGGTATGATCTGTGCCGAAGATGAAATGGGCCTGGGTGAAAGCCACGCCGGTATTATGATTTTACCAAATGATACCAAGGTTGGTATAACTGCTGCAGAATATTTTAAACTTACCGAAGATTATATTTTTGAAATTGGCCTTACGCCAAACAGAATTGATGCCATGAGTCATTTAGGTGTTGCCCGGGATGTGTGTGCCTATTTATCACACCATAATAAAACAGAAGCAACAGTAAAATTGCCTTTTAAAAATAACTTTAAACCCGATAACCGGGGTCTTCAAATGGAAGTGATCATTGAAAATACTGATGCCTGCCAGCGTTATTCGGGTGTAAGTATTGAGGGTGTAAAAATTTCAGAAAGCCCGGAATGGTTAAAACAAAAATTAAAAAGTATAGGTCTTCGGCCAATTAATAATATTGTAGACATTACTAATTTTATTTTGCATGAAACCGGCCAGCCATTACATGCTTTTGATGCCGATGCTATAAAGGGAAAAAAAGTTATCATTAAAAATTTACCCGAGGCAACTCCATTTGTTACACTGGATGAAAAAGAAAGAAAACTTTCCGCCAAAGATCTGATGATCTGTAATGCTGAAGCGCCCATGTGTATTGCGGGGGTATATGGCGGCATGCATAGTGGTGTTACTGCAACAACAAAAAATATTTTTTTAGAAAGTGCCTGGTTTAATCCTTTAGATATCCGTAAAACATCATTGCGGTATGGTTTACGTACAGATGCAGCCACCCGTTTTGAAAAAGGAGTTGATATTAGTAATACTGTAAATGTTTTAAAAAGAGCTGCTATGCTCATTAAAGAAATTGCCGGTGGGAAAATTGCCAGTGATGTTATTGATATATACCCGGCTCCAAAAGAAAAAACTGAAGTCGCCCTTAAATATCATTACCTGAAAAAATTAAGCGGCAAAAATTATCATGGCGATACCATTAAAAACATTTTAAGCAGCCTGGGTTTTGAATTATTGAAAGAGGGTGATGATGAAATGCGGTTTTCGGTACCATACAGCAAACCAGACATTACCATTGCTGCAGATATTGTAGAAGAGATCATGCGGATAGATGGATTGGATAACGTAGAGATACCAACCATGATAACCATTGCACCATCGGTGAAAACACTGGCGCATGAAGTTGCTTACACAGAAAAAACTGCTGAATACCTGGCCGGCTCCGGCTTTACGGAAATATTTACCAACTCCATTACCAATAGCGCTTATTACAGCGAAGATGTTTTGCAGAATACGGTGAAGATGATTAATAATTTAAGTGAGGAATTAAACATACTGCGGCCGGCTATGATACAAACCGGTTTAGCATCTGTTGCCTATAATTTAAACAGGAAGAACAGCGACTTAAAGTTTTTTGAATTTGGAAAAACATATGCTGTTACCGAAACCGGAAAATATTTAGAAGACAATCACCTTTCAGTTTATATAACCGGTAATACATCTGCTGATAGCTGGAAAGCAAAAGCTGAAAAAGCAGATTTTTATTTCACCAAAGCGGTTTTTGAAAAGATCATAAATATGCTGGGGTTAAAAATTGATGCTTATATTCAATCCGAAAATAAAGATCTGACAAATGCTTTACAGGCCATTGTAAAAAAAGAAAAGATTGCCGAAATAGGCATGATAAGCAATAAAACTCTTGAGCATTTTGATATTAAGCAACCGGTTTTTTATGCAGATCTTTATTGGGATAAACTACTGAAACTAAACGGCAAGATAAATATACAACACAGGGATATTTCAAAATACCCGGCAGTACACAGAGACCTGGCAATTATTGTAAACAAGGCTTTGCCCTTTGAAGAAGTTGAAAAAGCTACAAGCTCTGCCAGGATAAATAAATTAAAAGCCATCAGTTTGTTTGATATATTTGAAAGTGAAAAGATTGGTACCGATAAAAAATCAATGGCCATCAGTTTTACTTTTTTAGATGAAGAAAAAACATTGACAGATAAAGAGATTGATGATATGATGAGTAAGATCATTGCATCTTATGAAAAAGAACTAGGTGCGGAAATAAGGAAATAAAAAGCCGATGCCCCTATCCCCTAAAGGAGAAATGTAGAAAATTACAGCCATGAACAGTTTTTAGAAAATAGAAAGTCTTTTAAATAATTAAGCACTAAAGCCCCTTCAGGGGTTTGCGGCAAATGGATAACCTGGATTCAAATATTAAACGCATTAACGACAAGCTTCAGCAACTGCTGAAGAATTACCAGTTATTACAAAAAGACAATCAAAAACAAAGTCTTTTAATCGCAGAATTAAAAGAGGCAAAAGAGAAAGGCGATCAGCAAATAACAACGCTGCAGGAAAAGATCACCATTTTAAAAGCCGCCGCCGGTAAAATGAATGAAGCAGACAAAAAAGCATTTGAAAAAAATATCAGCCAGTATATCCGTGAAATTGATAAATGTATTGGCATCTTAAGTGAATAATCATGGCAGAACTCATTCCTGTTAATATAGTGATCGGCGATCGTACATATCGCATTAAAACCAGCCCGGCTGATGAAGAAGCCATCCGCCGCACATTAAAAATCATCAATGATAAGATCATCGAATTTAAAACCCAGTTTGCCGGCAAGGATATGCAGGATTATATAGCAATGGTGCTTATTTGGTTTGCAACACAGGCAAAAGCTGATAGCAATCCGACTTTGGAAAAAGAAATGGCCGAAGTTTTGCAGAAAATTGAGCAGCAGCTGGATAAAGTAAAATAAGAAATCAATATCCATAAAGCTAACTCCAAAATACCCTCTCCACATTCTCCAAACAAATTACTTATCTTCGTTAACTAAACATCTTACCCGATTAATTTATGGGAAAAGAGAAAGATTATATGATTTTGAAACGATTTAAAACTGAAACAATCAATGGATCCGATAATATTATACATTATCATTGGTGCAATAGCACTGATAACAGGCATAATACTGGGTAAACTGGTTTTTGCCAAAAACACCCAAAAACAAATAGCAGAAGCCGAGCAACAGGCTCAAAAGATCATCGCCGACGGGCAATTACAGGCTGAAAATCTTAAAAAAGAAAAACTTTTAGAAGCTAAGGAAAAGTTTGTACAGCTCAAATCAGACCATGATCGTGATGTAATGCAACGCAATCAAAAACTGGTAGAAGGTGAACTACGCATCAAGCAAAAAGAACAATCCCTTAATCAAAAAGATCAGAATCTTGAAAAGCAGATCAAAGATAATGAGGCCATTAAGGAAAACCTCAACCGCCAGATTGAGATCGTAAATATCAAGCGTACCGAACTGGAAAAACATCAGGAGGAACATATCCGTCGCCTTGAAAAAGTGGCCGGTCTTAGTGCCGAAGATGCAAAAGCACAGCTAATAGAAAGCTTAAAGCAGGAAGCCCATACCAAAGCATTGGTAATTCAACAGGAAATTATTGAAGATGCTAAATTAAAAGCAACAAAAGAGGCCCGTAAAATAGTTATTCAAACCATTCAGCGTACCGCTGCTGAAGCTGCCATCGAAAATGCAATCACCGTTTTTAACCTGGAAAGTGATGAGATCAAAGGCTCAATCATTGGCCGTGAAGGCAGGAACATACGTGCTATAGAAGCCGCTACAGGTGTAGATCTTATCGTTGATGACACACCGGAAGCAATTGTACTTTCTTCTTTTGATCCATTACGCAGAGAAATTGCCCGTTTATCTTTACAACGACTTGTTGCAGACGGGCGTATTCACCCGGCCCGTATTGAAGAAGTAGTTGAAAAAACAAAAAAGCAAATTGACGATCAGGTAATGGAAATTGGAGAACGTACTGCAATGGAACTTGGTGTACATGGTTTACATAAAGAACTGATAAGAATGGTTGGCCGTATGCGATTCCGTTCATCTTACGGACAGAATCTGTTAATGCATAGCCGTGAAACGGCAAACCTTTGTTCTATTATGGCAGCAGAATTGGGTATGAATCCTAAACTGGCAAAAAGAGCAGGTTTATTACATGATATTGGAAAAGTACCGGATGAAGAAACAGAATTAAGCCATGCTTTATTAGGTGCCAAGCTGGCCGAAAAATATGGTGAAAATCCAGCTGTAGTTAATGCTATTGGAGCTCACCATGATGAAATGGAAATGCAATATGTGATCTCTCCAATTATACAGGCCTGCGATGCGATCAGTGGTGCAAGGCCGGGTGCCAGAAGGGAGATAATGCAGCAATACATACAACGTATAAAAGACCTGGAAAATCTTGCCATGGCTTATACAGGTGTAGAAAAAGCTTATGCTATTCAAGCTGGCAGGGAGTTAAGAGTAATAGTTGAAGCTGATAAAGTGACTGATGGCGACAGTGATAAATTGAGTTTTGAAATAGCACAAAAGATACAGACGGAAATGACTTTTCCGGGCCAGATTAAAGTAACAGTGATCAGAGAAAAGAGAAGTGTGAATGTAGCCAGATAATTTGGGGTTTTGAGTTGGAAATTTAGGATTTTGACTATTAAATCGAAGAATATTTATATAAATCCAGCAGTTTTTACCTGTCGGCTTTTGTTTTATGAACATTTAATAATGTTTTTAGAAAATATTTCTGCTTTAACGATAAAAAATCTCATACCTCATAACTCATAACTCATAACTTTCCCCTACCTTTGCCGTCCGTAAAAAAATCAAATAATATGAACGCAATAGCATTTGTTCATGAGCAATTGGACACAACAGGAAAAGCAAAACTTCCAAATTTTAAAGCAGGTGATAATATTACCGTGAATTATAAAATTGTTGAGGGCAGTAAAGAGCGTATCCAGAGTTTTAAAGGTGATGTAATAAAACGTCAGGGTGTTGGTGCAACAGCCTCATTTACAGTACGTAAAATGAGTGACGGCGTTGGAGTAGAACGTTTGTTCCCTATTTTTTCACCAAATATCGATAGTATTGTTTTAAACAAAGTAGGTAAGGTTAGCCGTGCTAAACTTTATTATTTACGTGAAAGAAGCGGAAAAAGTGCCCGTATCAGGGAAAAAAGAATGGCCGTGGCTAAGAAATAAATAATTGTTTAAATATATTAAAAAGAGCGAAGATGTAAATTTTCGCTCTTTTCTTTTGAATATTAAAAAAATTGGTATTATTATTGTGACTTAAGCAGGAAAATCGAGATCCTTCGAAAAGTCATTAACCTCTGTATTATTAATTTTTTAAACCATTAACCATGAGAAGGATTATTCTTTCATTAATCGTTGTTTTTTCAGTACTATTTTTTGTTTCCTGTGCCCGGGGTATTTCTCCCGAACAAGCTGCCAATGGTAAAGCCAGATGCGGAAGAACATATATTCGATAGATTATTTTAGCTTCCTTTTTTATTATAGTTAATCAACAGTTAACATTGTTGTATTAAATAGCTGAAGTACATAAATAATTGAATTATCTTTGCAGTCTAAATTAAGATTATGATATTATCAATTTTGAGCAGCATTTTTTTATTTTCAATGCCAGGCGGTGGTGAGTGGATCCTCATTATTGTTGTTGTATTATTAATGTTTGGTGGTAAAAAAATACCCGAACTGATGAGAGGGGTTGGTCGTGGAATGCGTGAATTTAATGATGCAAAAAACAATGTGAAAAATGAAATTGAAGAGGGAATGAAAGAAAAAGATACCGTAAATAAAACAAATTAATCAGGAGTTAATTATTCCTGTAAATCGGCTGAAGTGCACCTTTTATAATGGGAACACTTCAGCCGATTTATATTAAACAAATCTGCATCATTTTATTATGTTTCTATTCAGGGATATAAAACAATATCATCAGAATCTTATAAACAATCAAACCAATTGTGTAGATGCAGTAAGTTATTACCTGCAGCAGATTGAAAAGAATAAACAATTAAATGCCTTTGTAGAGGTATTTGCCGAAGAAGCAATTCAGCAGGCAAGACTATTAGATGAAAAAAGGAGAACAGGCGAATCCTTAAAAAAACTGCATGGTGTTGTTATTGCCATTAAAGATGTGATCTGTTATAAAGACCATTACGTAACAGCCTCTTCAAAAATACTCCGGGGATTTAAAAGCCTATATACTGCTACGGCATTGCAGCATTTGCTTGATGAAGATGCAATAATAATTGGCACTTGTAATTGTGATGAGTTTGCCATGGGTAGTACAAATGAAAATTCAGTTTATGGAAATGTTTTAAATGCATTGGACCAAACAAAAGTTCCCGGAGGATCATCCGGTGGTAGTGCTGTTGCCGTTCAGGCTGGTTTATGCATGGCGAGTTTGGGAAGCGATACAGGAGGTTCAGTTCGTCAGCCTGCAGATTTCTGTGGTATACTTGGGTTAAAACCAAGTTACGGAAAAATATCCCGCTATGGTCTAATTGCCTATGCTTCTTCATTTGACCAAATTGGTATTTTTGGAAACACAGTTAATGATATTAGTCTGTTGCTGGAGATCATATGTGGTGCTGATGAGTATGACAGTACGGCTTTACAATTAAAAGCTGGCAGTTTGCAGTTAGCAGATAAAGAGCAAAATGTAAAATCGAATAAAAAATATAAGATCACTTATTTTAAAGAAGCCCTCCATCATCCTTCGCTGGATAAAGAAATAAAAGAAAAAATTTTATTGCTGATTGAAACCTTAAAATCTAATGGCCATACAGTAACTGAAATTGATTTTGATCTGCTTGATTATGTTGTACCGGCTTATTATGTTTTAACAACGGCAGAAGCAAGCAGTAATTTAAACAGGTATGATGGGGTAAGATATGGCTATCAAACTAAAGCACTTGCCAAAGATTTAACAGACTTTTATAAGCTTAACCGAAGTGACGCTTTTGGCAAAGAAGTTCAGCGAAGGATTATGTTAGGTACTTTTGTTTTAAGCAGTGGATACTATGATGCATATTTTACCAAAGCACAGCAGGTTCGCAGATTATTAACAGATAAAACCGAAACCATATTTTCTGAGTATGATGCAGTTATAATGCCAACAAGTCCAACAACAGCATTTACAATAGGTGATAAAACAAACGACCCTATTGCAATGTATTTAGCTGATATATTTACCGTTTTTGCTAATTTAACAGGCATCCCGGGTATTTCAATTCCATTATTCAAACACAGCAATGGTATGCCATTTGGTTTGCAGATTATGACTAAAAAAACAGATGAACTAACTTTGCTGCAAATGGCCGGTCTTATGATGGATCATTACCGGACAAATCAGTAATAATGATAATGAAAAAACTATTTTTAATATTTCTGTTTCAACTTTTTTTATGTTCGGTAAAAGCCGGAGATTTTACAGACATGCTTCAACAACAGGTCATTGTTGATACTGGTATTATTAAAGATCCAATCGAAGATGAAATAATTGCAGAAGTAATAAAAACCAAAGCTCCTCCTCAAAAAGAAAAGGTTATGTATTTCAGCCAGGTAACAAAATATGGCTTTAAAAATTTGTTTGCCAAATATAATTATAACCCTGCATTACCTTATTCATCACAGGTTAATCCACATGCAGAAAGTTATATGCAGGATTACTTAATGGCTCATAGTAATAGTTTAATTAAAATGAAAGGCTGGGGTCAGCCCTATTTTAATTTGATCGACAATATTTTCGCTCAATATGGTTTACCCAGGGAGCTTAAGTATTTAGCTGTGATTGAAAGTAATTTAAACTCGGGTGCTACCAGCTGGGTTGGTGCTGGAGGGCCATGGCAGTTTATGCCTTATACGGCAAGAGATTACGGACTGGTAGTAAACGGCTCATTTGATGAACGCCGTGATTATTACAAAAGTACTCATGCAGCTGCAAGATATCTGCTTACATTATACAGCCAGATGCACGACTGGCTGCTGGTTATTGCAGCCTACAATGGCGGCCCCGGAAGAGTTTACAGTGCAATTAAAAAAAGCGGCAGCAGAAATTTCTGGTCACTGCAATATTATTTACCGGAAGAAAGCAGAAACCATGTTAAGAAATTTATTGCTACACATTATATCATGGAAGGTACGGGTGGAATTACTACAACATCCAATTTAAATGGAAGTTATGATTTAAGGGGTGGAGGTAATTCTTTCAACACCAAACCGGAACTTACAGCAGAAGAAGTGGAAACTGCAGCTACTCAAAGCATTTCAGGAAAATATAATTCATTAGTGCTAACTAAAAATTTATCGATGGATATTGTATTGTTTAACCGTTACAATCCCGATTTTGATAACATGATGTCTATAAATGGAAACTATGATCTGAGACTGCCGGCTGATAAAATGCAAATCTTTTTGGCCAATAAATATATTATACTGAATGAGTGTGTTCAGCTTTTATTGGGAGACAATCCCATTGCTCCAAACCGGACTTATTATGCTCCTCCAAAAACTTCTAAGAAAAGAAGAAGTTAATTTGATTGAAGAATTTTCATCATAGCTGCAGCTTTTATTAAACATTCCTCATATTCCATTGCCGCATCACTGTTATAGGTAATACCACTACCCGTTTGAAATGAAATGTATTTACCGGGTTCGTTATAAAACATACTGCGAATCACTACATTAAAATCAAAATCCCCACCAGGTTTTACATATCCTATTGCTCCTGAAAATAAGCCTCTTTTTGTTTGCTCATATTGCTCAATGAGTTCCATTACCTTTTTTTTAGGGGCTCCTGTCATTGAGCCCATTGGAAAAGTTTCCCTTATACAATCAATCCAGTTTAACTCATCTTCAATTTCACCACTTATAGTGCTTATCATTTGGTGTACCTGCGGAAAAGTATAGATTCCGAATAACTCATCAACTTTTACAGTGCCGGCTTTACAAATACGACTAAGATCATTTCTCACCAGGTCAACAACCATTACATTTTCACTTTTTTCTTTTTTGCTTTGCAACAGATAATTTTTGGCCGCTTCATCTTCTATACCATCTTCTAGGTTTCTTTTAGATGTTCCTTTTATGGGTTGAGAAATGATTTTTTTTCCTGATCTTTTTAAATATCTCTCCGGGCTTGCACATAAACAATAATGGCCGTTCACTTTATAAAAAACTGAAAATGGGTTTGGAGAAAGCTGTATTAACCGATGATAAGTATCTACCGGATCTATTTCAGTATGTTCTGCAAAAAATTCCTGGCAAAAATTAATTTCATAACAGTCGCCACGCAAAATATGTTGTTGTAATTTTTTTATTATCTGAATATAAGTTTCTCTTTCAATTTTATTTTTAACAGCCACTGAACCATTTACTTTTTCTTTTATAAAAACAGCACAGGATTTAATATCCCTGAATATTTCTTCTGCGCCTGAATCACAAAATATCTTTACTTCCGTAGAATCGAGCTGGAGAATTATTTCCGGTACAAAAAAATGAAGATCACTAAATCTCATACTGCCAATATGAGCTGAACTTAAATTTTCGGTTTCGTTTTTCAGATCATAACCAAAATGACCAAAAAGCCAGGCTTCTCTATTTTCTGCATAAAATTTCTGTAACTCTTCGTAAGCCCTTCCTGCATTAGCTTCTATTCTTCTTTTACAACCAGCTGCCAGTAAGCATTCAAATAGGGCCGTAGAAAAATCGTATTGCTGATTATCCAATAAACAAAAAATGTTGAAGCGGTTTACCCAATTCAACATTTGTATTTTAAAAACATTTATATCGTCAACGGGAAAAGAAATAGATTTATTCACTTGTTTATTTTTCCCCCGTTAATAAATGCTGTATTAATAATCATCTTCATCATCATCAAAATCTCCGCCGCCATCCAGGTCATCAAAACCCAGATCTTTAAAATCATCATCTACTTTAAAATCATCATCAGCTTTCCCTTTTGCAGGTTTTTTACCTATTGCTTTTTTCCCCCCGGATTTTGGCACATCAAATTCATCAAAGTCCGGATCCCAATCATCTTCCTCTTCCGGTTTTTCCCAATCATCAGCAACCTCTACATCATCATCATCATCATCATCTGCTTTTTTCTTTGTAGAAGATTTTTTCTTAGGCGATGATTTGGTATCAACATCTTCGTCTAAATCATCATCATCTTCATCGTCTTCTTTTGGCTTAGAAGGTCTTTTTACAGATTTGATTGTTGTTGAAGCATTCGCTTTAACGGTTGTCTTTTTTTTGTTGTCAGATATTAAAACCATAATTCAAAAAGGATTAGTACTGTAAAATTTCCACGAGTTTTTTAAATAGCCAAAAATATTATGAACTTTTTTTAATTTTTTTTTTAAGCCAGCACCAATTGATCTCTTCCCGGACCATTACTGATGTATTTTACCGGTACCCCTAAAAATTCATTCAGATAATTTATATAATTTTTCATCTCTACCGGAAGTGATGCATATTCAGAAATTCCAGAAATGTCTTTCTTCCAGCCTGTAAAGGATTTATATACAGGTTCAATATTAACCCGGTTCATTTGAAAAGGTACAAAATTTTTCTCCTCATCATTGATATTGTAGCCTTTACAAACCTTTAATTCGTCCAAACCATCCAGAATATCAGCCTTGGTCATAATAATCTGCGTAACACCATTTATCATACAGGCAAACTGTAATGCAATCAGGTCAATCCAGCCACAACGACGAGGGCGGCCTGTTGTACTTCCAAATTCATTCCCTGTTTTACGGATCAGCTCTCCGGTTTCATCATGCAATTCTGTTGGAAAAGGCCCGCTGCCAACCCTGGTACAGTATGCTTTTGAAATGCCAAATACTTCTTTAATTTTTTGTGGTGCTATCCCTAAACCTGTACAGACACCAGCCGATATTGTATTGCTGCTTGTAACAAAGGGGAAGGTTCCAAAATCTACATCCAACATACTTCCCTGCGCTCCCTCAGCTAAAACTCTATTACCTTTTTGAATCTTTTCGTTAATGAAATATTCTCCGTTAACAATTTTAAACTCACGTAAAAACTCCAGCGCTTCAAAAAATTCTTCTTCCCAGGTACTTATATCTTCCTGGAAATTAAAATTATCCAGCAGGCGCTGATGTTTCATCCGGAGCTTAATATAGTCAGTTGTAAAACTTTTATCCAGTAAATTTCCCACCCGCAAACCATTACGGCCTGTTTTATCCATATAAGCAGGACCAATCCCTTTTAACGTGCTGCCGATCTTTTCATTACCCTTCGAGAGCTCACTTGCTTTATCTAATGCACGGTGTGTTGGCAAAATAAGATGTGCCCTTTCACTGATGTACAGATTTTTTTTATAGTCCACCCCAAAGGCAGCTACATTGTCACATTCTTTTTTTAAAGTAATGGCATCTAACACTACCCCATTACCAATCAGGTTCACTTTACCTTCATGAAAAATACCACTGGGTATTTGGTGTAAAACAATTTTTTTTCCATCTACATACAAAGTATGTCCGGCATTTGGGCCACCCTGAAAACGGGCGATCACATCGTAATTTTTTGCAAAATAATCTACAATTTTACCCTTGCCTTCATCGCCCCATTGCAGCCCAAGAATTACATCTACCATTTAGAATTTCAGATTTAATATTTGATATTTAATATTTAATATGTTTACCGGCATTTATATTTCATGTCAGCATCGTTGTGTCACTCACTTGTACAATATACCATTGTGGAACATTTGCCTAAGCGTAGTATTACAACCGTGTAAAAATAAAATGAAATAACACAACCACCTAAAATGATATGAAGTTGTTTGAAAATTGGGGAGAAAAGTTTAAAATAAATTTTAATGACCTTCTTTACGCTACCTTCAGCATACTCAGCTTACTGCTGCTGAATTTGCGATGGGCATATTCAAGGGTAACATCAAAAACTTTTACTTTTTGAGAGGGTAATTCAAACATGGCATCGGTAAGTATACTTTCGCAGATGCTGCGCAAGCCACGGGCTCCAAGTTTATATTCGAGGGCTTTTTCAACCATAAAATCAAAGACAGCAGATTCAAATTTCAATTCAATGCCTTCAATTTCAAATAAACGTGTAAACTGTTTAATTAAAGCATTTTTAGGCTCTGTTAATATGCTGCGTAGGGTTACTGCATCCAAAGGATTTAAATAAGTAACCACAGGTAAACGGCCAAGCAGTTCAGGTATCAACCCAAAATGTTTAAGATCTACCGCATTTACAAAATGTAAAAGGTTATCATGCTGATATTCCTGTAACTCTTTATTTACATTAAAGCCAATGGCATTGGTATTTACCCGGCGGGCAATAATTTTATCTACACCGTCAAAAGCACCTCCACAAATAAAAAGGATATTCTGTGTATTTACTTTTATCAGTTTTTGTTCGGGGTGTTTACGTCCGCCTTGTGGTGGTACCAGCACTTCGGTTCCTTCCAGTAATTTTAATAACCCCTGTTGCACACCTTCACCACTTACATCCCTTGTAATGGAAGGATTATCACTCTTGCGGGCTATTTTATCAATTTCATCAATAAATACAATTCCTTTTTCGGCTGCGGCAACATCATAATTACAGGCCTGTAATAAACGGCTCAGCATACTTTCCACATCTTCACCAACATAACCTGCTTCGGTAAACACTGTTGCATCAACAATGGCAAAAGGTACATTCAGCATACGGGCAATTGATTTTGCCAACAGGGTTTTTCCGGTACCTGTTTCACCAACCATAATGATGTTGCTCTTTTCAATTTCAACATCATTATCAATTTTCTGGTTCAGCCTTTTATAATGATTATAAACAGCAACTGCCAGTATTTTTTTGGCATCATCCTGCCCTATCACATATTCATCCAGGAATTTTTTTATCTCAATTGGTTTTTTAACACTCAGTTTATGTGCAGGTGTAGCAGTATGTTTATTCTCTTTGGCATTACCCAGCTCCTGTTCAATAATTTCTTCAGCATGCTCAACACAGTTTTCACAAATATGCCCATCCTGACCGGCAATGAGTATTTTAACTTCATCACGGTTTCGGCCACAAAAAGAGCAATGCAATGTTTGTTGTTTTGCCATATCAAATTCTCAAATTAATTGAAACCCGGTTTTTAAAAAATGTGTGTAAAGTTATAAAAAAAGCTTCTTACTGTATTATTAAGACAAACTACCTGGTTATAACGTTGCTTCAGCTTTAAATGATATAAAAAAGCCTCCAAAAGAGGCTTTTAAGTTATATCTTTTACCCGTTTCAGCTATATTTTCGTCATAATAGCATCAACAATACCATATTCAATCGATTCCTTGGCATACATCCAGTAATCCCTGTCAAAGTCTTTCATTACTTTTTCAAAGGTCTGGCCACAATTTTTTGCCAATATATTTGCCCCCAACTCTTTTGTTTTAAGGATCTGTACTGCCATAATTTCCAGATCGGCACTGGTGCCTTGCCCACCACCACTTGGCTGGTGAATCATTACTTCGCCATTGGGAAAAATATAACGCTTGCCTTTTTCACCACCACTCAATAATATACTGCCCATACTTGCAGCCATACCCATACAAACCGTACTTACCGGCGAACTGATCATTTGCATGGTATCATAAATAACCATGCCGCTGGTAACTACTCCGCCGGGGCTATTTATGTAAAATGTTATTTCTTTTCCCGGATCAATGGCTTCAAGGTACATCAACCTATTGGTAATATCCTTTGCACTTTTGTCATCTACAACTCCCCACAAAAATATTTTACGCTGTTCAATAAATTTTTTATCAAACTGCCAGCCACTCATCATTTTCTCCATCGGATTTTCAGGCAATCCTTCCGGCTTATCCTCGTCTTCAGAACGGGTAATATTGTTTTTATAAAAATTCATAATTAAAATTATTTTTTATTTCTGATCTTTCTTTTGTTTTTTCTGATTCATTAATAGTACTTCATCAATCAGGCCATACTCTTTAGCTTCTGTTGATGTCATCCAGTTATCCCTGTCGCAATCAATAGCTACTTTTTCTACCGTTTGATTTGTATGAAATGCAATGATTTCGTACAACTCTCTTTTTACTTTTCTTATTTCATTAACTGTGATCTCAATATCAGTGGCCTGCCCGCCTGCACCTGCACTTGGTTGATGCATCATAATGCGGCTATGCTTTAATGCAGTACGTTTACCTTTAGCACCTGCACACATCAAGACTGCGCCCATACTGGCTGCCATGCCGGTGCAGATGGTTGCAATATCAGGAGTAATGAACTGCATGGTATCATACATTCCTAATCCGGCATATACACCGCCACCCGGACAATTAATATACATCTGTATATCTCTTGTACGGTCTGTACTTTCTAAAAATAATAATTGTGCGGTAACAATGTTTGCTACTTCGTCGCTAATGGGATAACCCAGAAAAATGATCCTGTCCATCATTAAACGGCTGTAAACATCCATCACGGCAATATTCATTGGCCGCTCTTCAATAATATTGGGCGTAAGGTTGGTTACATTATGTTTGATGTAACCGTCAAGTGTATTGCTGCTGATACCTTTGTGTTTTACGGCGTATTTTTCAAATTCTTTTCCAAAGTTCATAATATGCTGATTGCTTTTATTTAATAAAATTATCGGTTAGCAAATATAGCTGATTGTAATACCTTAAAAAAGGGACAATCCAAATGATTAATGTAACTACTTGTCTCCCTTTAAGGAATTTGGCCAACTAAAAATTACAAACAATAAGCCAGATTTTTTTTATGCCATTTCGGCAAAATAAAGATAAAAGAAAAGGAGAGAATCGCTTCTCTCCTTCTGTTATCAAATTTTTTATCCTTAAGATTTATATTGACCCACTAATCCTTTTGCCAGTTCTGTCATTTTATTAATGCCATCTTCGGGCAAATTACCTTTTTTAAATTCAGCCAATATTTCAGGATGCTTATTCTCCATCTCCATTAAAAAGTGCTCTTCAAATGCTTTTACATTTTTAACGGCAACCTCTTTTAATAAACCCTGCGTTCCCAGGTAGATCATGGAAACCTGTTTTTCAACACTCATCGGAGAGTATTGTAACTGCTTTAAGATCTCCACGTTTCTTGCTCCTTTGTCAATTACGTTTTTAGTAGCAGCATCCAAATCACCACCAAATTTAGAGAATGCTTCAAGTTCCCGGTAAAGCGCCTGATCCAATTTTAAGGTACCGGCAACTTTTTTCATTGATTTGATCTGAGCATTACCACCCACACGGCTTACAGAGATACCCACGTTAATGGCCGGGCGGATACCTGCGTTAAACAGGTTACCTTCCAAAAATATCTGTCCGTCGGTAATAGAGATTACGTTTGTAGGAATGTATGCAGATACGTCACCAGCCTGTGTTTCAATAATCGGCAATGCTGTTAAAGAACCTCCTCCTTTTACCAGGTGTTTAATAGATGCAGGCAGATCATTCATTTGCTGTGCAATCTCATCTTTAGAAACAACCTTAGCTGCTCTTTCCAGTAAACGGCTATGCAGATAGAATACATCACCCGGATATGCTTCACGGCCCGGTGGTCTTCTTAACAATAAAGAAACCTCCCTGTATGCAACAGCCTGCTTTGATAAATCATCATAAATAATTAATGCAGGACGGCCGGTATCACGGAAGAACTCCCCGATTGCAGCTCCGGCAAATGGTGCGTAAAACTGTAAAGGCGCAGGATCAGAAGCAGATGCAGCAACGATGGTTGTATAAGCCATCGCACCATATTCTTCCAAAGTTTTCATAACACCTGCAATGGTAGAAGCCTTTTGGCCAATTGCAACATATATACAGTAAACAGGTTTGCCTGCTGCGTAAAATTCTTTTTGATTAATAATGGTATCAATGGCGATGGCTGATTTACCGGTCTGACGGTCACCAATGATCAACTCACGTTGGCCACGGCCAATGGGGATCATTGCATCGATCGCTTTGATACCGGTTTGCAATGGTTCTTTTACCGGCTCACGGAAAATTACCCCCGGAGCTTTACGCTCCAGTGGCATTTCATACAATTCGCCTTTGATCGGGCCTTTACCATCAATTGGCTCGCCCAATGTATTAATAACACGCCCACTCATCCCTTCTCCCACTTTAATAGAAGCGATCTGGCCGGTACGCTTTACTTTATCACCTTCTTTAATTTCGGCACTGTCCCCCATCAAAACCACACCCACATTATCTTCTTCCAGGTTAAGGGCAATTGCTTTTACGCCATTATCAAATTCTACCAGTTCACCTGAACGAACATTGTTCAATCCGTAAACACGGGCAATACCATCACCCACCTGTAAAACTGTTCCTACTTCTTCCAAACTTGCACCGGCATTAAAATTGCTTAATTGCTGGCGAAGAATTGCGGAAATTTCGTCTGGTTTAATTTCTACCATAATTGTTAATTGAAATTTTTATTAAAAGGCCTTTTTTTCAGGCTGCAAAGGTAGGGGAAGAAGGACGGAATGGCAAAAAAACAGATGTGCAAATTGAAAAAAAATGAATTAATCTGATATCCGGCGGAAAAGCAATTGCGTTTCAATAAAAATGCCCGGTTGCATAATGTAACCAGGCATTTTTTAGGTTTTTAATTTATTGTTTTACAAGCTTTGCTTTTTCAATAATTTTACCCGAAATATCCTTTATCTGAAGCATATAATTTCCTGCTGCAAGCTTTTTTAAATTCAATTGATAATTATCCAATCCAGCCTGCAGATTTACCTGTTTGTTAACCATTATTTTACCTGATAAATCAAATATTTCAAGTTGAATGTTATAATTTTTTTCTGCAAAAAATTCAATACTCAATTTATCGTTTAATGGATTTGGATATATTTTAATAATCGCAATAGCCTTTTGTTCAGTTTGTACTTTTACAATATTTGAATACCTAAAAGCCCCATCAAGATCTATCATTTTTAAACGATAAAAATTATTTCCCGGATAAGGATATTTATCATTTAACTCGTATGACGCTTCCGTGTTTACAAAACCTCTTGCAGTTATATCTTTTAAAAAAATAAAATTAACAGCATCAAAACTTTTTTCTATTTCATACAATCTTAAATTATTTTCGGTATTTGCTTTCCAATTTAAAAGAGTTTCATTATTAACAAGTTTTCCGGTAAAGGAAAGAAGGTTAACAGGCAATGTACATGCAGATACTAAGCTGAAGTTCACAGCAGCAAACTGGCCATCAGGATTTGTAACAGTGATTGTGTAAGTACCGGAAGCTTTACCCCTTGTATCTAAAAAACAGGTAAGTTGCGTAGGATTTACAAATGTTGTTCCTGATACAGTTATTCCTCCCGAACAGGTAATAGTTAGCCTGTTAAAACCAGGCCCACCGGCATCTGCACCGGGGTCAAAAAATTCAGAATTATTTACTGATGTGCCATTAATTGTAACTGCTACAGCTGCGCCACAACCCGGTACTGTAGCCAAACTTGGTGTAGCTGGCGGAGGAGCTTTTATTTGCGTTGCTCTTATTCCCCATGTATCGACCTGTGTTGCAAAATCCTGAAAGGTCCACATCGTCATATTATCCAGCGGATCAACAACTGTTTGAGAAAAATCACCCCAACGATGCGGAGTGCCATCTGCCGGATTGTAATTAGTTGAAGCTGCTGTGGCAAATGTATAGTTTTGAAAAGTACCACCTGCATCTGTTCTGTATCTTCCGGCAAAACCACAATCGGCAAATTGATCACTGGCAGTAGAACTGGTTCCTAAAATTGCATGTCCCTGTCCACTCATGGCAATACCAGGGATAAAATATCCTCTGGGGTTAGATGCAGCAGCATCAAAATATGTACCTGATTGTGCTAAAGTTGGTGTCGTTGTCATATTAGCTATTTCATACCAGCGGGAGCCATTTCTTCCCCCACTTCCTGAACCAACGCCCGATGTATTCACTTGAATATTATGTGCAGTCCATAGAGTGTTTACTCCTGTTATTTTATTTTTCATCATCATGGCTGCAAATAGTCTGTCATCAAGTGCATCAAGTGTTTTGGTAGTTCCATTGAATTTTGTTAGCTGTGCAATTGGAAAAACGGTAGTTGGCACAGTAAGATTTATGTCAGCTGAAAGAGTTGGAGTCCCGCCAGGGGTTGAAACCCTTTTTATAACCACTCTTGAAAAAACTGCATTACTCACCCCCACAAAATAGCCCTCGGTAGAAGTGGGGTCATCATTTTGAACACCCTGTGGTACGCTTATGCCAAGCGACCCGGTTGATCCTGATTGGCCTGCAGCTGTGCCATGTGGAAAAGCTGTTACAGTTAATACCGGAACAGCTAACAAAAGATCACTTTTTTTAACAACATATAAATTTGCGCCGGTATAAGCAGAGGCACTTGTAAACATCACACTTCCTATATAAAGTGCATTCTTATCAATACCCAAAGTAGGGTAATCAAAAAAATCTGTGGTTACTCCTCCCCCAATTGATTCAACAAAACTAAACACAGTAAAATTACTTAACAAGGTAACAGAGGATGCGCTGCTTACAGCAACATAACATTTATTGTTTTGAGCTGTTAAGTCAATTGCCACGATGAACCACCTGCCCGAAAGCCTGTCATAACGAATATGTGCATCACTGATTCCTACTCCAAACAATGTACTTAAGTCAAAATTTAAAATATTTGCCTGCGGTGTAGTAGATGCTCCTGTTGGTGTAGTAACAGCTGCTGCAATTACAGAAGGTTTAGTAAATACTTTTAATCTTGTATTAATTACTGTAATCACTTGAGTCTGCCCAACATCGCCATTACAGTCAGGTGGAACATAACCGGATTCAGAACCTGGGATTGCTGTAAATCCACCCCAGATAGATAAAAAATTACTCCACATAGTTTGTGTGCTGGTAATAATGTTTGGCGTTTGAGGTAGAATAACCGAAGGAAAAAAGACTGGATCAGCATAGTTGCTAACAGCCTTTGCATCTGGATTTGAATTTTTAATCAGGCCCAGTTCATTCTCTCTTCTTAATGGTTTATGAATCCTGTAATTAATTGGATGTAATGCTTCCCATTTTACGATTTCAGCTACTGCCTTTGTAATCCCCGGGCCAAGATGAATTGTCTTCCCTCTTATTTGCTGGCCTTGTAAAGTATTAGCTATTAATAAAAAAAACAAAAAAGCAGTTATTATTTGAAACTCTAAAAATTTCTGATCAAAATTTATCGTAATAAACTTTTTCATAGAAATTAATTTAATGGATAAATGATTTGCTATAAAGTTATTACTTTTTTATTTATGTAGACAAATTACTACAGACAATTAGAATTTAATCTACTTTTATTATTTCACATAAAAAATCCCTTTTTCAGTTAATAACTGTAAAAAGGGAATAATTATCTTTTTAGAAAACTGTTACTGCCCCGGCCTTAATTTGGGCCGTTGGTTTTGTCTTTGCAGATTATTTGCCTGCTTTTGAAGCCTTTCCCTCAGCTTTCTTTTAAACTCATCGCTCATTCTGAAAAATCTGTCGCAACGGTTGACTCCAAGTATTTTGGTGAAATTTTCCTGGTACTTCTTTTTGATATCCAAACGGGCTTGTTCTTTAACAAGTTCCGGTTGGTCTTGCTTTATAGATTTCAGGTCGTTTGCAAATTGTGTGTGCAGGGGCCAGAATTTTTGGGCTTCATCAGGCGTTAACTGCAATTGCTGGGTTACATAAGCCACATAAAGCGCCTGTATTTTTTCCTGCCTGATCATATCATCTGCTAGTTGAGTTTCCTGAGCAAAAGCCATCGAAAAACTGCCAAGTAATAGGGTTAATATGAGTAAATATCTTTTCATGATAGTTCTTTTAATTTTTCAAATCATTTACATTAATACTGTTCAGGTATTTATCCAAAGCCTTTTCATCCAGCAGGTAATCTTCCTGCGAAGGCAATTCATTTTCATCTATACTGTTGGCAACCATCGCTGTTTTAACATCGGTACCATTAGCTTCCAAATATTTTACAATATCGTCGTCAGAAATTTTTGCAAGTTCCTGGTCAACATCCTGCACTTTTAAACCTGCAGTGACATAATCAGGCAAAACAACTTTTTTATCTGTAGCGGTAAACTTAAAAACACTCAACGCCACCAGGCCGGTAAAAGCCACTGCCACAGCGTATTTAAAGAAAGTAGTATGCCTTTTCATACTAACCACTTTAGTCTGCGGATTCACTGTATTCAAAACAGCTTCGCTTAAATTCTCAAAATAACCTTTTGGTATTTCAAAAACATTTTCATTTTGAATGCTGTATAACATAGGAGATAAAACCCGCAATTCGGTTAAAGCATCATCAAACTCCTGTGCTTTTATTTTATGCAGAATATTTGCTGCTAAAGTATCAAAATACCTATGTGGTACTTCAGTGTTCACATCTAGGGATGAAGTAATATTTTTTAAGCCTTTTTCATTTTCAATACCCGACAATATATCTGTACTCAGGTATTCAAAATAACCTTCCGGTACAGAAAAAACATTAAGTTTTTCCATCCCGGCAATCAGTGGGCTTAACTCTTTTAATTCATTCAATATGTTGGTCCTGTTTTCCATCTACTCTAATCAGACGTTTTAATTAGTTGAAAGTTTAACTATTTAAGATATAATTCTCAATTTTTTTTACTGCATGATGATAGCTTGCTTTTAAAGCACCCTCACTGGTTTCTAAAACTTTACTCATTTTTTCATAAGGCATTTCATCATAATACCGCAAATTAAACACAATACGTTGTTTTTCAGGTAGCTGCTGTATGGCAACCTGTAGTTTCCACTCCAGTTTATTGGCATCAAAATGCTTATCTGCCTGTAAACGGTTACTTAAACCACTTTCAACATCACTCAACGAAACTGAAGCCCTTTTTTTCTGTTGTTCCAAAAAAGTAAGACATTCATTGGTTGCTATCCGGTATAACCAGGTATAAAGCTGGCTGTCTTCCCTGAAATTTTCTAGTGCATTCCAAACTTTTATAAACATGTTTTGCAATACATCATTTGCATCTTCATGTGTAACAACAATACGGCGAACATGCCAGTAAAGCTTTTCCTGGTATTTTTTTACAATAAGTGTGAAGCTCCTTTCTTTAGTAGCAGGTTCACGAAACTTCAATAAAAGTTCTTTATCGTCTAAATTTTCAGTCATATAAGGTTGAGAGCAGTAAAAATAAAAAAACCAATCGTAAGATTGGCTTTTTATGCGAAGGTTTAATATGTTTTATTTTCGGGATATCACTTTTTCGGCAGCAGCTACAATGTGATCTGTATCCAAACCGTATTTTACCAGCAGATCCATAGGTTTACCACTTTCACCAAAAGTATCGTTGGTTCCAATATATTCAATGGGAACCGGGAAATGCTTTGCTGCTGTTTGAGCAATACTGTCACCCAGTCCTCCTATTATATTATGCTCTTCGGCTGTTACTGCACATTTTGTTTTGCTGATAGAGGCAACAATGGCATCCACATCAAGCGGTTTGATGGTATGAATATTAATTACTTCAACACTGATCCCTTTTTCTTCTAAAATCTTTCCGGCTTCAATAGCTTTCCAAACCATGTGCCCGCAGGCAAATATGCTGACATCTTTTCCTTCAGAAAATTGTTGTGCTTTACCAATTACAAAATCTGTTTCATTGGTAAAGATTGGCCAAACCGGGCGTCCAAAACGCAGGTAAACCGGTCCTTCGTAGTCAGCTATTGCTATCGTTGCTGCCTTTGTTTGATTATAATCTGCAGGTACAATCACCGTCATACCTGGTAACATTTTCATCAACCCTATATCTTCTAAGATCTGGTGTGTAGCTCCGTCTTCTCCTAATGTAAGACCCGCATGTGATGCACAAATTTTTACATTTTTACCACTATAAGCTATACTCTGGCGGATCTGATCATATACTCTGCCTGTTGAAAAATTTGCAAATGTGGTTGTATACGGAATCTTTCCACCAATGGTTAACCCCGCTGCAATGCCCATCATATTGGCTTCGGCAATGCCACACTGAATAAACCGATCCGGAAATTCTTTTATAAAACCATTTAGCTTTAAGGAACCGGCAAGATCTGCAGTAAGTGCTACGATATTCGGATTTTTACGGGCTGCATCTAAAATACCATCACCAAAACCACTGCGGGTGTCTTTATTACCGGAAACCTGAATCTGACTGAGCATAGAATAGAAAATTTTTAACTGCTTTCTGCAATTGGCGCAAAGTAAAAGAAAGATTTGAATGGGGACAAAAGATTATCGTAAAGTTGCTCACAAAGTTTCAGAAAACATACAGATTACTATTAATTGGATATTTCTGAAATTGTATAATATTTTATACCCAACAGCTTAACATATTTGAAAATTTTCTGTAACCGCTCCCTGGTTACGCTTAACCTGATATTTGTATTTATATCATGAGCAACAAAAACAGCACAGTTGTTATTATCAGCTGCAGATTTTATAAGCTGCAAAACTACTTCATCGGTCCGTTTACTGCTTTTATCTATGCCCAATCCAAATAACAGGTTATTATTTTCAGTAGGTGCTAAACTTTTGCTAAAATCATTTGTACCGTTGAGCGCCCTTACGCTTTTAAAATAACGCATCAGCATTTTATCATACAAGCCGTTGTGTGCTCCATACGGATAGGCAAAAGTTGTCGGATAAAATCCGTCCCTGTTCATCAGTTTTAAGCCTTCTGTAATTTCGTTTTTCATCAATTCATCAGTAGAATGTTTGTATTTATACACATAATCAAGCATATTATAATGATTTGTACTATGAAAAGCAATTTCATGCCCATGGCTTTGGATAATTGCAAGTTTTTGTTTTTGTTCAGGAGTAAAACGATTGTACTTACAGATATAAAAAGTAACTTTTACATTAGCTGAATCCAGAAAAGGCAAATACTCAAACCAATTATCAACCCTGTCATCATCAAAAGTGAGTGCAATCCCCGCCTGTTGAATCTGTCCAATCTTTTTATATTTTTCACACCCCGTAAAAAAAAGGTTGATCAGAACAATCAATACTATTAGCCTGACAAGATTATTTTTCATAACTCTTATTAATTATATTTTATATAAAATTTTCTGGGGGGGGAATTTGCGAAGATATAATAAATTTTAATTCATATCAGCGTTTTTTGCCTTAAAAATATTTTCATCATCTTTTAATTTAAGCTCCCATTTCCAGGCCGTATCCATCATCTCATCAATACTATATTTTGGAGCCCACCCTAAAAAGGTTTTGGCCTTATTATTATTGGCATAAATTGATATTACATCTCCGGGCCTGCGTGGGCCAATCCGGTAATTCAGTTTTACCCCACTTACTTTTTCAAATGCTTTTATAATTTCCAATACGCTATAACCATCTCCTGAACCTAAATTAAAAATATCGCAATTGGTTTCATTTTTATTTTGGATAAGATAATTAAGTGCCAATGTATGTGCATGTGCAATATCGCAAACATGAATATAGTCTCTAATACAACTGCCATCACGGGTAGGATAATCATCGCCCATAACCTGCATCACCGGTAATTTACCTATGGCTGTTTGGGTAATTGCAGGAACCAGGTTTTCAGGTTTACCCAGTGGCAATTCGCCCAGTAATGCTGACGGATGTGCCCCAACCGGGTTAAAATACCGTAATAAAATGGCTTTATTTTTATTACAATTAACGGCTTCCTTAACTATCTCTTCTCCCATTTGCTTGGTAGCGCCATATGCCGATTGAGCCGCCTTCATATATGTTTCTTCATTAACCGGAACTTTGTCAGGATTTCCATAAACTGTACAAGACGATGAAAAAACAAAATTTGGAATATTAAACTCATCGGCACATTTTAAAATATTGATGAGGGAATTTAAATTATTTTCAAAATAAAGTAATGGGTTTTTTACAGATTCGCCAACGGATTTAAAGGCGGCAAAATGAATGATACCAATAATATCGGGGTTTTCCTGAAAAATGGCAACGGTATCATCACAAATACAAAGGTCAACTTTATAATTTTTTATTTTTTTTCCGGTGATCTTTTCAACAGATTCTAAAATATTCTCGTTACTCCTGGAGTTATTATCTACAGAAATAACATCAAATCCATTTTCAATTAAGTCAACTATGGTATGTGCGCCAATATAACCACAGCCACCGGTAACTAAAATCTTGTTCATATGCAAAGAAAACAAAAAATCACTCATAACAATGAGTGATTTATAAATGATATTTTTTCTTTGTTAAGTTAAAGGAAGAAATGAATTATATAATAAGTTCCTGCAGCCAGTAATCCGCTTACCGGAATAGTTAATATCCAGGCCCATAATAAATTTACAGTAACTCCCCACCTTACTGCTGATAAACGTTTGGTGGCACCAACTCCAATTATTGATCCTGCAATGGTATGTGTAGTACTTACGGGTATTTTTAAAGCTTCAGTTACAAATAAGGTAATGGCGCCCGCAGTTTCTGCTGCTACACCTTCAAACGGAGTTACCTTGGTAATTCGGGTTCCCATTGTTTTAACGATCTTCCAGCCACCACTCATGGTACCCAATGCAATAGCTGAATAACAGGCCAAAGGTACCCACCATTCCATGTGGCCTAAACTGTAAACAGAGGGATTATAGGCAATTAATGCAGCCATAATAATACCCATTACTTTTTGTGCGTCATTACCACCATGGCCAATACTAAATGCTGCAGAAGAAACCAACTGTAATCTTTTAAACCAGGTATTGGCACGGTTGGCATTCAGGGAATTTAAAAATAAGGTGAACGTTGCCATGATCAGCAAAATAGAACACAATAAAATCCATTTAAAATTTTTGCTGAAAAAAAATACCCTTAAAGTATAGGATTCGTAATGTGATTTTAATTTGGAAGGATCAAACTCAAGATTTTTATAAAGAAACAATCCTACGCCAATAAAAATGGCAAAAGCAATTATTTTAGGTATCAATCCTTTTTTAAAGGAATGAATAAACCATAGCGAAATAATAAAGGCTATGATCATACCAATTACCGGAGCCAGCAAAATAAAGGCAACTGTTTTAATGATAGGATCGGAATTTACTGTAGCAAATCCACCAAAAGCTATAGCCGCTCCTGAAAATGCACCGATCAATGCATGAGATGAAGAAGAAGGAATGCCAAACCACCAGGTCAGCAGGTTCCAGAATATAGCGGCTAAGAGTCCGGAAAAGATCACAACTAGCATATCATGACCGTTTACCAATTCTGGTTTTACTGTTTTGGCAATGGTATTGGCAACGCCATGATCTTTAAAAATAAAAAAGGCAACAAAATTAAATAAGGCAGCCCAGATTACAGCCTGTGTTGGTGTCAATACTTTTGTTGAAACAACTGTAGCAATGGAATTGGCCGCATCATGAAAGCCATTGATATAATCAAAAATGAGTGCTAACACAATTATAATTATCAGAAATGTCATACAATACAAATTTTCAAATCGGTTAATTTTCAAATCGGTTAAGCATACTTAACAATAATAGATTCAATAACATTTGCTGCATCTTCACATTTATCTGTTACAATTTCCATTACCTGATAAATCTCTCTTTTTTTGATCACCTCTTTGGCATCAGGTTCGGTAGCAAACAGGCGTTCAATACTCATATCAAAAATATCATCGGCCTGGTTTTCTATACTGTTAATAGATACCAATGCATCGGTTATTAACCTGAGGTTTTTCATGTTGCGTAATTCCTTAATGGCAATATCAACCTGCACACAACCCAATGCAATGAGATCGGCCATTTTATTAAATCCCATGTCGTTGGGATTTACCCGGTAAAAATTTATTTTTTTAGCAGATGCATAAATATAATCTGCAATGTCATCCAGTGATGTTGCTAAATAATGAATGTCTTCCCGGTCAAAAGGTGTAATGAAATTTTTACCTAATTCCGTGAATATGGTATGGGTGTAATCATCATTTACATGTTCCATATCTTCTATTTCCTGGATCAGTTGTCCACGTTTATCAAAGTCAGGTTCATTTACAACATCTTTTAATTTATCGCCCATTTTAACCAATACCCCCGATACGTTTTCAAATAAATGATAGAATACCCTGTCCTTAGGTAAAAATATTTTCAGAATTGTGTTTATGCCTGCCATAATTATAAAATTTGAAGCAAAAGTATAATTATTGGTTTGGCCATTATCATTCAAAAAAATGATAATAATAACTTAACATTGAAGTAACACGAATTTCTTACTACTTTGCCTTAAATTTTACAGCATGTTAAGGAAAACCATCTTATTGTTCATATTGCTAATCTCTTCAACCTATATAAAAGCCCAGTTTTTGATGGATATGGTGGATACAACCAAGGATATGGGTAAAGGCATGTTGTCTATCTACAAAAAATTCGACCACATCCGTATTAGTGGTTATATGCAGCCGCAGTTTCAGATAGCACAGGATAAAGGCGCAAAAAATTTTTCCGGTGGCGATTTTGCAACGAATGTAAACAACCGGTTTATGTTGCGGCGTGGTCGTATCCGTTTTGATTATATTCATTTTGCAGAAAAAAAAGGACCATCAGTACAATTTGTATTTCAATTTGATGGTACCGAAAGGGGTGTTTTTATCAGGGATTTTTGGGGCCGGTTATTTGAAAATAAATATAATCTGTTTGCATTATCAGTGGGTATGTTTGCCCGGCCGTTCAGTTACGAACTTAATCTTTCATCCAGCGACAGGGAAAGCCCCGAGCGGGGAAGAATGAGCCAGATATTAATGAAAACAGAAAGAGACCTGGGCGCCATGATCACATTTGAACCCAGGAAAAAAGACCATCCTTTAAGATTTTTAAAAATTGATGCCGGGTTATTTAACGGCCAGGGCCTTGCTGCATCGGCAGATTTTGACAGCCATAAAGATTTTATAACCCGGGTTGCATTAAAACCTTTTCCGGTATCGAAATCGATTACGATTAGTGCAGGAGCATCTTATTTAAATGGCGGGTTTTTACAAAATACCAAATATGTTTATACCGATGGAACCAGCAGTTTTGGAAAAACTTTCAGGGTTGATTCTGCATTAACCAATAATGGTAAAATCGCTCCACGCAAATATTACGGCACAGATCTTCAGTTAAAAATTAAAAATAAAGCCGGCTATACAGAGTTAAGGGCAGAATTTATGTTTGGCACACAAACCTCAACTGTTGGTAATTCAGAAACACCGGCTGCTTTATTAACAGGAACAGATGGGCATTACATCAGAAAATTTAATGGTGCCTATTTTTACCTGCTGCAAAATATTTTTAACGAACATCATCAGCTGGCCTTAAAATATGACTGGTATGACCCAAATACCAAAGTAAAAAAAGATGATATTGGAAAACCGGGTACATCACTGAATGCCACAGATATAAAATACTCAACACTTGGTTTTGGTTACATTAATTATTTTAATGAAAATTTTAAGTTGGTTTTATGGTATGATAAAATAACCAATGAAAAAACTCAGCTTAACGGATTTACAGGTGATGTAAAAGATGATATCTTCACCTGCAGGCTCCAGTTCAGGTTTTAATTTTTGCTTCCCTTAACATTCAGTTAATATACTGGTAACCTTACCGTAACATTCAATTCATGATGGCATAACATGTAAGTCGTCTTTTTGCATTAAATATTAACGGCATGAAGACAAAAAGTTTACTTCTTACATTATTTGCAGTAGTCCTTTTCACTGCAAATACTTTTGCACAGGAAACCACAAGCACCATTAGCGGTACAATCAATGATGAAAAAGGTTTTACTATTGCAGGTGCAACTGTTACAGCAATACATATACCCACAGGAATTTCCAGCACAACACAGAGTAACAAAAAGGGAATTTTCAACATTCCGAATTTAAAACCCGGGGGGCCTTATACCGTTAAGATTTCTTTTGTGGGTTACAATGAAGAGAAACAGGAAAACCTGAATTTTATCCTTGGTAATAATCCCGACATCAATGTCGATTTAAAAGTGAATACAAAAAACATGAGCGAAGTTGTGGTTAGCTCCGGGAAAAGAAATACAGGGTCAGGAATGAATATCGGAAGAAACCAATTGAATAACTTACCTACACTGGGCAGAAGCTTAAGTGATTTCACCCGTTTAACGCCACAGTCAAATAACAACTCGTTTGCCGGAAGTAATTTTCGGTATAATAATCTTACAATTGATGGAGCTATCAATAATGATGCGATAGGTTTTAGTAATTCATTTGGCGGTGTTAGCGGTGGCGGGCAATCAGGTGCTGCAGGTTCAGGTACCCGTACAAACCCATACAGCATTGATGCCATACAGGAAGTGCAGGTACAATTATCTCCATTTGATGTTAAGTTGGGAAATTTTACAGGAGGTTCTGTAAATGCAGTTACAAAAAGCGGCACCAATTATTTTCATGGTGCTGTTTATGGATACATGCGTAACCAATCTTTAATGGGCAAAAGTGTCGACGGCCTTAAAACAAAGATCGGTTCGGCCTTTCATGAATACCAATACGGTGCAAGTTTCAGCGGACCTATTTTAAAAAATAAAGCTTTTTTCTTTGTAAATTTTGAACAAACACGCCGCCAGGAACCTACTTTCTATAACATTGGCGACCCCGGTGCAGCTATTACCGCAACAGAAGCACAACAGGTATCATCTAAATTGCAGTCTTTAGGTTATGATGCAGGGAGTTATACTGGCGCTTATAAACTTTTCACCAATAGTGATAAATTATTTGCCCGCTTTGATTTTAAGTTAGACAATAAAAATACATTCATGATCCGGGCTATTTATACAAATGGCTCAGGTAATAACCTGGAACGTTCTTCTACCAATTTCCAGTTTGGCTCAACAGACTTTACGCAATATACCAAGAACTTGAACCTTGTTGCCGAACTAAAAACAAAGTTCAGCAACAACCTGAACAACCAGTTCAACTTGAGTTATATCAATGTGCATGAATACAGAACTTTTCCCGGTGTATTAGCTCCCTTCATAGATATTGATAATGGCAGGATTTGGGCAGGTACCTGGAGAGAAGCTTCTATTTATAATATGAAGCAGCAAACTATTGAGATCAGCGATAATGTTACTTATAATAAAGGTATTCACAAATTCACGTTGGGTACACATAATGAATTTTATGACCTCACTTATGGCTTTATAAATTCATGGAATGGCCGCTGGGAATATTCCCGTGGTGTAAACAGTTTCCTGACCGATAATCCGAGCCGTGTGCGTGGCGCTTTTTCAACTAACCTTGGTAAAATGCCTAACGACAGGGAGACCATTTATAACAATCCTCCCAATCCTTTTAAAGTTAGCTTGTTAAGCGGCTATGCACAGGATGAAATTTCAATAAATAAAAGAATAAAAATAACACCGGGTGTAAGAATTGATTATTCATCCGTAAATCATCAACCGGGGCTAGATTCAAGTCTCAATACAACAGTAAGAACTACACAAACCACATCTCCAACTTATTCCAACACGCCGTTTAATGAGTTAAAGAATACTTATCTTGGTAAAGCAAGCGTTTCACCAAGGCTTGGTTTTAATTTTGATGTAAAAGGAAATGGTTCTGTAGTGATCCGTGGTGGTACAGGTATATTCCTGGGCAGAATGCCTTTTGCCTGGATGGGTTACGGTTACACCTTAAATGGTAGTACTTATGGCAATATTGACTGGAACGGGATCAGTGCTTCAACCACTGTTCCATTGGCAATTAACCCTTATGGATTAAAAGATACCGTAACTAAATATGGCGGAGCTTCAAAAAGCAGTACGAGGGAAATAGACATTGTAGATAATAATTTTAAACTGCCAAGAGTATGGCGCACTAATGTTGCTGTTGATTACAAATTTGGAAAAGGATACAAGGCCACTTTCGATGTTTTGTACACCAAAACTTTATATGATGTAAAGTTCCAGCAGATCAATTTATTTGATTCTGCACAATATTTCACATCAGGCCCAACACAATCTCCAATCTATGTTGCAAGAGGTTCCGGTACAAATGGTAAATACAATTCAGCTTATTCAAACGTGTATTTTTTAAGCAATACAAAAGAAGGTTCACGCTATAATATTACCGGCAGCATCAGTAAAACAACCAGCAATATAAAAGTTGGTAATAAATTCTTGTTGGATATGAACTGGAGCCTTGCCTATACTTATGGTGTGAGTAAGGATATCAGCAATGGAATCCGTAATTCATGGGAAAGCAATTTTAACCTGAACCCTGCTATTTCTCCTAACTCTCCACAACTTGGTTATTCAAATTTTGATCTGAGGAACAGGATCGTGGGTACATTGGGAACTAATTTCCACTGGAGTCCGATACAGACAACATCACTTACTTTATATTATGCAGGACAATCGGGCAACCCTTATACACTGGTCTATCAATCAGCTCCGGGAAGTGGAGGCTCAAATGCAGCATTACCTTATATACCAAAAGACCAGTCAGATATCCGTTTGGCAGATTATACCCTCAACGGAACTGTATACACCGCTGCGCAACAATGGAATGATCTGAATACTTTTATCGATGGTGATAAATACCTGAAAACACGACGTGGCCAGTATGCCGAAAGAAATGGTTTACGTACGCCATGGAACAATGAACTGGATATGAAACTGATGCATGAATTTAAATTGAGCAGGAAGAACAATCAACATTCGTTGCAAATAAGCCTCGATGTATTCAATGTACTTAATTTATTAAACAATAATTGGGGCCATGTGAATTTTATTACAAACGTGAATCAATATGATGTAAACTTCCTGAAGTATACAAAAGATGCCAATGGTAAAGCAGTGGGAACTCCCGCAAGTGGATATTTACCAACATATAATTTTGTAAAACCAACCGGCGTAAATGATCATTATTACACACTGGATCCGATCAACAGCCGCTGGCAGGGGCAATTTGGTGTTAAATATAATTTTTAATCCGCATCATAAATTTTCTTGAACAAAAGAACAGGTTTCTCTATTGCTAAGTCACCGTAAATATTAGCGGTGACTTAGTTTTTTAAATAAAGGTAAGAGGATGATTAAAGCAGGATAATTTTCATAACCAATATCAATCATCAGTTTTCAAAAAAAAGAATTAATCTTTCTTGCTCTGTAACGTAAAACCAAAAGTACTGCCTACATCTATTTTACTTCGTACATGAATGGTTTGGCCATGTGCCTCTATTATGTGTTTGCAGATAGAAAGACCTAAACCACTACCGCCAACTTTGCGGCTTCTTGCCAGGTCAGTTCTGTAAAAACGTTCAAATATGCGGAGCAAATGCTCTTCAGCAATTCCAAAGCCATCATCACTTATTTCTATTAAAACCCTATGCCCATCTACTTTATAAAAACTGGCTTCAATGATGCCGTTTTGTTTTCCGTATTTAATAGCATTATCGATGAGGTTAATAAATACCTGCCGGATTTTTTCCTTATCAGCATAAACCGTAAGTGGCACTTCACATCCTTTTTTGATTATGCATTTAATTTCTTTTTCGTCAGCCTTTATTGAAAGAGACTCATAAACTTCCTTTACCAGGTCCTGTATTACAAAACTGTCTTTTAATAAAAGCTGTTCTCCGCTTTCCAGTTTTGATATGGCATCAAGATCATCTACCAGGTTTACCAGCCGGTCAATATTACGGGAAGTACTTTGCAGAAATTTTTTATTTACATCTGTATTTTCCAAAGCACCGTTAAGCAAGGTATCTACGTAACCCTGTATAGCAAAGATCGGTGTCTTTAATTCATGACTCAGGTTCTGCAAAAACTCTTTCCGGAAAGATTCATTTTGCTGTAACATTTCAATCTCTGCTTTCCGTTGTTCTGCCCAGGCTTCTACATCTTCCCTTACCTCATCAATACTTTTTTGCGGTAAAATTTTTTTGTAATAAAACTCTTCTTTTTTACTGGCCTTGGTATGATAAATAAATTTATAGATGAGTTTTATTTTCCGGTAAATGAAATTTTGCAGGGTGTATAAAATTAATCCGTATGAACCAAGGAATATGACCAAAAACGACAGTAATGCGATCCACCAAACAGGTTTAAAAACAAAAATACCTGAGGCAATAGGAATTGCCAGTGCCAGTGCTGTTAAAGCCGATAATTGTTGTGGTGAAAGATTTTTTGATGACGGCATACACCTATCCCCCAAAGGGAAATTATTTTAGCGAAGTTATTTATTAATGTATATATTCAATCACTTCCCCTTTGGGGATGGGGTTACAACTCAAACTTATAACCTACCCCTTTTACAGTAGTAATACAATCGAGGTTTAATTTCTGACGGATCTTACGGATATGAACATCAATGGTACGGTCGCCAACAATAACTTCGGTACCCCAAACCTGGTTTAATATTTCATTGCGTAAATAAACTTTGCCGGGTTTACTTGCCAGCAGAGCCAGTAACTCAAATTCTTTACGGGCAAGAATAATATCATTGCCCTGGTAAATGATCATGTATTTTTCCCGGTCAATTTTCAGGTTTCCGATCTGTATAATACCGGTATCTTCTTTATTCACTCTTCTGAACAGCGCATTTACCTTACTCACCAGCACTTTGGGGCTAACAGGTTTGGTTATAAAATCATCAGCACCAGTCTCCAGTCCTTTTACTTCTGTTCCTTCATCACTTATTGCAGTAAGAAAAATAATCAAGGTATCATTAAATGCCGGCTGAAGGCGAAGTATATTGCAGACATCAATACCATTCTTTCCCGGCATCATAATATCCAGTATGATCAGGTCGGGTTGAAATTTTTTAGCCAGATCAAGGGCCTCATTTCCGTTTTTGGCAGTAGCCACTTCATATCCTTCTGTTTGCAGGTTGTATTGGATGATTTCCAGGATATCCGGTTCATCGTCTGCAATTAATATTTTTTTAACAGTATTAGTAACACTCATACCCTGCAAAAATAGTCTTTACCATCAATCGGAATATTGTTTACAGCTTATTTGGTATTATCAAATTGTTAAGTCAAAACAGTGCATTAACAATAAATTTCATCCCAAAAGCGATAGATATGCAGGCCCTGATGTATTTTAGCATCTTTGCAGAAATATTGAACTATGAAAAAATATCTATTCCTCTTTTTACTGGTAATATCTGCTGTTCCTGTTTTTGCAAACAAGGATTCTGTTATTGTACCCATTTACCGGCAACTGTTTCACGATAAAATAAATGAAGAACAACGCCAACTGGATAAAATGGATGGTAAAACAGATGGCCTGATAAGTCCGACCCATAAACCCGAAATTAACCTGGTTATTACCAATGTATTTGGTAAAAAGATTGATGAACTTCAGAATTTTGTTGAACTGAATAAAAAGATTGTAACCAATAACCAAAAGATCAGGTACCTGGGTTATATCGAAAGCCTGGTCAAGGCTTTTAAATATGGTTGGAAATCGAAAGAATTCAACCCGGTGTATGCACCGATGCTGGTAGAAAATTTTGAAAAAATAATGACTGCCAATATTGACAGTTTGAGTATGGTTACGCTTATTGACAATGTGCCTTACCCCGTTGCCAAAATAAATGTTGAAATATTTTCAGAAAATAAAGGATATGATGAAAGCAAAAAAATTCTGTACAAAAAATTCTGTGCTTTGTATCCCGATAAAATATTACAGACTTTAGAACCTTATGTTAACGAGCCCTTTGCTGATTCGTTGATCGTTATCAGTTGTAAAATCAGTCCAACTGCAATTTATTCAATAGCCCAGGCACCTGAATCTAAAATCGGAATGTTACTTCACCGAAGCACAAACCCATTGGTTAAGTCGGTTGTTGAACTTAGTAAAACACCCAATGCCCTTTTTTATTTTCCTTTTTTAGATGATATCTTAAAAGGTAAAAAAACAGTAGAAGGCATCAGGAAATATGTAGGCAATGGAGAAACAGGATATGATAGTTTGGGTTATTTTAAATTACTGGTACAAACCGAAATTGAATATTATAAACGCATCACTTCGCCGGCTAAAGATACTCCCATCGCCATGTTTGGAGCTAATGGCCTGAGAGAGGTTTTGAAAGGTAAAGCCATTCAGCATTTTGTTACGCCAATAAACTCACTGCATGATTTAACCAATATCAATCAGCGTATGCGGTCAACGGATTCTTTATCGGCCATTGACCTGTACTTTATGATGGTGATGAGTGAAAATGAAATTTATACTTCAAGTTATAAACACAGTTTTTTCAGGCTGTTGCAGCGGATGGGTAACACACCAAGAACCGATTCATTATTATTGACTGTTCATTTTGATTACTTTAAAAAGTTTATTAAAATGGCTGCTAATTTTAATAAGCTGGATACGTTTTTAAAATTTATGCCAAAATCCGCATCCGAAACATTAATGCGTGGGTTTATAGCCAACCTGGATAATACAGGTAACCTGGAAGATGCTATTGATGTGGCAGATTCGTACAGCAGTATCAATGATAAACTGCTGCAATCCACTATCCTGACTTATGTAATGGAAAATGAAAAAAAATGTAAGCAGAATAATAATCAGCGTGGGAAAATAATTTATGGTTTATTAAAAACAATTTTTTTATCTGCTGATTCAACCAATAAAATAAACCTGACAGGTATTTTGGGTATTCCGTCTATTTATGAAATAGAGAATAAGGATATGCAGGATGAAAAAGGGAGGATAGTACAACAGGTTTATTGGTATGGTGATGAGGATGGGAAAAAATTTTTTCCATCATTTATCAATTCTTTTTCACCAAAGGAATGGAAGATAACACCCAATAAGGAATGGTATGAAATAAGATCACTGAGAGGGAATGTATGGGTTTATGCAAACCGACCACTTGATAATGATGCCAACCTGGACGATAGTGCCCAGATACATTTAAATAATTACCTGGCAGAAAATAACCTGCACCCTGCTGTTGTGGTACATCGTGGCCATAGTTACTGGCTTCCACGTACCATCAAACGCATGGGCGGGAATGCTAAAATTGTTATGCTGGGTTCATGCGGTGGGTATAAAAATTTAAACGACATCATTGAAATGAATCCCGAAGCACATATCATTTCAACCAAAGAAATAGGAACAGGCGATATTAACAGGCCAATTCTGAATTATTTGAATCAGACCTTTGAATCGGGCAATAAACTCGTTTGGAAAGACATGTGGAATACGCTCACAAAATTATTTGCAAAAGACCCCAGTACTTTAGTAAGGGAAAGCTGGAATGATTATATTCCCCCATATAAAAATCTTGGTGCTATTTTTCTTAAAGGATATAACAATATGTTGCTGGAAGAATAGGCAACTGCAATGGACAAAAAGCAATAAAACAAAAGAGAAAGAGGGAAAGAGTTTGTAGTTTGCTATGAGAAATGAAGTTTATAAAATTAAGAACCCTTAAACTCGTAACTCAAAACCCCAAACCATCATACCTTTGCAACATGACTGATAAAACGAAGGCAAAAAGGAAAATATTTAATTTTTCGTTACTGCAAAGGGTATTTCGTTTTGCTGCACCATATAAAAACAAATTTTATGCTTCACTGGTGCTGGCTATTGTGCTCGCAGTTATTGCACCTGTAAGGCCCTTCCTGATTCAATTAACAAAAAACGACGGTATAAAAGG
>JAYVEQ010000019.1:0-39089 GCA_043748745.1 Chitinophagaceae bacterium | reverse complement strand
CGGTAGGGCGTTTTAAAAAAGTCGTTAATCGTTTCATTAAACTGCCTGCTGTAATTAACAGGTGTTGCATGGCCCGAGTTAGGAAGGATCCATAAATAAGATTTTGGAATATTTTCTGCAATTATTAAGGTATGCCGCGGTAACAACGCATGATGATCGCCGCCAATAACAAGAGTTGGGCATTTGATGGTATGCAATTGCTTAAGTGTAATATTTGGCTCCCTGGTCATCATCTCTAATAATTTGTATTGATTTTTTACTTCGGCAGTTTTTTGTACGCCTTTTAATGAATCAACCAGGTTGGCCAGCCAGTTAAATATAGATGGCTCAACAGCAGTTGTATCAGGCCATAAGTTAGCACCGGTAACTGCGAGTTTTTTTACTTTTTCCGGATGACGAATGGCCAGCAACAAACCATTGATGCCACCATCACTCCAACCAATTACAAAACAGGAATCGAGTTTGAGATGGTTGAGCAGGGCATTCAGATCATCCCCCATCAGGTTGTAATCCAATGAATCACCTGTATCAACCGATTTGCCCTGCGATCTGCTGTCGGCAAGAATTACTTTGTATTCTTTTTCAAAATAAGGGATCTGTTTACTGAAATTATTAATACTGCCGCCATTGCCATGGATGATGAGCAGGGGAGCACCTGTTCCGTATATTTCGTAATACATATTGAAGCCACGGGTGTTGAAATTGTGACCAGCTTTTGGATTGTTGCCATAATCAGGTTCAGTTTGGGCAAATGCAAATCCGGTAAGGAATACAGCAGTGATTATAAGAATAAATTTCTTTTGCATGATGTTTGGGTTTGGTATTTTAAAATTTATTTTTCCGTTAAATGCTTTATAATGCTGTCTTCTGCCGCCGCCTTAATTTTTATTAAAGCATCCAGGTCATCATTAGGAACCATAGTTGATAAAATGTACTGTTGTACTTTCCAGTCGTTGCCCTGTTTTACCAATACACCCGAACCCCTGCAGATCTTCATTTGTGTGTTCAGCAGTTCATCAAACCAGGTAAGGGTTCCTGATTTGTCAAAGTAGATATGCCGTTGCAATGCTGTAAAGTCCCATGCGTGTCCTTTGTCAAAGATTGGTTTAGCCCAGGCCATGAATTGTTTTTTATCCCATCTTTCTCTGGCATCAGTCCCGGTGAAAATAGCATCATCGGCATAAAAATTAAAGTAAGCATTAAAATCGGCTTTTGCAGCGGACCGGTTAAATGAATCCAGCATGCTGTTTATTTGCTTTTGTTCATTTGCTGTATTTGCTGCCTTAGGTTCAGCCGTTTTTGTTGATTGATTGCAGGCAAACAAACCGGTAATAAGCCATAGAATAAGCAAGGCATTTTTCAGTTTCATTTTTATTTAGGTTATATTAATTTGATATATAGAACGGCACCAGAGAGTGCCGTTCTATATTGTTATTTATTTTTATGTGCTTCCATATCTATCTCTATCAATTGATTTACCAGGGCAAGCCCTTTTACTTCAAGCCAGGTGCCTGTTGGAAATTGTTTTTTATAGATGGAATTCCGGAAGCCTGAAACCCGCTCAAACTCGGCCATATTTGTTGTGTAAACATTTTCTGCAACTACATCGTCGAAGCTGTAGCCGTAATGTTGCAGTATCTTTTCAAGATCGCTGTAACAATTCTTCATTTGTATTTCCATATTTCCCGGGCCGATCATTACACCCGAATCTGTCATACTTACTGCCCCGGAAATTTTAAGATCATCACCTATTTTTACAGCATGAGTGTAGCCGTATTCTTTTTCGAGTTTTGGGCGCAGGTTAAAATACTCAGGTGCTTCAGTTGACGCCTGTTTTTTTTCTTTTTCTGTTGTTAGGTTGGGTTGTTCTGCTGTGTTACATGCAGTAAAGAGAAAAAGACTAAAGCAGCTTGCTGTGATAAATGAATAATTTTTTTTCATATTGTTGTGTTTGTTTTTAAATTTTATAAATAACTCAGCCACCATTTTTCTTTGTGCGATTGTTTATAGCTATCGAATTTTTTGCATAATGGATAAAGCAGAACAATTAATGCAATCCAGATCAGGTAAACGGTAATCAGGTTGAAACCAAAACCTTTCAAAGCTTCCACTCTGAATGGCAGTGCAGGTAAAATCATTTTTTGCCAGCCAAAGCCTGTAAGTTCGGCAGCCAATAAGGCAAAAAAATGAATAAGATAAATATGAATGATGTAAAAGAAAAAGGGGACTCTTCCAAATACACAAAAGAAGTTAACGACTTTGCCTTTTAATTTTTCGGCATTTGCTAAAAACAGCAAAGCCCCACCTAATGTTACCAATAAAAATGAAAGCGAAGGAGGGTATTTGGTTAGATTTAAAAATGAAAATATGGTTTGTGTCAGATTGCCATAATTTTCCCAGGGCAATAAGTTGCCGTAAATATTTATGCTTCTCAGTATTACGAATAATATAATTGCAGCAATGCCAATGATGTTGAATAACTTTTTCCGTTTTAATGGGTCATAAGTTTTATCGTAAAATGCACCAAAGCAATACCCCAAAGACATTACAGCAACCCATGGTATTATAGCATAACCAACCCTGAAAATATGGTCTGGTGTCGTCAAAAATGGCCCACGTTCATGTAGCAATGTCCAAAGAATATTGTCGAAGTGAATATTGTCTAGAAGATTATGCCCAAAAATTAACAGGCAACTAAAAATGAGTATCGCTTTTTTAGAAAGATGTATGAGTGCCGCTAATAAAATCATACTTATTCCCAAAACCCAAATTACTCCAAAACCCACGGTTCTAAAACCTATGTCAAAATACCAACCAAAATTCATAATTATAAGCTCTACAAAAACTAACCAAAGTCCACGTTTGACTAAGAAGCTTGACAATTCTGCCGGTGTTTTTTTTCTACCAACTATAAAAGCAGAAATTCCTGCAAGAAAACTAAACGCAGGGGCACAAAAATTAGTAATAAACCTTGTAAAAAAAAGAGAGGGATTTGTTAATGTTGGATCAGTTGGATCAAAAAAATAAGACGAATAATGAAAATAATCTCTCACATGGTCAATGGCCATTATCACTATCACTAAGCCTTTTAAAAGATCGAGAGATTCTATTCTGGGTTTTGTAATTGTTGGCATATTTTTTATATTACTACGTTTTCGTCAAAAATCTATCGCTCTATATTTAGTCTTTAACTCTACGCCAACCCACTGCCAAACTATTTTCAACTTCCATTCCAACACCTTTGGCGAGTACTATTCCTTTTACAACCCATGAAACACTGTAAAAGTTTTCCGTTTTTTCAATCTTTAGGTCATACTCATCAGAGAAATCTCCATTTTCGTAAAAGTATCGTACATGATAATTTCCAGCAAAACCTTCCTTTGGCCCGCCAGTTGCTATGCCAGGACCACTCCAAATGTTAGCATAATTCCATCTGGCGAATAATGTTCCTGGCGTATTACTCTTTGTGTATAGTACGAAGCCTATATTCAAAGTGTCTTTCTCCGATGATTTTTGTTTTACAGTTTGCGAATTACCCGCAAAAGGAATTATGAAGATTAGCGATAGTACAATTAAAAGGCTTGAAGTAAATGATGAGATCTTTTTCATTACTGTTATTATTTTTTTATCAAATTTTTATAAGGCTGTTTTGCAGGTACACCAAACACCACTTAACATGAGACTATTTTCGGATAAAGCTGGTATGGTATTGCTTTGGTGTAGTTGAATACTGATGATTGCTTTCATTGTATGTAAAGTTTTAAAAGAGCAGATATGCTACTGCAGCTTTAATCTTAATGATTTTAAAAAAGTCCTCAAAGATTAAGTAACCCTTGAGGACTTTACCGCATTTAATAAACTTATTTAGAACCTAAATCAGCACGCAAAAAAAGTAATTCACTCCAGCTTTCATCAATATATTCAGCAGCGTCTTTCAGGTATTGGGCATAAGAGCCTTCTCCATTTGCAGCTTCGTATAGTTCTTTAAATGGCTTACGAAAACCTGGTGCTCTTTCTTTTAATCCTTGCTTATACCTTGTTACAATAGTAAACTGTGATTTTCCGGAAGAACTGGCTGCATAAACAGCAACCGTTACACCGTTTGCAGTCCAGTATTTTTTCAATTTCTTTATAATCATTACCACATTATCGCCCTGGCCAACTTTTGGATAAATATGATTAATATTGATTTTATCAGAATAATCACCCAGTGCAACTGTACTCAATGAATCCTGGTAAACAGAAAAACCGGCAGAACCCCTATCAGTTAAATAGATAGCTACATTTTTATTCCAATCCAATTTATGCTCAGCACCTAAATCGCCTCTAGTATCTTCTGCCTCCCAGCTTGTTGGCCCTTCAGTAATGTGAAAGCCGCCGGCATCAGGACCAGACTGAATAGCAAATACCCTCCATTTAACATCCCCTGTATGGTATTTTTGGGCATGCGCAGCAATGGCTTTTTCAAATTCCAGCACTTTGTCCACTTTTGGAAATACCCGATTGGTGGAAATTAAATTTTTGGTCTGGCTTATGCCCGCAAATGGAATAAGCATACAAAGAAGAAAAAACATCTTTGCCTTGGAAATGAGATTCTGTTTCATGTTTGATTGGTTTATTGATTAAGAAGAATGGTTTATTTATCACTGCCTGTAATGACTACTGGCAATACTGTAAAATTCTGCCAAACCAAAGTTTTTAGTGAGTACAAATCAACCATTATACTGTACATTCTCCCGTATTAACCGGACAAATTGTGCAATAGCAGGATTAATTAGTCATTTTATCTGATGAGGTATTTTTTCTTTATAAACCATGCAAAAAAATGGGCGTTCCGTTTATCTTTATAAGCAAATGCATAAAACCCTTATCAGCATAAAGGCATTCCTTACTGTTTTCATAATCTGTTGGGTATTTGTTACAACTGCACAGACCCCACCTGCTTACGAATCCATTTCTACCGCCCAAGGTTTATCGCAGGGAATGGTTTTTGATCTTTTGCAGGATACCGAAGGTTTTATATGGGTGGCCACCAAAAACGGATTGAACCGTTATGATGGCTATAGTTTTAAAATTTTTGCCAACGACCCATACAATGTACATTCCCTCAGCAGCAATACGGTTGTAAAACTTTTTGAAGATTCAAAAGGCCGGATATGGGTCGGTACCGAAAATGCCGGGTTAAATATCTACGATAAGCAAAGCGGAAAATTTTACCGCATCACACACAACAATTCAAATCCAGCCAGCCTGTCGGGCAATGGTATAAGATCAATATTGGAAATGCCCGATGGCAGAATACTGGTAGCCACAGATGTTGCAGGGTTAAATATTATTGAAGCCGGTAAGGAATTTTTTGCAAAAGATGCTGCACCCATTGTTACCAGGCTTAGCTTACCCAATGATGCCCAGGTGTACGGTATGGGAAAAGATACAAATGGAATTATCTGGATTGGCGGTATGGATGGATTGGTGTACCGCTTTGATCCGCTGAAGAATAATTTTATAAAACTGAACAAAGGAATACTGCTTAATGATGGTTACCTGAATCCGGATGGCAGTAAATTAATTAATAGCAATCTCTACCTCTCCGACGGAAAAGATATTTTTCCATTATTCAACAGCAGTAAAACGCCTGCGGGCAATATCATCTTTAAACCTAAAGAACAACTTTGGGAAAACCACCACAGGGAAGAGTATTTTTATAGTGTTTATAAAAACGAGCCCGGCAAAGCAATAAATTGGAACGAGCCATTACCTGTAACCCAAACAAGATTATGTTATCCGTTCATTATCGACCGGTCCGGGGTACTTTGGTCTGGCTCTGTTGGATATGGGCTTCGAAAATACAATTCAGCAGGCAACAGGTTCAAAACATGGACTCCCAATCCCGGTGCCAGTGTAAAGTGGATCGTTCCTGTTAAAGCGGATGATATTTTTTTAGGGGATTTTGCCTATGGGTGGGCCAGGTTAATCAATGATTCAATAAGAAAAAATGCATTCGGCAGCATTCCCGGTCTTACACAGGTAGATAATTTCATCATATCCAAATCGGGTGATTACTGGATAAAGAGTGACAACAAAGGGTATATTAAATACAACCCTGCTTCCGGCAAACTGATATCATATCCTCAGATCAACGACGATAAAAGTATTGGTGGAAAACAACCAATGCTTGAAGACAGTAAAGGCAATATTTGGCTTGCGGGACTTGGAGGTAAATTCACCCGCATCAATACAGCTACAGGCAGTATTGACAGCTTTACCATTAACAATATGGCTGCCAAACCAATACCGCTCAAATCGATCTGTACTGCATTATATGAGGATAAACAGGGCGTATGCTGGATTGGCACTGCCGAAGGTTTTGTAAAAGTTATTTTCAGTAACAGCCAAAAATCATCACTCCAAATAAAATGGTTTTACAATAATAGCAGCAACTGGAATTCGCTCAACTACAATCATGTTTCCTGCTTTTTAGATGACCCGACTGCCCCTGATAAATATTTATGGATAGCAACAAAAGGTGGTGGCCTGAACAGGTTGGATAAAGCTACCGGCTATTTTTTTCACCTCACAACAAAAGATGGTTTACCTGATGATGTGGTATATGGTATATTGCCAGATGATGCCGGCAATATTTGGGGCAGTACCAACAAGGGTATTTTTTGCCTCAGCGCAGCAAAAAGTAACAGAAGCAAAAATTGGGTCTTTCACAATTTTACCAAAGCAAATGGTTTGCAGGATGATGAATTCAATACCGGGTCCTACGCTAAATTACCAAATGGAAATCTTGCCTTTGGCGGGGTTAACGGGCTGAATATTTTTGATCCCAAAGAAATTCTGGTGCCGGGTTTTATGCCCAATGTGTTTATTACAGATATCCTCATCAATAACCAATCCATTGCACCCGGCGATAATACGGCCGTACTGCAAAATACCATTGAGCAATCAAAAGAAATTACGCTTACGCATTTGCAGGATATTCTTACGCTTGAATTTTCATCGCTCGATCTTACTGCTTCAAGTCAAAATAAATACCGTTATCAATTGGTAGGTGTGGATAAGGATTGGGTTGAAAGCGGCACCCGCCGCACAGCCACTTATCTACACTTACCGGCAGGAAAATATATTTTTAAAGTGCAGGGCAGCAACAGCCTGGGCATCTGGAGTGATAAAATTGCTCAACTGCAGATCACCGTATTGCCGCCCTGGTGGCGCAGTTGGTGGGCTTATATGATTTATGCAGTGCTACTCGGTTTGGGTATCAGAACTTATTTTAAATTTACTGTAAACCGGGCCAAACTTAAATCGCAATTAAATTTTGAGCAACTGGAAGCCAAAAGAGTAAAGGAATTAGACTCGGTAAAAACACAACTCTATACCAATATCACCCACGAATTCAGAACGCCTCTTACCGTTATACTGGGTATGGCCCAGCAGGTTAAAACCGATCCGCCGCAGCATTTGGATAATGGCATTGATATGATCATCCGCAACGGGCAAAGCCTGTTGAACCTCGTAAATGAAATGCTTGACCTGTCGAAACTTGAAACCGGTAAAATGACTTTGCAACTGGTGAATGGCGATATCATTAATTTTCTCCGGTACATTGTAGAGTCATTTCATTCGCTGGCCGAAAGCCAAAAAAAGCAATTGCATTTTTTAGCCGGGATGGATGCACTTTACGTGGCATACGATCCCGAAAAAGTAAGACAGATCGTTGCTAATCTTTTATCAAATGCCTTAAAATTTACTCCCCCCAAAGGAAATATCTACATTACGGTAAGCGAAAACAACCTGTTGCATGAAGCGTGCAAATCAACATTGATCATTAAAGTCAAGGATACCGGAATCGGTATTCCGGAAGGCCAGTTGGAACATATTTTCGAAAGATTTTATCAACTGGATAACAGTCACACCCGCAAAACAGAAGGTACGGGTATCGGGCTGGCTCTTACCAAAGAGCTGGTTAAATTAATGGAAGGAGAGATTACGGTTAAAAGCCCGCCAACAGGCGCTAACAAGGGAACAGAATTTACAGTAACACTGCCCTTAGCAAGCATACCGCCAGCAGAGAATATTACCTACCCCGATTTAAAAGACACCATATCGAAACAAATAAATACCGTTTCTTTCAACAGCGTAAATCCGGATGAAGAAAAACAGACTAAAGAAAAACCGCTGATCCTTTTGGTAGAAGATAATGCAGATGTAGTAGCATACACTGCATCATGCCTGCCAGATTACCGGCTTGCAGTTGGCCAGGATGGAAGAGAGGGTTTTGAAATTGCTTCAGAAATAATTCCCGACCTGATCATCACCGATGTGATGATGCCTTTTGTGGATGGTTTTGAATTGTGCAGGCAATTGCGCAGTGATGAGCATACCAGTCATATACCCATCATTATGCTTACCGCCAAAGCCGATATGGAAAGTAAAATGGAAGGATTGGAAAAAGGGGCAGATGCATATTTAGAAAAACCATTCAACCGGGAAGAGTTATTAATACGTATAAAGAAATTACTGGAGTTGAGAAAAAACCTGCAACAGTTTTATCTTAAAAAAGCAGGTCTCAATAATGATGCAGCAACCGGCACACCTGTACTTATTGAAGAACAGATCATTAAAAATAAAATAGAAGATGAGTTTGTAAAAAGAGTAAGAGAAGCAATAGAAATACGTTTAGCTGATACCGGCTTCACGGTTGAGCAATTGTGTAAAATTATTTTTATGAGCCATTCGCAGTTACACCGCAAGCTGGATGCGTTAACCGGATGCTCACCTAATAAATTTATCCGTATCATCCGTTTAAATAAAGCTAAGGAACTGTTGAAGCAACCTGATAGCAGTATTGCATCAATCTCTCTGGATTGTGGCTACAACGACCCGGGTTATTTTGCCAGGGTATTTAAACAGGAATATGGAGTAACGCCACAGGACTGGCGTATTAATAATTAAACGGAATAGACTAACATTAAAATTTCATAAAATAAAAAAGCCCTTCATTTTTTATGAAGGGCTTTGCATTGGGTGATTCGTCGGGATGGCAAGATTCGAACTTGCGACCTCCTGGTCCCAAACCAGGCGCGATAACCGGGCTACGCTACATCCCGAACTTAAAAATATTTGACGGACTTATTGGGAGGATCCGGTCAATGTAAAAATGTATAAGAGCTTTTTGCGGAGAGGGTGGGATTCGAACCCACGGTACAGTTTAACCCGTACGACGATTTAGCAAACCGTTCCTTTCGGCCACTCAGGCACCTCTCCTAACCTGCCCTTATTTGTTAAGGGGTGGCAAAAATACAATTCAAAGCGTTATAACCCAAAACTAAATGAAAAAACAGGTATAATTTATTGAGAAACTTTTTATCATAATACTTTTAATCGGTTTGAAACACAATGCCAGTAAGAAAAAAATCCAAATTCATTTCTGAACTTGGATTTTTATAATTGCTTGATCTTATTTTACATTGCTGCCAGGTGTACTTTCTGCTGCAGTTCCAGTACACTTTCTTTAAAGAGGCTGTCGGTATCCATCAGGTCTTTTACGGTTTGACAACTGTGAATTACAGTAGTATGATCTCTGCCGCCAAAATGTTCACCTATTGTTTTGAGAGAATTTTTTGTAAAGGCCTTTGCCAAAAACATAGTTATCTGCCTTGCCTGTACAATTTCACGTTTACGTGTTTTTTGTAATAACTTATCATAGGGTACATCAAAGTATTCACAAACCATTTTTTGAATAGTATCTATGGTAATCTCCTTACTGGATGATTTTACAAAATTTCGTAGTACTTTTTTTGCCAATTCAAGGTCGATTTCTCTCTTATTCAGCGAAGATTGTGCCAATAATGAAATTAAAGCACCTTCCAACTCACGAACATTACTATTTATATTGTAAGCAATATACTTTACTACCTCATTTGGCATCTCCAACCCGTCATTTTTCATCTTTTTTTCCAGAATCTCAATCTTGGTATCATAATCAGGTACCTGCAGATCGGCACTCAATCCCCATCTGAACCTGCTTAATAATCTTTCCTGTACACCTTCAAGGTCTTTAGGAGGTTTATCGCTGGTTAAAATTAACTGCTTACCGCTTTGGTGTAAATGATTAAATATGGAAAAAAATGCATCCTGTGATTTTTCGGCCCGGTTAAAAAATTGTACATCGTCAATAATTAATACATCAATCAACTGGTAAAAATGTATAAAATCATTTATGGCACCATTACGGCCATGATCAATAAACTGATTTATAAACTTTTCAGAACTTACATATAATACAACCTTATTGGTGTGAAGTCTTTTTACCTCGTTGCCAATGGCCTGGGCAAGATGTGTTTTACCTAATCCTACTCCACCATAAATTACCAAAGGATTAAAAGAAGTAGTGCCAGGTTTTTCAGCAACTGTTTTTCCGGCACGGCGGGCAACACGGTTACAGTCACCTTCTATAAATGCATCAAATGTATAAGCATGATTTAACTGCGGGTCAATCTGCATTTTTTTAAGCCCCGGTATTACAAATGGGTTCTTAACAGGATTATTTATAACTAGCGGAAAATCCATTTCGTTGTTTGAATATGATTTGTAACCCTGCCCTGGCACATCTATCGTTTGTGGTTTGTTTTTGCTGTTACCACTGTCAATCATTATTCTGTATTCCAATCTTGCTTCCTTTCCTAATTCTCTTTTTAGTGTTTTTGCCAAAAGCGAAACATAATGTTCTTCAAGATACTCATAAAAAAACTGACTGGGTACCTGAATGGTTAAAATTTTTTCTTTTAACGCAACCGGTTTAATGGGTTCAAACCATGTTTTAAAATGCTGCCATTCTACAATGTCTTTGATTATCTCTAAACAATTAGTCCATACTTTTTCAAAAGCTTTATCCATTAGTCCTTAAGCAATTTATATGTTGAGTTAAGAATAGTTTCTCTTGTCAAATTCCGGTTAAATTTTCTTTTCAATTTTTATTGAAAAAATATCTTTAGCAGGACAGCGAATATCGAATAAAATGTTGAAAAAAAAATTTTTTATTCATTTGTTTTTCCCCCATTAACTACAGTATGAGTTTTTATCAGGCTTTCCCTTTTTGCATCCGGTAAAACCTAAATTCAACCTTTATAAAATTTCATGGCCAATCCTTCTGTATAATCCAGTAAACCTTATTTATGTCTTACATGCAACATCCTGTTTCAAATAACCCGGCAAATGGGAAACATAAACAGGTCAGATTATTAAAGGCAATTTGCCAATAATAGCCATTTATACTTTTATATTTTGGTAAGGTAAAACAGATTAGAATAGAAAAGTTTGCCGCAATTACAAATACTTTTAACTGTTAATCCAATTTTATAGCTGGTTTCCCTTTTTATCTGCTTAAACAAAATACAAAAGGAAGATAGTTATTTTTATCAATAACAAAGAATTGTAAGAACAAAATATTTATCAGAAAAATAGATTTACTTTTGGACATTAAATTATAAATATGAGTTACGAACTTACCGGCAAATTAGTAGCCAAATATGATACCGTTCAACGTACAGAAACTTTTAAAACCCGTGAATTTGCAGTAGAGAAAACAGAAGATATCAACGGACGGACAATTACCAACTACGCCAAATTTCAATGTGTACAGGATAAAACCACAATTATTGACCGGGTAAATATCGGCGATGAAATAAAAGTATACTTTAATATCAAAGGTAGTAAGTGGGAAAAAGACGGAAAGGTAAATTACATAACCAATTTAGATGCCTGGCGGATTGAACAGATCTTACAATCAGGTACTTCTAAAGCAGATAATGATTACCTGGAACCATTGGATACTTTTTCAGCAACTCCGCCTGATGCGGTAGATGATTTGCCATTTTAAGAGACCCCTCCACCCCCTAATGGGGAAACTGGAAAATTTATAATTTATACGATCTGCTTTTTGGATAAAAACCAAACGCAATGCAACAAAAAATATCGCTTAAACTACTTCCATCAGAAGCAGTTGATGATTTGACCATAAAAAACCTAATTGCCAATACCGCAGGCAAAAAAACAACTTCTGTTACCGGTTATTATATTCTAAAGCAATCTATTGATGCCAGGGCAAAAACAATCTGGGTTAACCTTACTGTTAATGCTTTTATTGACGAACCCTCTATTAAAAGAGAAACCCAGTCATTTAATCTTAAAGATGTAAGCAAGGCTGATAAAAAAACAGTGATTATTGGTGCCGGACCTGCAGGTTTGTTTGCTGCTTTATATTTAATTGAGCAGGGCATTAAACCTGTTATTTTAGAGAGAGGTAAAGATGTAAGAGCAAGGCGAAGAGATCTGGCTGTACTTAATAAAGAAGGTATTATAAATCCCAACAGTAATTATTGTTTTGGCGAAGGTGGTGCAGGTACTTACAGTGATGGCAAACTTTATACCCGCAGTAATAAAAGAGGAGATATTGACAGGATATTACACCTGTTTGTAAAATTTGGTGCCGAAGAGGAGATTTTATACCAGGCTCATCCGCATATTGGTACCAACAAATTACCGAATATTATTACCAGCATGCGTAATCAAATTGTTGAGTGCGGGGGAGAATTTTTATTTGAAAAGAAAGTTGTTGATTTTAGCATTGAAAATGATAAAGTAAAGTCGGTTGAAACAGCTGATGGGCATATGTTTGAGGCTGATGCATTTATTTTGGCCACTGGCCATAGTGCCAGGGATATTTTTGAATGCTTATATAAAAAACAAATCTTAATTGAAGCTAAAGCTTTTGCATTAGGCGTTCGTATAGAACATCCCCAGTCTTTAATTGATAACATACAATACCATTGCCCGGTTAGCGATGAGCATTTACCCCCTGCATCTTATAGTTTGGTTAACCAGGTAAATAAAAGAGGGGTATTTTCATTTTGTATGTGCCCGGGGGGTATTATTGCTCCAGCTGCAACTTCAGCTGGTGAGCTGGTTGTAAATGGCTGGAGCCCTTCAAAACGAAATAATCCTTATGCCAACAGTGGTATGGTAGTACAGGTAGAATTGATTGATGCTTTTAACGAATTAAAAAAATCAGGTAAAAAAGATATCAATATAAATGATCCGCTTCTCTTCATGCATTTTCAGCAAATGGTGGAGATTAACTGCTTTAATGCGGGGGGAGGAAAATTTGTTGCACCTGCTCAACGTATGGCAGACTTCAGTAACCGGAAACTATCAGGCTCCTTACCCGAAAATTCCTATTTACCCGGACTCATGTCAACTCAACTGAATGAAACTTTGCCTGAATTTATTTATCAATCCCTTGCAAAAGGATTCACTGAATTTGGTAAAAAAATGAAAGGCTATTATACTAATGAGGCTGTCGTAGTTGCTACCGAAAGCCGAACCTCATCACCGGTAAGGATTCCCCGAAACAGCGAAAAATTAACCCATCCGCAGTTAAATAATTTTTATCCATGCGGCGAAGGGGCAGGTTATGCCGGTGGTATTGTAAGTGCGGCAATGGACGGTGAAAGAATTGCAAAACAATTGACCATAATTTTAGCCTGATCATTTACCGTTTGTAAAATCAATAGTTATTCTTATTAATTGATCACTATTTTTATATTGCAAAAATAATTCCATTACGTATGAACATTATAGAAGTACATAATCTTAAAAAATACTTTGCTACGCAAAAAGCAGTTGATGATATCAGCATGGTGATAAACCAGGGCAGCATTTTTGGATTGCTGGGACCAAATGGTGCAGGTAAAACAACTTTGCTGCGTATGTTAACCGGGATATTTTATCCCGATAGCGGCGAGATCATTTTCAATGGCAAAAAATTTGACCCGGAGAAGGATGTGGAATACATCGGCTATATGCCTGAAGAAAGGGGGCTTTACAAAAAAATGAAAATTGGCGAACAGGCTGTTTATCTGGCACAATTAAAGGGTCTGAGCAAAGCAGATGCGATGATCAGAATAAAAGAATGGTTTGAAAAACTGGAAATGGAAAGCTGGTGGAATAAAAAAGTAGAAGACCTGAGTAAAGGGATGAGCCAGAAACTTCAGTTTGTTACAACCGTTTTGCACAATCCTAAACTTATCATTTTGGATGAACCTTTTAGTGGTTTAGATCCTGTAAATGCCAATTTAATCAAAGACGAGATCTTTAACCTGGCAAAAACCGGTTGTACAATAATCTTCAGTACGCATCGTATGGAGCAGGTTGAAGAAATTTGTGACCACATTGTTTTAGTGAATAAAGGACAGAAAATATTAGATGGCACCCTGTTTGATATCAAGAACGATTTTAAAGAAAATGTATACAGCGTTACAGCAGATGCTTTGCCGGAACTTTTAATGCCGGCTTTATTTGATATTGTAAAACATACACCGGAAAGGATTTTGATAAAATTAAAAGGGAATACCAAAACGAACGAAGTGCTGCAATATTTTATCAATGAAAATCTGCAAATACAGGCCTTTAATGAAGTATTGCCAACATTAAATGACATTTTTATAAAACTGGTTGAGGGTACTACAACAGCCAGGCAGTTCCAAAAAATTTCGTGATCATAAAATATTTTTATACCATTATAACAGGTTTATATGAATAAGATAATATTAATACTCAAAAGGGAATATTTGACAAGGGTTAAAAAAAGAGCCTTCCTGCTTACTACCATCTTATTCCCTGTATTATATATGTTGCTGATCTTTGGTACCAGCTACCTGGGAGCCACTACCAAAGCAAAATTAAAAGTTATCATTGTTGACCAATCGGGATACTTTACCGACAGCATACTTAGAAATTCAAATGCATCTGATAGTTCGGTGGTCTTTTATTCAACAATGGATAAAGCTATTCAAAATAATTACCGCAATGCAGGTTATGACGGTTATGTTATCATGCCGGTTTTAACATGGCAAGATCCTGGTGCTAAAAAAATAAAATTTATTACCGATAAAACGCATGGCTTAGGTACTACCAGTATGATCGAAAGTAAACTAAATGGTATCTGGACAGAAACCCTGAATGAAAAACTGGGTATTGACCAGGGAAAAAAAGCCCTGCTTAATTCCAGCAGAATATCGGTTAGTGAAGAAAACCAACAAAATAAAAATGCTGATTCAATTGTTGCTTCAACAATTGGATATGCCTGTGGTTTTTTGATCTATTTTATTTTATTGATCTATGGGTCGCAGGTGATGATGGGTGTGATGGAAGAAAAAACAAACCGCATTGCAGAAGTGATCATATCATCTGTAAAACCATTCCAGTTAATGCTTGGTAAAATAATAGGAATAAGCCTGGTTGCCCTTACACAGTTTTTCATTTGGGTAGCCTGCATTTTTTTAGTGTATACAATTGGAAAAGCTATAGGCTCAGATAATACCATGGCAAGTGCTATAGTTGAAGGCATTAAAAAATCCTTTGCCAGTGTAAATCTTCCACTGGTACTGGGTTGTTTTGCTTTTTATTTTATGGGAGGATTTTTTTTCTATTCATCTTTATATGCAGCCATTGGGAGTGCCATTAACGAAGATGTAAGAGAAGCCCAGTCTTTAAGTTTTCCGATAACCCTGCTCATTATTTTTGCCATTATAATGATGACAGTTGCGATAAAAGATCCCAATGGACCAGTTGCTGTTTGGGGAAGTATTATTCCGTTTACCTCTCCCATTGTAATGATGGCCCGTATTCCATTTGGTGTGCCGGGCACAGTACCCGTTTGGCAATTGCTGTTATCAATGGCTTTACTGGTTATTGGATTTTTATGCACAACCTGGCTGGCAGCAAAAATTTATCGTACCGGCATATTAATGTATGGTAAAAAACCAAGCTGGAAGGAAATGCTGAAATGGGCTTTCAGGAAATAAAAAAAATATTTAACTAAAAGAGTGACCCTTATTTTAATGGCCCTTCCTGCAAAATTGCCAGGCCTTCTTTTGGTTTAGATGCTTTTTCAATAGCTTTATTTAATTCATCACTCATGTATTTATTGATGATCTTCCAGCTAACCAGCAATATGCCAATGATGGAACCTAATAACAATCCAATCATTGTATAGATCATTTTAGATTTTGAAGATGTATCATAAGGAGGTTCCGGCCTGTCAAGGGGTTCTATTATAGGAGTTTCTTTTTGTAAACGATATGCAGCAGATTCCCGGTTATTAACAGCATAATAATACTGAGATTGAACTGTTTGTTTATCCTGGGCAAGGTTAAGTTTTGGTAAATTATATCTTTTCAAACCATCATTAGTAAAGAAGGTGCTCTCATCAAGTGCAATAGCACGTTTATCCAATGCATTTAAAACAAGCAATAATGAATCTGCTTTTTTTACCGCAAATTCAAAATCTATCTGTGCTTTTTTCTTTTTCAGATCAATATAAAATTCCGAAAGTTTATCAATATAAATATAACTTACGTGCCTTACCAATTCCTGGTTACTGTTGCTGAAATATAATTCAAGTATACCGTTCTTGTTGATCTTGGCAACAAAAGCAAATCTTAATAAGTTACTGGCAATATTTATTTGAGCCAGGCTGTCTAATGGCTTCTCAATTTTTATATTTTGCATAAACCCAATATGCTTATTATTTTCTTCAATCATCAGTTCCGAAACGGTTCTGTTTCGCATCGATGGAATTCTTTCCATCGCTACGGCTTCCCTGGTTCTCCGGCTGTTTGCCAGTTCTACAATATTTATTGATGCATCGCCTGTAAAAGATTTTGTAGCATCCCCAAGTCCTAATAAATTACTGATTGTTGAGCCAGGGCTGCTTTCGGCTGTTCCGTTTAATGGAAATACAGTTGCCTTTGAAGTAAACAACAGCACACTTTGCCTGGCCATATAGTAAAAAAAACCTCCTGAAACCGCCGCAATTATTACAATCAGCCAGCTGAACTTTTTAAGTCTGTTTATGAGTTGTTTTATAAGTTCAATACTGTTCATTTCAGAAGTGTTGATGATTTAAATAAGAATTCTACTTGATAAATTTAAGTATGTATGCCGCCAATATTAATGGGATGCTTGCAGTAATAACCTGCAATACTGTATCTGTAATTGCCGCACCTTCCGGCCTTGTTGGAACATTTACAGTTGCTCCTTCTTTAACTTTTGGATAAAAATGTAAAAAGAAAAGATTCCTGGTTCGCCTGCTTTTACCATTGGCATAGGTTACATAAATTCTTTGTTTCCATGGTCGTATTCCATAACCACCAGCCTTATCAATATAATAGCCTACACCTGTATGCTCCTTATCAAAAGTTAATTTTAACGGCGACTGTACTGTCCCTTTTACATTTACAAAAGGATTTATTTCCGGAATAAAGATCACATCACCTTCCTGCAAAATAATATCATACTTGGAGTTCTTGTATTTTAATGCTCTGTACAGATCAATACTTACGGGTTCATTTGCAACTTCACTCAAAGTTGTTTTAACCGAATCTAATTTAATGCTGCCGATCGAATCTGTTAACGAAGCCACTTTATTAGCAACATTTTCACGAAAGTATTGTGTTTTCTTTCTGTATAAAATGGCACCACTTAAATCTGCATTCTCTTTTATACCTCCTGCCCTTTGAATGTAAGAAGAGAGCCTTTCGTATTTGCTCAGTCTTGGATAAGGGCCTGAATATTGAACTAATCCGTTTATCTGCACCAATTGCTGCAATTCAAATGTTGGATTTTTTCTAACATATACCTGGTCATAAGGTCTGAGTATAATATTTCGTGAAACGCTGTCCAGTTCTAAATTAGGTGATAATTTTATTGTTTTTAAAACCGTTCGTGTTGGTTGCTGCATACCTTTGGCAGAATCAATATCAACAATACTGGCAATTTCTATCCTGCCATATTCTGCAGATTGTTTTAAACCGCCTGACAAATAAATAAGATCCTGCAAGGTCATTCCGCCATATTTATTCACTTTCCCTTCTTTCCTTACTTCACCAAAAATTTCTACATAAAGTTTATCTGCAAATTGATTGGAATTAAAAAGCAGAACCTGGTCGTTGGCATACAGTTCCACATTATAAATACTTGCAGTATCATTGGTAGTGATATCCGTTAAATTTACTTCTACTTTACTGGCTTTAATATTTGTACTATCGCCACCACCTCTGAAAATATATGCCCGTGGTAAGTAAGTATTACGGGTTATACCACCGGCCCTGTTTATCAGATCAAATAACTTGTCGCCTTTACGTGTTTCATACTGGCCGGGGTATGAAATTTCACCTTTCATCTCAATTTTATTAATTAAGCCTGGGTTAACGGCAATTACTTTTACAATATCACCATCATTAAGTGCAAAATCCTGATCTTTAAAACGGATATCATTGGTAGGGTTGATTATCGCAGTAACATTAACGTCTTTAATTGTTTGCTTCTCCAGTTCTGTTCTGTAAACCTTTACACCACTTGCAAATGCTTCTCTTTCCAATCCTCCACTGTATTTTAACAGTGCCTTCATCCCTTCATCTTTTTTTAATTGGTAAAACATAGGGCGTTTAAACTTACCTTCTGCTTTTACTTTCTTTTCAACAGTTTGCAGGATAACAAAATCATTATTTTCCAGGTAAATATGTTTCCCAAAATCGCCGGTTGTAAGATATTTATATACATCAAGTGCATCAATCACTTTCCCGTTACGTTTTATAAGTATTTCACGAAGATTTGCAAGATCTGTTGGGCCACCCGCCAATGCAATAACATTAAAGGCATTGGTAAATGCAGAAACAGTTACAGGACCCTGTGTATTCACTTCGCCTGCAACATTAATTGAAATAGTACGAGGTTGCCCTATTGAAACCGAGATATTGGTTGATGGCGGAACAAATGCTTTGAACCTTTGTATTAATAATGACCTTACATTTTCAAAAGTTAAACCCTGCAGATAGATCTTACCAATACTTGTTGGAAAAATAGATCCATCTCTTGCAACCGTATAGTCCAAAGTAGCCTCAGCACCATTCCATAATGAAACTATGATCTGATCATAAACTCCAATTGGATAATCCAGCGGAGGTGTAGATAATTCAGTAATGGAAGCCACAACACCTCCCCTGAATAAATTCATTCCATATGTGGTCTCGGTTCTGTTTATTGATTGCGGAGTACTTTCTTTTACCAGGCTATCTTTTTCAATTTTGTCTTTAAGTGCTTTGTTTTTATCTGTCCCTGTTGTTTTGGCGGCTTCCCCGTTTTTATCTTTTAATAGATCATATAACTGGGCAGGAGGCAACTGCGTAGGCAAAGTAGGCACATCAGGACTGCTGGGATCTCTTATAGGATTTTGAGCAATTACCAGATTTGTAACGAATAAAAAAAGTATACAAAAAATTAAAGCCACTTTTTTTGATCTGGTATAAAACTGCCAGGGGATTAGTAACATTTGTTGGGGGTTGATTTACAAAATTTTAATAATGCGCAAAGATAATAATTTATTTTACTGGCTGCTTTAATGCTGCTTCAAACTCACTGAATATTTCCTGCACTATTTCTGCAGCCGGTTTTATTTTTTTTATGATAGCACTTACCTGCCCTATCTCCAGTTCTCCTTCATCCAGATTTCCTTCAAACATGCCCGTTTTAGCCCTGCCCCTTCCTAATAATTTTTGTAGTTCCTCAGTTGTAGCACATTGCTTTTCGGCCAGTTGTACCTGCGCAAAAAAATTATTCTTTAACAGTCTTACCGGGGTTAATTGTTTTAAGGATAACAAAGTATCACCTTCCTGCGAAGCAATTACCATGTTTTTAAAGTTTTTATGTGATGACGCTTCGGGGCTTGCAACAAAACGACTGCCAATTTGTACAGCATCTGCACCCAAAACCATGGCAGCTAACATTTGTCTGCCGGTTGCAATACCACCAGCTGCCAGTACCGGAATATCAACGGCAGCACAAACTGCAGGAATTAATACCATAGAGGTTGTTTCTTCTCTTCCATTATGGCCACCCGCCTCAAACCCTTCTGCTACCACAGCATCACATCCTGCTTCCCGGGCTTTTATTGCAAACTTGCTGCTGCTAACCACATGCACAACTGTAATACCTTGTTCTTTTAAAGCAGATGTCCAGGTTTTAGGATTACCTGCCGATGTAAAAACGATCTTTACTTTCTCTTCAATAATGATTTGCATATGTTTCTCAATATCCGGGTACATTAAAGGCACATTTACTCCAAATGGTTTTTGCGTTGCAGCTTTACATTTCTGAATATGCTCACGCAACACTTCCGGATACATGCTGCCGCTACCAATAATTCCTAAAGCTCCGGCATTACTGACTGCACTTGCCAATCTCCAGCCACTGGCCCAAATCATCCCTGCCTGAACAATGGGATAATCAATATTAAACAGTCTTGTAACCCGGTTTTGCATTTTAAACATTACTTTTTTTCAAATATCGTTAAAAATATTTAACAGATGGAAAGTACTTTGAAACGCAAAGTAAGTGGTTTTATTTTATATTTTACCTATTTTTCTGAAAAATTCAATAAAATTTAGGTGGAAAAAATAATTACTAAGTATTTAAGCGGTTTTTTATTATGCTTTTGCACCTCCGCTTAAATCAATGGCAGTATTATCGCCAATATTTAAGCTCCGGTTAACGCCTTTTACTTCGGCATCACTGCCTATGAGTGAATTGCTTAATACTATTTCATACAGGTTGGAGTATGAACCAATAATGGAATTCTTAATTATTGCATGATTAATAGAACTGTTCTCCCCTATGGCAACATTAGGACCGATAACGGAATTTTTGATATCACAGCCCTCGGCAATAGAAACGGGAGGAATGATAATGGTATTTTCAAAAAAATGTTTTTCGGCAATGTTGCCACCGAACTTTTTCAAAAGGGTTGCATTGGATTCCAATAAAGTTTCTTTTTTACCACAGTCAAACCAATTCTGTACCTTAAACGATTTAAACTTAGCTCCGCTCTGCATCATGCATTCAAGTGCATCGGTTAAATTAAAATCATCATAGCCTTTAACATTGTTAACTATTATTTTTTCAAGGCAGGAGAAAAGAAAGTTTGTTTCAATTATTTTATAAACGCCAACCAGGGCCATATTACTCTTGGGAATTGAAGGTTTTTCAACCACCCGGCTGATTGAGCCATCTTCTTCAATTTCTGCTACACCAAAATTTCTTGGATCATCTACCTTTTTAACGCCTAACATAGAAACAGGGGAATGAATAACTTCCCGTACATCATAATCAGCAATGGTATCTCCTAAAACTATCAATACCTCATCCGTACCTACAATTTCCCTGGTAAGGTTTATGGCATGGCCGGTTCCAAATCTTTCATTTTGTTGTACAAAATGACAGTTTAAATGCGGATACTTTTTTTGAACATAATCCTGTATTTTTTCACCCAGGTATCCAATAATAAAAATAAAATCATTTATTCCTGCTTCATGCAACTGATCAACAATAATACTCAGTATTGTTTTTCCTGCCAGTGGAATTAACGCTTTGGGTTGTGTATATGTATGCGGACGAAGTTTTGTGCCGGCGCCTGCTACTGGAATAATTGCCTTCATTGTTTAAAACTAATCTGCCATGGACAGTACATTTAGTTTACAATTGTAATTTTTCTTGAACTTGAAACGGGTGTGAAAGTAGTAAATTTTATGTAATTGACGTATTTATATGTACAACCGGGATAATATTCATTTTATTAAAGTTACATATGCTGCTTTATATTTGCGTTTCTAACACTTACTTATGCAAAAAGATACCATAGTTTTTGATTTAATAAACAAAGAACTTGAACGCCAGCGTAACGGCATAGAATTGATTGCTTCAGAAAATTTTACCAGTCTGCAGGTAATGCAGGCAATGGGAACATCGTTAACCAATAAATATGCTGAAGGTTACCCTGGTCGCAGGTATTACGGCGGTTGTGAGATTGTTGACCAGGTTGAACAATTAGCCATTGACCGAATAAAACAGGTTTTTAATTGTGAATATGCCAATGTACAACCGCACAGCGGAGCACAGGCAAATGCATCATTAATGCTGGCCATTTTACAACCGGATGATAAAATTTTGGGATTAGATCTCAGCATGGGCGGTCACCTCACTCATGGCTCACCGGTAAATTTTTCCGGCAAACTTTATGAGCCTCATTTTTATGGCGTGAAAAAAGAAACAGGTTTAATTGATTATGAGATGCTGGAAGAAAAAGCCAGAGCTGAAAAACCTCAACTGATCATTTGTGGAGCATCGGCCTATAGCCGAGATATTGATTATGCCAGGATAAGAAAAGTGGCCGATGAAGTTGGAGCATTGGTAATGTGCGATATGGCACATCCTGCAGGATTAATTGCCAAAGGTTTATTAAGTTCTCCTTTTGAACATTGCCATTTTGTTACCAGTACTACCCATAAAACTTTACGTGGGCCCCGTGGTGGAATTATTTTGATGGGCAAAGATTTTGAAAATCCTTTTGGGTTAAAAGATATGAAAGGCAATATCCGTATGATGAGTAACCTGATTGATATGGGTGTTTTTCCAGGCACACAGGGCGGCCCGCTTGAACATGTTATTGCAGCGAAAGCTGTTGCGTTTGGCGAAATATTAACCGATGAGTTTACTGTTTATGCGAAACAGATTGTTGCCAATGCGCAAGGCATGGCTAAAGCTTTTACAGCAAAAGATTACCAGATCATATCAGGTGGAACGGATAACCATTTAATGCTGATTGACCTGAGGAATAAAAATATTACCGGTAAAAAAGCACAGGAAACTTTAGATAAAGCTCATATTACTTTGAATAAAAATGCGGTGCCTTACGATGATAAAAGTCCATTTGTAACATCGGGCATCAGGGTTGGTGTACCGGCTATTACTACCAGAGGTATGAAAGAAGAACATATGCAGACAATTGTTGATTTTATTGATAAAATATTGATGAATATTGATGATTTAACTGTAATCGACTCGGTGAAAGAAGAGGTGAAATTATTTATGCTGCAGTTTCCTTTGTATCCCGAATTAAAATAATTTCATCTATTAAATCTTAATTCTTTCTTAATAAGCAGTAAGCCAATGGTATTGTATTTACTCTTTTAGTTTTGTAAGTTTATGATGATAAAATTATCATCATGAAAAGAATATTGCTAATTACCGTTGTTTTATTTTGGTCTGTCTATATTCCTGTTTTTAGCCAGTCTTTAAGTATTAATACCGATGGCAGTACGGCCAATGCCAGTGCCATGCTTGATGTAAAAAGTACAGTTAAAGGATTATTAATTCCCCGGATGACGACTGTGCAAAAAACCGGTATTGCCACGCCGGCAACTGGTTTACAGGTTTATGATACCGATCTGAACCAGTTTTATTTCTATAACGGTTCTGCATGGACCGCTATACCAACCGGCGCCAATGCCAATAACTACTGGACCTTATCGGGTGGTAATATTTATAACAATACAGGAACAAATGTAGGCATAGGTGCCCTGATTCCTTTAGCTAAACTAACAGTTGAAGGTACTGATGATGCAGGACCGCAGGATTTGTTTAAATTATCAAAAAGCAACTATGGATCCACAATTTTTTCTCAATATTATACAGATGCCGGTAATTTCGGAACTGCTGTAAGAGGTTCTTCTGGCCCAGTAAATGCATTTACTTTTAATGTGGTAAGTGCAAGGTTTGGCATTGGAACAGCTGCGCCAGGAGACAAACTGGAAGTGAACGGTAACATCCGGTTAACCAATACAGGAACTGTTTTAGCCGGGCCTTCAACAACAGGCAGCGCATATTCTATAACCCTAAGAGCGGGTGATCCATACGTACCAGTTGGAGGATCGGGAGGAAGTGTAAATATTACAGCCACCAACAACATGCCTTCCGGTGGTTCCGGCTGGGGTAATCTTGGCCCTTCGGGTGATGTTAATATTACTTCAGGCACTGGTTATAATTCTGCCGGCGGTAATGTTAATATTGCAGCAGGTCAGAGTTCCTATTGGGGCTTGGTAAATGATGCACATTCAGATGTAATACTTAAGGGCGGATTTAATATCACAGCGACTGATGCCGGAACCATCACTGCTGAAGGAGGACATATCATTTCATCTAATTCCACTACATCAAATGGAGGCAATGTGATACTAAAATCAGGTTTGGCAGCAGGGGGAGGTACAAATGGAAATATTCAATTGCTGAATGGAAATGTGGGCATTGGCTGTACTGCTCCTGCATATAAATTACATGTTATTGGCGATATAGCTTCTTCAGGTACTGTTCGATCTACTAATGTTGTTGTAGTTGGGGCTATTACGGCCTGTTCTGATATTCGTTACAAAACAAATATTACTTCACTCACCAACCCCATGCAAAAACTTTTACAATTACAGGGCGTAAATTATTTTTGGAAAACAGCGGAATTCCCGAACATGAATTTTAACGATAAAATGCAGATGGGGTTCATTGCCCAGGATGTTGAAAAGATATTTCCCGAGATGGTATTTACAGATGAAGCCGGTTACAAATCTATTGACTATTCAAGGCTAACGCCGGTGCTGGTTGAAACAATTAAAGAACAACAACAACAAATAAATGAGTTATTTAAAAGAGTTGAGAAATTAGAAAAAAATAATTAATTAAATGTTATGAAAAGTTTCATAAAGTTATTTTTTATTATTTTTTTACTTACCGGTTATTATGCAAATAGCCAGCAATTAGTTAGGGCAACTGATATACAAATTGTATCAACTGCTGGTACTAAAATAGTAATGACCGGGGGCATATCTTTTATTGGAACCAGCAACTGGTTAAACAACGGCGAAACTTATTTATATAAAAATACAGCTTCATCACCCGAAGGCTGGCTGGATTCTACAGCAACAGGTGTACTGAATATTAGCAGCACAGGTAATGTTTTTTTTAACGGCAGTTTTTTGCAAAGCTTTTATGGCCCTACAAAGTTTTATGATCTTACCATCCGAAATAGCATTGGCGATACCTTGCTTTCTTCCTGCGAAGTAAAAAATCAGCTGCACCTGGATACAGGTTTTGTTTTTACAAGAACCGGATTTGGCAACGACAGCCTGTTGGTTTCTAACCCTACAACAACTGCTATCGTATCTACCAGCAATTTTACCAAAAGCTGGGTTAACGGCAGGTTAAGCCGTGCAGGAAATGTAACTGCACCTTTCTATTTATTTCCGATAGGTAAAACAGACAGTTTATATGCACCAATAAAACTTTTGAAAATTAATACCAATGCAGCTACATGGACTGCTGAATATAATTTTGCCCAACCATTTGATTATTTAAATGTTTTTTATCCTCCTGTTGAACATCTAAGCCGGGTAGAATATTGGGAGATAAACAGCAATATAAATTCTGGCAATGATGGCAACGCAAAGGTTAGTTTATCCTGGCGGGGACAAAGCAGGGTAAGCAGTAATGCTTTAATCAGAGACAGCCTTGTAGTTGCACAATATATAAACAGGCCACCATTTACATGGGATGTGCCAGGAAGTTGGGCTACAGGTAATACTTCAGGTGCTGACAGTCTTTTTGGGTATGTAACTTCAAATGCGGTAAGCAGTAATTTTAGTTTTGCTGAAAGAAGATTTACACTGGGTACATTCAGCAGGTATAATGCATTACCTGTTAAGTTAATTTACTTTACTGCTATTCCCGATGGCAATAAAGTACGCCTTAACTGGGATGTTTCCAATGAACAGGATACCCGAACTTATGAAATAGAAAAATCACTAAATGCAATCAATTTTTCACTTTTGTCAACAGTTACTTCAAAACATTCAATTCAATCAACTTATTCAGACTTTGATCCTTCACCAGCCATAGCATGGAATTACTACAGGTTGAAAATTATTGATAAATCAGGAAGCTATTTCTATTCACCTGTTCGTTCTGTGAAATTTAATAAGGGTCTCGAAGAAATTAAAATATTCCCTAATCCTGCTACTGATATATTACATGTTCAACTTCCTTCATCCTACGTTAATAATATAACACTAAAACTGTACAGTATGGATGGAAAATATATTTCTTCAATAAAACCTTCAGCAAACAGTATTGAGTTGCATGTTTCAAATCTTGCCGGGGGTACTTATATGCTCAGCTTGATAAAAGAAAATGGAGAAACAGAAAACTATCTGTTTATTAAACATTAATTAATTCTCTTGTTTTATTATACAACCAGCCATCTGATTAAAAAGTAACCAGGTGGTTTTTATTGTTATTTAAATTAATTTCGTTAAAATATTTCAAGCTATGATACAACGCATTCAATCCATCTGGTTATTACTGGCAGCAGCCTGTGCTTTTGCCGGTTTTAAATTTTCGTATTACAGTGGTACCAAAGCAAATGACATTTTGCTGCATGAACTGAATGCAACATCAACTATGCTATTGATGATAACAACCATTGCCGTTGGTGTGCTGGCTTTAATCACTATTTTTCTTTTTAAAAACCGGACTTTGCAATTGAGGCTTTGTGTACTGGGCATTTTCCTGGAGGCACTGCTGATCTTTTTATATTATAGTGAAGTAAAGACATTTGTACAGGGTACGTATTCATTAACTGCTATTTTACACAGCATCATCGTTATCACCTTTTTTTTATCAGCAAGGGCTATTAATAAAGATGAAAAATTAATAAAAGACAGTGACAGATTAAGATAAAATTATTTATGCTTCAGGTTATAAATATTTACCGGTATAACTTTTTTTACAGGCTTTCAAATCTGCCGGTTTGCCGGCAAAAACCAGGTTACCCCCTTCATCACCTGCTTCGGGCCCAAGGTCAATAACCCAATCGGCACTTTTTATCACATCAGTATTATGTTCAATTACAAGTATAGTATGCCCCTGCTCGATCAAGGCATTAAATGATGCCAGTAATTTTTTTATGTCGTGAAAATGAAGGCCGGTTGTGGGTTCATCAAAAATAAATAAAATACTGCCCTGTGTTTTGCCCTTGCCTAAAAAGGATGCCAGCTTTACCCGTTGTGCTTCTCCACCCGATAATGTATCAGAAGACTGACCGAGTTTTACATAACCAAGCCCTACATCACTTAAAGGTTGTATTTTTTTTGCCACATCAGCCGCGTTTTTATCAGCACCATATGATGCACTAAAAAATTCAATGGCATTATCTACACTCATTTCCAGAATATCATAAATACTTTTGTCTTTGTATTTTACTTCCAGCACTTCTTCTTTAAAACGTTTACCACCGCAAACATCACAGGTCAAATGCACGTCTGCCAAAAACTGCATTTCAATGGTTTGTTCTCCTTCGCCTTTGCAGGCATCACATCTTCCGCCATCAACATTAAAAGAAAAATGTTTTGGCATGAAGCCACGCATTTTACTTAAAGGTTGTTTACTGTACAGGTCTCTTATTTCATCATATGCTTTTATATAAGTAACAGGGTTACTTCTGGAAGATTTACCAATCGGGTTCTGATCAACCATTTCAACCTGGGCAATAGATTCTACATCTCCTTTAACAGATTTATGCAATCCGGCTTTTTCAATAAACTCACCTTTAAGTTTTTGCAAAGCAGGATAAAGTATTTGTTTAACCAAAGTTGTTTTACCACTGCCGCTAACACCGGTTACCACACAAAAAACATTTAGTGGAAATTCTACTGTAAGGTTTTTTAAATTATTCTGCCGGGCCCCCTCCAGTTTTATGGAGCGAATCCATTTTCGAACCTGCTTTGGCGGTTCAATTTTTAATACCCCCGATAAATATTTACCGGTTAAACTTTCTTTATTACTAATTATTTCATCATAGTCACCTTCTGCAACAACCTCGCCACCCAAATGACTGGCAAGTGGCCCCATATCAATAATATGGTCTGCTTCTCTCATCATCATTTCATCATGCTCCACTACTACAACTGTATTTCCAAGATCCCGTAATTCTTTCAACACTGTGATTAACCGTTTTGTATCACGGCTGTGCAAACCGATTGAAGGTTCATCTAAAATGTATAAAGAATTGGTTAGGTTACTGCCCAGGCTTCGGGTTAACTGAATACGCTGGCTCTCTCCGCCGCTTAATGAATTGGCTAACCTGTTTAAGGTAAGATATCCAAGGCCCACATCCAGCAAGGTTTTAATACGATGACGAATTTCTATCAGGATTCTTTTTGCAACCTGTTGGTCATATACACTCAGTTTTAAATTATCAAACCAAACCTGCAAATCTTTTACCGGCAGCTCACACAATTCACCAATATGTTTCCCTCCTACTTTTACATAAAGCGCTTCGTTACGCAGGCGGTAACCTTTACAGGATGTACACAATGTTCTGCCACGGTACCGGCTTAATAAAACCCGGTATTGTACTTTATATAAATTCTGCTGCACTTCATTAAAAAAATCGTTGATGCCATTGGCATATTCATTTCCTTCCCATAAATCTGTCAATTGTTTTTCAGTAAGATCAATTATGGGTTTGTGAATCGGGAAATCAAATTTCTTTGCAGCTTTAATAAAATTTTCTTTCCATAATCCCAGTTTTTCGCCTTTCCATGGTGCTACAGCGCCTTCAAACACACTTAAACTTTTATCGGGAATTATTAAATCAGCATCAATACCCAGTATTTGTGAAAACCCTTCGCAGGTTGGGCAGGCACCAAAAGGATTATTAAAAGAAAATAAATTAGGTACAGGTTCTTCAAAAAGAATTCCGTCTGCCTCAAATTTATTGGAGAAATGTAATAATTTGTTTTCATTCACTTCCAGGTACATTTCGCCTTCACCTTCATAAAAAGCAGTATTAACTGAATCTGCAATACGGTGCTTCTCATCTTCATCAAATTGTTTTGCAACCAACCTGTCAACAAGTAAAAAAGTTAAACCCGGCTTTTTAATGTTTATTTTTTTTTCAGATTCCAGCAGATCCTCAATCCGTAAAACTTCCTTATCACTATAAAGTCTTGAAAATCCTTTCTGTAATAAAATATTCAATTCCTCTTTTGTATTTCTATTTGTATGTTGCTTAAAAGGTACCAATAACAAAACTTTTTCACCCGCTTTTACATTTTCAATGGCTTTTACTACATCTGCAACATCATCCTTTTTTACTTCTTTGCCACTTATTGGCGAAATGGTCTTACCCGTTCTTGCAAATAAAAGCCGCAGGTAATCATAAATTTCAGTCATGCTGCCAACAGTACTTCTGGGTGTTCGGGTTATTATTTTTTGTTCAATGGCAATGGCAGGGCATAACCCTTTAATATAATCTACATCGGGTTTATTCATACGCTGCATAAACTGCCTGGCATATGCACTCAGGCTTTCGGCATAACGGCGCTGCCCTTCTGCAAATAAAGTATCTATGGTTAATGAAGATTTACCAGAACCGGATACACCTGTTACTACAATCAGTTTATTACGGGGAATAGTTACCGTAACATCTTTTAAATTATGTACCCTTGCTCCCTTGATATATATACCCGATTGCCTTGTTAAAGCTTCTTCCTTAGGTTTTTTTTGTAATATGGCCATGTCCAAAAATACTACATTAATTGAGCTGCAATGAATATGTGAAATTTTTCTTAAAGCTTTCCTTTACAGTATACTTAATAAAAACAATTGGTAGTTTTATTTGCTGGTAAAGTAGCTTCAATTATACTGAAATCGTAGTTTTACTAAGTAGTAAAACTTTTAAGATTAAGCGGAAGTACTCATACTATATTAAAAACAACTTCTATTTTTACAGTCCAATATCCAGAAAAATGAAAAACCGAAAAAGCCTATCTAAAAGACTTCTACGCATTTTTCACACTTTTTGGACCTGTTATTAAATCCTAACAATCAAAACTGTAGAAGTTTATGAAATGCCTTAACAACTTAACCGACCAACAGCTTATCCATTTGTATATGGATGGAGATGCCAATGCACTTGCAACCATTGTATTGCGTTACAAGGACAAGCTTTACACCTCTATTTATTTATTGGTTAAAGACAAATACCTGAGTGAAGACATTTTCCAGGATGTGTTTATCCGCATAATTGACACCTTAAAAGGTGGCAGATATACCGATGAAGGGAAGTTTTTACCCTGGGCCATGCGTATTGCACATAATATGTGTGTAGATCATTTCAGGAAGGTAAAACGTACCCCAACAATTAAAACCAGCGATGACAGGGACATTTTTGAAGTACTTAATTTTTCGGAACCTGGTGCCGATCATAAACTGATGAATGGCCAAAGTCATGACAGGGTAAGGAAAATGGTTGATATGCTACCCGAAGACCAAAGAGAAGTGATCATTTTACGTCATTATGCCGATTTAAGCTTTAAAGAAATTGCAGAATTAACCAGTTGCAGTATTAATACAGCTTTAGGCCGCATGCGTTATGGCTTAATTAACCTGCGCAAGATGATGACTGAAAAACAAATTGCATTATAATATTCTTAATCCCTTTTCTTTAAAAGGAGCGGGATTACTTTAAGTTTATAAATTTTGTAACCCCCAAACACAAATTTAAAAACCTCCGTTAAAACGGAGGTTTTTTTATAATGGATAGTTTAAAATTTTTATTTACTCCTCTTTTCAAATGCTGTAAGTCCGCATAGCAACCAATCTTTATATTCTTTTATACCCGGGGTATAACCTACCGGGTTGTTTAATAAAAGTTCATCAGCATTTATTATAGCATAAAGAGGTTGTGCATTATTTTTAAAATTCTCTGTTTCAAAAGTTGCCCATTTATCTCCTACCGTAATGATTTCTTTTGTGATATCATTTTTGTTTGTGAAGGTAAATTGTTTAGCAGCCGGCAGTTTTTTCTTATCATCCACATATAATGAAACAACAATGAATTTGTCTTTCATGATCTTATAAACTTCCGGGCTGCTCCATACATTCTCTTCCATACGCCGGCAGTTTACACAGGCATAGCCAGTAAAATCCAGCAGTACCGGTTTGTTTTCGGCTTTTGCTTTTAATAAACCCTCTTCATAATCATGTGTGCAGTTAAGACTTAAAACACACTCATCACCGCTTTGATACAGGCTATAATATAATGGCGGCGGAAAACCGCTTATTAAACTAAGATTTGCCAGTTTTGTATTGGTCAATCCCGGAATTAAATAAATTGTAAAAGCTCCAAAAGCGATTGCCAGAACTTTTCTTGCCTTGCTGAGTTTTTTTATCGGGCTGTCATGCGGAAATTTTATTAAGCCCAGTAAATACAAAGTTATCCCTGCACCTGTTAAAATCCATATTCCGATAAATACTTCTCTTTTTAATATTCCCCAGTGCATTACAAGATCGGCATTAGATAAGAATTTAATAGCCAATGCTACCTCCACAAAACCTAAAACAACTTTTACCGCATTTAACCAGCCCCCTGATTTTGGCAAAGAATTTAACCAATTGGGAAATAAAGCAAATAAAGCAAACGGCAAAGCTAATGCCAGGCCAAAGCCCCCCATGCCAGCAGTTAATTGAATTGCACCACCGGTTAAAGAACCTACCAATAAGGATCCTAAAATTGGGCCTGTACAGGAAAATGAAACAATGGCCAATGTAAGGGCCATAAAAAAGATCCCTACAATATTCCCCGTTCCTGCTTTGGAATCAGCCTTGCTGGAAAAACTTCCGGGTAATGTTATCTCATATAAACCAAAAAAAGATAAAGCGAAAATTATAAATACGGCAAAGAAAATAACATTCAACCAGGGATTGGTTGATATTGAATTTAATATTTCCGGACTTGCACTATCAAGAAAATAAAATGGAACACTTAATAAAATATAAATGAGAAAAATAAAAAATCCGTAGAGTGTTGCATTAAAAATACCTTTCTTTTTAGTAACTGCTTTTTTAGTAAAGAATGAAACGGTTAAGGGAATCATTGGAAAAACACAGGGTGTTATTAATGCAACCAAACCACCTAAGAAACCAAGAAAAAAAATCGTTAATAATCCATTTGAACCTGACTGCTGATCAGTGATCCCTGTTCCGCCACAGGTATTTACAGGATTCTTTAAATCAATTGTTGGTATTAATATTCTGTTGGATGCAGACATATCTATTCCGCCAGCCATTTCAATGTCAATCTTTTTTTCTTCCGGAATAAAAGATTCGCTGCCCGCTGTATTATAAAGAAGTACCGCTTTTAACCTGGCAGGGATAACACCTGCTAAATTTATTTTTTGAATGATCTCTAAATTTTCTGTAGCAACTTCTACCTGTGCATTATCAAAGATCTTATCTGTAATGGTATCAAATTTCGCATTTAGCTGCCTGATACCTTCTTCATGAATCGCCGTATCTGAAAAAGAAATTTTTAATCCTTCCAATCCGGCAGTTTGATTAGGTTTTGCATACACATGCCACCCTGATTTTATGACTCCCTTTAAAAGTATTTCATACTGCCCGTCTGCAATCTTTTTTCCGGTTGCTTTCCACTGAACAATACTTGAGTCCTGTGCAAACAGCGATAACTGAAAAGTGAATAAAACTGCAGCAAGTAAAAGAATAACCCTTTTTAAATACATAATACTTTAATTAAAAAAAATCCCGACTTACGAATCGGGAAAATATTAAAACGGTTTTATTTTCCGCCAACATTAATGGTAAAAGGAACATCTCTTGGAGGAAGGCATTGCCTGTCGTTACAAACCATAAATGAAACGGTACCTTTAACTACTGTTGCAATGGATGACTTAACTTTTATTTTTTGAACAAAGTCAACTTTTTTTCCATAATATTTTAATACAGATTTAAAATTCTTATCGTAGGATTTCTCAAGGTTACCTACTTCTTTCACATTACCATCAAATTTTAATAACGGATTTGCTGAAAAAGTTATTTTTGTTGGCTCTGGTCCTTCCCCCGCATCCTGTGCATACAAATGCCAGTTACCATCGATATTAGCCGTTAAATGCAGCTCATAAGTTTTATCGCTTATCTTTTTTGCGGTGTATGTCCATTTTACCGGGTTGCTGATCTGTGCATTTGCCATTAAGGCAAACATCATCAGTGCCATTCCTGCAACAATATTTTTCATGTAAATATTTTTCATATTCAAAACTACGAAATTAAAGTCATGGCAGATGTCGGCTTAACGACCACTTAACCCTATTAAATGTTAATTTATGCCAAACAAATGATTGAATACATTTTTCCCATCTTCATTACCTAAAGCAATACTGCAGGCCCTTTCCGGATGCGGCATCATACCAAATACATTCCTTTGCTTATTGCAAATACCGGCAATATTATGAATGGCTCCGTTTGGATTAGCTGATGCATTTATATTTCCTTTTTCGTCACAATAACGGTAAATGATCTGGCGGTGCATTTCCAGTTCTTCCAGTACAGCATCACTGGCAAAAAATCTTCCTTCACCATGTGCAACGGGAATTTTTAATGCCTTTCCTCCTTCAGCAGCAGCTTCCTTCATAAAGATATTTTTACAGACAAATTGCTGCTGACTGTTGCGTAAAAGAACACCTGGTAACAATCCGCTTTCGCATAAGATCTGAAAGCCATTACAAATGCCCAATACTTTTCCGCCTTTATTGGCAAATTCAATAACACTTTGCATCATAGGACTAAAACGGGCAATGGCACCGCAGCGCAGGTAATCGCCATAGCTAAAACCGCCCGGTAAAACAATACAATCCGCTGTACTGAACATACTGAGGTCTTTATCTTTATGCCAAAGCTGAACTACTTCCTGTTGAAGATCAATTTTCAATGCTTCAATCATATCTCTGTCACAATTACTACCAGGGAAAATTACTACGCCAAATTTCATGTGCTGATGTTGTTTTATTGTTAGATGTTGAGTTGCTCAATTTTGTGATGCCGTAAAAGTGAGTGACACAACGGTGATGCTATGAAAAACGAATGCCTGTTACAACATAAAAACTACGCAAATGTACAATTACGGTTTCAATTTTCAGGCGAAGTAGCTTACAGCAATTACAAATGCCAGCATTAGCCAGTGTAATGCAGTGGGGAACCAGTTTTTTGCCGGGTAAAAAAAGGCAGCGCCTAAAAAAGCTGATAAGGGTACAGCACAAAGGATCCAGTAATCGAAAATATGTGTGGCATTAATGAATGGAACAAATAAAGCCACCATTAAATATAAAAAAACGAGGTTCCAGCTTTTACGGGCCTGGATTAACTGCCGACCGAAGTTTTGCTGAATGAAAAATATACCGATAATGGAAGTAAACAAAACTATGATGATGGCTGCATAAACCCAGTTGGTTTGATGAAACACCGGGTTAGTTACCACAAAACCCGGTAAGCGATAGCCTTTCCATTTATCAGTTAAAAAAAATATAGCCAGTAAAAAATAATAAGGTGTAACAATGCCCAGCAAAGCCATAAGCCATTCGGCAATTTTAAATGGCCTTGTTATGGCGAGCCCGAAAATAATTAATGCAGCAAAAGCCAGCGAAGGAAAATAAAAAAAGGTTGCTATACCAATGGCAATACCAATATTAAACAATGCAGTTTTGGGGTTTTGATTGTTATACAGGCCACTCATTTTTGCCCAAACCCATATAAGTAAGCTGTTAATGATAAGGGGTGAGGATAAAGTATTCCATTCTATAAACAGGGAAGTAATAAGCAGGTAGCTCATGCCTGTAAGGTAATTCGGGCGCTGCATAATGCGCTGGTCGTTTACTAATTTATTAAAATAAACAGCCTGGGTGTACAACAAAATAAATGCAGTTACCGGGTAGATCAGCGGCATTACTTTTCCGATTGGTTGCAGCCAGTTTAAAAATGCCTTGTATAAAAAACCATCTATTTGCCGGGGCTGGGGTACAATTGGGTGCAGAAACATGGGCAACTTTAGCAATACTGCATACAATAAAAGCAAAAAATTATTATACGAGTTATTAGCCTTAAAAATACCGGTCACAGCAATTGTAGATTATAAACCTGCCTGCCGGCAGGCTGGTTATAAATGAAAAGTTACCAATGCGAAGTTGACGAATAATAAGAGATTACTGAAAAGAATTTTTATAAAGGTTTGAATAAGCTCCCTGTTTAAAAATCAACTTTGGCAAAGCAAATATTATTACGGTAAGTACATGGAATAATGATTTGATTGGCACCAACCTGCTTACTTAAGGCCGGCATAAACTCATAACCCCGTTGTTCACTTTTTAATGTTGGATTTCTTTTTATTGTACCACCCGGTGTTATACTTTGATCGGAAATGATCTGATTTTTTTTATCGCTGTTAAATAAAAAATGTAATTCACCACCGGAATTCATGGTAGAAAAAGACATAAAATTATCTTCATCATCATCAAACTGATCTTTCTGAATCACTTTACTCCATTCTGTTTTACCGGTCTTACTTAAACTTAATACCAATATGTTCTCATAATAATACCTGGTACTTTGATTATTAAAACTGCTAAGTGGACGGTAATATCCCGTATATGGATTATAATAATAATTGCCTGAAGAAAGGGAGTAAGGATTGTACAGGTAATCATACCTGTTCCAGGTATTGTTGTTTCCCCGTATCTCGCTGGTAAAATCTTCGGCTGTAAGAATAAAACCGCCATCTTTTTTTACCACTACCTGGCGAATAAAAAAATTATCAAATGCAAAGCGTAACATGCCATCCCGTTTTGCTTCTGACCGTAAAGAGTCGTACAAAATTGTAAATTGCGATGCAAAGGTTTTTTCATGAGGCTTATCCCATATATAAGTGAAAAGGCCCTCAATACTACCCCTATTTTTTTTATAATAAAAGGTATTGATGATATACCGGTTATTGAGGTTATCAATTTTCAGTTTTACTTTGTCAATATACTTTTCTTCGAGGCCGATATTTTGAAAAGTAAATAAGTTTTGCAATGGCAGTTTTATGATAAGTCCCAATTCATTACTGTTATCCCTGTTGCCAGATTGTTTATCATAAGTAAAAACAAAAGTCCCATCATTAGCCAATAAAAAATTGTCGTAATTGTCCCGCCTTTCGTTATAATCAATTACATACCTGTTTTTATTAACCAGGGTAAACTCGTTATCAAATAACAGGGTAACTAAATTAAACTTCTGATTGCGGGTTTGAATTTTAAACAGCATGATCTTTTGCTTATCCTCACTCCAGATAGTGGTGTAGATCTTATTATCAGTCATTACCGGTATCTGGGTTGTATCTACTTCAACGGGATCAGTCATTCTTTTGGCATTGGCATCCATTTTTACTGTCATGCAATGCAGTATTCTTCCTTTCTGGTATTGGTATACCATATAAAAAAAATCGGGATAAGCAACAAAGTCTATATTAAATGTTCTGTCAGGGATAAAATCAAGGTTGATGGTTTCCCGGGTTTGCATCTCATTATCATAAATGTCGATCTTATGTTTTGAACGGATATTTTTATACACTAAAATATTATTATTATTCATTTTACCGATTATATCAAAATTCATATCACGGGTATCGCCCCGGTCAAAATCAGAAATTTTTAATGATTGAGCCTCTATTGCTATTGGTATGATCAATAACAAAAAGAAAAAGATATAATTGATTCGATACATACAGGTAAATCTTTAAATTAAAATTACGACTTAAAAACCAATGACCGTAAATTACAGTGAACAAGATGTGCAGATTTTTGTTTTTACATAACAGGCATAAAAAAAATATAAATGAACACAGTTTTAATTACAGGTGGCACAGGGTTGGTGGGTAAAGCACTAACCATTGTATTGGTTAAAAGGGGCTATAAAGTGATCATCCTGAGCCGAAACCCTGCTGGTAAAAAACCAGAGAAAAATATAAGTTATGCCAGTTGGGATGTAAAAAAACAACAAATGGATATAGAAGCCTTACAGCAGGCAGATTACATCATTCATTTGGCTGGTGCAGGTGTTGTAGAAAAAAAATGGACTGATGATTATAAAAAAGAGATTGTAAACAGCCGAACAGAAAGCAGCCGTTTAATAATTGCTACTTTAAAAAATAATACAAATCCTGTCAAAGCAGTAATCAGTGCAAGTGCCATTGGCTGGTATGGTGCAGATTCTGAACCAGTAAAAGCATTTACAGAAACAGATGCCGCAGATCCTGGTTTTTTAGGGCAAACCTGTAAACTTTGGGAAGAAAGTATTGAGCCGGTTATAAACCTTGGAAAGCGATTGGTAAAATTAAGAACAGGCATTGTACTGAGCAATGACGGCGGGGCATTGGTTGAATTTAAAAAACCTGTTCGTTGTGGAGTTGCAACTGTTTTAGGTAATGGTAAGCAGATAATAAGCTGGATACATATTGATGACCTGTGCCGTTTATTTATTTATGCCATTGAAAATGAAACCTTATCTGGCAGTTACAATGCAGTAGCCCCTGAACCAGTTAGCAATAAAGTACTTACAACCGTTTTAGCTAAAGCCATGAAAGGGAATTTTTATTTACCTGTTCATATTCCGGCTTTTATTTTAAAAATTATGATGGGACAACGTAGTATTGAAGTTTTAAAAAGTGCAACTGTAAGTTGTAAAAAAATTATGGACACTGGCTTTAAGTTCAATCATAAAGAAATTGAAACGGCTTTAAAAGGACTGGTAAAAAAATAAATTACAGATCAGACCTCATCATTTTTCTTCTGCTCCAAAAATAAAATATGATAACATAGCCAAGGGCCAAAGCCAGTACTATTGAATTAAAATCAGAAGGTAAAATATTCCTGGCAATGCCTGAAAATCGTTCAAAAGGCGAAGTGAGTAAACCATCAGATGCATTCATGGGCAAATAATTACCAAGATTACCCCAATCGATATTATTGTCTTTTTTCAACTTAACTGCCAAAAAAAATAACATCAACGAAACGCCATTTTCGAAAATGGTATAAATAAAGAAAACTGCTATAGCAACTCCCGATTTTTTAGTGAGTAATGATATGAGTATGGCTATCATGTTATAAGTAACTGCTTTCAGCAGAAAGTAACCTATATTTTGAAACCCATTTAAAGAAAAGGATGAGCCTGAGGTTGCACCAAAGATCAGCGCTGTAATGATAACGACCAAAGTACTGGCTAAGCCAAAAATCAATGCCAATGCAATCTTAACTTTTAAAAACTCAAACCTGCTCCATCCGTCTATAATGTTTTGCCGGTGTGTTTTATAATTAAACTCGTTCGATATAAGAATTACGATCAATAATGCAGGCAACATTAAAAAATAGCTGCTGTAATAGCTCACGGTTTTCCAAACCATATCAAAATCAAATGGTGAGCCTGCAAGCAGAATCTTGGAAGCCTGTACTTTATCAAGTACATTTCTTTTAAACAAATAAACTATGTAATTGGAAGTTCCGACGCCAAGTACAAAAAAAGAAGCCAGCAAAATAAACCCGGTATAGGTTTTTATTTTAAGCCATTCTATTTTTAAGAGTTTTATCATTGCAAAATAATAATCAGTTAAGAGTTTTTATTTATCACTTTGTTTTCCGGTAATTTCCAAAAACCGGGTTTCCAGTGATTTTCGTTTTACATTTAATTTGTTAAGTATAATTCCTTTTTCAAAACACATCCGGTTAATATTTTCCCCTGTAATATTTTCGGCACAAATCAATTGTAATACATTATCAGTTTCAGAGACAGATTCTATTCCTTCAAATTGGAGCAGCGTATTTTTTAACGCATTGTTATCAGCTGCACTTATCTCTATTACTACATTTACCACAGTATCCACTGTTCCCGATTTGATAAGTTCAGCAACAGATCCTACAGTTTTTAAAACTCCTTTTTGAATTATGGCAACATGGGTACAAACCTTCTCTACTTCATCGAGTATATGGCTGGCCATGATGATGGTTTTGCCTGCTTTATACAGCTCTTTTATCAATTCCCTGATCTCTGCAATCCCTGCAGGGTCCAACCCATTAGTGGGCTCATCAAAAACCAAAATGTCCGGATCCCCCAGCAAGGCTGAAGCAATGGCCAGCCGCTGTTTCATACCTAAAGAATAGGTATTGAATTTAGAAGTTCTGCGATCATACAAATTTACCATTCTTAAAACCTTTTCAATATCGTCTTCCCCACGTCCTTTTATTTTTGCGGCTATTTGTAAA
>JAYVEQ010000018.1:0-100048 GCA_043748745.1 Chitinophagaceae bacterium | reverse complement strand
CTTTTAAACGGTTGAACTGCATAAACACATTATTCCATATCTCAATCACCTGCGAATGATCTTTGTTCACCAATGTTTTTCCATCAACCAATTTTCTTTCTTCATCGCTCCTGCAGTCCACTGTAATTTCGGTACAGGGGCCGCAGGGGCCGGTATCGCCCATTTCCCAGAAATTATCTTTTTTATTGCCCAATAATATCCTGTCTTCTGCAATTACTTTCTTCCATTCATTGTACGCTTCCTCATCACGGGGCAGCCCTTCTTTTACATCACCTTCAAAAATGGTTACATATAAACGGTCCTTATCTAATTTGTACACTTCTGTGAGCAGTTCCCAGCTCCAGGCAATCGCTTCTTTTTTAAAGTAGTCGCCAAAACTCCAGTTGCCCAGCATTTCAAACATAGTGTGATGATAAGTATCTACTCCAACTTCTTCCAGGTCGTTATGCTTACCGCTAACCCGTAAACATTTTTGTGTATCGGCTATCCTTTTATTTGGCGCCTGTTTGTTACCCAGGAAATAATCTTTAAACTGGTTCATGCCGGCATTGATAAATAAAAGCGTAGGATCATTTTTTACAACAATAGGAGCAGAAGGAACAATACTATGTTCTTTTGATATAAAAAAATCAAGAAATTGTTGTCGTATCTCAGCACTCGTCATCATATACCAATTGTTTATATGGGTTGATTTTTGTTATTTATGGAGCTATATTTGTGAACTTTGCGAAGGTATGAAAAAGCTGCCTCACCCCAAGCCTTCTCTAAAGGAGAGGGAACTGGAAGAAAATCTGGAAGATTTAAGCGAATGTTATTTTTAAAGCAAAATGATTGATGATATAAAAAACATCATATTCCCTTTTAGGGGATAGGGGTATGAAAAAAATAAAATACTACTATAATACACATACACTTCGCTACGAGAAGCTGGTTATTCCTTTCCGGGTTAAGCTTTTACGGATATTTGGTTTTATCTCTGCAGCATTGGTTACATCGGCCATTATTATATGGGTGTACACCAAGTTTGTTCCCAAAGCAGCTGATAAAGAAATTCAAATGAAATATGAAATAATTAAAGACAACTATACTACCCTTGCTGAAAAAACAAAAACACTTCAACAACAAATGGCTGAACTGGAAAAGCGGGACAACCAGGTTTACCGATCAATTTTTGAAGCCAATCCTTTAACTGACAGCGCCAGGACTAAAGCAATTGAAAAAAATAAAGAAATTGCTAAAGTAAATTTATTGAAGGATGATGAACTGGGAGACGAAATAGCAAAGACGCTCAATAATATAACAGTAAGAGTTGCTTATGAATTTGAAAGTTATACAGCCATTGAAAAACTGATCAATAACCAGGAGAGCAAAATGGCCAGTATTCCGGCTATACAACCGGTAAGTAATAAAGAACTCAACCGGATAGCAAGTGGCTTCGGCATGCGCATTCACCCTATATATGGTATTGCTAAAATGCATAGCGGCCTTGATTTTACTGCACCACAAGGAACGCCGATTTATGCAACAGGTGATGGTGTTGTTACCACCGCTGGTGGCGGTACAGGCACAGGCAACCATGTCATTATTAACCATGGTTATGGCTACGAAACGGAATATATGCATATGGTAAGAGTTAAAGCAAGGGTTGGGCAACGTGTAAAACGAGGTGAAGTGATTGGATGGGTGGGCAGCACCGGCGCCAGTACAGGTCCACACTGTCATTATGAAGTACATATTAATGGCAACCCGGTTGATCCCGTTTATTTCTTCTTCAATGACTTAAATGCTGAGCAATACGACCGTGTGCTGAAACTGGCAGCAATGGGTAGTGCCAAAAGTTTTGATTAATTTTATTTATGGCTCTTGAGCAGATATCTTTTGATTTTGATGATGCACCGGTAATAAAAGAACCGGAAGTAAAAGCTATTGCTATTGTAAAGCCCCCGGCAAATAAAATAAAAGTAAAAACGGATAATAAAAAATTAACCAGGGGCAGAATGCCTTTGAAGGATATGGATACCGGGGTGGATCTGATTGATGTGCCGGAAGACGAAGTGTTATTTCAGAAAAAATATTATGCCATAGGATTGGTAGCTGAGATGTTTAAAGTTAATCAATCGCTGATACGTTTTTGGGAAAATGAATTCGATATCTTAAAACCCCGTAAAAACGGAAAGGGCGACAGGCTCTTCAGGCCTGAGGATATAAAAAACCTGAAACTGATATATCATTTGCTACGGGAAAGAAAATATACACTTGAAGGCGCTAAAGAGTATTTGAAAAAAAATAAAAGAGCAGATGAAAAATTTGTATTGATAGAATCTTTAAAAAAATTAAAAGGGTTTTTAAATGAATTGAAAGCGGATTTATAGTTTGGATAAAAAATTTTGTATGAAAAAAATAAGCTGGATCATTATAGTTTTATTGTTTGCAAACGAACATTCTTTTGCACAGGCACAATATGAAATAAGTAAAGATGAGAAACACCCCGAAGTAAAAGTGTTGAGGGGCCTGGTAAATAAATATCTTATTCAAAACGATACAGCATTTAACTGGTATAACTCCAGCCAGGGCTATTACAATCCGGATACTGCCACGTTGAATGCATTTGAAAGGGCAAAGGGCAAAGTACAGTTTGTTATTTTTGGTGGAACCTGGTGTGAAGACACCCAGTTTATATTACCTAAATTTTTTAAACTGCAGGAGAAAACCGGTATACCAGATGAGCGAATCACTTTTTTTGGCGTAAACCGGGCAAAAAATTCACTGGGGAATATTGCCAAAGCATTTAACATTACACTTGTACCTACCATTATAGTAATGAAAGACGGAAAGGAAATTGGCCGTGTAGTGGAATATGGTAAAACCGGTAAGTGGGATAAAGAACTGGCAGACATCTTAAATCTGTAATTCAGCTTTGTCCGTTATTTGATCTGGTAAATATCTATTCCATCTTCTTTAAGCAGGTACACTTTTCCATTCATAACTTTTATTGTTGGTACATTACCAAAAAAATCCGGTAGTTTGTATGTCTTTAAATTCAGCGATTTCAACTCGTAGCTGTACAAATTATTATTGCTGAAGCCATAAACCGTATTTCGATTTACTTCTACATTTGACCAGTTTAAAAAAGCCAGCCTGTTTTTATATCCGCCGTAATAATCAAAAATGTAAAAACCTTTGTCAGGATCATAGAGGTAGATGAAATTATCCCTGTCTACTATTTTAACTGGAGAGGGAACCGTATCGAATAGCATTCTCCAGTCGGTTGTGGCCTGTAACAGTATGCCATCCTCATCAATTTTTTTAAGCTTAAAATCTTCTTCATCAAATATCCAGATATTGTTATCGTAGGAGAGCGTAATGTTGTTAACGTAGAAGATGTTTTGTTTTCGGAAATTGATAGTATTACGTATGGTTAATAAACGGTCTAAAACCACAACAGTTGAATAATTTGTATAGTACAGTAAAATCTTTAACGGATTGGTTACATCAACATAAGAAAGGTTACCATATTTTTTTACATCATTAAATGCAGCTACAGAGTCTCCGGCATCGCTTATTTTTTTTAACTGGTTGTTGTTGGTGATCAGGTATATGTTGTCAAGATTATCAACATTAAAATAAGTGAAATTACCTTTTATAGATTTTATGAATTGAAAAGCAGAATCAGTTTGAGCACAGGTTACCACAGGTTTTGCCACAGAAAAACAGAGGCAAAGAAAAAAATATTTTAATTGTAGTTTTTTCAAGATTTAATTATTTAATAAAAATTCAATCTCCTATACTTATCCCCCTTCAGGGGATAGGGGCATAATACTTCAATTCCAGACTTTCTCCATCAAATACTGCGTAGCTGAAATATTTTATCCAGTCGCCTAAATTAATATACCTGCTTTTTTCACTTAAATTAAAATCTATTGGCAAATGCCGGTGGCCAAAGATCAAATAATCATAAAAATCTTTTTGTAAAACCTCTTTACAATAAATGATGAGCCACTCTTTGTCTTCGCCTAAAAACACTTCATTGGTTTGCCCGGTTTGGGCCCTGCTTTTTCTGCTGAAGTAATGTGCAATGCCCATGCCAACATAAGGCGGCAGTATACCAAACAGCCAGTTACAGGCTTTATTGCGGAATATTTTTTTAATAAATTTATAGCCGTGATCACCCGGTCCCAATCCATCACCATGGCCTATTAAAAATTTCTTATGGTTAAATTCAAAAGCAACGGGTTCAAAATAAACGGGGATGTTGAGCTCTTTGTTAAAATAATCTTTCATCCACATATCGTGGTTGCCAACAAAAAAATGAACTGGAATTCCGGCATCGGTTAGTTCGGCGAGTTTGCCCATGATGCGTACATAGCCTTTGGGTACTACTTTTTTATACTCATACCAGAAATCAAAGAGGTCGCCCACAATAAATATCTGTACGGCATCAGGCTTTATTTCATCCAGAAACTGAATTATTTTTTTTTCCCTGATGAGGCTGTCAGCAGCATTGGGGGCTCCCAGATGAAAATCGGAAAGGAAGTAAATTTTTTTATCACTCGCTACTTCCATTTGGTCAGGGTTTGTTTTTTTGCTGCAGGTATTGTAATAGATCGCCGGATTCAATTTCTGTTTTCCCGTTAACATCACCGTTATACCAATACATCCAGGCTTCAACAGGCTGACCTTGTTGGTAAACCAAAACCTCTTCACGTTTGTAAGAGGGTTTTTCACCTTCTTCTGCAGTAATGCCTTCATAATCGTCCAGCTGACCTATTGCCCATGAAAACTCCATTGGATTATTGATACAATACAATTCACCGGAAATAAATTTATCTTCTGTAGTTGGTGCAGCCACAGGATAATCACCCATTTCATAAAGCTTGCCTTTAACAACAGCTTCGCCCATTAAATGAAAATATTTAGTGAGGTATTCATATATAGGATTACGAAATCCGCTGCGAAGCGATCCATAAACAAATAATTTATATATTTCTTTGCTCATCATGTAATAAAGGTACTTGTAAAATTGCAATTATGATTCTACCAGAAAGCAATAGACTTCTTTAGGACCATGTACCCCGGTAACCAGGGTTTTTTCAATATCGGCAGTACGGCTGGGGCCGGTTGCAAAAGTTATAAGGGATGGTATATTACCGGAGTATTTTTCTTTTATTAAATGCAGCGCCTCTTTAATATCATAAACCAACTGGTTGGTATAGGCAATGCAAATATGTACAGGGGCATAAACACTTACCGTACGTCCGCTCAGTTGTGCGGCACTCATAACAATAGTACCTGTTCTGGCAACTAAAAATTCGCAATCGGTAATGGAGGCATCGCAACCGGGCAGGTTAATGGTATTACTGAAACTGTTATTCCATTTGTTGGTATTGCAAAAAATCTTGGTCCATTCTTTTTCCTTAATTAAATGCTGCAACTGATTCAGCATGTCCTGTTCATTAATACAAAATGCAAACTTGCCCTGCATGTTTGTAAACTCCTGTGCAAAAATTATTTCAAGATCTTCGGTTGCCGGTAAAAAAACAGAATTGGTTCCTTCGCTTTGCGGAAATGGCAAAGGCACCGGGTTACTCAGTGCCTGCCTTATTCGTTTTAAAATATTTTCTTTTGTGGGTGAAACAGCCATAATGAAATTAGATTGCGGGTGGAGTTTTTAATTCTTCCGGCAGTTCAGACGTGGGCTCTTTACTAACTACATCCTTAGGCTCTTCATCAATATCCAATGTCTTTTTTTCTTCGTAAGGCCTTTTGCCGATTAATGCTTCCACATCACTTTTAAACAGCACTTCTTTTTTTAATAATTCTTTGGCCAGTTTTTCCACATCACCCTTTTTTTCAATAAGTAGTTTTTTGGTGATCTGGTAAGCGTTGTCAATCAATTTACGTACTTCTTCATCAATCATTTTTCCGGTTTCTTCACTGAAGGGTTTGGTAAAAACATTTTCCTGATTAGGATCGTAGTAACTGATATTGCCTACCTTATCATTCATACCGTAAACGGTAATCATACTATAGGCAATTTTAGTTATCTGTTGCAGATCGTTACTGGCACCGGTACTTATTTTACCAAAGAAAATATCTTCACTTGCTCTTCCGCCAAGCGTCATACAGATTTGATCCATCAGCTGATCGGTATTGTATAAATATTGTTCTTTCGGTGTGTATTGGGCATAACCTAATGCAGCAGTTCCTCTTGGTACAACTGTAACTTTTAATAAAGGATAAGCATGCTCCAGGTACCATCCACAAATTGCATGGCCGGCTTCGTGGTAGGCAATGATTTCTTTTTCTTCTGGAGAAATGATCTTATTCTTTTTTTCCAATCCGCCAATAACCCTGTCAATGGCATCCTGAAAATCACTCATATCAACTGCTGCTTTTCCTTTTCTTGCAGCAATCAATGCGGCTTCATTACAAACGTTGGCAATATCTGCACCGGCAAAACCCGGAGTTTGTTCAGCCAGTTTATGAATATCGAGCGTTTGTGAAATTTTAATTGGTCCGAGATGAACTTTAAAAATGGCTTCCCTGCCTACAAGATCAGGACGGTCAATTGATATTTGCCTGTCGAAACGACCCGGTCTTAACAAAGCACTATCCAATACATCAGGCCTGTTTGTTGCTGCTAAAATAATGATACCTAAATCGGTTCCAAAACCATCCATTTCTACCAGTAATTGATTCAAAGTATTTTCTCTTTCATCATTACTCATCATCATATTCTTTCCTCTTGCCCTGCCTATGGCATCAATCTCATCAATAAAAATTATACATGGCGCTTTTTCTCTGGCCTGTTTAAACAGGTCTCGAACACGGCTTGCACCAACACCTACAAACATTTCAACAAAATCACTGCCACTTAAACTAAAGAAAGGAACCTGTGCTTCTCCTGCCACAGCTTTGGCCAATAATGTTTTACCGGTACCCGGAGGGCCAACCAGTAATGCTCCCTTAGGAATTTTACCACCGAGGGCAGTATATTTTTTTGGATTTTTTAAGAAGTCAACAATTTCCATTACTTCTACTTTTGCCTCATCAAGGCCTGCAACATCGCCAAAATTTATATTAACCCTTGTTCCTTTTTCAAATAAAGTTGCTTTTGATTTTCCGATATTGAAAATTCCGCCGGCTCCGCCACCGCCGCCCGGGCCACCAACTTTACGCATCATCATTACAAACAATAAAACAATTAATAAAATGGGAAGTAAGGTGCTGATGATCTGTCCAAAAAATTCACCTTCATCATCGGGTGAGTCTGCAATTTCTTTTACTACCGGATTCTTTTTATAAAAATCTCCCATTTGGGTTGCAAATGTTTTATCATCTACAATGTTAAAGTAAAGCTGAGGTTGATCGGGTTTAATATTTATTACAGCGTCATAATTTTTATCTTCCGGTTTTACATTTAGTATCTGCTTATAATAACCGGCCTTATTGATTAAGCTGTCTTTATAAATAAAAACACGAACAATTTTTTTATTACGAATGGTTTTTATTTTTACCACATCACCCTGCATCACCATTTGATAGAATTTTTGCTGGTCGGTTTCTACACCGGCACTGCTTACCGTGCGAAATAAATTCCAGCCAATAAAAAACAGAACGGCAATTCCGTAGATCCAGTATATATTAAACCTGGGCTTCTTCTTTTGCGAATCATCTCCTTTTGGAGGTATATTATCGGGATTATATTTTTTATTGCTGTCTTGCTGATTCATATTTTTTGGTGCCATTATTTTGGAAACTTACCTGTTCTATCAATTAAGGCTTTTATTAATAGACGTTTATGTTATGTTTTTATTTTAAATCAAAAAAGTAATTAACTGATCAGTCATTATGCTCTGTAAATGCCGCATCACTCCACATTTCTTCCAGCTGGTAAAATTTTCTTGGTTCAGGTAACATGATATGCACCACCACATTCACATAATCAATCAAAATCCATTGCTGCCCTTGCCGGCCTTCATGTTTATAGGCCATCTCCATGCATTTTTCTTTTACATCGGTTTCAATAAAATCTGCAATGGCTCTTAACTGGGTAGTATTACTGGCCTGGCAAATAATAAAAAAATCAGCTACTGCTTCCGGTATTTTACGGAGGTCAAGACTTACAATACGTTCGCCTTTTTTCTCCTGTATGGCATATATGATTGTTTTGAAAATTTTACTGTTTCTTGTAATGCGTACTATACTGTTCTTTTTTCGACTGGCTAATGCGGTTAAATTATTCAAATCTGCTTATTTTTTTTATTCATTCCTGCTCCGTATATTATCAGTAAAGCAGGATTTGATGGTTATTGTTTTTACAATGCAAGCTTGTAGCTTGCAAATAATGGCAAAAGTAACATTTCTTTGCCATTTGAATTATTATGTCCGGAGACGGTTTTTTTAATGTTTTAGATACGGTGGATAGTACCAATAACTATGCCATGGCACAGATACATGCTGGAAAGGCAAGACATGGAATGTTGTGGTTTACCCATGAACAAACTGCGGGAAAAGGGCAAAGGGGAAAGCATTGGAAAACCGAACCCGGAAAGAATATAGCTATGAGCCTTGTTTTACAGGCAGAACTGTTACCAATAACTCATCAATTTCAATTAATTGCTTTGCTGGCAACTGCCTGTTTTGAGTTTTTTGAAGGTTATGCAGGTGATGAGACAAAAATTAAATGGCCGAATGATTTATTCTGGCGTGACAGAAAGGCAGGAGGGATTTTAATTGAAAATATTTTTCAGGGTAAAACATGGAAATGGGCTGTTGTTGGAATTGGCATTAATATTAACCAAACAAAGTTTGATAAATCATTAATAAACCCGGTTTCGCTTAAACAAATAACCGGAAAAGATTTTGATACGATTGACATGGCTAAAGAACTGCATGCCCTGCTGATGAAAACTGCAGATGCATTGAATGAAAATTTTGCGAAAAAACTAATACGGAATTACAATCGGCATCTTTATAAACTGAATAAAAAAATAATGCTTAAGAAAGAAGCTGTAAAATTTGAAACGGTAATAAAAGGAGTTTCTGATGAAGGTCGTTTAATAACGGTTGATGCAATTGAACGGGAGTTTAATTTTGGAGAAGTGGAATGGGTTTTATGAATTCCGTTTTTAATTGAATTATTAATTGTTTGGGGCTCCGCTGTCTATCCAGCATATAAAAGCATTGATTTGTGCCTGTGAAATAGTTCCACTTTGCGGCATCGTACCTGCAAGTATTGCCGCTCTTATATTTGATTTTTTTGCAAATACCTGTGCATAAACAGTAAATGGCCCTCCGGAATTTGTGCTGCCGGCAGCATGGCAATTGCTGTTGATAGAGCAAACGGATGTAAGTATTGGCTGTACATCTGTTGAAAATTTTGGGCTGATACCAACACATGAAAAAGTTATACCTCCTCCGGTTCCTCCACCGGGAGAGGGGCTGCTTTTACTGCATGCATTAAACACTAATGTTGCTAAAAAAATAAATAAGGTGATGACGGCTGTTTTTTTCATAATTTAATTTTTAAGGTATAATAAAATACCTAACGTTTATTTTCTTCAATAAGTTGCCAGGCATTTAAAATCTCCTGGGTATGCTGTTTGCTTTTTGGTTTTAAAAATATTTTACAGATAATCCCTTTTTCATCAATTAAAAAAGTAGTGCGGTGCAGTCCCATATAGGTTCTGCCGTACAACTGCTTTTCGCCCCATACAGCATATTTATCAATGATAGTATGATTTGGATCTGCAATTAAAGTAAAAGGGAGATCGTATTTAGTTTCAAATTTTTTATGTTTTTTTTCTTCATCCGGACTTACACCCAGGACTGTAAACCCATTCTTTTTTAAAAGACCAAAATTATCCCTCAGGTTGCAGGCCTGCATGGTGCAGGTAGGTGTATCATCTTCAGGATAAAAATATAAAACAATTTTTTTGCCTTTAAAATCTGATAATGAAACCAGGTTACCATTCTGGTCTTTGCTCCTGAATGCCGGAGCTTTGTTACCTTCTGTTAAATGAGTCATTGTTAATCAGTTAATTGGTTAATCTGTGTACGTCTTACTGAATAATGTTTAAACGGATTAATAACCACTTTATCTTGTAAAATGATAAACTTTATCGATCACGTTCCCCACCTGGTCTTCTACAATTATTTTTAATTCATGTTCGCCGGTTGGGCACATTTCATCAAATGTATAAATAAATGTTCTGCCTTTATCATTGCTGAAAAGAAGCCAGGTGCCATCCAGTGTTGCAGTAAAGCTCTTTATCTCTTCGGTGTTATCAGATACAACAAAGCGAATATGGCTTTGTTTACTGCAATCCATGCCGTTCTTAAAACCAATGGGTGTAATAGTTGGTGGCATAGTATCAATCATGAGTTGAAAACTTCCAAAGTCCCTGAAGCTGCTCCTGAACCAGCCATGCTCATTTCCGCTAGTTACCGGATCTGCTTTTTTAAAATCATCTTTTCCGTTTGCAAAACGGTGCATTACCATTTTATCGGGTAAAGAAGTTGAGGCTTTCATTGTAATTGGAAAATATCTATGCAGCGGTACACTTGTATTGTGCAACTGGTAAATTGGATATCCTTCGGTAACTATTTCATTATATCTAAAACGGATAGAATCATACAAACTGTTTTCAGGCAAATAAAAAATAATATTGTTGTTTTCATATATGTTGATAAAGCCGGGATGAAATTCATCCTGCTGAAAATAAGATGAAGGATCCGATTTACCAGGTTCTTTAAAATTTGTACTCCGTTTTATTTCAAAATTAACCACCGAAGTATTGCCATTGGCATCTTTTACTTCAATTTTAATATGATGAGTGCTGTCATCGGTAAGGGCGATAACACCATCGCCATTGATCGTTTTATAAATGCTGTTAACATAACCCGGCAATCTTGATAAATGCTGAACAAAAGGTCCGCCATTGCTTCTTAATTTATAATCGATATGGGCATTTAAATAACGGGTTTCATCATAACTGATATTGTCTAACTGAAACCCAATTACAGGGTTTTCATTTTCAAATAATACAGTTTCGTAAATACCATTACGATTGGAGGAGCCATTAAAACGATCAGCTGTTGAAATACCAAAACTTACCTTACTTGTATTGGCAATGATCAAAGCAGGATTAGTAACATAAATTCCATTTACTTTTTTAACTGTAAAAATTTTTGGAGATTGTTCGTAAGTGCTGATGCTCCTGTCATAAACTGCCAATCGATAAACATCGGGTGCAATATTATCGGGTATTGGAAAACCAAACAACGATGGGTTTAATACCTTATCTGTTTTTGTATCTCTTATTTCAAAATGCAGATGTGGCCCCTGGGATCCGCCGGTATTACCACTAAAGGCAATAAAGTCTCCTTTTTTAACCGGGAATAAATTGGAAGGTATATCCAGGTAAACTTTCCAGCTTTTTAATTTATACTGCTGTTCTTTTACAAACTTTTCCAGCTCTGGTGTAAAGTTATTTAAATGGGCATACAGGGTTGATAGTCCATTGGGATGATTAATATAAATGGACCTTCCAAAACCAAAAGGTTCAATTTTTACTCTGGCAATATAGCCATCTGCTGAGGCCAGAACCTGCATATTTTGTTTTTTGTCTGTTCTGCAATCCAAACCCATATGGTAGTGATTGGGCCTTAATTCACCAAAATTGGCTGCTAATGAATTTGCAGCAACAACAGGATAGATAAAATAGTTTTGCGGGTAATTTTTTTGCAAAAAAAACTGGGCAGAACAATAAGAAATATTTAACAGCAGGATAAAAATAAAAACTACTGCTCGTAAATTTTTAATCATTAGTTTTATGAAAGATGAATTAATGTAATATTTCATAGCCTGGCGGTAAAATTACTGTTAATCAGTCAAACGTTTTTTAATCATCCCCTTTAATTAAAAACTACTTTTATGAAACAGTTTATTTTACTCTCATTTTTTTCGATTATTATTTCATGTGTTTCAGCACAAAATGCCGATTGCAAGGTTTTACTGGATTCTATAAAAGGAACCTATACAGGAGAATGTAACAACGGAAAAGCAAATGGTAAGGGTATTGCAGTTGGTATAGCTACATATGACGGGGATTTTAAAAACGGGCTCCCGGATGGAAAAGGAAAATATACCTGGGCAAATGGTGATTTTTATTATGGTGGTTGGAAAAAAGGATTTAAAGAAGGTAAAGGCGAAATACACCGTACATCAAACGGGATAGAAACTTTAATAACGGGTTATTGGAAAAAGGATAATTACAAAGGAGAATACGAAAATCCATACAACATAGTAGAAATGGGTTCATCAGTTACATACAAAAACGTCCAGTACCTGGCGACTAAAAAAAATTCTGTGTATTTTTCAATGAAAACCGGTGTTATGGCCACAGCCAATACAGATAATTTCCAGATAACTAATGGTTACTTTCAGCGCACAAATACCACTGAAATGAACATGATAAAAACCATCGAATTCCAGGATGTTCAATTTCCTTTCCATGTTAAATTTAACGGTGTTGATAGGGGTATTGTTGATATTGAATTTTTTGAATCGGGTGAATGGAGGGTTGAGATCGTTTTTTAAGATTTTTCTTTTTCTTTTTTTGCCATTACTTTTGCACGCCACATCACCGGCAATGCTACTATGCCCAAAGACAATTCCATACAATCAGTTTTAATTATTGGTTCAGGCCCTATTATTATTGGCCAGGCCTGCGAGTTTGATTATTCGGGTACACAGGCTGCCCGTTCTTTACGGGAAGAAGCTGTAAAGGTCATTCTTATAAACAGTAACCCGGCAACAATTATGACCGACCCGATGATGGCCGACAGGGTTTATCTTTTACCACTTACTGTTGAAAGCATTGAACAGATACTGGAAGAAAATAAAATTGATGCTGTATTACCAACCATGGGCGGACAAACAGCCCTTAATCTTTGTAAAGAAGTTGATGAGTTGGGAATTTGGGAAAAACACAATGTTAGATTGATTGGTGTTGATATAAAAGCTATTGATAAAGCCGAAGACAGGGAAAAATTCCGCAAGTGGATGATTGAAATGGGGATACCAGTTTGCCCGGCAAAAATTGCCAACTCATTTTTAGAAGGAAAAGAATTTGCCCAGGAAATTGGATTTCCGTTGGTGCTCCGTCCATCTTTTACTTTAGGAGGTACAGGTGGCAGCATTGTTTTTAGTAAAGATGAACTTGATGAAGCATTAAATACCGGCTTAATTGCAAGCCCGATACATGAAGTATTGGTAGAAAAGGCAGTGCTGGGTTGGAAAGAATTTGAACTGGAGTTATTAAGAGATAATGCAGATAACGTAGTTATTATTTGCGGGGTTGAAAATTTTGATCCCATGGGGATTCATACCGGCGATTCAATTACTGTTGCACCGGTAATGACTTTAAGCGATACGGCTTACCAGCTCATGCGCAATACAGCAATTAGGATGATGAGAGACCTTGGAAATTTTGCCGGTGGTTGTAATGTGCAATTTGCACTCAATCCACAAACAGAAGAGATTATTGTAGTGGAAATTAATCCAAGGGTTAGCCGTTCATCTGCATTGGCCAGTAAAGCAACCGGTTATCCTATTGCAAAAATTGCCGCAAAGCTTGCCATTGGTTATAATTTAGATGAATTAAAAAATCAGATTACCCAATCTACATCGGCTTATTTTGAACCGGCGCTTGATTATGTAATTGTAAAAATACCACGCTGGAATTTTGATAAATTTAAAGGTGCAAAAGATACCCTTGGCTTTCAAATGAAAAGTGTTGGTGAAGTAATGGGCATAGGTAGAAGCTTTGCAGAGGCGGTGCAAAAAGCCTGTCAAAGTTTGGAGAATGAAGCGGTAGGATTAGGGTATTATGGAAAAAGCCTGATGCATGCTGATGAATTGATCGAGTACATTAAAATTCCTAAGTGGGACAGGATATTCAGGATAAAAGATGCACTAATGGCCGGTGCAAGCATAAAACGTATCTGCGAAAGCACAAAAATTGACCGTTGGTTTATTTACCAGATTCAGAAAATTTGTGATTGTGAAAAAAAGATAGCCCTGCACGATTTAAAAACTTTACCCGATGATGTTTTAACCGAAGCAAAATTTTTAGGTTTTAGTGATGAGCAAATCGTTCGTATTATGAAAGAAGAAGAAGCAGAAATAATTTATGAAAGAAGAAAAGCCATGGGGCTTACCCGTGTGTTTAAGATGGTGGATACCTGCAGTGCCGAGTTTGAAGCAAAGACGCCATACTTCTATTCTACTTTCGAAAACAAACCTGCAAACGAAAGCAAACTGGTTAGTAACGAAAGTTTGGTTTCGGATAAAAAGAAAATAATTGTATTAGGCAGCGGCCCTAACAGAATTGGTCAGGGCATTGAGTTTGATTACTGTTGTGTACATGGTTTATTGGCTGTTAAAGAAGCCGGTTACGAGGCAATTATGGTAAACTGTAACCCCGAAACTGTATCAACCGATTTTGATATTGCCGACAAACTTTATTTTGAGCCCGTGTTTTGGGAACACCTTTGGGAAATTATTGAATACGAAAAACCTTATGGTGTAATTGTGCAGCTCGGCGGACAAACAGCACTTAAACTTGCCAAACGTTTGCATGAAAAAGGCATCAAAATAATCGGCTCCTCATTCGATAGTATGGACATTGCCGAAGACCGTGGAAGGTTCAGCGATATGCTGAAAAGCCTGGAAATTCCTTATCCAAATTACGGCACTGCTTTTAATACCGATGAAGCCATTGAAGTAGCTAAACAGGTTGGTTATCCGGTATTAATAAGGCCAAGTTATGTGCTGGGCGGACAAAGAATGCGTATTGTGATTAATGATGAAGACCTGGAAAAAGGCGTACTGAGTTTAATAAAACATTTACCCGGGAATAAAATTTTAATTGATCATTTTCTTGATCGTTGCCAGGAAGCAGAAATAGATGCCATTTTTGATGGAGATGATTTTCATGTGATGGGTGTGATGGAACATATTGAGCCGGCCGGTATTCATAGCGGTGATAGTAATGCGGTGTTACCGCAGTTTAATTTATCGCCGTTGATTGTGCATACCATGGAAGAGTATGCCGAAAAAATTGCCAGGGCATTAAAAATACAAGGGCTAATCAATATTCAGTTTGCCATTAAAGATGGTAATGTTTTTGTGATAGAAGCCAATCCGAGAGCAAGCCGTACCACGCCCTTCATTGCAAAGGCTTACCAGATTCCTTATTTGAATATTGCCACCAAAATAATGATGGGTGTAAACAAACTTAAAGATTTTACTTTCGAGAAAAAACTTACCGGCTTTGCCATTAAAGAACCGGTTTTTTCCTTTAATAAATTTCCCGGTGTAAATAAAGAACTTGGGCCGGAGATGAAAAGTACAGGAGAAGCCATACGTTTCATTAAAGACCTGCGTGATCCGTATTTCAGACAGTTGTATAAAGAACGGAGTATGCACCTCAGTAAATAAAAATGCCTATTTGATTCTTCAAAAGGATTTTCTATTTTGTTAAATGCCCCGCCCTTATGTAATACCCGTTTGGAAAAAATCTCCTTTCATCAGGTTGTTATTACCATTAATTGCAGGTATCATACTGCAATGGTATTTACAAATACCGGTAATTCTTATACTAACGGCATTGATCTCTTTCTATATTTCATTTCTGTTATTTTTATTATTACCAATTGCATTACGGTTTAAGTTACAAGCCTTGCAGGGCTTTATTGTACAACTGCTGTTACTATGTTTTGGTTTATTAATTACCTGGCAAAAAGATATTCGGCATAAAAATAACTGGTATGGAAATTATTACCGTGATGGCAGTTACCTCGTTGTTCGTATTGATGAACCACTTGTAGAAAAAGCAAAATCCTTTAAAGCTGATGGATATGTAGAAGCTGTTTTACAAAATGGCGAAACCATCCGCTGCGAAGGAAAATTATTATTATACTTTTCGAAAGACAGTATTAAAAACGATTTGCACTATGGAGATAAAATATTGATTCGCAAAAATCTTCAACCCATAAAAAATTCAGGTAACCCGGGAGCTTTTAATTATCAACGCTATGCTGCTTTTCAGCAAACTTACCACAATGTGTTTTTAAAAGGAAAGGGTTGGGTTCAATTACCTGAAAAAAATATTAATGGGTTTAAGCAATTCATTTTTTCTGCAAGAACATTTGTATTGTCTGTTTTGCAAAAAAAAATTGATATTGGTAAAGATGAATTAGGTATAGCAGAAGCCTTGTTAATTGGTTACACAAACGACCTGGATAAAGACCTGGTGCAGGCATACAGTAATACGGGTGTGGTACATATCATTGCCATTTCCGGAATGCACTTAGGATTAATATATGTGCTGCTGGTTTGGTTATTTGCAAAAATCCCATTGATAAATAGATCAAAATTACTCCAGGTGATACTGATATTAAGTTGCCTGTGGTTATTTTCCATTCTTACCGGTGCAGCTGCATCTGTATTGCGTTCTGCAGTCATGTTTACGTTTATAACAGTGGGTAAAAATTTTACAAAACAGGCTTCAATTTATAATTCATTGGCGGCATCAGCTTTTGTATTATTATGTTACAATCCATATTATTTATGGGATGTTGGCTTTCAGTTATCTTACCTGGCGGTTGTGGGCATCGTAATTTTTCAACGGCCAATTTATAACTGTTTGTATATAAAAAATAAATGGCTTGATAATGTGTGGAAGTTAATAGCCGTTTCTTCCGCAGCCCAATTACTTACATTTCCGGTTTGCATTTATTATTTTCACCAGTTTCCTAATTTGTTTTTAATAACCAATATCATTGCCGTTCCGTTATCCGGTTTTATTTTATATGCCGAAATAGCATTGGTGGCTTTATCGTGGGTGCCTTTTGTAGGACTATACCTGGGCAAATCAGTTGGATGGTTAGTCTGGATAATGAACAAGATAATACTCGGAATAAATGAATTGTCATTTGCGGTTTGGGATAAAATTCCGGCTTCTGTTTTTTCTACAATGTTATTATATGGTTTGGTAATTGCTTTAAGTGCATGGCTTATAAGAAAAGATAGGAAGTATTTATTTGCCGGATCATTTTTTTTACTTGCATTTGTTGTATTAAACTGTATTAATAAATGGCAACTGTTGAAGCAGGAAAAATTAATTGTTTATAATGTGCCGCAACACCAGGCTATTGATTTTATAAATGGTAATACTTATCAATTTGTAGGGGATAGTGTTTTGTTGGAAGACGGCTTATTGCAAAACTTTCATTTAAAACCCGGCAGAATTGCATTGCAACTGAACAACAGGACGGATTCAATTGCAGACCTGTTTCAGTATAACCTGTATTATCAGTTTAAGGGTACGAAAATTGTCATTATTAACAAACCTGATTTATTTGAGATGCCTGAGCATAAAATTGAAGTGGACCTCGTTATCATTTCAAAAAATCCAAAACTCCATATAGCCCAACTGGTAAAGGTTTTCAACTGCAGAAAATTTATTTTTGATGCTTCAAACCCCCAATGGAAAATTGAAAAATGGCAAGCGGAATGCAAAGCACTTAAACTGGAATTTCATTCTATCCCCCGGGATGGGGCATTCATTTACAATGTTGGCATATAAGTTGCGATTTCCATTTCCAGGTCAATCGGGAGATATTACAAATTATTATCAGTAGTAAGTACCTTTATGCAACCATTAAATTTTTAAGAATGAAAATATCCAGGTGGATTGTTTTATTTTTTTTGATTAACAGTTCAGCTGTTTTTGCGGGTCCGTCGGGTATTAACATAAAGAATAAAACCACCAGCGCTTCAATTTATTTCAGCAAAAATTGTTTTCAGCAAAAAATCAGGGATACCATTGTTATCCGGTTTGACTATAAACAATCAGCCTTATTTCATGCTTTTACTTTTAATTCACTGGATAGTATAATATCTTTTATGCTTAAAAACCCGGCAATAACACTTTCTATTGATGGGTATGCTTATAAAGATGAAGGCAACGATACGATCTGTTATTACCTTTCTTTAAACAGGGCTTTGTTTATACAAACTTATGTTTTAGGACGGGGTATTGACAGCTCAAGAATTCTTGCAGTAAAAGGTTTTGGCAAAGCGGATCCGCTAATTAAAAAAATTGACAAAGACGGACTCATCGTAAACGTACGTGCAGAGTTAATAATGAATTACCCGCCACCACCCAAAAGACCAGAAATTGAAGATAGAGATGAAGATGGCATTGTAGATAGGGACGACAAATGTCCTGATGTTTTTGGATATAAAGACAATAATGGATGCCCTGGTAAAGATGCTGTTATTGTACCTTTCCCAACGCAGGAATCTGCTTTATATGCAGCAACCTATAAAGTGCTGGATAGCGTAATTGCCATTTTAACTGAAAATCCTGCGCTCTCAATTTCTATTGAAGGGCATGCGTATAAAGCAGAAGGAATAAATGCAGTATGTGACCGGCTTGCAAAAGAAAGAGCTGAAATAGTAAAACAATACCTGCTTTCACGCCTGGTCAACCTTTCCAGGATAAATGATGTAAAAAGCTATAGTAATACAAGGCCTTTAAATGCCGGAAAAAATCCCCGTGAGATAGATTTAAATTCCCGGGCCGAAATATTTTTTACAGGACGTTAAATATTTTTTCTTCAATACTGATGTATAGGCATTGCCTTTTAGCATTTAATTGATAATACAAATACTTAAGGCTATTTTGCTAAGGTCAAAAAATGTAAATTTGCAGCAAAATTAAATACATACGATTTCACTTTTCTTATTGCAATCCTGTTAACCAAAACACATGCAGAAAAAGATTCAGGCGGCACTCATCTCGGTTTTTTATAAAGACGGGCTGGAAAACATTGTACAACAATTACACCAGCTGGGAATAATCATTTATTCTACCGGAGGTACACAAAAATTTATTGAGGACTTAAGTGTGCCTTGTATTCCTGTCGAGTCATTAACAACTTATCCTTCAATTTTGGGTGGCCGGGTAAAAACATTGCATCCATCAGTATTTGGAGGGATATTAGGTAAACGGGACGATGCACAGCATGTAGATGAGATGAAAGAATACAAGATTCCGGAAATTGACCTGGTCATTGTTGATCTGTATCCTTTTGAAGAAACAGTAAGAACAACTTCGGATGAAAAACTGATCATTGAAAAAATTGATATCGGCGGCCCATCCATGATACGTGCTGCTGCAAAAAATCATGATTCGGTTTTAGTAGTGGCGGCAAAAAAAGATTATTTATTACTGGAAAAAATTTTAATGGAACAGAAAGGCGAAACCAGTTTGGAGCAGCGGAGAATGTTTGCCATTAAAGCATTTGATGTTTGCACCGGTTATGATATGGCTATCTCCAATTACTTTAACCAAACCAGTTTTATAAATTCATTTAATAAAGAGAAAACTGTTTTGCGATATGGAGAAAATCCACATCAGCAGGGAATATATTATGGTAACATCGATGAGATTTTTGAAAAACTTCATGGCAAGGAATTATCGTATAATAATTTAGTAGATGTAGATTCAGCGATACAATTGATTGCTGAATTCAAAAGCACTTCAAATACGCAGAGTGCAAAAGTCCCCTCCTTGAGAGGGGATTTAGGGGAGGCCGGGAATGTTTTTGCTATTATCAAGCATACTAATGTGTGCGGCATTTCATCAAGAGCAACCCTGAAAGAAGCATGGGATGGAGCATTGGCCGGAGACCCCGAAAGTGCTTTTGGCGGAGTATTGGTTTGCAATGCTGCTGTTGACCTGGTAACAGCTAAAGCAATCAATGAAATATTTTTTGAAGTTTTAATTGCCCCATCTTTTGACGTGGATGCATTGGAGATTTTAAAAATAAAAAAGAACCGGATCCTTTTGCAACAAAAAACAAAACTGAATTTAACCCATCAATATAGATCTGTTTTAAACGGCATACTTACACAGGAAAATGATACAGGTAATTATACTGAATGGAAGGAAGAAGGGGGGAGAGAAACAAGTGCATATGAAAAAGATGACCTGATCTTTGCAAACATTATCTGCAAGCATTTAAAAAGTAACTCCATTGCGCTGGTAAAAAATAAACAACTGATTGGCAAGGGGTGCGGACAAACTTCAAGAATAGATTCGTTATGCCAATCTATAGAAAAAGCAAAGCAGTTTAATTTTGATTTAACTGGAGCTGCGCTGGCAAGCGATGCGTTCTTTCCGTTTGATGATTGTGTAAAAATTGCTCATGCTGCAGGTATAAGTTCTTTTATACAACCGGGAGGTTCTATACGGGATAAGGATTCTATTGACTATTGCAAACAAAATAATTTATCGATGGTGATCACCGGTCTCCGGCATTTTAAACATTAATCAACTGCAATTATAAATGGGTATCAGCAAAAATTTACCAAAAGGAAAAGCAGGAGGATACCTGGCTTTGGGCATTACCAGTATAGTCTGGGGTACTACTTGGGTGGCCAGTAAAATTGGTGTTGCAGAGATTCCGGCATTGCAAATGGCCTACATACGCCAGTTCTTAGGCGGTATGTGCTTTGTTTTATTTTTCATGTTGTATAAAAAATTGTCATTACCAACCCGTAGAGAATTTTTGTGGCTTTTAATAATGGCATTGCTGATGTTTGTAATGGCAAACGGGTTAAGCACCTGGAGCCTGCAATATATTCCTACAGGTTTAAGTGCATTGGTGGGGGCATTGTATCCGTTGAGTGTGGTGATCATTGAAATGGTTTTTTTTAAAAGCCGCAATATGACCATACTTACTTTTATTGGTTTATTACTTGGTATTACTGGCATCGGCATTGTATTTTATGAAAATACTTTTCAGCATCATCCTGATGGATTTATTTTCGGCGTTGGTTTGTCAGTTATTGCCATGTTATCCTGGAGTGTAGGTACTATCATTATTGCAAGGGGTAAATTAAAAATAAATCCATATTACGCAACAGGCTGGCAAATGCTTATCAGTTCATTTATTTTATTTATTGTGGCAGAAGCCACGCAGCCTACAATTGCTATAAAAAATATTTCGGCCACAGCCTGGGGTGCCATCACTTACCTCGTTTTAGCCGGTTCACTGCTGGCCTTTGTTGCTTTTATTTATTCCATGAAAAACTTACCGGCAGCGGTATCTTCTTTGTATGCCTATATTAATCCGCTGGTTGCTATGGTAACAGCTGCCATTGTATTGCACGAAAAATTGACGATCTATATTTTGTGGGGTGCTATTGTAACACTCATTGGCGTGTTCCTGGTAAATTACAGTATCAAGCGCAGTAATGAAAAAATTATTGCAGAGCCTGAGCAATAAACTGTTCATACATTGTTGCCCATCCTTTAAATTCTCCGGCATCTCCCAAAAAATTATTATGCCAGATAGTAATGAGGGTTCCATTTACATTTTTACAAACAGATAAATAATGTATCATCTCATTAAATGTTTGTTGAGCTGATTGTTTTTGTTCGTAAAAAGAATTGGCATCCATAAAACAGAATGGATGAATCTGCAAAGGGGTTTGTTCTTCTTTTTCCAGGTTGTACCAATAAAAGGAAGAAGCAACGGATGCCCTGAAACCATTGATACTGCCATAGCCCATGGAATAGTCATCGGTAATTCGGGCTTCAATTAATCTGTTGTACCCTTCCGGTAAATTCAGGCGGATAAAGTGCTGACGTGATTTAAAACCGGTCTGGCCACTTAGAGTGGCCTGACCGATATCACTCATCGCTTCCAACTGTAGCTTTTCTTTTTTTAATAAAGAGGGGTTATCTCCACTTTGCCAGGAAGGATGTAAACCGATGTTATATTTTTTTGCATGTTGCTTTATCAATTTCCACATGGCATCTTTATGCGGCAGAATGTTTTTATCATATTGGCCATTCTTTTCGGCCACTAAAAAAAAGTACAGCGGTTGTAAATTATATTGTTGATGTAATTGATGCAGCCATTCATAACTTTCAAAGGGATCTTTTTGTAAACCTGCCAAAACTTTTATTCGTTCCATCGAAGGGGACCTTAAAAAACCACCAATATTTCTCAATAAGCTTTTGTGTTTGTAGGAAAAAGCCATGTCAATATCATATGTTGCAATAATTTTGAATTTTGAATTTTGAATTTTGAATGAAGGAAACTCCCGTTGCAGGGTTTTTACCAAATGATTCACCCACATATTTATCAACGGTAAATTCAAGAATCCTTCTTTAAATGCCAAAGAATTTTCATGGGCATACCTGCCGTACATATCTTTTTCATGTGGCAGGTATTCTTCATAACGACTCAGTAAATAAAATGAAGCAGCAAAAATATCAAAGGGGAAATCACAGTTTGTTGATTTAAAAAATGCCCTAGTATTATTCACATCAAAACATTCAATAAGCTGCTCTCTGATGCCGGAATCAAAAAGAAGTGTATGATTTTGTATCCTGAATTCATTCGGTGAAATTTCAGTATCACTGTAATTGATCTTTACTCCATCATGGCTTTTATATTCTTCCGAATCAATGGTGATTTTAAAATCAACTCCCAACAATTCTTTAAAGATAAAGGAACAGATGTATTGCAGTCTTGATGAGGTAATATGAGCGTAGATCAATATCATTACTGCACAAAATAAAAAAGTTCCACCACAATGAAACCAATTTATAATTCATAACTCTCAATTCTTAAACCGTTCCTTCCATAGCTGGTTAAATGTCTTCTGGCTGAAATTCAGATCGCTCCGGTTTTCTTTCCAGCCTTTGAACATACCGTTCACTACTTTATTTTTTAAATTACCGCTACCCATATTCATCATCCCTCTTTTTAAACTAGCCATGCGCCAAACTTTCCAGGCCATCCGTTCAGTAATGCTTGTTAATCCTTCTTCCACCGATTCATGCCTGTTCTCTAACAGCAACTCATGTAAATTAATTTTTACGGCACATACTTCGGTGCAGTTGCCACATAAAGAGGAGGCATAACTTAAGTGTTTGAATTCTTCCATGCCCTGCAGGTGTGGCGTAATTACACTGCCAATGGGGCCGCTGTAGGTAGCACCATAAGCATGACCGCCAATATTTTTATAGATGGGGCATGCATTTAAACAGGCGCCGCAACGGATACAATACAAACTCTCCCGTTGTTTGGGATTTTTTAAAATATTAGTACGGCCGTTATCTAATAAGATGACATACATTTCTTCAGGACCATCGGTTTCATTCTCCTGTCTTGGCCCGGTAACGATGGTATTATACACGGTAATTTTTTGCCCGGTACCAAAGGTTGCAAGCAATGGCCAGAACAATCCCAGGTCGGTAATGGACGGTATCATTTTTTCGATACCCACAATTACAATATGCGTTTTAGGAAAAGCACAACTCAACCTGGCATTGCCTTCATTTTCGGTAATGGCAATACCACCAATATCGCTGATGATAAAATTAGCGCCGGTAACACCAACTTCGGCCTGCACATATTTTTCACGGAGAATATTACGGGCAACCTGTGTTAATTCTGCAGGGGTTAAATTAATAGAGGTGCCTAATTTTTTATTAAAGAGTTTGGCAACATCTTCCTTGCTTTTGTGCATGGCAGGCGTTACAATATGGTAAGGCGCTTCGCCATCCAGTTGCTGAATATATTCGCCAAGGTCGGTCTCAATACTTTCAATACCATTTTTTTCCAGTGCATCATTCAGGTGAATTTCTTCAGTAACCATGCTCTTGCTCTTCACCAGCGATCTGCAATTCTTCTCCGCACAAATTTTTAAAACCTCATCAATGGCCTGCTGACTGTTTTCGGCCCAGATGACTTTACCGCCACGTTTACTAAAGTTGAGTTCAAATTCTTCCAGTTGTTGGTCCAGTGTTTCAATGGCACGCCATTTCACATTCTTGGCCCTTTCCCTGGCCAGGTGCACATCGGCAAACTGTTCTTTTCCTTTGGGTACAACGGTATTGTATTTGCCAATATTAAAATTGATCTTGCGCCGATGCTCCAGGTCGGCGGCTTTAACGGTGCTTTTAGCTATAAAGGTTTGTGATTGTTCTGACATGTTATTTTAGTGACTGGCATTTTACCCTGTTGGAACTTCATTGGCGACGCTCCGTTCAGGTCCGGTAATCCTTATCATCTTTTATCGAAGCGAAGGTAAAGAATTGTGATTAGAGGCGATGGCTTTTTAAAAACGGTCACTTCTAAATTCGAATTTATTCACCAAACATTATTGCAACATTCTTTCACGTATGTATTTAACCGGCGAACTGCCAAAGCTTAAAAATTTCTCATGAAAATCTTTTAAACTGTAATCGTTGCCCATTTTCTTTTTATAATCATCCCTGAGTGTTTGTATGGCCGTTGCACCCGTATAATAAGAACAAAGCTGAACCTGAGAAACTGTCATTCGATGATATTTTTCTTCTACCTGCGCCCCAGTTTGAAAACATTCTGTAATTAAAAAATGAACGATTTCTTCTTTGGATTTATTCAGGCATTGATTATCGTAATCAATAATAACATTTGCCAGTTCCCGAAGCCGCCATGTGCCAAGCGCCAGTTCTATTTCCGGCGCATGATCGCCCCAGCCATTTTCAATCATCATGCCTTCGGTATAAACTGCCCACCCTTCTACCATTGCCCCGTTTTGAAAAACAGAACGCAATACATCCGGTGATTTTTTATTATTATAAATGCCCTGAAGGCAATGCCCCGGTATGGCCTCATGTATTGATAATATCTGCGAAGCATAATAATTATCTTCCCTTAAAGCGCTCTCGGCTTTTTCGGGTGGATAAAGTGTCAGGTCATCAATATTATAATAAGTGGTTCCCTGTTTTTGATATGGCGGCAAAAAATCAGCACTGGCAGAAGAAACGCCCCGTGCATAAACCGGCATATACCTCACTTTTATGGGCGTAAGCGTGGTATCAAAGTCGAATAATTTCTTTTCAATAATGAATTTTTTTAACTGGTAAACCTGACTGTTGATGGAATCAAAAAAATCTACAGGTTTTGCATGGTTAAGCTGAATTTTATTCAATACCAATTGTATTAATTCTAAACTGTCTTTTGGTTTGCTTTCTGTTGTATAGTATTTTGACCAAAGACTGTCTGCGTTCACAAACATTTTATCGTGATAAAACTTTTTGTCGGCAACCGCTTTTTCATACACCTGTTCAGGCGTGAGGTCTGTTGCCAGGTCGTATTTGAATTTTTGTGTAAATAGTTCTTTGCCTATCCTGAAACTTCTGAACACATAATTTTTATCTGCAGCAATTGCTTTCAGCTCATTTACAAATTTGTTGATAGCGGCAGTTGTTTTGTTTATGTTTTGTTGCAGGCTGTCTTTTTCTGCCGTGGTTAAATGCGATGTTTTAATAGAGTCGGAAAGCGCAGTGCCAAAAACGTCAAGCCCGCCCTGGTTTTGCAGTATCGATAATTTAATATGCTCTAATGTTGGCTGATGAAGATTGCTTATGGCCGCAGCAAAATATTCATCGGTATGGGCCAGGTAGCTTGTAAGAATTTTAAGACGCTCATCCAAACCAGCATAGGGCTGGTTGATAATATAGTCGCTGGGGCCGCTTATATTATAGATGGATGCATCCCATTCGTGTATTTTAAAAACGGATGTGTACCAGGTATCGCTTTCCAGCTGATTTTTAATAATATTGAAACTTATTTTATTGTTATCGCTGAGTTGCTCATAATTCAGTTTGCTTAACGAATCGATCCATAATTTGGAAAAAGCAATAGCGCCATCAAAAGCTGCCTTGTTGGGTATAACCAGTTTGTCATAATATTTACCATAGCCTGCATAAATAGAACCGCTGGGATATTGGTTCCAATAAGCATCTAAAAAAACATTTTCAAAATTGGCAAAAAGCTTATCTGTATCGCCAGCTGCATTTTGTTTTTTAGAATTGCAGCTCATACTTAAAAACAATACAGCAATAGTAAAGCTGGAAATAAAATATTTCATATAGAATGGTTTAGGTTTGGTATTCGTTTGCCGTCAATTTAGCAAGCGGAAATTATTTTAATACGCCTAGTTCTTTGCCGGTCTTGGTAAATGCTTCTATCGCCTTATCTAAATGCCGCTGGTTATGTGCCGCACTTAATTGAACACGAATTCTTGCCTGTCCTTTGGCTACCACCGGGAAGAAAAATCCAATAACATAAATGCCTTCATCCAAAAGTTTGGCAGCAAAGTTTTGAGCCAACACAGCATCATATAACATGATGGGCACAATGGGATGATCGCCCGGCTTTATATCAAAACCGGCTTCGGTCATTTTTGTACGGAAATATTTGGTGTTGTTTTCGAGTGTGTCTCTTAATTCGGTTGTTTCGCTCAGCATATCCAAAACAGCAATGCTTGCCCCTACAATACTTGGTGCAACGGTATTGCTGAATAAATAAGGACGGCTTCTTTGGCGGAGCATTTCAATAATCTCTTTTCTGCCACTGGTGAAACCACCGCTTGCGCCACCAAGTGCTTTACCCAAAGTGCCGGTGATGATATCAATTCGTCCCATCACATTCCGGTATTCATGCGTTCCTCTTCCGGTCTTACCTAAAAATCCGCTGCTATGGCATTCATCTATCATTACAATCGCATCGTATTTATCGGCGAGGTCACAAATTTTATCTAACTGTGCAATAGTTCCATCCATGCTGAAACTTCCGTCGGTTACAATTATCCTGCTGCGCAAATGAGCCGATTCTTTAAGTTTCGCTTCCAGGTCTTCCATATTATTATGCTCAAAGCGGTAGCGCTGCGCTTTACACAAACGAACGCCATCAATAATTGAAGCATGATTGAGTGCATCGGAAATGATGGCATCTTCTTCTCCAAACAAAGGTTCAAAAACACCACCGTTGGCATCAAAGGCAGCGGCGTATAAAATGGTATCTTCTGTTCCTAAAAAATCGGCCAGCTTTTTTTCCAGTTCTTTATGAATATCCTGTGTGCCGCATATAAAACGAACACTGCTCATACCATAGCCACGCAGGTCAATATATTTTTTTGCGGCGGCTACTACTTTAGGGTGTGAAGAAAGGCCAAGATAATTATTGGCACAAAAGTTCAGTACTGTCTTTCCGTTTACAATAATTTCGGCTCCCTGTTCGCTGCTGATGATGCGTTCTTTTTTGGAGAGGCCTGCAGATTCAATTTCACCCAGTTCGGTAGCAATGCGGCTTACAAATTTCTCGTTCATATGCAAAAGTTGATATGGGGCAAATTTAAGGGAAATACCTCACCCTAACGACCTGCGATCTTAACCTTGCAGTTGCTCGTTAAGGAGAAGCAACGGGGTAAAAGCGAGGATTGGGAACGTAGTTAGATAAGGTGAGGTAAGAATTAACTTTTTTCGTTTCGCCTGTAACATTTTATTCTCCAACTTCGTATTATACTTTAAACAACCATATTGGGACTGCTTTAACCCCCAAAAAACTGTATGACGGAGAGAGAATATAATGAATGCGTAAACCTGTATGCAGACAATGTGTACCGCTTTATCCTCAAAAACCTGAGGCATATGGAGGACGCAAAAGATGTAGTGCAGGGGGCATTTGAAAAACTATGGATAAACAGGGGACAGGTTGAGAATGAACGTTGCAGGAGTTACCTGTTTACCGTGGCTTATCACCAGATGATAGACCATATCCGGAAAAATAAACGCATCAGTTTAAGAGAGGAGTTTAATGAAAATGCCAATGGAACTTTAGGCCATAAGCATGATACAAAAAGAATATTAAATGAGGCCTTGTGTAAATTGGGGGAAAAACAAAGGAGCCTTGTTTTATTAAAAGATTATGAGGGTTATAGTTATGAGGAGATTGGACAAATAACCGGGTTGAATGAAAGCCAGGTAAAAGTTTATTTACACAGGGCAAGACTGCAATTGCGGGAGTATATTGTTAAAGTTGAAAATGTAATATAGTTGGCCACTGATCATTGAACGTTGGCCGGGTAAAAAGGCTTACGAACAGTGAACAACAAACAACAAAAAATGAATATAAACCGACATAATTACGAAACGTTTTTTTTACTGTATGTAGATAATGAATTGTCTGTTACAGAAAGAAAAATTGTTAACATATTTGTGCAGGAAAACCCTGATCTGCAGAGAGAGTTACAGTTATTACAGCAAACTGTTTTAAAAGCAGATGATATTGTTTTAGAGAAAAAGGGTTGGTTGTATATGGAAGAAGATATTTCCTCTTTGCAGGAAAGTCTTTTATTATATGCCGATGATGAATTAATATCAATTGAAAAAAAAGCAGTAGAGACTTTATTGGCAACAGATAGAGCTGCACTTGCCGAATGGCAGATTTTACAGCAAACAAAAATACAGCCGGATGTATCAATTGTATTTGCTGATAAACAATCTCTGTACAGAACAACAGGAGGTAAAGTAGTTGGCTTTAAATGGTGGAGGGTCGCAGCGGCTGCAGTTTTGTTGGGGATTGCACTTTGGACCGGAGTATCAGTTTATAAAAATAATTTTAAAAAAACACCGGCAACGGAGCCTATTGCAAATAACAATAAAATAAATTCAGGAGAAAAAACTACAATAATTCAGGAGAGTAAAAATATAATTGAACCTCCTGCAAAAGAAAATACTGCTGTGCAGAATAATACAACTGCTTTAGCTCAAAAAAATCAATCGGTGCAACCGGCACAAAATTATGTACAGCCATTTAAAAAAATAAATAATGAAAACACATCTGAACAAAAAGATAATATTGCAATAAAAGGCAACAACAATAAACCCGGCAATAATTTACCCCCACCCTTACCGGCACGGCCGGATAAACCATATTTTGAAAATATTAACAGGAAAGAGAGTAACGAAATTGTACGTACCAACGTAATACCAGAAAACAGTATTAATACAAATATTTCGGGAGCCAATAATGGTATTGTAAAAACCAATTCTGTAAATGACAATATAAATAGAGGTAATAGAAACCCTAATACAAATACTGCCATGCAGGTAGTTAATAAAACAACTGCTGATGGAAATAACTGCTATATGGATCTGGATGACGGAAAAGGAAAACGAACAATGTTTGGCGGATTTTTACGCAAAGCAAAAAGAATGGTAGAGCGTACCACTAACATAAAAACCGGCGATGGATTAAAAGTGGCCGGATTTGAGATCGCATTAAAATAATCATTAAAAATTGAATCAGATGAAAAGGCTAACACTACTTTTAGCAATGGCAATTATTTGCTTAACTGTATCGGCACAGGATGAAGGGAAAAAGAGTGACACTATCCGTATTGGTGGAATGATCATCGTAAAAAAAGGATGGATCAGTAAAAAAAACAGGAAAGCTCATATGGAAAAAGAGCATCTGCCGAAAAAAGTTTCTAATATCAGTACAAACTGGTGGATACTTGATCTTGGATTTTCAAATTACGATGACAAAACAAATTACAGCAGTACAGGTTCATACTTAGTTAACCGGCCTGGTTATCCTGCATTAAGTAGGAGTGATTTTAAACTCAGGACCGGCAAAAGCGTTAATGTTAACATCTGGCTTTTTATGCAAAAGCTTAACCTGGTTAAGCATTATGTAAACTTAAAATATGGTTTGGGAATAGAGTTAAATAACTACCGGTACAAATCTACTACAACCTTAAGTTATAAAGAGGGTGGTGTAATTCCGTATAGTACCGGGCTGCAAACCAATTCACCTTTTATATTCAGAGATTCCATCTCATTTTCAAAAAACAAACTGGCAGCCGATTACTTAACTGTTCCATTAATGTTGAATTTTACTTCCAACCCGGATAACAGGAAAAAGGCTGTAAGTCTCAGCTTGGGTATAAGTGGTGGTTATCTATACAGTCAGCGCAATAAACAAAAAAGCAGCGAAAGGGGGAAATGGAAAAATAAAGGAGATTATAATTTAGAGCGGTTTAAATTATCATATGTAGCAGAATTTGGTATTGGCCAGTTTCGGGTTTATGGTTCTTACAGCCCTAAATCGATGTATGAAAAAAGCCTGGATCTGAGGCCTTATAATTTTGGCCTGAGGTTTAGTAATTGGTAAATTACTCTCTCACTCAATCCTTTACCCACAGCGGTTTTACCAAAGTTGGTGAGGGGTGAGTTTATGATGCGACTTCCGGCCTTGGCCGGAATTTTTTTTCCACATTGCTTATTTTTTGTTAATGTTATTCGGTGGAATAAAATATTTTTACGTGGCACGTCGTTTGACGTTAAAAGGGAAATTATTCAGTATATGAAATTTAACCGGGTTTTTCAATACAGCATTTTATTTACCGGTATTGCTTTATTATCTTTTACACCTCCGGTTAAAAAGAAAAAAAGAGCAGCTTCAAAAAAATCATCATCTGTAAAAGTGGTGCAGACTGTTGTTTCTGAAAACATGGAAAATCCATACTACATCATTATTGATAAAAGTGATTACGAATTAAAAGTATATGACGATGAGGGATGGTATGCAACCTATCCTATTGTTTTTGGCAGTAAAGACCTGAGCGATAAAATGAAGGAAGGCGATAAAAGAACACCTGATGGAAGTTTTAAAGTTGTGCTTAAAAAAATTCATCCGCAATGGGGCCCGGAGTTATTATTGAATTACCCCAATGATATGAGTATTCAAAAATTTAATGAAAGAAAATCAAAAGGCATATTGCCCAGGAATGCTAAAATAGGTAATGGCATTGCTATCCATGCTACCAGGCCACAGGAAGAATGGACAGTAGATAATTTTTATAACTGGACCGATGGTTGTGTTTCTGTAAAATATACCGAGATGAAAGACCTCTTTAGTTACATACCCGTTGGCACACCGGTTACCATTCAGCAGTAATTTTTTTAGTTAAGTTTGATCATAATAGCATGGCCATTCAGGTTATGTATGATCTGCCTGTCTGGCAGCTGTCGGTATTCTTCAACCAGTTTTGTTACACCAGTACAGCTATGAAATCCATAATCGTCAAATACCACCACGCCGCCCGGGATAAGTTTATCCCAAACCCATTCTAATATATCTTTAGCTGAGTCGTAAACATCAACATCTATATGGCAAAGACCAAATTGTTCAGTTGCAGAAATTTCATGCGCCGTATCGTCCGGGAAAATTCCTTTTAAGATTTTGTAATGCTGATAATGACTTTTGTTTTTTAAAACGTCTTCTACAATTTGCTGGCTTGTATCGCTGTGTTCGCCACCTGTATAAAAACTATCGTTTAAACCGGCTTTTGCCACCCCGGCAAAAGTATCGGCCAGGTATAAGGTTGCTGTACTTTTTAAATCAGCTAATTGCTGAGCCATAATACCGGCTGTTCCGCCACGCCAGACACCAACTTCCAGGATTGCAGCATGCTGATTCAACGAAAACATTTTATTTACCAGTTGCCATAATTCATAACAGCGGTAAATATCAACAAGGGTATTATCTTTTATCTGGTTGTAAATATGCATAAAGGCAACATCACCCTGCCAGGGCGCATAATTAGCCGATGGAAAAGAAAACCCGTAATGCAATCCATCAATACTGAAATTTGCTTTGCCTTTAAAGGTTGGTCTCTTGCCAATATAAATGCCGGTATTATTAAACAGAGATCTTATGATTTTTTTAAGTGCCATATAAAAATTGGAATAATAATTTTTATAAAATTAGGGTAGACAAAACTATTTGCAGATATTATTTATTGATGAACAGGAGGCTGCCATCGCCATAACTCAAAAAACGAAAATCATTTTTTAAGGCATACCCATAAATCTTCCTCCAGTTTTCGCCTGTTGCGGCAGCAACCAATAACAATAATGTTGATTGGGGCTGATGAAAATTGGTAATGATGGCATTAGCTATTTTAAAAGTATAACCGGGGGCAATCAATATTTGAGATTGGGTAAATAATCTTTGACGATCATTTTCTTTCAACCAGTTTAATAATGATGATAGTGCCGCTGTAACCGGAATATTACAATTTACCAACGGCTCTTCATAAACTTCCCACTGGTTAAGCTGCAGTTGTTTTATATCGGGCTGAAGATAGGTTTTAACGCCCATCCAGTAAAGGCTTTCCAACGTTCTTAAAGATGTTGTACCAACAGCAACAATTGTTTTATTAAGCTGACCAATAAGATCTTCAATCATAGCAACACTAACATCAATCCATTCTGCATGCATTTCATGATCCTGCATGATTGCTGCTTTTACCGGTTTAAAAGTTCCTGCTCCCACATGCAGTGTTACAAAAGCGGTTTGTATATTTTTTTTTGCCAGGCTGTTAAAAATCTCTTCAGTAAAATGCAGGCCGGCTGTTGGGGCAGCTACCGATCCTTCATCTGCTGCATAAATGGTTTGATAGCGTTCGGTATCTTCAGCTTCTGTCTTTCTTTTTATATACGGAGGCAACGGAATGTCGCCGGCATGTTCCAGTACTTCAGCAAAACTTAAATCAGCCGGGCTCCAGGAAAATTCAACCACATAAGCATCAGAAAGTTTCTCAATTAATTTTGCTCTGAGTTCCAAACTTATAATTCCAAACTCATAAGCCATAACTAATTCCCCTTCTTTCCATTTACTTGCTCCGCCTATCATACACTTCCACTTAACAGTACTTTTTTTATTCATCACAGAGCTGTACTCATTGTTCGTTTCATAAGGTTCTAAACAAAAAATTTCAATAACGCCACTACTGTTTTTTTTAAAACGGATCCTCGCTTTTATTACCTTGGTGTTATTAAAAATGAGTAAACTGTCTGCAGGCAGGTAATTAGCTATATGCCTATAAATATCCTGTTGAATTCTACCATCTTTACAGATCAGGAGTTTGGAATCATCCCTTTCTGCTAATGGGTGCAGGGCGATTCTGCCATCAGGCAGATCATATGTATAATCCAGTATAGCTATATTTTTCGGATGGTTCATTTTAAAAAAGCATCAACTTCCCTGTCCCACTTTTCAGTTTCTTTTTTACAAAGACTTTCGTGGCCGCAACTTTCGTACTGTACAAATTTTTTATTGGTGCTTGCAATATTATTAAACAAAATATCTTCTTCGGTCTTGCTCACTCTGGGGTCATTTTTTCCCCACTGCAGTAATACGGGGCAACTCAAACTTCTGGCAAACTCTTCGGGCTTCATATCAAATGCCCAAAAACCATGTTCGGCTCCGCCCCAGAAAGTTAGCAATGTGGCAATGGGTTGCGGGGGCAGTCCCATCATTTTAATGCGGCCTTTTACTGCATCTTCAATGGTACCAAAAGGCATTTCCAGAATTACTTTCTGTGGTTGTAACTGATAATCCTTTACTGCTTTGGTAACGGTAGATGCGCCCATCGATATTCCCCACAACACAATATTTTTTTCATTTTTGTTCTTTATATAATCATAAGCCAGTTTAACATCTTCAGTTTCATTATAGCCAATGGTACAGGTATTGCCTTCGCTGTTGCCATGAGCCCTGAAATCGAGCAATAAAGTATTGTACTTCATTTTCCGGAACTCTTCCGACTCTTTAAAAACTCCCGATTTTGTTCCACCATGTCCATGAAAAAGACAAACGGTTCCCAGTGCACTGTCAACTGGAATATACCAGGCTTCCAGTTTCAAACTGTCTTTTGTTTTTAAATAAATAATTTGAAAAGCTGAATCGGCGGTAATTGTATTTTTTTGTTTTGCGGCATTGATGCCAAACAGTACTTCTTTGGTTTTATCCCATCCCGTTTTTTCTGCTGGGTTTTTTATGAACAATTCTCCTGTATTATAAAAGTGGGTAAACTTATAGGCATGAAATGCCACTATTAAGTTTATCAGCACAAATAAAACAATAATTGTACGGACCAAAAACTTAAATACACGTTTCATAAAACTGGGGTTAATTTTTTCAAAAGTAAAGTTAATAATATTGCGAACGGTATAAATTTAAAGATCAGAATCATTACTTTAGAGTCTCCTTAAATTACTAAAACTTATTTTATGCGTTTTCTAAAACAAATTTTATTTGTATTGCTGCTTACTTTCACCGTTACGGCATTCGCTCAAACCGGGAGGTACGATTGGAAAGAAGCTACTTCCGGTGGCTACACTTACAAGTATGTAACCAACGATCCGGCCAAAGCCAGATTTTATACATTAAAAAACGGGCTTACGGTTATTTTAAGCCCAACCAATAAAGACCCAAGAATACAATGCTATGTGGCAACAAAGGCCGGCAGTAAAACAGATCCGGTAAACCATACAGGCCTGGCACATTACCTGGAGCATATGTTGTTTAAAGGAACTGATAAATTCGGTTCATTGGATTGGGCCAAAGAAAAACCGGAACTGGATAAGATTGATGCATTGTATGAAGAATACAATAAAACAACAGATGCAGAAATGCGCAAAGCGATTTATCACCGTATTGATTCGGTGTCGGGTGTTGCATCAAAATACGCCATTGCCAATGAGTATGATAAAATGATGAGTTCGATGGGGGCGCAGGGTACCAATGCCTTTACTTCATTTGAACAAACGGTTTATACTGATGATGTACCAGCCAATGCTATTGATAAATACCTGAAAGTACAGGGAGAACGGTTCAGGAATCCGATATTAAGAATTTTTCATACTGAACTGGAAGCAGTTTATGAAGAAAAGAACCGTGGACTGGACAATGATGGAAGGAGGGTTTTTGAAAAATTGTTTGAGGAGTTGTTTAAGAATAATAATTATGGCAAACAAACCACCATTGGTACTATCGAGCATTTAAAGAACCCAAGCCTGGTGGAAATAAGAAAGTACTTTAATAAATATTATGTGCCAAACAATATGGGTGTTATCATGAGTGGAGATTTTAACCCTGATGAAATGATCAAAAAAATTGATGCTACATTTTCTTACATGCAGAATAAACCCATCCCCAAATATACTTTTGACCCGGAACAACCCATTACTGCACCAATAACAACTGAAGTAGTTGGGCCCGATGCTGAAAATGTAACCATCGGTTTCAGGTTGCCGGGTAATAAATCTAAAGATGTGTTGCTGGCTGATTTAGTAGGACAGATACTAACCAACGGCAAAGCCGGATTAATGGACCTGAATCTAGTGAAGAAGCAAAAACTGTTAGGGGCATCAGCATCAGCATTTACATTAATTGATTATGGTGTTTTGTTTATGCAGGGCAGACCAACATTGGGACAGTCTTTGGATGATGTAAAATCTTTGATGCTGGGTGAAATTGAAAATCTGAAGAAAGGAAATTTTGATGATAACCTGATCACTTCTATTATCAATAACCAAAAGAAAAATAAAATACAGGCAACAGAGTCTTACGGATCGAGGGCAAATGACCTGATGGATGTTTTTACATCTGAACTGGACTGGAAAGACCAGGTTGCCTATACCGACCAATTATCAAAATTAACCAAGAAAGATATTGTGGCTTTTGCCAATAAATATTTTCAGGATAATTATGTTGTTATTTTAAAACGTAAAGGTGAAGATAAAAGCATCATTAAAGTTGAAAAGCCACCCATCACGCCAGTAGAAACAAACAGGGATGCCCAATCTGATTTTGTAAAACTGGTAAATAATATGCCGGCCTCAACCGTTAAGCCTGTTTGGCTTGATTATAATAAAGATCTGCAAAAAGCTAAGGTAGGTCCTGCTGAAATTTTGTATGTGCAAAATAAAGATAACAGCATTTTCAGATTGCGTTACCGATTTGATATGGGAACCTGGAATAATAAAAAACTGAGCCTGGCTGCTCAATACTTGCAATTTTTAGGTACAGATAAAATGAGTGCTGAAGATATAACCAAAGCGTTTTATAAAATTGCCTGCAGTTTTACAGTAAGCACGTCTGCAGAGTTTACAACTGTTACAATTGAAGGCCTGCAGGATAATTTTGCTACTGCCGCAAAATTGTTTGAAGACGTTTTGAAAAATTGTAAAGGCGATGAAGCGGCTTTGAAATTATTAAAAGCAAGAATAACAAAAGCAAGAACAGATGCTAAAGCCAATAAAGGCGCTATTATGAGTGGTCTTGTTTCTTACGCCAGGTTTGGTAATAAGAATCCTTTTAATTATGTATTAAGCGACGACGAATTAAAGAATACAACTGCGGCCGAATTAGTAAATACCTTACGTGACTTAAATAGCTATTCCCATAAAATAATTTATTATGGTCCGCAACCTTTGGCGCAATTAACAACCACATTAAAAACAATGCATAGCATACCGGCAGCTTTTAAAACAGCCGAAGAAAAAATGAAATTCAGTAATGCAGTGCAAACCAAAAACCAGATCCTTTTTGCAGATTATAATATGGTACAATCAGAAATACGCTGGGTGAGAAACACAACAACGTACAGTGCAGATAAAGAACCGGTGATCGATATCTTTAATAATTATTTTGGTGGCGGAATGGGGGCATTGGTTTTTCAAACTATCCGGGAGTCTAAAGCTCTGGCTTATTCAACCTTTGCCTTTTATGCAAAACCCGATAAAAAAGAAGATTCTTTCTATACATTGGCCTATGTAGGTTGCCAGGCTGATAAATTCAATGAATCAATCATTGCCATGAATGAATTATTGAACGATTTACCGGATGTGGAAGAGAATATTAAGTTTGCCCGGGCCGGCATTAAAAAGGATATTGAAACAGAACGCATCACACAGGATGGTATTATTTTCAATTATCTGACTGCACAGCAAAAAGGATTGACTGATGACATCCGTAAAAAAACATACTATGCAGTTGATAAGATCGGGTATAATGAATTGAAACAATTTCACAGTACATATATAGCCAACAAACCATACACTTACTGTATTGTAGCATCTGATAAAAAATTAAGTGAAGAGGATATGAAAAAATACGGAGAAGTAAAAAGGTTAAGCCTGGATGAGATATTCGGATATTAATAAGCCGATCATTTTTTTACAGGAGTCCCGGAAACGGGACTTTTTTTATGATCAATAAATTGGTTTTATGTAAACCAAAAAGAAAAGGCATCCTGTTGACAGAGGCTTACAATTAAATTTACGGTTATGAGAAGATTAATTTTATCAGCAGTTGTTTTAATAACTATTAATGCATCGGCACAAAGTAATACAGTATTCAGTATTATTGAAGGAGGAAAAACACTGGTGGAATTGGTACGTGTTTTTAAAGCACCAAGATATACAATGCCCCTGCAAAATATTGCTGAAAAAAAAGACAGCTGTGCAATTAAAAATATAACTGACCTGTGTATAAAAAATTCTACCGGAAAATCTTTACTGGTAAGCATATACAGGCGAAATGGTAATACCTATGAGGCGGCGGTTTTGTCTTTAAAGATATTACCTAAAAACCAGGAATGTTTGTATGAATTAAAAGCCGGGGTGTATAAAATTAAATTTGAAACAGAAGTAGAGGAAGAGAAAAAAATAATCCGTGAAGGTGAAATAAAATTAGTTGCCTGTGAAAATTATTTTAAAGAAATAAAAAATGACCAATTATAATTTTCCGTTTTTAATTTCCTCTACCACACCGGGGTCAAGCAGTGTAGTAGTATCACCCAGGTTCTGCATCTCACCTTCGGCTATTTTTCTTAAAATACGCCGCATGATCTTACCGCTTCTTGTTTTTGGTAACCCGGTCACAAACTGAATTTTATCAGGTTTGGCAATGGCGCCTATTACCCTGGTTACCGTTTGTAAAATATCATTTTTGGTATGCTCATCATCACCATGTTTGTGTTCACAAATCACATAGGCATAAATTCCCTGTCCTTTTATATCATGCGGATAACCAACTACAGCACTCTCAATAACTCCGGCATGCATATTAATGGCATTCTCCACTTCGGCAGTGCCAATGCGGTGGCCGCTAACATTCAATACATCATCAACACGGCCTGTAATTCTGTAAAATCCGTTTTCATCTTTTAATGCACCATCACCGGTAAAATATAAATTGGGATAAGTAACAAAATAGTTAGTGCGGCAGCGTTCATGATCACCCCAGGTTGTTCTTAAAATTCCCGGCCATGATGCTTTAATGCATAAGTTTCCTTTGAGTAATCCATTTTCATCTTTTTCTGTTATCTCATTTCCCTGTTCATCAACCAAAACGGGTTGAATACCCGGCATGGGTAAAGTGGCCCAGCTTGGTTTTGCCGGAGTGATGCCTGCAAGGTTTGAAATTAAAATACCTCCCGTTTCTGTCTGCCACCAGGTATCAACGACCGGGCATTTTTTCTTACCAATATTTTCATCGTACCAATGCCATGCTTCTTCGTTGATGGGTTCGCCAACAGTACCAAGAATTTTTAATGATGAAAGATCTTTTCCTTTTAACGGCTCCAATCCATAACTCATTAAACTTCTTATTGCAGTTGGTGCGGTATATATGATATTTACTTTGTGTTTATCTACAATATCCCAAAATCTTCCGGCATCCGGCCAGGTAGGAATGCCTTCAAACATTAAACTGGTTGCACCTGCACTTAATGGTCCGTAAACAATATAGCTGTGACCTGTTATCCAGCCAATATCAGCCGTACAAAAAAAGATATCACCTGGTTTGTATTGAAAAATATTTACAAAAGTGTATGTGGTCCATATCATATAACCGGCACAACTGTGCACCACACCTTTTGGTTTACCGGTACTGCCGGAAGTATATAAAATAAACAAGGGGTCTTCTGCATCCATTTCTTCTGCAGGAAAGGAAACCACGCCATCTTTTTCAAGTTGTTCCAAAGCATACTCCATTTCATCTTCCCACCAAACGTCACGGCCTTTGATCATGCTAACCGGTGTTCTCGTTCTTGTATAAACTATTACACGTTTTACTGTTTTGTTGCCGATGAGTGCATCATCAATTATACTTTTCAACGGGATATCTTTTCCACCACGAAAAGCTCCATCGCAGGTAACAATAAATTCAACCTGTGCATCTTCCAACCTGTCGGCAATACTTTGTGCACTGAAGCCGCCAAAAATAACAGAATGTATTGCGCCAATTCTTGCACAACCTAATACTGCATAAGCCAGTTCGGGCACCATGCCCATATAAATACAAACCCGGTCACCTTTTTTTACGCCGTTATTTTTTAACACCTGTGCAAACTGGCAAACCCTTTTATGCAAACGGTTATAGGTAACAACCCTTGTTCTTTCTTCGGGGTTATTGGGTTCCCAGATGATGGCAGGTTTATCGCCCAGTTTATCCAAATGACGATCAATACAGTTTTCGGTGATGTTGAGTTTGGCATTTTTAAACCATTCAATTTTTGGTTCTGTAAAATTCCAATCTAAAACTTTACTCCATTTTTTACGCCAGGTAAAATTTTCTGCAACTGATGACCAAAATCCTTCCGGATCTTCCACACTTTTTTTATAATCTACTTTATATTGCTCAAAAGATTTTATCTGAAAGGGATATGACATTATAATCTGCAGTTTTACTTTGATGCCAATTTAATATATTTATGGTTACTTCTCTTTAAAAAAAATGAATAAAACATAATTATGACTGCCGCAACTGAAAAGGGAATTGGTAAAATAATTTTTTCATCTTCGCTGGGCACTTTAATTGAGTGGTACGATTTTTACATTTTTGGTATGCTGGCCAAAACCATTTCCGTTCAGTTCTTCCCGGCAGGAAATACTACTGCAGCTTTACTAAGTACGCTTGCCATTTTTGCCGCCGGTTTTTTAGTGCGACCATTTGGCGCATTGGTTTTTGGCCGACTGGGTGACCTTATCGGCAGAAAATACACTTTTCTTTTAACGCTTGTTTTAATGGGCGGTTCCACTTTTTTAATTGGGTTGGTGCCGGGCTATAAATCAATTGGAATGGCAGCGCCTTTGCTGGTTTTACTGTTGCGTTTAATTCAGGGACTAGCATTGGGTGGCGAGTATGGTGGTGCCGCAACTTATGTTGCCGAACATTCACCTGCAAATCGCCGCGGTTATTTTACCGCATGGATACAAACCACGGCCACACTGGGTTTGTTTGTAGCATTGGCTATCATCATGCTGGTAAAAACAAATATGAGCGAAGCTGCTTTTACGGCTGAGTGGGGTGGTTGGCGATACCCATTCTGGATATCTATTTTGCTGGTTGTGGTTTCTATTTATATAAGATTGAAGATGAGTGAATCGCCTTTGTATGCGGCATTAAAAAAGGAAGGTACCACATCTGTAAACCCAATAAAAGAAAGTTTTGGTCACAAAGCAAATTTTAAAATGGTATTGCTGGCATTGTTTGGTGCAGTAATGGGGCAGGGCGTTATCTGGTACACCGGTCAGTTTTATGCACAGAGTTTTTTAGAAAACACGGTGAAGCTGGAATTTATTCAGAACCGGGAAATTTTATTATGGGCCATCGGCATGGCAACACCATTCTTTTTATTTTTTGGCTGGCTGAGTGATAAGGTGGGCAGAAAATGGATTATGCTTACGGGGATGTTGCTTGGTGTAATTTTTTACAGGCCGATATTTGGCATTTTTTTGAGAGATGCGAATGTGAGAGAATGGGTGAAAAGTAATAAGAATTTAATTAATGAGGGAACAAAAGCAGATTTGTATAAGCCTTTAACCAAAAAGGGCGATACGACAATACTCGTTTCTACAATGGAGATACAATGGAAGTATAATGATATTAAATTCAAAGAAAACAGAGCTGATACTTTATGTGTTGTTAGTAAAGAAGATGGTTTTACTATCTATCCACCGCTTTCAGCATTTGGCGAAGATTCTGGTCAAATTCAGATAGAGAAAAAGGATTTAAAACCAGTTTACTCAAACATTGTTCTCTCAACTCCACTCAAATGGAAATTCATCTTCCTCGTTTGGGTGATGATAGTTTTTGTAACCATGGCCTATGGCCCTATTGCGGCTTTTCTGGTGGAACTTTTCCCTACAAAGATCCGCTACACTTCTATGAGTTTACCTTACCATATTGGCAATGGTGTTTTTGGCGGATTGGTACCATTCATTGCAACATTACTGGCAACCACGTTTGTGAAAGATCCGCTGGTAGGACTTTGGTATCCTATTGGCGTTGCGGCTTTGTGTTTTGTCATCGGCACATTATACTTAAATAATAAGATAGATAAAGAAGTTAATGATTAAAAAAAATATTTGTATGAATACAGTTAAAAAAATAATGGGTTTGTTGTGGATGGTCATTGCGCCGGTGATCATTTACTTTTTAGTAATGGGCGCTGTGCATAATATAAACAGCACAGGCACAAAAGATATCAATAAACCCATTCCCTGGATCATCATCATTACCATTTTTACACCTATTGCCAGTGGCCTGATGCTATTTGGTTATTATGCTTTAAAGGGAGAGTATGATAAGTTGCCAGAGAGTTCGGATGAGGTTTGATATAGTTTTTACAACCCCATCGCTTTATAAATCGCTTCCTGTATATTAGTACGCACATTCATCTTAAGTAATTTTGTGTTTTCACCTCCATCGGGGTTTACCCTGTTACTTAAAAATATAAAAACAAGATTATAAGTTGGGTCGGCCCAAACACAGGTGCCTGTATAACCGGTGTGGCCAAAAGTGAGTGGCGATGCAGTGTAACAGGGATAAGGGTCGGGACGGATGTGGTTATCTTTTTCAGGTTTATCAAAACCATAGCCACGCCGGCTGATATTGCTTTGATATGCAGTAAACAGATCAATGGTTTCTTTCTGCAAATATCTTTTTCCGTTTATTGTTCCGCCATTTAAAAGCATTTGCATGATTATGGCCAGGTCGTAAGCATTACTAAAAAACCCGGCATGGCCTGCAACACCACCAAACATGGCCGCACCGGGGTCATGCACATCGCCACGTAATAATTGCAGGCGGAATTGTTTTTCCTGTTCTGTTGGTGCGATCCTGTTTAAACTGAATTGTTCCCTTGGTTTAAATCCCGAAGTGGTTAAACCCATCGGTTTGTAAAATTCTTTTTTTACATAATCTTCCAATGGCAATCCGCTTATGGCTTCAACAACTTTTCCTAAAAAAATAAAATCATTATCGCTGTATACATAATTATTGGCCCTGCCCAGCGGGCTTTGTAAAATGCGGTGATATAAAGTATCCCGCCAGTCGTTACGCATAAAAAGATCTTTTGCAACACGTATGCTGAACGAATCATTTTGTGTAGCTGAATAATATTTCGTTAAAGGAACGCCATTGGCATTAATGGTTTCCTTATAAAAAGGAATGTATGCTACCAGCCCCGCCTGGTGAAGCAAAATGTTTTCTATTTCTAAATTTTCTTTGTTGCTGCCCTTAACCCATGGCAGGTAATCTCCCAATTTTTTTTTCAGGTCAAGTTTTCCTTCATCATATAATCTCATTACTGAAATGGTAGTGGCACAAATTTTTGTAACAGAAGCCATGTCATAAATTGATTCAATATTTACCGGCTCTGCTTTATCATAAGCAAAACTTCCATAAGCTTTATAATAAGCGATCTTACCATCCTTTGCAACTAAAACCACTGCTCCGGGTGTTGCTCCTTTTGCAATGGCATCTGCAGCAAGCGAATCAATGATGGTAAGTTTTGCAGGGTTAAGGGTTGCTTTATCTCCTTTAGCTGGAATTACAGCAGCATTGAATGTAATGCCTGTTCCAAATTTAAACTGGTCACAAACGGTGACCGGCAATTTTCCTTTTGCAGCAATTTTTCCCTGTAACAGATCTATGGCAGTATTTTGTATTATGCTGTCATCTTCATAACAGGCAATTAAATTTTTTGCTTCGCACCAGTTTTTAATGGCATATGGATTTCCGAAAACAAATGTTGCCGCATTTGTATTTTGTTGTAACTGGTTTACCAGGTCAACTGCATTTTTACTGATGCCAAAATTATTTGCAGGCGCACGGTTGTAAGCATGAATGCCGATAATTACTTTTTTGTATTGTTTTTTAATGGAATCAACGATCGCAGGAATTCTTGTTGAATCCTGTTTATAATCGAAATAAATAACATCGGCATTATAATCCAGTTTCATGCGTTTGGCAAATGCATTATCGCTGCCGGTACCCACACTTACATAAACCACATCGGTTGCCGGTTGGTTTATTTTTGCCGGCATAGGAAAAAATCCGGCATTTGCTTTTTTTAAAACTGTTAAAGCATTTTCTGCGATCAGTTTACGCATAAAACTTACTTTGCTGTTTAAATCGTTGGTAAGGTTATCTGTGTTTATAGGTTTTAAATTGGCAAGACCATATTGATATTTTACCAGTAGTACTTTTCTACAATGCATTTCAATATCGGCCCAGCTGATCAGATTATTCTGAATAGCTTCTTTTATTTTTGAAATAGCCAGCGGCACATCACCCGGTAAGCAAAGCATATCATTACCTGCAATAATTGATTCTACCGAAGCCTGCCCATCCGGAAAAAATTTTTTTACACCCTGCATCTCCAACGCATCGGTAAAGCTTAAACCCTTGAAACCAATTTCATTTCTTAAAAGATCAGTAACATTATTTTTTGATAGCGAAGTGGCCCTGTTGGCACTTGCGTCAATGGAAGGAATATACAAATGAGCAATCATCACACTACCAACGCCTGCTTTAAAAATTTGCCGGAATGGATAAAGTTCTAATGCTTCAAGTTGTGCTAAAGATTTATTGATGACGGGTAAATCTAAATGAGAATCTACAGCAACATCGCCATGCCCCGGAAAATGTTTTGCACAAGCCATCACACCATTGTCCTGCAGGCCTTTCATGTATTGAATACCAAAGGAGGCCACTTTGTATTTATCTTCTCCAAAACTCCGGTCGTTAATTACCGGGTTATTCGGATTATTATTTACATCAACAACCGGCGCAAAATTTACCTGTATGCCAATTCTTTTACATTGCTCCGCTACAATTCTTCCATACTGGTAAGCGATAGCCGAATCCTGCACCGCACCCAACATCATTTGTTTGGGTAAGGAAAGCACACTGTCAGTCATGCGCATGCCAACTCCCCACTCCGCATCTATAGTTACAAGCAAAGGAGTTTTTGCCTTGGCCTGTAATGAATTAATGATAGTAGCCTGTTTTACCGGGCTTCCCTGGAAAAGACATATGCTCCCGATATTATATTGTTTTATTAATTCAGATACTAAGCTGTCATAAAAAGTTACTGTCTTTGTTCTGGAATCTATAGTAGATAAACGTACTACCATCAATTGTGCGATCTGTTCATCCGGACTTAAGGTTTTAAAAACACTATCCACCCACCGTGTGGCTTTATTTTGCTGGGCAAAGCCGTTGACTGTAATAAAAATAAATAATATCAGCTGAATTTTACGCATACAGTTCTAATAATTTTATAGTGGAAAGGATGTGTTATTTTTGACATTCTAAATTACAGGATTTTGCCCGATATCATTCAATTATTACCTGATAACATTGCTAACCAGATAGCTGCCGGCGAAGTTATACAAAGGCCGGCCAGCGCAGTAAAAGAGCTGTTGGAAAATGCTGTAGATGCAGGTGCCGATGAAATTAAACTGATCGTTAATGATGCCGGTAAAGCATTGATACAGGTTATTGATAATGGCAAGGGGATGAGTGAAACAGATGCCCGGATGGCTTTTGAACGACATGCCACTTCCAAAATAAAAAACATAGAAGATCTCTTCCGTATCAAGACCATGGGATTTCGTGGCGAAGCCCTGGCCAGCATTGCTGCAGTGGGACAGGTGGAATTAAAAACAAAAATGGCCGAAGAACAAACTGGTGTTTATATTGAAATTGAAAACAGCATTGTTATAAAGCAGGAACCGGTTGCTGCTCCAACCGGAACGAGCATTGCTATGAAGAATCTTTTTTTCAATGTGCCTGCCCGCCGTAATTTTTTAAAAAGTAATGCCGCAGAGTTAAGACATATTGTGGATGAATTTATCAGGGTAGCCATGTCTTTCCCCGAAATTTTCTTTTCTTTTACCAGTAACGGACAGCAGGTTTTTCACCTGGAAAAGGGAACTATGAAGCAACGCATTGTACAGATACTGGGCAATAATTATGCAGCCAAACTGGTGCCGGTGCAGGAACACACCGATTATATGAATATTTATGGCTTTGTAGGTAAACCGGAAACAGCCAAGAAAACACGTGGAGACCAGTATTTTTTTGTAAACAACCGGTTCATTAAAAGTGCCTATCTTAATCACGCCGTGATGAATGCTTTTAATGATATGATTGCCAAAGACAGTTTTCCGATGTACAGCTTGTTTATCGATCTTGATCCATCACAACTGGATATAAATGTGCATCCCACCAAGCAGGAAATAAAATTTGAAGATGAAAAGATTGTGTATGCATTTGTGCAGAGTGCAATAAAACATGCGCTGGCCCAGTTCAGCATTACACCTACTTTGGATTTTGAGCTTGATGCATCTATACAAAGCCTGGATGCTGTATCAAAACCATTTACAGATGAAAAAAAATCTTCTGCATCATCTTCATCTTTATATAATACGTTTACTAAAAAAAACCAATCACATTTTATTGAAAGCAAAAGTGAGTTGAAGCATTGGAAAGATTTTTATGAAAATACAGAGCCGCAAGCTGATAGCCATAAGCCACAGGCGGAAGCTCATGGTTTTATAACCACAAGCAATAAACCACAAACTGATAACCTTTTTCAATTACATAACAGTTTTATAGTAGCGCAAACCAACCGGGGTTATTATTTAGTGCATCAGCAAAATGCACATGAAAGAATATTGTATGAACGTTTTTCTGTAGCTGTAGATGGAAAACCCATTGCCACCCAGCAAAGTTTATTTCCGGCAACGATAGAATTAACTGCTGCTGATGCGGTATTGCTTAAAGAATTATTGCCCGACATGAATCATTTGGGGTATCTACTGGAACCTTTTGGCAATAATACTTTTGTTATTCAGGGTACACCGGCAAATGTTGATGAGGGGAATGAAAAAACGGCCATAGAAAAAATGCTGGAGCAATACAAACATTTCAGCAGCGATTTAAAATTCAGTAAAAGAGAAAAATTATTACGCTCCATGGCTTTGCAACAAGCAGTAAAGGCAGGAGCTTCTTTAGCCGAAAGGGAAATGAAAGTTTTGGTTGATGACTTGTTTAGTTGTGCCTTACCAAACAGTACAGCAAATGGTAAACCTACATACCTGGAATTTAAAAAGGATGAATTAGACAAATTATTTGGGAGATAATTTATCTATAAAAAAAATGTGAGCCTGAGCTTGCCGAAGGTGTTATGCTTTTTAATACAACCTGGCTTCGACTCGCCTTTGCGTAGCCGCTGCGGCGGAGCAAGGCAAGCTTAGGCTGACAATCCTTTAGTAATAAAATAAAAAAGGCTGCAACAGAAGTGTTGCAGCCTTTAACTTTAAATAACCCTTGTATTATAGCTTTTGAAACCTGGCATAGCAGGTTCTGTCTCCATAGATCAATTTAATTGTATACAATCCGGCAGCAAGGTCATTAACAGTTATAGTAACGAGGTTATTACCGGTAACTCCCTGCTGGTGTTTTTCTCTTACCAAAACATTCAGGTTGTTATAAACATATGCATTAATCATTTCAGCCTGTGTTAATGTAACATTCACATTAATCAATGTTGAAGTTGGATTTGGATATGCCTGCAACTCACACAAATTTGCAATATGCTCAATGTGTATAATGCGGCAAAATTCTTTTATACATCCGCCTAAGGTAATGGCTCTTAAACAAACCCTGTAATAACCCGTATCATGGAATAAATAGGTCGGATTATTTTGATGCAGGGTTATTGTAGTACCTGCGGGCAACCTGGCAATGGTCCAGGTTTGGTCGAGTATGGGAATATTGCTGTTGGCATAAAAATGTATTTTATTTGGAACCTGCGGATCGGCCTGGTAAACATACGATACATGCACACTGTCGCAATTGATCTGTGCCTGCACCCTTATTTCTTTACAGGTAGTTGATGCACAATCCGGTCCACGATACACAGTTAAGCAGGCAATATAAATGCCGGGTTGTGCATAGCGGTGTATAGCAACAGGGTCATGACTTCCGGTACCATCGCCAAAGGTCCAGGTATATTGTAAGGTTGTATTGATATAATCAGGAGTGAATTTATATTTCTGATAATCGTTACTGAATCTTTCAAAATGATATTTTGACAGTTCGGTACATGCTGGTGCCGGGGCCGGAATGTAAACCGAATCACAGGTATACCTGACACAATTAGGATTCAGTTCTATGCGAAGACAAACATTATATCTTCCCGGCTGAGCATATTCATGAACAGCATTCCATGAAGTAGCTGATGTACCATCACCAAAGAACCATGTTGCTGTTGCAGCAGCAGTTGGTGGTGCGGTAAGGTTTGTAAAATATACTTTCCTGTGATTTAAGGAATCGAGGCGCCAGCTAAAGCTTGGCTGGAAATTGCAGACAGGCGGAATAACTATTGTTTTGCAGATTTCTCTTACACAAGGTGCAGAGCCTGCATTGTTTTTCTTTACTCTTAAACAAACAGTATAAGTACCAGGTACATTATAAGTATGAACTGGGTTAACATCAGAAGAACTTGAGCCATCACCAAATGTCCAGCGTATGGAATCTGTATTTGCTAATGGGGTACTTAAATTATGAAACTCAATTCTTAACGGGCTGGTTTGTGTAACCGTCCAGTTAAAATCAACCACTAATGTACAAGGTGCAACTACAACAATGGTTTTACAGATATACCTTATACAAGGGGCAGAGTTTGGATAAGGATATTTTTTAACGATCAAACAAACATTGTAAGTTCCTGCATTGGCATAAGTATGTACCGGGTTAACATCGTGTGAAATCGTATTATCTCCAAAACTCCAAATGGTAGAATCTGTAGTGGCTAGTGGCACACTTAAATTATGAAACTCAATTCTTAATGGATTGGTTGCAGTAGCGGTCCAGCTAAAGTCAACAACCAGGTTACAAGGCTGAGGAATAACAATAGTTTTGCAGATTTCCCTGATGCAAGGTGTTGTACCGGAATTATATCTGATAATTCTTAAACAAACGGTATAAGTGCCGGCTACATTATAAGTATGAACCGGGTTAATTTGTGATGAAGATGATCCGTCTCCAAATGTCCACCTGATAGAATCAGTTGTAGCTAAATTTGTAGTTAAATTATGAAACTCAATTCTTAACGGATTGGTTTGCGTAACGGTCCAGTTAAAGTCAACAACAAGGTTACATGGGGGAGTTTGTACAATAACCTGTTTACAGGTATACCTTATACATGGTGCAGAGTTCGGATTAGGATATTTCTTCACAATTAAACATACATTATAAGTTCCTGCAGTGGCATAAGTATGTGTAGGGTTAACATCGTGTGAAATCGTATTATCTCCAAACTGCCAGGTTATAGAATCATTAGTAGCCAGCGGTACCGAAAGATTATGAAATGCTATTGTTAATGGTACAGCAGCAACCGTATTCCAGCTGAAGTCTACAACAAGTGTACATTCCTGTAATATGGTTACCAGTTTTGTAAAGTATTGAGTGCATACAGTTCCACCATTGGCATTTACTCTCACAACGTAATGAACAACAGTATAGGTACCGGGCAAAACATAAGTGTGTGTTGGTGAAACCAACTGATTTACAGTACTGCCATCGCCAAAGTTCCAGTAATGATGAACAAATGGCGAGTCAGTCATAACCGGGTTGAATTTTACCGTGTAATTGTTGATGAATTGTACGGAGAATTCAGCATTGCAGGTTGTACCTGGTTGTGCTGTTGCTTTAAAAGTAAAGGCTGTAATGGTAAGCCATAAAAGCGTAAAAAATTTTTTCATAAAAAATGTTTTAAGGTTCTGGGATATGTAGGTTTCAGTTAATATAGAGATACGGCATGTAAAGAATCTGTTGCCTGAGGTATAAAATTATTAATATTTAGTCCTTATATCAAGTAAAAATTTTTCTACTGCTTTTCTTACGGGTGTAGCCCCCGTTTGGTAATTATTGGCTAAAACCGAAAAAATCAACAATTTTCCATTTTGGGTAATTAAAACGCCACTTAAAGCACAATTATTGCTTAGTGTACCGGTTTTAGCATAAATAAAACCACTGTCATTTTTATAATAAGCAGATAAGGTTCCGGCACCGCCGGTGGGGAGGATGTTTTTTAACCTGTCCCAGCCAAATTCGGTTCTCATTTTATTTAAAATGTACACAAAAGATTGCGGCGTAAATAAATTGTACCGGCTCAGGCCGCTGCCATCAACCCATTTTGGTTTTTGAGGCACATCTTTTAAATCCAGTTTTAATAAGGTATCAATAATTTTTTCATCATTCATATAACCTAAATGCTCATTGCTTACCATCAATAAGGTTTGCTCTGCAAAAAAATTATCGCTGCGGTGCATCATGGGTTTAAAAAGGGAGTCAGAGGGTTGGGAGTGGATGATATTGAATAAAGGATTGTTTATTGAAGTCTCAGGGCGGAATACATCAGTAATCTTTTTTTCTTTTTCATCATACAAATATGAACCCTCTTGTAACCCGTAGATATCATACTCATTAGAAGCACTGGCTGCAACAGTATCTCTAAGCCATTTTTTTATTTCTGAATAATTAACATGAAAAGGTATTTTTTGTGAAACAAATTTATTGCCAGTCTCTATGATATCCATCCTGTTTGAGGCATAGTTTCTTTTTAAAAAACCTGAATCGATGTCCACAGAATATCTTATGCTATCGTAATATTTAATGCCTGCGATTCGAAGAGTGAAATTCTGAGGTTTTAAGTAAGGAATACTTAAAACACGGTTGTTCCGGGTAAAAAAAGTAAACACATTGCCATAAATTGGGAAAACGCTCCTCTCTACCATGTAGTCATCATTATAATCATTCCATGCCCATCCGTTCCCCAAATGCTCAAACTTTGAATTGACATCAACAAAAATTAACTCCTTTTTTTTTTTAAAAAATAATCAAAGACAGGTTGATTTCTGAATTCAGGATTTAAAAAAGTTGGATCACCAGTTGGTAAGAGATAGATTGAATAAAAATCCTTATTTATATACCTTAACCCCACCAAACTATCCCCTAAATATTTCATCCCTGCATACAGTGTAAACAGCTTAGTATTGCTTGCCGGCACAAAATATTTTGTGGCATTATAATTATACCAGTATGTATTTGTTGCGGGTTCGTAAATGCTGATGCCGATATGGCCCTTACTTATTGCGGTATCATTTAATAAAATGGTATTGGCCTGTTTGGATATTTGTTTGGATACAGAGCAGGAAGCAAATAAGAATAAAGAACAAGGAACACGGAATAATAAATGTTGAAGTTTCATTGCTTAAATTTACTTCATTACAAATTACCAAATTAATTCATCTCCAAATCAATTTCGTTCTTGCGCCCTCAGCCATCTTTCCGGTATTTCATTCTGGCTGGCATGCACATAATCATTGTAACTGCAGGCTATGAATTTTTTATTAGGCAATTGCAACCACCAGCGGCCCGTTTTTTTACTTTGTAAAAAGATGGATTCCACTTCTGTGAAAGTAGTATGGTATTCATTAAAATTATGCCGGTCATCAATGGAAGCTTCCTGCTTGCTCCTGCTTTTTCCATCAATAAAATACCAAAGCATTTGCGAAATCTGTTTGGCACTTAAATCATTTATATCAAGCTGGGGCCGGTAACCGTAAATACCAAAACTGTTTATATTATTACTCATACCGGCAAACCTTGCAAGGGTACAGGCATCTTCGCCGGTAAAACCATTCGGGCTTTGCCTGCTCGCCGGCGAATCGCTGTATTTAATGGCACTGATATCAAAACTGAGTAAATGGGTATTGCGTAAAACAGGTTCCATTTCTTCCAGATTTTCTTTTGTAGCACCCACCCGGTAGCAGTCAAAACGAAGCTTATCCATGGTTTCCAGCATACGTGGATGAACAAAATAACTTTGAAAACCGATATGGTTATAATGCTTAACCAGGTTCGGTTCGCCGGTAAGCATTTCCAGTAAAAAATTTTCGCTGCGTAAAGGGTTTTCACCTTTCAGGTTTATGTTTGCATCAATACATGTTGCTTCAACAACTAACTGAAGTTCTTTATATGCAAAATATTGCGCCAATGTTATATCATGTGATCCACCAAGAATTACAACTGTTTTTTTCATTCGCAGCAATTCGGCTAAAACGGTTTTTACAGCGGCGTAACTGTCGTTTAAAGCAGCACCAGTTTTTATATTACCAATATCAGCAATCTTTATTTCTGTATGCCAGTAGTGTAATTGATATAATTGTTTACGGATGGAGTCTGCGGCATTCTCTGGTTCATCAAAAATTCCACTACCCCGATTTTCATTTATACCAACCAATATAATATCAGCATCTGTAATATCTGGCAGTTCGTTTTCATAAACGGCAATATGCTTGGCCAGTTGTCCATCTGTATATCCATTATCTTCATTCAGCTCATGTATGGAAACAGGATTTAAAAAATCATACAGGTCGTACATTCAAATTTTTTGGACAAACCTAATTTATTAATTTCAAATTGTGGTTTTACTGACATAAAATATGATAAATGTTATGTTTTTTCAATTTGGTAAAATGTTAACTTCGCCGTACAATAAAAGATACGATGAATACTAAGCAAGAAGTACTTAATGATGTAGTAATAAAATTTGCAGGTGATAGTGGTGATGGTATGCAGTTAACCGGCAGCCAGTTTACCAATAACACAGCTATGTTGGGTATTGATTTGGCTACTTTTCCGGATTTTCCGGCAGAGATCAGGGCCCCGATAGGTACACTGCCGGGCGTTAGCGGATACCAACTCAGGTTTTCATCTGACCGGGTATTTACACCGGGTGATGCCTGTGATGTATTGGTAGCCATGAATGCGGCAGCATTAAAAACAAATTTGATTGCCCTGAAGCCAGGCGGTAGAATTATTGCCAATGAAGATGGTTTTGATGCCAGGAATTTAAGGTTGGCCAACTACCCGGAAGGGGTTAATCCATTGCTGGATGAAAGTCTTAGCAATTACGAAGTAATAAGAATGGATGTAACCAAGATGACCAGGGAAGCATTGAAAGATATTACGATGGGGGTGAAAGAAAAGGACCGGGCAAAAAATATGTTTGTACTTGGTTTTTTGTACTGGATGTATAACCGTGATATGGAAAGTACTATTGGCTTCATTAAAGAAAAATTTGGCAAAAAACCAGAGATATTTGAAAGTAATGTAAAAGCATTGCAGGCGGGCTATAATTATGGCGATACTACGGAAACCTTTACCACCAGGTATACAGTTGAAAAAGCCAAAATGGATCCGGGTACTTATCGGTCTATTATGGGAAACCAGGCAGTGGCTTATGGTTTAATTGCAGCTTCTCAAAAAAGCGGGCTGCAATTATTTTTGGGTAGTTACCCCATTACACCGGCCAGTGATATTTTACATGAGTTAAGCAAGTATAAATCTTTTGGTATTAAAACTTTTCAGGCTGAGGATGAAATTGCTGCCATTACATCGGCCATTGGCGCCAGTTATGGTGGTAGTTTGGCGGTAACAACAAGCAGCGGCCCGGGCATTGCTTTAAAAGGCGAAGCAATGGGTTTGGCTGTAATGCTGGAAATCCCATTAATCATTATAAACATTCAAAGAGGTGGTCCATCAACCGGCTTACCAACAAAAACAGAACAAAGTGACCTGATGCAGGCATACTACGGCAGAAATGGAGAATGTCCAATGCCAATAGTTTCTGCATCAACACCAAGCGATTGTTTTAATGCCGTGTATGAAGCAGTAAGAATTTCGGTGCAACATATGACTCCGGTTATGTTTTTAAGTGATGGTTATATTGCTAATGGAGCAGAGCCATGGAAATTTCCGGTTTCAGCTGATCTCCCTGAAATAAAAACACAATTTGCCTCCCAGAATTTTTCGGGCAATATGGATGAGACGGGTAAATTTCAGCCTTATAAAAGAGATGAAAAACTCGTTCGTCCATGGGCCATACCCGGTACACCGGGATTAGAGCATCGTGTTGGTGGATTGGAAAAACAGGATGTAACTGGTAATATAAATTATGAGCCGGAAAACCACCAGCACATGGTTAAAACCAGGCAGGCTAAAGTTGATATGATAGCAGATTATATACCGGAACAGCAATTGGACAGTGGAGCTAAAACAGGTAAAGTTTTAATATTAGGATGGGGCAGTACATATGGTTCTATTAAAAGTGCCTGTGCCGAATTGCAAAAGGAAGGGCATGCGGTATCTCATGCCCACCTGCGTTATATCCGGCCTTTCCCTAAAAATTTAGGAGACATTCTGAAAAATTTCGATTCAGTTTTGGTACCTGAAATTAATAATGGCCAGTTGGTAAGGATAATCAGGGATGTCTATTTTGTAGATGCTAAGCCTTATAACAAAATAATGGGGATACCAATTACCAAAGGCGAACTGGTTGATGAAATTAGAAAAATGTTATAAAACAGTAGCATAAATTTTAACGAAAAAAAGAAAGCCCTTCCATTATTTTTAGAAGGGCTTTTTACTAAAATATTTCTTTTTATCTTTTTATTCTTTCTCTTCCAAAATTGTAACCAATTTTAATATTGAAAGTAAAGTAGGCATCATTATTTTTTGGATTACCCCGTTGATCTCCGGCATTAGTAACATGCGATGGCATCAACTCATATTGACGGTCATTTAATAATAAAGCATTGGTCAATCTGGCACCGGTAAAATAATTTGCATATAAATTGGGGTCAATATAATTTGTACTTACATCATCAAGGTAATCGGTACTTAAAACCCTGTAAACAAATTCTCCCCTGAGATTTAAGTTTGAAGTCAATTCATATTTAATACCCAGACCAAGTGGGATATTTATCTGGTTTAATTTATAAGGTTTCCTGTCTGGATACTCATTAAATCCCTGTCCTTCTGTACTCAAAGGCTGCAGGTCAACCCATTTGTCGCCTAATTTTGCCTGAGGTTTAAAAGAGAAAAAGCCAACACCAACCAGAAGGTATGGAGAATATCTTGGTGCCTGTTTTTCTTCATCATACTTATTAATAATAAATAAAGGATGAATTTCGGTTGCCAGCATAAATTCTGTGATCTTGGATTTGAAGCTGAGGTTACGCTCGTAACGGCCAAAAGTAGAAGGAGCAACTTTTTCCAATACCTTATCATCAGCAGTTACCTGCCCAAAAGTAGCTTCCAGCCTTACTGCTATGGCATTTTTATAAAGGGCGCTCAGGTAAATACTGCCGGCTAATTGGGTTTTGCCTAAATTTAAGTCTTTAATAAACTTTTTACCTATACCTTTTCTACCACCCAAATCTGTTAAACAGTTCATAGCTCCAACAGATGCCCCAAGTTCAAACAATAGCGGGCTGTCGTAATATTTATCATCATAAAAATAATATTGAGCCGAGGCTTTTTCAACAGATGCGGATAGCATTAAAATAATGCAGGAAAGAGTTGTAATTTTTTTCATTTATAAATTATCCTTTTTTTTAAAATATTGGCTGGGGTTTTAAAAGGATCAGAAACGTGATGCAAATAAAACGATTATTCTCCAATTATAAATCAACTCCTATCAATTTTGTTAACAAATTTACAGATACTTTTTAATCCACATTCGCTGCACCGGGGTTTTCGGGCTGTACAAATATATCTGCCGTGCAGTATCAGCCAATGGTGTGCAATATGAATAAATTGCTCCGGAAGATTTTTTATCAATTGTTTTTCGGCTGCCAGCGGGGTTTTTGCATTAGTGGTCAAACCCAGTCTGGCGCTAACCCTGAAAACATGAGTATCCACCGCCATATTAGGCTGGTTATCTATTACCGAGGTTATTACATTGGCTGTTTTTCTGCCTACCCCGGGTAATTGAACTAATTCATTAACCGTCATCGGCACTTTGCTATTAAATTTTTCCAATAGCATTTTAGCCATGCCAATCAAATGCCTGGTTTTATTGTTTGGATAAGAAATACTTTTAATAAGTGGAAAAAGGTCTTCAAATTCGGCCTTACTTAAAGAAACAGCATCGGGATATTTTTTAAAAATAAAAGGAGTAGTCATATTTACCCTTTTATCGGTACATTGGGCCGATAAAATTACTGCTACCAGTAATTGAAAAGGATCATTATATATCAATTCTGTTTCAGCATCGGGGGCATGCTGTAAAAAATGATCTGTAAAAAAAAGGTAACGCTGTTTTTTGGTCATAAAAAAATCCTCCTGCTGTTGGCGGGAGGATAAAATTACATTAATTGCTGTTGTTAATTATGCCTGTGGCGTAAGTTCTGCAACTGCTTTTTCAGCATAGTTTAAAATATTATCAATTGTTTGCTGGCTTGGCGATAATTTAAGTGCTTCCAGCCTTTTTTGGGCTGAGGTTATTACTTCAAATTTTTCACGAAGACTCCAATCTGTTTCCAAAGCAGCCTTAATTTGGGCCGTTTGTGCTGGGGAAGTCTCATTATACAAATATTGTAAAAGATCTTCCGGGGTAAAGTTGTGCATAGTGAAGTTAAGTTGCTTGAGTTAAAAAATTAAATATCCGTATCCGATTACATAAACGATAGCCAGATCAGAATATTGCTTTTAAACGTTAATTATTTGTTTTCCAGGGCGGGGGTTAGTATAAAAAGATCTTCATTATCTTTTTTCATCATATATTTTTCCCTTGCATATTTTTCAATGCTTTGTACATCGTTTTTTAAAAGGTCCAGTTCTTTATGTGATTCTGTTATCAACTGTTTTAAGTGTTCTTCGCTGTTTTGCAACTCATTTAATTTGTCTCTACGTATAAAATCCGATGCTATATCTTTTGGATCGAAGAATAACATCCATATTATAAAAAAAGCAACTGTAATCAGGTATTTGCTTTTAAGCCAATCCGGAATATGGTTTAGAAATTTCATAATAGAATCCGTTACTTACCAAATTTAATCTTTCCTTTTGGATAAATACCACTCTCACCCAATATTTCTTCAATACGTATCAGTTGATTGTATTTTGCAATTCGATCTGTTCTGGAGGCTGACCCGGTTTTTATCTGTCCACAATTAAGGGCAACAGCCAGGTCGGCTATCGTGGTATCTTCTGTTTCACCGCTTCTGTGACTCATGATTGTATTGTAACCGTTGTTTTGGGCCATTGTTACTGCATTGATCGTTTCTGTAATGGTACCAATCTGGTTTACTTTAACCAATAATCCATTTCCAATACCTTCTTTAATACCTCTTTCCAAACGGGTAACGTTGGTTACAAACAGATCATCACCTACCAACTGAATTTTTTTACCCATTACATCGGTCATTAATTTCCAGCCCTTCCAGTCGTCTTCGGCCATACCGTCTTCAATGGAAACAATAGGATATTGTTTTACCCAGTTAGCCCAGTAATCAACCATCTTCTCGCTAGATAGTTTTTTGCCATCGCTTTTATGGAAATGATAAACTTTTTTTGTTTTATCGTACATTTCACTAACTGCAGGATCCAATGCAATGGCAATTTGTGAACCGGCTTTGTAACGTGCAGCTGTTATTGCTGTCATCACCGTTTCAATCGCCTCTTCATTACTTTGAATGTTGGGAGCAAAGCCACCTTCATCACCAACATTGGTGCTGTAACCTTTTTTCTTCAACACAATTTTTAATGCATGAAAAATATCTACACCCCATTGCAAGCCTTCACTAAATGATGAAGCGCCAACCGGCATTACCATAAATTCCTGGAAGTCTATTTTATTATCGGCATGTGCACCACCATTTAAAATATTCATCATTGGCATAGGCAAAATCTTTGCATTGGTACCACCTATATAGCGATAAAGCGGAAGATTAGCTTCCAAAGCGGCAGCTTTTGCAACAGCCATACTAACCGCAAGAATTGCATTGGCCCCTAACTTGGCTTTATTGGGTGTCCCATCTAAAGCAATCATCATGGCATCAATTCCTGTTTGATCAGCAACATCCCAGCCTAACAAAGTATCTGTTAGAATGGTATTTATATTCTTGACTGCTTTAAGTACTCCTTTTCCACCATATAATTTTTTATTGCCGTCTCTTAACTCAACAGCCTCATGTATACCGGTACTGGCACCACTGGGCACAGCAGCACGACCCAAATGTTCGTTCTCGGTTAAAATATCTACTTCTACTGTAGGATTGCCGCGGCTGTCTAATATCTGGCGGGCATGAATGGAGGCGATGTAACTCATGTTGGTTTATTTATTGATTAGGTTATTTTGTTAAAGATTTAAATACTTCTTCGAGGCTATTATTTTCACTCTGCAAAGAAACAATGTTCAGATTGTTTTGCAAACTCAATTCAAGTAATTGTTTTCTTACAGACTCCGGGTTGCTAGTTTGTAGTTTGTAGTTTGTAGTATGCAGTTGTTCAACATTTGTAACATCTTTTAAACTTATCAACTTATCAATTGAAACACTTTTCTTAAACTCAACAATAACAAAATAATTTCCTTCCTTTCCTTTTTGCAGATTGCTTAAAGAATCATCTGCCACAATTTTTCCTTTACTGATGATAATGACCCGGTCGCAAATAGCCTGTACTTCCTGTAAAATATGTGAGGAAAATAAAACCGCTTTATGTTTGCCCAGGGTTTTTATCACTTCCCTTATTTCTACTATTTGGTTGGGGTCAAGACCACTGGTGGGTTCATCCAGTATTAACACTTCGGGGTCATGTATTAACGCAGCGGCCAAACCAACACGTTGTTTATAACCTTTACTTAGCTGCACGATCTTTTTATTGGCTTCAACGGTTAACCCTACGGTCTTTATAACTTCTTCAATCTTATCTTTTTTATTTTTTATTATATGGACATTGGAAATAAAATCTAAATACTCCCTTACATACATATCATAATACAATGGATTGGCTTCAGGTAAATAACCGATCTTCTTTTTTGTTTCGTTGCTGTTTTCATTAACTATAATTCCACAAACTTCGGCCGTACCGGCATCGGCTGTCAAATAACCGCTGATCATTTTCATAGTTGTTGATTTACCTGCACCATTGGGCCCCAGGAAACCAACGATCTCTGCTTTATCAACTTTAAAGGAAATATTATCAACTGCTTTTTGTTTGCCGTAAATTTTGGTGAGATTATTTACTGTTATCGACATGTAATATTTTATTCAACAAAAATAAAAAACGCCAGGTGTAAAACCCGACGTTTGTATTAAAGCTTCGTTATTTTTTATCCCCGCTGTTATTATTGGGATTCTGATTTGGTCGCTGTTGCCCTCCTTGCCCCCCTCTGTTTGGCCTGTTACGATTATTGTTTGGACCCTGCTGCCTGTTAGGATTATTATTTTGCTGGTTACGGTTGGGTTGGTTCCCCCTGCCTGCTTGTTGAGGACGTTCACTTCCAGGTTGCTGTGGTTTGCCACCACGGTTTGACTGACTGCGATTTTGACTTGCCTGACCCTGCTGTGGTTGTTGCCCCTGTCCACCACCTCGTCTTTGCCCCTGTCTTCCCTGTTGATTCGGTCCTCTTTCCAGATCCCTTCTTTTGCGGCTTGTCTTTTCCAGGCTCTTTAAACTTATCTGACCAACAACATCAGCATAGGTAGGTTCAATTTCTTTTGGTTTGTTGCTCACCACTTCCACCGGTTCCAGGTCTTCTGGGCGAATGCCCTGTTTATTTAATTCTTTTATTTTTTTAACCCGTTCAATGGTTAATGGGTATTGTTTGTTACTGTCCGGCATGGTGTACCACATCAGGTTGCGGAAAATATCTTTCTTCACCAGGAATGCACGGCTCTTTGCCATCTCAATCATATCAGCATCGTCCGGAAAAAACTGAAGAGCATCCATGTAAGTATCCAGTTCATAGTTTAAGCAACATTTTAAACGGCCGCACTGGCCACTTAATTTGGTTTGATTGATGCTTAAATTCTGATAACGGGCAGCATTTGTATTTACACTTTTAAAATCGGTAAGCCAGCTGCTGCAACAAAGTTCACGGCCGCAACTGCCTATTCCACCTACTTTTCCGGCTTCCTGCCGGGCACCTATCTGGCGCATTTCTACTTTTACTTTAAACTCACCGGCATATAATTTTATCAGTTCCCTGAAATCAACCCGGTCATCTGCTATATAAAAGAATGTGGCTTTGCGGCCATCGGCCTGTATTTCTACTTCAGCCATTTTTAATTCAAGTTTCAGTTGGCGGGCCATTGCACGGCTGCGAATTAACACCTGGGCTTCCCGGGCTTTTGTCTCCAGCATTTTGTTAATATCAGATTCTGTGGCCCTGCGTAAAACTTTTTTTATTTCCGGACTCTTCTCATCAACCTTGCGCTTTTTCATTTGCAAACGAACCAGTTCACCGGTTATGTTTACCATACCCACATCAAAGCCGCTTACGCCTTCCACAGCGATCATATCGCCCTTTTCGTAATAATGTAAAGTGGTATTCCTGAAGAAATCTTTACGGCTGCCATTGTTAAAGCTTACCTCTAATACTCTACACCCGCTTTCCGGATCACTGAAAGGCAGGTTGGCTAGCCAGTCATGCACATTCATACGGTTACAACCGCCGGTTGAGCAACTGCCATGGCTCTGGCAACCACCCGGTGCACCATCTTTATCTTTTGTTCCGCAAGCTCCGCTTCCACATCCCATATGTTTGTTAATTAAAAATGAATAATAATGAGGAGAGAAATTTTATGAGCCCGGCAGGAGAATTACTATTAAACTTCGGTGGCGTCGCACTCTTGTTCTATATATTTCAACTCGGCATGCAAAGGTCCAAATTGGTATGCCGATGAAAGGATTGCGACGCAACGATGATGATTATTGTTGAAAAAGCTGGTATCAAAATATGTAATACGCAAATATCAACCCTTAATTAGTAACTGATAACTCCCTACGGTTCTCTTCCTCAGTTCACCAAAATTAATGATTTGTTGTTAATAATATGATATAACCTGATGGAAAGGGCATGAAAGAGCATTTTGGCGTTGGCATTACGCTCAATATAGTAACTGGCCTTGTCTAATTCGGTGATTATGGCTTCCTGCTGGCCCAGGTCGCAGAGTTTGTTGAGGCGCAGGGCAAAATCAAATTCGTTTCTGGTTTCTTGTTGATCCGTTTCTGGTTTCTGGTTTACCGGTGCAATTACCCTTATTCTTATTGCCTGTTCAAGCAGGTGAATAAAGTACTTGAGAAATTGTTTTTGTTTTTCCCTGCCGATCTTGGCGGTTTCATCAATCCATTTAACTTGGGCAACCGGCCCGGTTTTTATGATGGCGTTAAGCCATTCCCTGAGCATGGCCTCCCAATCGTCATCAGCATGTTGTAATAATTGTAAGGCTTCCCGGTAATTGCCTTCGGCAACGGCTGCAATTTGCCGGGCCTTCTCAATCTTTACGCCGGCATTCAGTTCCAAAGCAACTTCAATTTCTGAATTGGTAAGCAATGGAATTTTTACCAGCTGGGTACGGGATAAAATAGTGGGCAGTACCAGGTCTTCATTTTCGGTAATCAATATGAACAAAGTATTTGGAGGAGGTTCTTCAATAAGCTTTAATAATTTATTTCCTTCCTTGCCCAAAAATTCTGGCATCCACATGATGAGGATCTTGTATTCGCTTTCGAAACTTTTTAAGTTCAGTTTGCGGATGATGTCGTTGCATTCGCTGGCCGTAATATTTCCCTGTTTATTTTCTGCGCCAATAAATTGCAACCAGTCGTACACATTGCCATAAGGATTTGATGCAATAAATTCCCGCCACTCTTTTATAAAATCGGTGCTGATGGGTTTTTCGCCGGTCTTTTTTGTGATAACCGGATAAGAGAAATGAATATCCGGATGAATGAGCTGGTTGGCTTTGCTGCAGGCGGGACAAACTCCGCAACTGTCGTTTCTTGTATCTTGTTGTTCTGTTTCTTGTTTCTCGTTTGTGGAATGTGCTGCAGCAAAAGGATCAACTTCTTTGGGTTGGGGTTTGCAGACAATGTATTGTGCAAATGCCAATGCCAGTTGCAAGGCACCGCTTCCTTCTTTGCCCAGAAACAATAAGGCATGGCTAAGCCTATTATGCTGTACCATTTGTACCAGTTGTTCTTTGGTTTCTTTTTGGCCGATGATGGAATAGAATTGCATGGGTGCAAATTAAAATAAAAAAAACATCCGGCATTTTTTAAAAGCCGGATGAAAATATAAATGCATTAATGGTTTTATAATTTACTTACAATCTCCTCACTCATCGGCTTCACCTTGCTGTTGAATTTACCAATCAATATTCCTTTTTCATCCAGTAAAAATTTATTGAAGTTCCAGGTTATTTTGGCATCCATTACGCCGTTCTCCGTTTTATTGCAGAGCCATTGATAAATGGGGGCAATACTTTTACCTTTTACCGAAATTTTTGCTGCCATAGGAAAGCTTACGCCGTAATTTTTTTTGCAGAATTCTTCTATAGTTGCATTGCTGCCGGGCTCCTGCGAAAAAAAGTTGTTGGCAGGAAAGCCAACGATTACCAACCGGTCCTTATATTTTTCATACAATGCTTCCAGCCCTTCGTATTGAGGTGTAAAGCCACATTTGCTGGCCGTGTTTACAATTAATATTTTTTTTCCTTTAAAGTCGGCGAAATTAATGGTGCCGCCATTTAATGATACTACTTTAAAATCATAAATGGTTTTGGTTTGTATTGAATAATCAGGCTTTGAAAATAAGCTGCTCCAGAAAAAAGCCATCGAAAAGATTAAGAGTTTAATCATTAGTGAACGTTAAATTTATGAATGTATGTTACTACAGTTTACTGGTAATCTCTTCACTCATGGGTGTAACCTTGCTGGGAAAGTAATATAACAGCTTACCATTTTCATCCAGTAAAAATTTCCCAAAATTCCATTTTATCTCTGCATCCAACACACCGTTTTCTGCTTTGCTGCAAAGCCATTTGTAAATAGGAGCAGTATCATCTCCTTTTACAGATACTTTGGCAGCCATTGGAAAAGTGACACCATAATTTTTTTTGCAGAATTCTTTTATCTCGGTATTTGTGCCGGGTTCCTGTCCGCCAAAATTATTGGCCGGAAAACCAACGATAATAAGTTTGTCTTTATAAGTATCATACAGCTTTTGCAATCCTTCATATTGTGGAGTATAGCCACATTTGCTGGCAGTGTTAACGATCAGTATTTTTTTGCCTTTGAATCTGGAAAAATCGATAGTACCGCCTTCCAGTCCTTCTACTTTAAAATCGTAAATGGATTTGGCAGTTGTAATAATTTGTTTTACCGGCGTAACTATATTTTCGTTTCTGTTTGAATGTAAAAAACCGGAAAGAAACAGTGTGCAGATTGTAATTAACTTTATCATGTTTATTTTTTTACTTATAACGAAAGTAAAACCATTTTGTTTAAATAATCTTAAGGGAGGTGTGATTCACAGTACTTTAACCAAATTATTGTTTTTCATAACAGCCAAGATCAGGCAACCCAACATTCCGGTTATTGTTATCCAGGTCTTTAGGAAATGCTGTTAACACTCCTGCATTAATGCCGGGGGCAGATAAATTCTTAGTTATTCTGAAATCGAAAATTCTTTTAGTCACATCAATTGTGTCAAAGGAGGGATTCTGGTTTTTTAAATTGCCATTTAATACACTGTTGGCCGGATCATTTAGCGCACGGTAAATATTTTTTTCGAATAATACGGTAAAAGGATTTGCGCCCTGTTTATTCACCACCACTTCATTAATAACATAACCTTCATCTCCCCAAAAAATATTATTACGAAAAGCAGCATTTAAATCGGCAGTGAGGGTGGCGCCGGTAAGTGTTGAAAAATTATTTACAGTAAGCACGGGATTTTTATGGTTGATAAAATTTGTTGAATAACCGGCCACTGTGCAATGCGTAAAATTATAAATACCTCCATAACTTAAAATGATATTACTACCGCAATTGCTAATCAAACTGTTATCGGCCAGCAGATTGCTGTTAACACAAAGTATCCCTGCATCATAAGCATTGTCAACAGTGCATTGGTGTAATATAATTTTTGGATTGGCATTAATGGAAGGCTTTTCGGTAACGATGGCCTGGTATGCATTTTTAACAATAGAATAAGTCAGTACATTATTCTTGCTGTTACCTCGGAAATAAATACCCGGCCAGCTTGCAGGAAGGTCTTTATAAGCCTCATCCAACCTGTCGCCGGTAAAAACAACAGTATTAACTTTTGTTCCATTAACTGTAAGAGTGCCATCAATAATAAAAGGAGCATCGGCATGCGAATAAATTCTGCAGCCCGGTTGAATGGTTAATGTGGCCATAGTATCAATTCGTAAACTGCCCAGGATAACATAAGGCAAATTATTTGTCCAAACCACATTACCGGTTATGACCCGGTTACGTAAAAAATTGGCGTTCTGCCCAAATGCCTGTAATTGAACATACCGGTTGTTGCCATTATAATTTATTAAAATACTGTCACTCACAATAAACGGAAGATTGGATGCATTTGGATTGATGGTAACAGAGACAAAAACATAGATACTATCGTTGGCTTCAATATCGAGGTTGTTTATTTCATTAGAAGCGTTCCCGTCAACATTCATTTTATAGTTAGATGCTGCCCCGCCCATCAGTTTTACTTTACTCAGGCGAAGCTTCTGATTATTTTCATTAATGATCTTGAATGATTTGGTTATGGAACCGGTAGTAGTAAATACGGTATCGTATTTTAATGTATCTGCAGTTATAGTAAGTCTTGCATCAGCACTGTTAATGAAGGAGTCTTTTTTGCAGGAGGTTATTAATAAGCAATAGGCAATAAGCAATAGGCAATAATATAAAGGGTATTTCTTCATTTTTCAAATTTAGACTACAAACCACAAACCGCAAACTATTTAGCAACATAGGCCAATGTTGCAATACCCAGCTTTATATTCTCCACTTGCATGATCACATTACCACATGCTTCTAAAGTAGCGCCGGTAGTTATTACATCATCAACCAGTAACAAATGTTTATTCTTTAATTCATTTTCTTTTGCGATCTTAAAACTTCCTTTAACATTTTCCCAACGTTCGGTTCGGTGCTTACGGGTTTGGGTTTCGGTGGCATGTTGACGGATAACAGCCCCGTTTAAAACAGGAATACCCATTACAGAAGACATGCCATTGCAAATTACTGCTGCCTGATTATAGCCACGCTTGCGTTCTTTATCGGCATAAAGCGGTAAAGGGATTAATGCATCAATGGAATTAAAGCGATCACTGTGCAGTAATGATTTTCCCATGAGCTCGCCTAGGTAAAAACCAATTTCTGTATCGCCTTTGTATTTAAGCTGATGAATTAGATGCTGTATTAAAAATTCTTTTGAGAAATAAAACTGGCTGTATGCAGCTGTTAATGGAAGCCTTCCCCAAAAATATTTTTCAACAGGGTTGTTTGCCATGTTGGCAAAATTGGTATTGGGCAGGTCATTGATGCATCTCAGGCAAAGCAAATTATCTTCTTCAAGCAAATCGGATCCGCAACCTGTACAAACATGCGGATAAAAAAGATGCAGGGTACTGCTGAAGATATTTTTTAGTTGGGCAATCATCATTAAAAGAATTACCTATACAAGTTAAAATAAATATTGATACAGTTCTTCAACTTTACTTAAAGGAATTACTTCAATATTGTATTTTAATTTGCCCAGCGATTTGGAGTTGTACTTGCTCACAATGATCTTTTCAAATCCTAATTTCTCGGCCTCGGCAATGCGTTGTTCAATCCGGTTAACAGCTCTTATCTCACCGCTCAAACCAACTTCGCCGGCGAAACAATAGTGCTGGTTAATGGGAACATCTTCATAACTGCTTAACAAAGCACTTACAATGGCCAGGTCAATGGAAGGGTCTTCAACTTTTATTCCACCGGCAATATTTATAAAAACATCTTTAACACCAAAGTGAAAACCACCTCTTTTTTCCAACACGGCTAGTAATAATTGTAAACGGCGCAGATCAAAACCACTTACTGTTCGTTGTGGTGTTCCATAAATACTTTGTGTAACCAATGCCTGTCCTTCTAATAACAATGGCCGCATACCTTCAATTGTTGCTGCTATAGCAATGCCACTAAGTTGCTCTTCTTTTTGTGTGATCAATATTTCAGAAGGATTGCTCACTGCCCTCATACCATTGCCGGTCATTTCATAAATTCCCAGCTCATCGGTAGATCCAAAACGGTTCTTTAAAGTTCTCAGGATCCGGTAAGTGTAATGCCTGTCGCCTTCAAACTGTAACACAGTATCAACCATGTGTTCTAATATCTTTGGCCCCGCAATGGTTCCATCTTTAGTGATATGACCAATTAAAAAAACGGGTGTATTGGTTTCTTTGGCGAAGCGTTGCATTTCAGCAGCAGATTCTCTGATCTGGCTGATACTGCCAGCTCCGCTTTCAACAAAAGGCGATTGAAGGGTTTGAATAGAGTCTACAATGACCAGTTGTGGTTTCAGCTTTTTTATTTCCTGGAAAATAGTTTGTGTATTAGTTTCGGTAAGTAAATAAAAATTGCTGCTGTTAATACCGATCCGGTCGGCTCTCATTTTTATTTGTTGCTCACTCTCTTCACCACTGATATATAATGTAACAATGTCTTTTAACTGTAAACCGTTTTGTAAAAATAAAGTTGACTTTCCAATTCCAGGTTCACCGGCAACTAAAACGATGCTTCCTAAAACTATTCCACCACCAAGCACACGGTTTAATTCTGCATCGGTTGTAATGATTCTTTTTTCCTCAGCACTGCTAACATCATTTATTGAAATAGTTTTTAATTTTCCCAAACCGGCATATTCTTTCCAGTCATCTTTTTCTTTTTTATCTGTTCCTTTAACAATTACTTCTTCAACAAAAGTATTCCAGTTATTACAGCCTGGGCATTTACCCAGCCATTGTACACTTTCGTAACCACAACTCTGACAAAAAAAGGCGGATTTAGTTTTACTCATTTATATATTTAGAATTTACGAAGTACGAATGTAGAATAGAAACATATTATTAAAGAATAAAAAAAATGGATAACCTTAATAAGGAAAAGCTATACCCCAACTTTTGTTCAATAAACTTAATTACGATAAAAAAATAGTACCAATGATCTGTGATTTAATCTTTAGATCCGGTTTTTATAAAAAGAGTAGTTGAGGTGAGATACAAAGTAAAAGGGTCAACATTTCTGCTGACCCTTTGTACTTACTAACCCATTAAATTCTATTGCTAAATTACAAATTGCGGCCACATAAAAAAATATATTTTAGCGGATGTGAATAAGTTCTTACTGTTATTAAAGGGTAAAACAGCATCTTTAACTATGGTATTAAAAAATTGATAATCAACTACTTGAAGTAAATATTTCGCTCTGGATTTCATCCCTTTTAAGCGACAAATAAAAAATATTTTATGAAAATTATTTGGTTTATAAAATAAACTACTTTACGTTTGTGTAAATTTTTGAGAAATGAAAAGGATATTGATTTTACTGTTATTATTAACTGCCCTGGGTTCTTCAGCGCAGATTAAAGTTAATGGAAAAGTTACCGATACAAAAGGCGATCCTGTAAGTGGAGTTAGTGTTGCCATAAAAAATACATATGATGGATCTACATCCGATTCTCTGGGTAATTTTTCATTTAGTACCACAGAAAAGGGTCAGCATATATTAGAAGCATCTATCATAGGTTATCGTGTATATGAACAAGGGATCAGTCTTGGATCAGGTTCCTTTACCCTAACCATAGCCCTGAAAGAGTTAATCACAGAATTAAAGGCTGTTGTAATTTCTGCAGGCTCTTTTGTTGCCAGCGATAAGAATAAAGGAGCCGTATTAAATGCCATTGATATTGTAACTACACCAAGTGCCAACGGTGACGTTACAAGCGCATTTAAAACCTTACCCGGTACACAGCAGGTTGGAGAAAGTGAAGGTTTATTTGTTAGGGGAGGCTCAGCAACCGAAAGCAAAATATATATGGATGGTAACCTCGTAAACAATTTTTTTTACAGCAGTACTCCGGGGATTGCTACAAGAGGACGATTTAACCCATTTTTATTTAAAGGAACAGTTTTTAGTACCGGTGGTTATTCTGCTTTATACGGACAGGCACTTTCATCGGCTTTAATTCTGGAAAGTAAAGATCTGCCCGAAAGAACTGAAGCAGATTTAGCTATTTCTGTAATTGGACTTGGGGGAGGTATACAGCATCTGTCAAAACATAAAAGATCATCCTGGGGTATTTCTTACAATTATACCAATCTCTGGCTGGCTTTTAAATTCAATAAATACAAACAGGATTTTTATCAGATTCCTTTATATCACCAGGGCGATGCCAATTTCAGAATTAAAACAAAGCGTGGAGGATTCATAAAATACTATGGTTATATCAGCACCAATAAAACCGGTTTTAGAAATCCGGACATTGATTCTACAGTTTTAAAAAATGCATTTGAAATTGAAAACTTAAATACCTATCAAAATATTAACTGGCGGGAAAATTTTGGACAGGGCTGGAAACTCAATACCGGCTTTAGTTTCAGTACAAACAAGGATGATATAATTAATGAATTACAGGATGCCAATAATCAAAAACAGGTAATCACCAATCCTTCATTTTATGCCTTTAAAAATTTTAAACTGAATAACAAAGCAAATTATACACAGGCAAGGCTAGTACTGGAGAAAAAATTGGGTGGATTGAATGCCATCCGTTTTGGATCAGATTATTTTTACAGCGATGAAAGATCAACCTACACCCTATATGACGGGACTAAATTTTCAGAGACTGTAACAGATAACCTGGAATCTGTATTTGCCGAAACGGATATTTATCTTACCAATAACCTTGCTGCAAAGGCGGGTGGCAGGCTGGAATATTCACAACTGATCAATAAATGGAATGTTGCTCCAAGGCTTTCCCTGGCATATAAATTTCCGGATAACAGCCAGGCATCTTTTGCATATGGAATTTTTTACCAGAACCCTGAAAGAAAATATTTACCAACTGTTGCCAGTCTTAATTATTCAAGGGCCTCACATTATATTCTGCAGTATCAAAAAATAAGCAGCCAGCAAACATTCAGAGTGGAGGCTTTTTATAAAAAATATAATGATCTGTACAAAACTACATTTTCTGCTACAGGAAGAGAGGCAGCATTAAATAACAATGGCTTTGGTGATGCAAAAGGTGTGGAGTTATTCTGGCGTGATAAAAAAACTTTTAAAAATGTTGATTACTGGATATCTTATTCTTACCTGGATACCAAAAGAGATTTTTTAAATTATCCAAAAGCCATTACACCATCGTTTGCTGCAAATCACACAGCAGCATTAGTGGTTAAGAAATTTGTGTTGCCATGGAAAACAGGCTTTAACCTCAGCTATAATTTTGCAACCGGTCGCCCCTATTATCGCATTGCATATGATAATTCACAAAATAAATATGTGATCAGCGATGCCGGTAAAACAATCAACTATAACAGCATGAGCTTTAGTGTAAATTACTTGCCTAATATTGGTAAAACAAATCCCAAAGTATTTGCTGTATGGGTTTTAGGCATTAATAATGTATTGGGTCAAAATCAGGTTTTTAATTACAATTATAATAATGATGGCAGCAGGAAAGAAGCAGTAACACCACCATCAAAACGTTTTATTTACATTGGTTGTTTTTTAAGCTTTGGAATTGACAGGACACAGGATGCCATTAATAATAACCTTTAAACATTTTATTATGTCAAACTATCAACCAGTTCCCGAAGGCAAAGACCCTGTTTTATGGGAGATCGCACAAAAAAGGGCCGGCTTTAAAAGACATGCAGTTACCTACATTATTGTAAATGCATTTTTATGGGTCATTTGGTTTTTATCTGCAAACCGCCATGGTGTAGATTTTGATATCTATGGGTGGAATCATTTTCCATGGCCATTGTGGTCAACCATTGGCTGGGGAATTGGGCTGGCATTCCATTTTGCCCGAGCTTATATTTTTCCGGAAGCCAATTCCGTAGAAAGAGAATATTAAAAATTAAAAAACAAAAAATAATCATCTAAAAATTAAAAAAAAAACAATGAAAAAATTATTTCTCCTCAGCGCTGTTATTATTTTAACTATTAATGCATCTGCCCAAAGCGAAAAATTTATTGCTGCAATGAAAAGCAATATTGCGGCCATTGACACCAGTTTTAAAAATCCTGCAAACCTGTTAAGCCTGGCCAATAATTTTGAACGCATTGCCACAGCAGAAAAAAATCAATGGCTGGCATATTATTATGCTGCATACTGCCAGGTTAATTATACGTACAGGGAGCAGGATAAATCAAAGATTGATGCCATTGCCGATAAGGCTACTATGTTGATTGATAAGGCAGATTCTTTGCAACCTAACAATTCAGAGATCAGTTGTTTAAAAAGTATGATCGCCAGTGCCCACATGATGGTTAACCCTATGCAGCGCTACATGGAATACGGACCCGAAAGCGCTTCTTACATAGATGCTGCCATGCAACAGGACCCAACCAATCCACGTCCCGAATTTTTAAAAGGCCAGGGTTTAAAATATACACCCGAACAATTCGGTGGCGGTTGTGCAACTGCAAAACCCGTGTTGCAATCTTCGCTTGATAAGTATAATAAATTTAAACCTGCAAGTGAACTTCATCCAAACTGGGGAAAGCAAAGAGTTGAGTTATTATTAAGTGAATGTAAATAAACTGCAAATATAAAATTATGCAAACAGAAAATTTTTCTCCACAGGAAAGCTTAAAACTGATACAAGAAATGATTGCCAAAACCCGACAGGACATGGAGGATAACAGTAAATATTTCCTGTTATGGGGCTGGGTAACATTTGTAGCCTTTGTAGGACAGTATTTGCTGAAGAATGTTTTTAATTATGAAAAACATTACCTGGTTTGGTTACTTATCATTCCTGCCATAATCTTCAGTACATATATGGGTATTAAAGAGGGAAGAACTCAAAAAGCAAATACCTATATCGGCGACAGCATGAAATATTTGTGGATGGGAATGGGTATTAGTTTTTTTGTTTTGAGTATGATACTGAGCCGGATGGGATGGAATAATAATGGCTTTTCTTTTTTTATACTGCTCTATGGTTTAGGAACCTTTATTTCAGGAAAATTTCTGCAGTTTAAACCACTAATATTTGGTGGTGTGGCCGCATGGGTATTGGCAATTGCTTCTGCATATTTCAATTATGATTACCAGATGCTTTTTGGTGCAGCAGCCATATTGGTAAGCTATATCATCCCGGCATATCTATTACGTTACAAAAACGAAACTTCACTCAACCTTAAGTAATATGTCACTTGAAGAAAAAAAATTAAGCGAAAACGAAAGCCTGAAATTGATCACCGAAATGATCAGCAAGGCAAAGAGTTCATATCACTCAAATGGTACTGGAGCCATTATGTGGGGTATAGTCATTCTCTTTTGCAGCCTGTTTGATTTTTTTAAAATGCAGTTTCAGTTTGATATTGGATTTGATATCTGGTGGCTGATGTTCCTGGCACTGGTGCCACAATTCATTATGTTGTTTAAAAATAAAAGGAAAAAAAATTTTGTGAGTTACGAGGAAACAACCTTGAGTTATGTTTGGCTGGCTTTTGGAGCATCCATATTAATGTTGATGTTTTTTAACCATTATTACAGGCCTTCACATTCCGAATCATTATTTCTGATGTTATTTGGTTTACCAACTTTTATTACCGGAGGAATGTTTCGTTTTAAACCAATGATCCTGGGAGGTATTATCTGCTGGGGTTTATTTTTTATTTCCCTGTATACTGATTTGAAAATAAATATGCTGTTCATGGCGTTGGCAGCTTTATCAGCCTGGCTTATTCCGGGAATAATTTTACGCAACAAATGTATAAGGGAGGCGCAAAAATAAATTATGGATTTTAAAGAACTCGATCCCATATTACATTCTCAACTGAGGCTTGCTGTTGTAAGCCTGCTCATCAGTGTGCGTGAGGCTGAGTTTACTTTTTTAAAAGAAAAGACCAACTCTACTGCCGGTAACCTGAGTGTGCAGATCAATAAATTAAAAGACGCCGGTTATATTGAAGTAACCAAACAGTTCAGCAATAATTATCCCCAAACGATCTGCAAGATTACTAAAAAAGGAATTGAATCTTTTGAAGCTTATGTAAATGCTTTGCAAAGTTATATGAACCCTAATGGGCTGAGTTAGTATATTAAATTTAGTTAAGTGTTATTCCGGAATATCAGTAATCCTTTCATCCACTGCATTTGCAATTACAACAGAACTCATCTTATTAAGCGGATTTTTATGTTGGTAATCGTATTCATAACGGCCAACAATGATATCAATACATTTATAAATGGCTTCTCTGAATGATGATTCGTCTGCCTTGCCCTGGCCGGCAATATCAAATGCAACACCATGATCCGGGGAAGTACGCACACCGGGCAATCCGGCTGTATAATTCACACCTTCACCAATGGCCAAAGATTTAAATGGTATTAATCCCTGGTCATGGTACATGGCCAACACGCCATCAAATTTTTCATATTGACCTCGGGCAAAAAATGCATCAGCAGGGTATGGGCCAAAACAAAAGATATCCCTTTGTTTGGCTTCTTTAATGGCAGGTTTAATTATCTCTTCTTCTTCCTTACCAATTAATCCTTCATCACCTGCATGCGGATTTAAACCCAGCACTGCAATTCTTGGTTTATTGATATTAAAATCTCTTTTCAGGGAGTTGTTCATTATCTGCAATTTGCTGATAATACTTTCTTTTGTAATAAATGGGGTAATATCTTTTACCGCAACATGTTCTGTCAATAATGCCACTCTCATATTTTCTGCAATCATAAACATGGCAACATCTGCAGCGCCATATAAATTTTTTAAATATGGAGTATGCCCGGTAAATTTAAAATTGTCGGTTTGCGTATTGCCTTTGTGAAGCGGAGCTGTTACCAGGCCATGAATCATTTTATCTTTTAATGCCTGTCCGGCAGCAGCTAAACTTTTAACAGCATACTTTCCGCCAATCTCATTTAAAATTCCGGGGTTAATATTAACTTCTTCTTCCCAGCAATTAAACAGGTTTATTTGCTTCAGATTAACTCGCCCAAGTTCTTTTAAAGTAGTGAAGTTGATATTGATATCCGCTAAACCTTTCCTGTAAAAATTTATGACCTTATTATTTGCAAATATTACAGGTGTACATAGATCCAGAATACGGTTATCAACCAATGTTTTTAAAATGATCTCAATTCCTATTCCATTAATATCGCCACAGCTGATACCAATTACAGGTTTATTTTCAGAAGATGAACTCATGTTTATTATAATTAAGCTGTAAAAATACAAATTCTAAGCTGTAAGTATTTAATTTAAGGTGGTTTTCAAAATACTGCCCCTGCTTTCATATAAGCTGCAATAATTCGTCGCAAATTGGAACAACTGCTAAATAGAAATAGCCATCTCATTAATTAATGAGATGGCTATTTCTAATGTCTAATTCATTTTATTAATTTATCTGACTATCATAAGCTGCTTAATAATTTTTTCATAATTTGTTTCAATTATTATTGCATAAACACCTTCGCTGAATCTTTCCAGGTTTAAATTGACGTTATTGTATCCTTTGGTTAAATTCACATTCTGTACTAAAACTTTTTTACCTACTTTATCAACTAACATTATTGTTGCCTGTATATTTTTATCAACGGAGAAATTAATATTTACATAGCCATTTGCCGGATTAGGCATAATATTTACCAGTGTTTGAGATATCATTATTCTAACAATCAAAACATTGCTGTATTGTATCTCACCTGTTTTGCTAAAAACTTTTATACGATAATAAATGATTTCTTTATTCACTTTGGCAACATCATCAGTAAACAGAAAGCTCTGTTGTTCATTCAATTTAACCGGTTGCCAAACAGTGCCGGTTTTAATGAAATTAGTATTATCTGTACTTCGTTCCACTTCAAAATGATCAACTTCTTTTAATGCAATAACTACCCAGTTTAATGGTACATGACCACTCTGATATACACCGGTAAGCTGAAGAAACTGAACAGGTAAAACAACACCAACATAACGCCAATCCCTGTCGGTTTGTATAGGATATTTCTTTTGAACAGTTGTTCTTGAACCTGGAGTTGCGTCTCCTGTAAATGTACCTCCATTACCCATTCTGTAGGATGTGCCCTTAATATTGATTACAGAATTAAGGGAGTCAAACCTGTTATCTAAACCATCGCCATCTGTATCCAGTCCTGTTAAGGTTACATTGTCATCGGCAATACCATTCAGGTTAAAATCATTGCCTTCAACAATATCTAATTGGCCATCTCCATCGCTATCAAGGTCTCGGTAATCAGGTGTTCCATCACCATCATGATCATATACATATATACCCGAGCCACCAAAACCTGCAATATTATCATAAGTATTTACCAGCCCATCACCATCAGTATCTGTAATACCAGGCAATAAATATCCTGCTGTTGATTGTCCTTCTATATTATCCGGTATGCCGTCATCATCTGAATCTATATCCAAATAATCCGGTTTTCCATCACCATCAGTGCTTCTTAAGTTTAAAGAAACTAATGCTGAAACTGTAGTTGACCAGCCATTAGGACCTATAATTCCATCCACAATACCATTAAGATTTGCATCGGGTAAGCCAGCTTCTATAACATCCACAATACCATCTCCATCACTATCCATATCATATGCATTGGGCCTGAAATCCTGGTCCATGTTTTTATTTGGATAATTGTCTGCTCTTCCATCAACCGGGGATACATCAACACCTGTTTTTAATAATGCCGATGCATTAATATAATTATCACTAATGCCATCGTAGTTTGCATCTGTAAAACCATCTACTTTACCATCATTGTTTACATCAACGCCTCCAGCCTCTATAATATCAGGGATCCCATCATTATCACTATCAGTATCTAAATAATTAGGAATACCATCGCCATCAAAATCGGGTGCTCCCAATCCTATGCCTGAACCGGTAACACCTGTATTATTGGCATCCACATTTTGAGAGAATCCATCGCCATCTGTATCAGTATAGTTATCAATTATTCCATCGCCATTTGTATCCACACCATATGCTTCTACAACATCCGGAATCCCGTCATTATCACTATCTAAATCTAAATTATTGGGAATCCCGTCTAAATCTTTGTCTGAATTATCATTTACACCATCACTATTGGTATCAATAAAGCCGGGGAAAGTAGGATCCAGGTAATTGGGTATCCCATCATTATTGGAATCGGCTCCCCAATCAAAATTATCATTTACGCCATCAAGGTTATTATCTACAAAACCAGGATAGGTGGGATCATTCCAGTTGGGAATTCCATTGGCATTGGCATCCTGCAAAGCAACAGGATTATTAAATTCAACATAATCCGGTATACCATCATTATCATCATCAATATCCAAACAGTTGTTTATAGTTATTGTAACCGGTATAACATCGGAGAAATTACATGTACTTGACAGATTTGCTACGGTAGTAGCTACAACCACCCTGTATTGATTACCGTTGTTAGCCAAAGTTGTAAAAGCAGGAGGGACAGTATAAGATGCAATAAATTGGTACATACCACTCACAAGCACAGGCGTGGCCGTAGCTGTTGTGCCAGCTATATCAACCCATGTAGAGCCACCATTTGTACTTCGTTGCCATTTATATTGTACATATGTATTATAAAATGACCTTACAGTATCAAATAAAGTTATAGTGCTGTTTGCACATATTGCAGGGGTTATTGTAGGGGAGTAAGACATATTTGGATAACAGGTTCTTAAGCTGATATCGTCTAAAGCCCAGTCATTACCACCGCCACCGGGTGCATTATTTCTTATGCTAAGTATAAAGCCAGTTTCACTCATTCCGGTTTTATAAACAAAAGACCTTTTTACCCAATTATTCAGGGTATCAGAACCGGTTTGAGTACCACCAAGTCCCTGGTAAAGAAGATCACCAGTTGTATAATAGTCAACACCATTTACTTCAAAGGCAAGATTTGGTCTTACGCCTGACGAATCGCCTGGTGCTGTAGGAATATAATAAGGAGGGCCTGAGGCATCGCTTGATTGTTTTCCATTTACATCACAACCACATTTGTAACATATATTTTTTATCCAGGCAGATATTTCGTAATAGGTATTTGGACAAGCGCCAGAAACTGTAAAAGTAAATGCCACGTCAGTTCGATAAGCTGCATTTACCACGAGCATATAGCCACATGGATTAGTGGAGCTGATGGGCAAACTTGGGTCACAGGGCTTGTTTCCTTTAGCAGTGTTAGCGGCTCCTGTATGGTCGCCGGTTATATCCCAATGACCAAAAACCCTTGGAGCACCGCCTGGTTTTACCACTGTTTGAACAATGGAATTATTAGCACTTGTATTATTTGGAACGCCATAAAAATAGTCTCCGGGGCCACCAGGATTGAAAGCCTGATAAGTGTAATTGGTATTGGGTGAAGTTCCCCTGTTTTGAGAACCGGGGCTAGCTGCAGCAGTTCCGAATGTTCCATTAAATTCATCACCCAGAATATTTGTTTGGGCAACATTGTTTGGGCAAATACCAACACTTTGATACACCATTAGGCTGTCTTTTGGAAAATCAATTCTTACACCAAAACCTCCTGCAGCATCTCTATAAACAAAGGCACCGCCGCCAAAATTTATTTTAGTACCATAAGCGGCATTTACAATTACCCGGTACGTTGCCATTATAACACAGGTGCTGCCAAATAATGAAGGTAGGGAAGTGTTGGTTAATGCCCCCCTTGTTGTTCTACTACCTGTTGGGCCTAGGTTGATCTGTATTGATGTATCTGTACCGGCTCCTGCCGTTGTGTACCAACCTGCATCTGCATCAGCGCTTGCATCGGTGAATGATTGATAGATTTTTCCTTCATTGGTTCTGGTAGCAATGGTACCTGGTTTCAATGATAATCCGGCTCCTGCTCTAAGCGTATCATAATATGCAAGACTGTCGATAGTTTTGGCCCCTGCTGTATTTCTAATTACCAAGGTAGATCTTATTTCAAGCTCATCGCCCGGATTGATAGTACCACCAACTGTACCACCTGTTATGTTTACATAGCTTTTGGCATAATCTATAATAGTATTGTTAACGGCAATGGGGTCTGTTATACAGATATTAAAAGTATAAGTGCCTGCTGCAACAGATGCAGCCAAATTAAGCGTTGTAATTCTTACATAATAAGTAGTGCCAATTGTTAAACCAACACCGCCGGGATTGTTAACTGTATTAAGTGGGGAAGCAACACAAGCACCGGTTAATTGCGTAAGAGTACCGCATGAGCCTGAAAACAATTGAATACGGGGGTTGGCAGTAGCAAGGTTGGCACCTACTGAACTTAAAGTAATTATCGGATAGGCACTTTGAGCAACAAAACTATACCACACATCCGGAGATGCAGCATTTCCACAGGCAGGTAAACCTGCCTGTGCTGTTGCATTTATTAATGTACCTGATATATTTGAGCAGGTTGTTCCACTGGTAAGTAAAATAGCTCCGGAGCATAAATCATTTGCTGGTGGTACAGCATTCTTGGTAATACAAATATTAAAATTAGCAACTGTACCGGTACCAGAAGGGTCTACGTTAAAGTTAGCAATACGTACATAATAAGTTAGGCCGTTCACCAATCCAGCTTGGGTAAGTGTAGTAGCACCTACTGCAGCACAACCAACAGAAACAAGTGCAGCACAGTTACCTCCATATATCTGAATTCTTGGAGCAGTAAAATTTGCACCAAGGCTGCTTAATGTAACAGTATGCGTAGCAGACGCCGTAGCAACAAAACTATACCAAACATCATAATAATTACCTGCAGCAAAACAACCTAATGGCGTTGCTGCATTTAACGTGGCCAAATCAAGTGTACCTGCTGAATTAGTACAAGTAAGAGCCGGAGTCAATGCAACTGCACCAGTACAATCATCATTAGTCGGGGGTTGCTGAACACATATATCAAAATTCCAGTTGGCTGTAGAAGCGGCAGTAGGATTTGATGTGACATAAACCCTTATATAATATGTGTTGCCAATGGTTAAAGCTGCATTAGTAATTCTGCCATTTGTAACTGAAACAGCCTGGCAATTCAATGATGTTAAAACTCCTCCGCAGGTATTGGTACTGCTACTTAGTAATTGAATATAAGTAGATGCTGCTGCAAGGTTGCTGCCAAGATTGCTAATTGTAACGGCGTGTTTAGTGGAAGTAGCCACGAATCTAAACCATACATCATAAGTGGTAGTGGCAGTAGCTCCACCACATGCACCTGTTGGTGCTGCATTGGTAGCATAACTAAGATTAGCAGTAACACTGCTGCAATTTGGTGTAGGTGTTGATGTTAATAGCGTAGCTCCACCACAATCATCGTTAGCCGGAGGCAGTGGCGGATGTGTTATACAAATATCAAAAGTTCCATTGGAGGGAACAGTAGCCCCAACATTAGAAACACGGGCATAATAAATATTACCAATTGTTAATCCTGCTGCTGTTACAGTTGATGCGGTTGCACATGCTGCGGAAACTAATGCGGCACATGTGCCGCTGAATATTTGAAGTTCGGGATTATTAAAATTACCGCCCCTGTTACTTATTGTTACAGTATGAGAGGTAGCTACTGCAGTAAACTTAAACCACACATCATAATGGGTACCAGCTGAACAGCCTGCAGGAACACCGCCACTGGCTGTTGCATTTTTGATATTATAACCATTATTATTGCAGGAAGTACTTGAAGTAAGTGTTGTAGCGTTATTGCAGTTATCATTTGAGGGCTGGGCAAAAACACCAATTGAAATAATTAAGCAAAGTGAAAACAATAAGAATGTTTTCCGAAAGGTTAGCCGCTTTGGTAAAATTGCACTCATACTGGATTTTTATTAGTTTATCAGGATATATTGGAAAAAAGAAAAATTAACTCATTTTATGACTACAGCCACATGGCTTAAATTCTATGAAATGTAATTTAATTTCTACATAACGACACTTGTCCTTTTTTATTGTAAATCGACATATTTCTATATGTAATTAAGCTAAGAGGCAAGAAACCAGGGGTTCCTGAGAATTTTTTTATTTAGGATATACAATATTTTCTGGCTTTGAATGTTTATATATGATTGATTTGAATAGGATATCTACTACAAGCAGTAAGTATTTATCCATTATCCTAAATAACTACCGAAAAGCCAATTGTTATGAAACTCTTCATCAAAAGTGTTACACCTCTTTTGTTATCCATTTTCTTTATTACCGGATCTGTATTGGCACAGCCCAATAACAATTGTGTTAATGCCACATTGATCACAACAGATTCTGCCTGCACTGGAGCAAGCTATCTTACTAACCAAACGCTTAGTGGTGCAACTGCGGATGGAGGAACTATTGCATCAGCCTGCACGGCAATAAACTCAGAAGATGTCTGGTATAAATTTGTGGCTAAGACAGCATTTCCTACTATTACAGTGGGTAATCTCGGTTCAAGTTGGGGTACTAAATTAAAAATTCAGTTATTAGCAGGTTCATGTGGAAGTTTTACCGAAAAAGCCTGTGCAAATAATACTTTAACGCTTACACCTGCTCTTACCAACGGGTTGACACCGGGATTAACGTATTATATAAGAATTTATAAAAATGCTATATCAGCCCCAAGTGGTGCTAACTGGGGCTTTGATATTTGTGTTACAGACCCATTGTCACGGGGTAGTCGAATGAATGAAGTTTTTTCACGTACTATACTCTCAGCAGCTAATGTGCTTAATTACCCCTGGGAAGTTACTTATGGGCCTGATAATAATTTATGGATCACAGAATCAAAAGGATACAAGGTATACAGGATGGATCCTAATACAGGTGTAAAAACAACGGTACTTGATATTTCACAGGGCAGTACTTTTTTACCTTTGGCTGACCGTACATTTAATTGCCAGTTTGCTAATGGAACAGGTGCCCAAGGCGGATTAGCAGGGTTGGCATTGCATCCCAATTTTTTAACTTACCCCTCTCCACAGAATTATGTATATGTATCTTATATATTCAGTTCTGATGGTGGTAGTTCGCCAACAGGACTTTTTTATACTAACAGGCTGGTAAGGTTTTACTATGATACACTTACAGGCATAATGGGGTCTCCAAGATTAATTGCATCATTGCCAGGCAGCAACGATCATAATTCGCAACGGATGATCATAGCACCAGTTACAACGGGGGGAACAAATTATCTTTTTTATGCAGAAGGAGATATGGGTGCAGGACAGTTTTCTAACAGAACACGGCCAAATAACGCACAAACTGTGGCTTCATTAGAGGGGAAAATATTAAGATTTAATCTTGACACAGCTGGTGGAGTGCCCTGGATACCAACTACCAACCCCTATTCTTCAACCAGCCCAGTTTATTGTATGGGCATAAGAAACAACCAAGGTTTTGCTTACGATTCTGTTTTAAATATTTTATATGGTGCTTCTCACGGGCCATACAGTGATGATGAAATAAATATAATACAACCATTTAAGAATTACGGTCATCCACTTGTAATTGGTTATGCTGATGGTAATTATAATGGCAATTTGACTCCCGGCACAAGTACCAGTATCTCTGCAGGAGCTCCATGGACTGATAACAGCGGAGCCTCAAGTTGCCCACCAATTGGAAACGAAACAACCAGGATGAATGCTATTATAGCAGGTGCTGCCACAACAGGAACCTATAAAGGTCCGCTTTATTCTGCTTATACAACTCCGGCTGCTGCTATTACAAGTACATGGCAAACCAATCCGGGCAATGCAGGCTGGTATTCAGAAGCCTGGTCAGGTTTGGATATTTATCAAAATAAAATGATTCCGGGTTGGAATAAATCGTTGGTGGCTGCAGGTTTAAAGTGGGGACGTTTGATCAGGTTACCACTTTCGCCAAATGGCATCAAAACATTACCCAGCAATCTCGATTCTGCAAATACAACCGATACAATTACCTATTTTCAAAGCACCAATCGTTACAGGGATCTGGCATTTGCACCCAATGGAAAAGATATTTTTTTAATTATGGACAATAGCTCCGCCACTTCCGGACCAGGTGTTGGCAACCCTACTGTACCAGCTTGCCCGGGTTGTGTATTGAAATATTCATTTTTGGGATATGCTGCCGATGCAGCAGGATTCAGTACAATACCAAAATCCGTTCCTGTTGCTGATGGTACTGTTAATACATGTAATACAGGTACTACGGCTATAATTGATGGCAGTAACAATTTTCTTTGGGTTCCAATTACCGGCCCTGATGGAAACATAATAGCAGAAATAAATGCTATGGGCCAAAGCCTTGGCGCAATCACTTCATCTTTTTATAAAAATTCCGGTGCTATCCGTTTTACTGGAGGAGTTCGTTATCTTGATAGAAATATAACTATTACGCCGGCTGTAACAAGCTTTGCTACTCCCGTTAAAGTAAGACTTTATATTTCCAAAGCTGAATTTGATGCGCTGGTTGCAGATCCATTAAGTGGTGTAGGATCAATTGCACAGTTAAAAGTTCTGAAAAATAGTGATCCTTGCGGGTCATCAATTGCATCAGCAACAACTTTATTAACGCCTGTTAACACTATTCTTTCCGATTTACAGCATGGTGCCAATGGATATGTTTTGCAGGTAAATGTTTCAGGTTTTTCTTCTTTCTATTTTGCAGCGAACAATACGACCTTACCGTTGAATCTGCTGACATTTACAGGTTCCCTGGAAAACAATTCCACTACTCTGCTCCAATGGAAAACGGCGAATGAAATTAATATGTCCCGATATGTCATCGAAAGAAGTGCAGACGGACAGTCTTTTGATCAGATCGGAACAGTTGCTGCAAGCGGCAATACATCATCTGAAGCCAACTACCGCTTTAAGGATTATGATGTCGCTAAGCAACTATCGCTGAATATTCTTTACCGGTTGAAGATGTTTGACATAAATGGTACTTATAGATATTCAAATATCATCAGGGTAACATTGCCAGGTATACAAAGTGATATAACTATATCTCCTAATCCGGCAGTTACTGAAATCAAGGCTAGCGTTACTTCTGCTGGGGATTGTGATGCAGAATGGCAGGTTATTGATAATGCCGGCCGGGTTTTATTGAAAAATGTAACCTCATTTAAAAAAGGAAACAATGAGCTGATTATAAATATGAGTCAACTTGCTTCAGGTTCATATTACCTGAAAGTTAAGGGAACATGTATTGATCTAAAAACTAAATTTCAAAAACTGTAAAATCATATTAACCGGATTAAAGTGCGGTCCATATAAAAATCTTTTGAGAGTCCCAACACTCTCAAAAGATTTTGGTTCGTCTTTTTTAAAATACAAATTTACTTTACTAACTACCAACCGACTACCATGAAAAAAATTATGCGCTGCTTTTTCATTTCCCTGCTGCTGCAACATTTTTGTTTTGCCCAGGTAAAACCAATTACAGATTCTGCTACAACACTTAATGAAGTTGTTATTACAGCTTTTGAACAAAACAGGGTAATAAGCTGCGGCACAATAATAAAAGTTTTAAATATTAGTAATGCCGACAGGTATAATAAAACATCTCTTGTAAATGCATTTAATACAATAGCCGGAGTTAGAATGGAAGAACGATCGCCCGGCAGTTATCGCATTAATATTCGTGGCAGTTCTTTACGATCGCCATTTGGTGTAAGAAATGTAAAAGTTTACTGGAATGAAATTCCTGTAACCGATCCGGGAGGCAATACCTATTTTAATCTGTTTGCATTTAATGATTTTTCTTCTATCGAAATATTTAAGGGCCCGGCAGCCAGTATGTATGGAGCCGGTACAGGCGGATTATTGCTGATGCATAGTTTTGAAAAGGCCTGGAAACCTTCTGTAAGTTTTGAATACATTACCGGTAGTTATGGTTTACAAAATATTTTCTCTTCGGTTAGCTTTGGTGAAAAAAATTCCCGGAGTCTAATTACTTATGCCCATAACGAAAGTGATGGTTACCGTAACCATACCAAAAGTAAAAGAGACAATGTGAGTTTTGTTTCACAGTTAAAAATATCCGACAGGCAACAACTAACTGCAGGCATTTTATACAATAATTTATTTTACGAAACGCCGGGCGGATTAACTAAAGCAGAATTTCTTGCCAATCCAAAACAGGCAAGACCTGCTGTTGGCAGACTTCCCAGTGCAGATGCGGCAAAAGCAGCAATTTACCAGAAAAATTTTATTGCTGGTATAAATCATAAGTACAATTTCACTGCAGATTTTAAAAATTCAACAACCCTTTATGGTACTTTTGCCCAAATAATAAACCCCACATTCCGTAATTATGAACGCCGCAACGAACCGAGTTTTGGCGGAAGAACAACTTTTGTTTATGACAAAAATATAAATGAAACTAAAGTGAAACTGGTGGCTGGAGGAGAGTTGCAGGAAGCTTTTTTTAATACGCAGGTTTCTAAAAATAAAAATGGCAATCCCGATACCCTTCAAACAAATGATGATATACAATATGCTACTTACAGCATATTTGCACAGGCAGACGTCAGTATTAAAGATAATTGGATCATAACTGCAGGTGCCAGTATCAATAAATCGAAAGTTGATTTTACAAGACTTAATATATATCCTGTATTACAACAGGGCCACACATATAAAAATGAATTATCACCTAGGCTGGCAATACAAAAAAAGATAAAAAATGGGAACGCCTTCTTTGCAAGTATTTCAAAAGGATTTTCTCCGCCTACTATTTCAGAGTTACTTCCTTCAACAGGTATTATCAGTACTTTTCTAGAAGCAGAAGGAGGTATCAATTATGAAACGGGCGGAAGGGTGTCTTTACTAAAAAACAAATTAAGTATAGAAGCCAGCGTCTTTTATTTTAAATTAAATAATGCATTAGTAACCAGAAAAGACAGCTCTAATGCAGATTATTATGTAAATGCAGGTAATACCAAACAAAAAGGAATTGAAATAAGCGCAGACTATGCTTCCACTTTTTCCAAAAGTTCGGTTCTTGATTATATAATTATAAAATCAGCATATGCATTAAACGAGTTTAAATACGGCGATTTTAAGAAAGGGAAAACCGATTTTTCCGGTAAAAGATTACCCAGCGTACCTAACAATACCCTTTCTGTTATAGCAGGTATACAATTTAAGAAAGGAGTTTACTTTAACAGTACTTACTATTATGCAACCAAAATATTTTTAGACGATGCCAATACCGTTGCTACAGATGCTTACCATTTATTAGGTTGCCGAGCAGGCTGGAAACTGGCTATAAAGACAAAAATGAAATTAGATTTTTATGCAGGAATTGATAACCTTTTTAATGAGACATACAGTTTAGGCAATGATATTAATGCTGCAGCCGGCCGTTATTATAATGCTGCAGCAAAAAGAAATTATAATATAGGTGTTTCATTTCAATGGAATCAGCGCACAGGGAATAATACAAAATGACATTATTTGATCTAAGGAAATAAAACCAATAAATTTAATAATCTTGCCAAATGCAGTTCAGGTGTATACCGCATATAGCTATTGTTAAATAATCAGCTTATTCCGGCAAGATAAAATATTGTAACTTCTGTTTTGATCCGGCGACTTCAAAAAGATGCTATATTGGGTAACCAATTTTACCTTTACAACCCGGTTCTTTAAAAAAAGGCATGTATACCATAAGCCTGCCTGCGATAGTATAATACGCTAATCTCCCTGCAACAGTTTAACATAATGTTTTCATACATTACTCATACGGTATCCATGCCTTTGACTGGGCTTTGTGATGCTTGAGTCTAGTCTACTGTCTAGTCCTAAAATAGCTATACAGCTTAATCCGGTAATCCTAAAAAAACTATACAAGAGGTGATTTTTCAAAATTGAGTTTTTTGTTTTCAGAATTTATGAGTTAATAGATAGATTTTGATAATAACTTTTCCATCTTTTTTAAGCAATCCGGATTTTTGATTTGCCTGATCGGGCGTTAGGATAATCACAACCTGGATGATGTCTAGTCCTAAAATAGCAATATCGATTGTGTTTTTTGCCGGGCAGCGACAACCTATTTTTTTATTCAACTTATTGGCAATATGAGGAAAAATGAAATATCATATTTAATTTAATTCTATTTGTAATGATTTTATAATAGCAGGCTTTATGTTATAGAACTATATCGTTGTAACTATTTACTTTAAAATTATACTTGAGCTAAAATAATTGCTTTTTTAAGCAATAAGTATTGTAGACGAACGTTGCTTTTAAGGCTTACCATTTTTTTGTCTGCTTGTACGCTTGTAGATTAAGCTCTACATTATGCAATTAACCGGAAAAACCCTATTTCGCCTATGAAAAATCTATACATCATTCTGGCAATTTGCTTTTTGTTACTGACTCCTCCCTCAATTTCAGGGCATGCTGTTAATAGTGAAAAAAAAATTACAGCGAGTGAACATGATAATTATTTAAAAGAATATTTAAAAGGAGACCTTAAACCCCTGGCGCCACCTGTTTTAGTTAGAGGACCATATTTACAAATGGGTAATCAAAACAGTATTGTAATTCGCTGGAGAACAGATATCGCCTGCAATTCAAGAGTTACCTGGGGGACAGCTTTTGGTACCTATCCCAATACCATTGATTCGGCCACATCTACAACAGAACATACTGTAACAATCAGTGGCTTAACTGCAGATTCAAAATATTATTATACAATTGGTACAACAACACTCGTACTTGAAGCAACTAATTTAAATTATTTTACCACGTTGCCACTTTCAAATACAACACGAAAATTAAAAATACTGGCATTTGGTGATTGTGGAAATAATTCAACGAATCAAAAAGATGTACGGGATGCTTTTATAAGTTATGCAGCTACAAACAGCATTAATCCGGATGCCTGGCTGTTAGTAGGAGATAATGCATACAATGGTGGATTAGATGGAGAATTTACAACAAATTTTTTTGATATTTACAAGGCCAGTATTCTTAAATATTTAAAGTTATATCCTTCACCCGGTAATCATGATTATAATAATCTTGCTGCCAATCAGGGCTTAAGAAACCTGCCATATTATCTTCAGTTCACCATACCAACACTTGGCGAAATTGGTGGTGTGCCTTCCAATACTGAAGCTTTTTATTCTTTTAATATTGGTGATATACATTTTGTCTCATTAGATTCTTATGGAAGGGAAAATGGAAATACAACAAGGTTGTATGATACTGCAATAGGCAATACACAGGCAGACTGGTTAAAGAATGATCTTGCTGCCAACACAAAAGAATGGACCATTGTATATTTTCACCATCCTCCATATACAAAAGGGAGTCATAATTCAGATACTGAATCTGAACTGATCAATATGCATGATAAGATTCCTGCCATATTAGAAAGATTTGGTGTTGACCTGGTAATAAACGGACACAGCCATTGTTATGAAAGATCTTTTTTAATAAAAAATTTATATGGGTTATCCAGTACTTATGCCCCGGCTAATAATTTAGTGAGTGGTTCCAGTGCAAATTATAGCGGCTTAGCCAATACCTGTCCATATACTTATCAATCGGGCCAGGTAAAACACGGGACTGTATATGTTGTTTCAGGCAGTGCAGGACAGTTAGGTGGCTCTACAGGATCGTTGGCTTTTATGTCGTATGCCAACTATACACAAGGAGGGTCTTTCTATTTTGAAATTGACAGTAACAGGCTGAATGCAAAATTTATTTCTTATACCGGAACAGGTGCTACTGTTGCGCCACTGGTTAGAGACTCGTTCACCATTTTTAAAGATGTAAATAAAACAACTAATTATAGTGTGGCTACAAACTCACCATTAACGCTTAAAGCATCTTGGAGGGGCAATTACTACTGGGCAAGTAATGCAGATGCAACAACACAAGCTGTTACCATTAATAACTCAGTAAACGGAACATTTGTTTATACAGTTACCGATGGCAGCACCGGTAATTGTTTACAGGATGTATTTAATGTAACTGTTTCGGGAGCATTACCTATTACATTATCATCGTTCTCTGCAACTTTAAATAAAGACAAAGTGATGTTAGACTGGTCAACATCGCAGGAGCAGAATAATAAATACTTTACTATAGAAAGATCAAATGATGGAACCAATTTTAATTTCCTGGGTAAAATAACTGGAGCAGGAACAACATCTTCGACCCATACTTATCAGATAATAGATCATAATCCAATGGAAGGCAATAATTATTACCAGCTGTCACAAACCGACCTGGATGGTAATGTAAAATATTATGAAGTAAAAAGAATATACTATAAAAGCAATAAAGATTTTAGTGCAGGAATCTGTAATAATGGCAATGGCCGTGTCGCTGTAGTAATACAGAGTGCAAAAGCAACCAATATCAACATGAGGGCTTTAGATTTATCCGGTAAAGAAATTTTACAGGAAAGTTTTTCGGTTAACAATGGGGGCGTCACAAAAAACCTTTATCTGAATCCGGGTATTTATATTTTAGTTATGATAAATGATAATGGCGAAAGGGTAACTAACAAAATAATTATTAAGTAACAATATTCTGTGAAAGGCAAATAGTATTTTAAAAAAGAAGATGAAGATCTTCTTTGGAAAAACCAAAGGAATCCGTTTTATGAAAAAACTTATACAATTCAGCATAGGTATGTTGTTTTTTGCAACAATATCTACTGCACAGGTTCTTCGCCCATTCACTCAGCGTTATTATAATAGCTCGGTAAGAGGCAATATAGTTTATGTTGCGAATAGTATTGTTTCAACCACAGGAATTGGTTCCGGCAGCCCGGGTACCGGAGAAGTACCGCCGGCAGGAAGTTCTGTTAATGGTGCAGCCGGAATAAATATTGATGTAGATAATCCGGCACCTACAACTAAAATAGCTTTTGGCAGTACCTGGAATTATTTTGCCAATAATTCTGCACCTGCAAATGATGGATCTGGTAACACCTGGAAGTTACCGGCTTATGTATTAACAGGCGCTTGGAATGTTGGAGCATCACCTGTTGCAGGCGCAGGTAAATATGGTTATAATGCCAGCCAGGCAACCTGTTTACCAAGTGGTATTGTTCCAATATGTACACCTGGCGGTGGCTCAAAATACACAGCCTATTATTTTCGTAAAACAGTAAGTTTTACAGCTACAGAATTATCCACTACTTTTTATTCCATTCAGATGAATTTAAAAAGGGACGATGGAATAGTTATTTATATTAATGGTACAGAAAGGGCAAGAGATAATATGCCGGCTGGCGCACCTGCCTATGGAACATTGGCTTCATCAAACATTGCAGTTGGGGCAACAGAAAACGTTACAATAAATTTAAGCCCAGCCTTTTTTACAACAGGTGTTAATACCATTGCTGTAGAAGTTCACTTAAATACAGCTACTGTTTCTGACATGTCTTTTGATATGGAACTTTTAGGATTAGATAACAACGGAACATTTAATTCAACAACTGCCGATCTTAATTTACCAAGCTGCTCCAATATACTTTTTGCTGGTTTATATTGGGGTGCAGGCCAGGGAGCCGGCGGAGCAAACACTGCCTGGATAACCGGTGAAACAACCTGTAAATTAAAAGTGCCGGGCGCAGCTTCTTATACAACGATTACTTCTACACAAACTGATTACTGGAACAGTACATTAATTACCGGATATGCACATACCGGTTATCAGTGTTTTAATGATATTACTTCATTGGTAAATTTAGCAAGCGCTAACGGTACATTCACAGTTGCAAATGTTTTACCGCCTTTAGGTCTTGGTGATGCTTATGGTGGCTGGGCCATTGTAATTGCTTATGCAAACCCATCTTTACCGCCAAGGAATTTAACGGTATTTGATGGATGTGGCATTGTTAAAAGCGGTAGTCCACCTGCAGATATTGGCATTGCCGGATTCCTTACTCCCCCATCGGGGCCGGTGAGTTGCGAATTAGGTGCTGCAGTTTATGATGGCGACAGAACTTCAAAAGACTCATTTTTATTTAAGCAAAACGGAGCTGTAGCATTTTATAATTTAACAGCAAATGCAACAGCTAACCTTAATGATATGTGGAACAGCACCATTTCTTATAAAGGTGCCGTAGTTACCACCCGTAATCCTGCTTTCCAAAATACACTGGGATATGATGCAGATATCATTGATTTGCCCAATACGGGAAACTTACAACTTGGGAATGCCCAAACTTCTGCTACTGTCCGTTTTGCTTCTCCGAGTGAAAATTATATTGTACAGGTTTTAACAACAGCTATTTCACAGTATAACCCAACATTTGCTTTTGATAAAACAGCAACTGATATTAACGGGGGATCACTTATACCCGGCGATAGTTTAAGGTACCAGATCAATTATAATAACGTAGGAAATGATTCCAGTACCAACACCATAATAATTGACAATATACCTTTAGGTGCAACTTTTTTGTCGGGGAGCATTAAAATAAATGGCGTTGCCAAAACTGATGCATCGGGTGATGATCAGGCAGAATTTGATTTTACCAATAACCGGGTTGTTTTACGTATAGGTGTGGGAGCAAATGCCTCAACAGGTGGAAGTATAGGGAGCGGTGTAAGTGGGAATGTGCAGTTTGATGTAGTTACTGCATCCTCCTGCAATATTCTGACCTGTATAGGATCTTTACAAAATAATGCCAAGATCAATTATAAAGGAAAAACTTCTTTATCAATTTTGTACGATTCAAGTGGCGTTAATACTGCAGGTTGTATTATCAAGGGCCCGGTTATCAATCCTGTATCGGGCACCTGCTTTAGTCCAAAAGACACATTACTGGTAAACAAATGCACGGCTTTAAATATCACTTTGCCATGGAGAAGATATGCAGGCTATACTTTTTATTCGGCCAAGCCTTTTATACCGGCCAATATTTATAATCCTTTTACACCGGTAACTGTATCCGGTGTTTACTGGGCATATTTTGATAATGGCTTTGCTTGTTCAGATACAGCCAGGATACAGGTAATCATCACTACATGCCCTGATATAGATGATGACAATGATGGTATTCCTGATTATGTTGAATTTGATGATCCTTTGGCATTACAGGATCATAACGGTAATGGTATACCCAACTGGAAAGATCCGCTTTACCCGGGTTATATTGATAATAACAGTGACGGCGTAAATGATAATTTTGACTGGGGAGCTGATGCTGATAATGATGGCATTCCAAATTTTCAGGATGCTGATTATTATAAAGGCTGGTTGGATGTTAACGGCGATGGTGTAAATGATAAATCCGATAAAGACCTGGATGGCATACCTAATCAATATGACCTGGACAGTGATAATGATGGTATACCTGATGTGGTGGAATCTTATGGTGTTGATGCAAATGGCGACGGGGTAATAGATAATTATACAGATACAGATAATGACGGGTTCTCTCAAAATGTGGATGCCAATAATACCGGTGTTTCCGGATCAGGAAATGGATTGGGAGCCCCCGATTTTGATGGTGATGGTATTCCAAATTACCTCGACCTTGACAGTGACAATGATGGCATACCGGATCTAATTGAATCAGGTGGAACTGATGCAAATAATAATGGTGAGATTGATGGTTTTACTGATACCAATGGTGATGGGTTTGATGATAATCATTACTTGGGAACAGCTTTATTAATGACAGGTCCTGATACAACACCTGTTGATGGCAGGGCAGATAGTTATCCTAATAAAAATAAAGACAGGGATTTCAGGCCTAACGCCTATGATATGGATAGTGATGGAGATGGTATAGTGGATGTAATTGAAGCAGGATTTCCGGATGTGAATTTAGATGGAAAAATAGATGGCGTAATTGGTACTAACGGATGGGCAATAACAATATCATCCAGGCCTTCTTTAGGGTTGCGATATACAGATGCAGATCCGTATCCCGATTACCTGGATATTGATTCTGATGATGATGGAATTCCGGATAATATAGAAGGGCAATCAACGGCAGGATATTTATTGCCGGGAATAACGGATACCGATGGAGACGGCCTGGTAAATACTTATGATAATGTAGTTGGTTTTGGAGGCTCAGGTATATATGTATATGATCATGATGGTGATGGAACACCAGATTACCGTGACCTTGATACCGATGGTGATGGTCAACCGGATATTATAGAAGGCAATGATTTTAACCTGAATGCAATTGCTGATGATAACGTAACCTTAACCGGCCTTGATACCGACGGTGATGGATTAGATAATCGTTTTGATTCGTTGAATTCAGTGATCAATATAAAAGGAACATCTTACCGAATGGGTAGCGGTGGTACATTTGCTGGTGATCCGGCACCAGGCTCAAGATGTACAGTAACAAAGAAATTTCCTGCTGATGGCGACAGGGCATGGAGGTTTGTTGGTGTTGTATTGCCGGTTCAGTTCCTGTCTTTTGCCGGGGCAATGCAAAATAATAATGTAAACCTTAACTGGAAGATCATTGCAGATAAAGAACTAGACCGGTTTGAAATAGAACGGAGTACCAACAACAGTGATTATATTAAAACAGTTACAGTAACCCAGCCTGTTTTATTACAGGTGCAACAAAGTTTTTCTGCAACAGATGATATTACCAATATAAACAGTGATATTCTTTATTACCGGTTAAAAGTTATTGGTGCAGCAGGAGAAATTAAATACAGTAATATTTTGGTGGTAAGAAAAAATAAAAATGATGCTGACATTGTGGTAATACCAAATCCGGCCAATAATATTGTTGCTATTAATTTTAATGCTGTGAAAGATGCTGAAGTATCGATCTGGTTAATTGATAATACAAGTAAAAACATGTTGTATCAAACACAAAAAGTATATAAGGGATACAACAATATCCAACTCGCCGATCTTCATAAATACAGCAATGGTATTTACGAACTTAAAATAAAACTTGATGAAGCAACCATCATTAAAAAACTGATTATTCATCATTAAAAATTACCTTTCATTGCATCTTAAGCCCTCCATTAAAACGGGGGGCTTTTTTACTGTATTTTTGTGTGATGTACACACATAAGAAATCTCTGGGCCAGCATTTTTTAAAAGATGAAATTGTAATTCAGAAAATTGTTGATGTTTTAAAAGAAGAAACTTTCGTGAATTTACTGGAAGTGGGCCCGGGTACAGGTGCCTTAACACAATACTTAATGCAGATTCCTGCTGTTGATTTTAAAGCGGTGGAACTGGATGAAGAAAAAGTTGTTTACCTATCACAAAAATACCCGGCACTGAAAGACAAGATCATTCATCAGAGTTTTTTGGATATGAATAAACCTTTTGATGAACCATTTACGGTGATCGGTAATTTCCCCTACAATATCTCCACACAGATTTTATTTAAAGTATTGGAATGGAAAGATGAAGTGCCCTGCATCATCGGCATGTTTCAGAAAGAAGTGGCACAACGGGCAGCATCAAAAGAAGGAAGTAAAGTGTATGGTGTATTAAGTGTGTTAATGCAGGCTTATTACGAAATTGAGTATTTGTTTGATGTAAGCAACGATTGTTTTACGCCGCCACCCAAAGTACAAAGCGGTGTTATACGCATGAGAAGAAAAACAACCGCATTAAATTATAAAAGCGAAAGGGCTTTTTGGGTACTGGTAAAAACGGCGTTTAACCAACGTCGTAAAACCATGCGTAATGCTGTAAAGAGTTTGTTCCCTGCAGACGTTTTGCAGGATGAAATATTTTTAAAACGTGCCGAAGCCTTAACGGTAGAAGACTTTGCAGCTTTAACCTTCCGGATGCAATGATCCTTAAATCATTATCAATACCTGCAAAAAACGATTTTTAAAGTTGCTTTTTTGCAGAATTAATTCTCCAACAGTATATATTATTGTATCATCCGCATATGGGATATCTAAATATGATTTAAATCACTTGCATCGGTGATTGCATTCATCAATCTTCATTTTGTTCACCTCTACCTTGTGTCATCAAAATGTCACAATATTAAATACACATCTTTTAATTATTTAAAACAAATTTTATGAAACTGTTACAAAACAAATACATCTGGGTAATGGCAACTATTATGTTGACTATCGGATATGTAGTTAGCTGTACCAAAAACGACCAGGTAATTAATCCATCCGGAACTTCAGATGCCAGCACACAATTGGTTTCGCTAAAAGTAACTACAGCACCAACAGTTGATGGAATAATTGATGCCTCCTGGGCAAACGCCCAAAAATTAACCGCAATAGTTACGGTGCCTGATCCGGGCAATGATTATTTTAAAGGATATGTGGGGTCTTCACATACCGTATCCATGCGGTCGATGTATGATGGCAGCAAGATCTATTTTTTAGCAGAATGGAATGATGGAAACAAAAGTTTAAACAGGGATACCTGGTATTTTGATCCGGTTACAAAAAAATGGGAAGAAGAAAACCGTAAACCAATTTTTGATGCCTCCGGCAATAAAATAAGAGAAGCATTTTATGAAGACAAATTTGCCATGCTTTGGAACATTAATAATTCAGTTACCGATTTTAATTCAAAAGGATGCTATGCAACCTGCCATACATCTTTAGATCCGTTAACTCACGGAGGCGCAACAGGCCGGCATTTTACAAGTAGTGAAACAGCATTTATTGATATGTGGCATTGGAAATCAGTTAGAACAGGATTACCAAGCAGCCAGATTGATGATCAATTGCAAAATAATACTGAATTTGATCCGGCAGATGGAGGAAGACATGGTGATCCAAAAGTGTCAGGAGGTTATGCAGATAATGTGCAAACACTTCCTTTAACAGGTGGAGCAGCCGGACAAACCGTTACTGTGCCAAAATATTTTGTTCCTGGTGCTACCAATTATTACTGGGTTTTAAAAAGCGACCAGATTGCAGGAACTGCAAAATTAATTACAGGGGTTGATGTAAATGGTATTCTTACTTATTCAGGCGGAACAATTGACCCTAATACCGATGTACAGTTTCAACGTAACGGAGCAACAACAGGTATTAAATGCATACCAAGTGTATGTGATATCGCACCGTTTGTTGGAGACAGGGGTGATATAACAGCAATGGCAGTTTTTACCGGTAGTGGATGGATCCTGGAATTTAGCCGCAATTTAACTACAGCAAGTGGAGTAGCTGCTAATACGGATGTTCAGTTTGACGCAACAAGTGATTATGTATTTGGCATTGCAGTATTTGACAATGCTGCCATCGCACATGCGATCAATTCAAAATTCACATTAAAATTTGCCAAATAGCATATACACTCATTTATGTCATATTCTTAAATATAGAAGATCATGTCAAAGAAAATAATAACCCTTGCTCTTATTTTGGTTACAACGTGTATGGTTTTAATTACCAGTTGTTATAAAGTAACAACACTTACCCTGGCCAATAATGAGGAAGTTACCAGGCCGGTAAGTTTTGCAAAGGATATCATCCCGATTTTTAACAAAAGTTGTAACATGAGTGGCTGCCATAACGTCGGCGGAACCGAACCTGATTTATCACCTGGCAATGCATACAATTCACTTATCAATGGGCATGTAGACCTGAATGAGCCTGAAAAAAGTGAACTCTACCTTTGGCTAACCGGAAAAGAATCAGAACCCATGCCTATTGGTGCAGCCAATAACCCATCCAATATCAATCAACTGGTTTTGGCATGGATAAAACAAGGAGCTAAAAACAATTAAAAAAATAATTATGAAAAAGATAAAAAAACATCTTCCATTTATGTTGTATCCTGCCTGTTTTTGCTTACTTACTTTGCTTAGTATACAGGTTGCAGCACAGGATGTAGTAACAGACAGTACACAACCGGCACCCAAGGTTGTAAAAATGAAAGTGGTAAAAAATACATTTGAAAGCAACTGGATACTGGATAACCAAACTGTAATGGTACCAGTAAAAGGAACCTTTGAAATGGATATCCAGCACAGGTTTGGGGTAGTTAAAAACGGGGTGAAAGATTTTTTTGGCCTGTATGCACCATCCAATATCCGCATAGGTATAAGCTATGTTGTAATCAATAAAGCACAGCTAGGTTTTGGGTTTACCAAGGACCGTTTGCAACTGGATCTTAATGGAAAATATGCAATTGTTCAGCAGAACAAAAAAGGCGGCTGGCCGGTAAGCATTACCTGGTTTGGTAATGTTGTACTTGATGCAAGACCAAAAGAAAATTTTGTAACATACGGAGACCGGCTTTCTTATTTTAACCAGTTAATTATTGCCCGGAAGGTAACAGAGAAACTCTCTGTACAGATTGCGCCAAGTCTTTCGCACTATAATAATATTGATGGGTACCTGGATGCTGATGGAAAAATTCAGCCGAAAATGAAAAACAATCATTTTGCCATTGCTTTTATGGGAAGATATAAACTAAGGCCTAAAACAAGTTTTATAGTAAATTATGATCAACCATTAACCCAGCATCCGATGAATAATCCTCATCCCAACATCAGCTTTGGATTTGAGATGGCAACCAGTGGACACGCATTCCAGGTATTTGCAGGCAATTATCAAAACATAATACCTCAAAGCAATAACTATTTTAATAAAAATGATTTTGCCGATGGCCAGTTTGTAATTGGCTTTAACATTACGCGGTTATGGAATTTTTAAAATAGTAAAATTTAATTAACCCGTTTATAAAATCAGTTTCATATATAAGGGTAAAAAAAGTCAACCTGTAATTTCGGGTTGGCTTTTTTGCTTTTACCCTTTTCTATTTGAGTTTCATTTTTTTTATTTGAAAAATCCCAGCCCTTAGTTTTAGAAAAGAATTTATCCCGGTAACATTCAGCATCTTTGTAATTATTATTTACTATGGATAACAGCTTTTTTATTTACCTGGACCGTCTTATATTAATGGGATTTTTCTCGGGGTATCCGTTGATCTATCTGATCATCCGTATGCTTGCAGAAAATAACAGGGTAAAAAGCTTCTTCAAAACAGATATTGGGTCACTATTACCATTTGCTTATGCACTGGTAGGTATTTTATACCTGGGCTTGTTGTTAAAAAGTTTATACCCCAACTATTCTTTTGAAAATATAAAAATGGTGATGCAGGAGCCTTATTTAAAAATTTGGGGGCTTCTCTCTATATTATTTTTTATACCTGCATTAAGTAAAAAATCTGTTTTAAGCTTATTACACAGCTTTGTATTTTTCTTTTTTTTAGGAAGAGATATTTTAATGAATGTTTTTAATTCCGCAGAAAAAGACATGCTACGCAATGATATGAATATATATACCAACAGCCTGCTGGTAAATACCGCTGCATTTATCTTTATCACATTTATCTATTTTCTTTATACCCGGTTTAAAAAACAAAGGGGTTCTTAATGTAAGCACTATACACTATCCCTGCCTGTACACTCATTTTCTTAAGTTTTGTTGCGTTATTGCAAAGTTTTTATTGCGTAATTCACACATTTTTATATGGCTTATGATTTAACTCATGTAAGGGATTGACATAAGTCAGAAATATTTAACCCGCCCGCAAATACTTTTACATCGCGATTTTAATTATTTACTAAACAATACTTTTTTTATGAAACACTTAAGTAATAAATTACAACTACTTCTTGTAATTCTTATTAGCGGATTTGGATATATGGTGAGTTGTACTCATGATAATACTGTCCCCCCACCTGCAGCATCTTCAGGCGTAGTAATAACCCGTGGTACCAATGTGCATCTTCCAGGAACAATGACAGCAGGAGACAGCACCCAATGGAAAATGGACAAAGCCCACTCGAGTGTATTATGGTCAACCAACTATGTTGGAGCAGCGGGTTTGTTAACCGGCCGTTTTAATCAATTTGGTATTCATAATGTAATTGCTGCAGAAATGATCTACTATCCTGCAGCAGGTCAGCCATTGAAAGATTCTTCATGGGCATTCTATGAAAGCGATCCAACAAAAACATACCTGAATGGATATGTTCAGATGAACACTTCAAACACCGGCGAGCCCGGACGTGATACAGGTTGTAATATTGGTGGTTTGGGTACGATAAAAATTATTTCGGGTCAGTATAACCTGACTGATACCAACCTGGCTAAGATCAAATCAACAAAAGTAGAATTGGATCCGCTCAGCAATGATTATTTTGTAACATTTGATTTGACCTGGAGAGGTAAATTAACCGCACCGAAAACAGTATCTATTGTTGGCAGGTTAAAATATATTAAGAAAGCTTACGTATCTACATATGCTGTTTTTGGCCTTCAGTTAAAGTTTCAATTTAACTGCAGAGATTTTGGAATTATCAGTACCAGCATATCAGATAAAATTGATATTGAGTGTAACATGAACTTCAACAATAAGTAATCACAACTAAAAGAATTACAATGAAACAACTAATAATATATGCAGGACTCATTCTTATGATGGGATTCGGTTTAACCGGGTGCTACAAAGATGTTATCCTGCCTGATGCTGCTATTGATCCGGATGCACCTCCACAAGCAGTGAGTTTTAAAAATGATATTGCACCGATGGTAAATACAAAATGTGCCTTGGCAGGATGCCATGTAGCGGGAGCACACAAACCTTATATGACATTAAATGTAGCTTACGAGCAGATTGCTAACGGTGGATATGTAAATACGCTTATTCCTAAACAAAGCATTATTTATATAAAAATAAATGGTGAGATGAAAGAATATATTCCCTCTGCTGTGGACAGACAAAAAATTTATGATTGGATAAGAAATGGCGCTCTTAATAATTAAGTGACTTAAAAATTAATAAAATGAAACTAAAAATAAAAATATCAAACCGACTTCTTATACTACCTGTATGCCTTGTCTGTTGCCTGGTCTTGTTTCAGTCAACTGCCACTGCACAGGACAGCACTGCAGTTGTCGCTGTGGTTACAACCACAGCCAAAAAAGTTAAACCGGTAAAAAATACTTTCCCGGGTGTTTGGATCATCGATAACCAGACTGTGATGGTGCCGGTAAAAGGAACTTTTGAAATGGACATCATGCACCGTTTTGGTTCGGTAAAAAATGGCTACGAAGATTTCTGGGGATTTTTTGCTCCTTCCAATATCAGGCTGGGTGTAAATTATTCACCAATCAATAAGCTGAACCTGGGTATTGGCATAACAAAAAGAAATATGACCTGGGATGCCAGTGCCAAATATTCTATAATAACACAAACACCCGGTAAATACCCGGTAAGTGTAACCTATTATGGAAACATGGCTTATGATACCCGGAAGGATAAAGACAAAACAATTTTTAAATACAGTACACAACGGATGTCTTTCTTCAACCAGTTAATCATTGCCAGGAAAGTTACCAGCAAGTTATCTGTACAGATTGCACCAAGCGTATCACATCAGAATTCAGTAAATGGTTATTTTACAAAAAATGACAGTACCGGACAGGAAACATACAAAGCAATGAAATTTAATCATTTTGCTATTGCCTTTTCAGCCCGTTATAAAGTAACCAATATTACTTCTATAATGATCAACTACGATCAGCCTTTAACAAAGCATGCCAGCAATAATCCAAATCCAAATTTAGCATTCGGCATCGAGATGAATACCAGTAGTCACTCATTCCAGATATTTGTAGGCAACTATTATAACCTGAGTCCTCAACAAAATAATCTGTATAACAAAAACAGTCCGTTTGGTTATACCGATTACGATGGCACAAAAGTGAAAGGTGGTAATTTCCTGATCGGGTTTAACATTACCAGGTTATGGAACTATTGACCTGGTGTAATGATTTATAATCGCATGAGAAATGGTTTAATTTTAAAGAACCCTGAATAAAATTCAGGGTTCTTTAAAATTATAAAAGGAATACGGTAAATTATACTGTTGGATTGCAGATCAAATAAATTGATTCACATGATAAGTTTTTTTTCCAATACTGATAAATTTTTTTCTTCAATATGTTTATGCATGTTTTTTTTGTCCTGTAACAATAATGCAGGAACAAAAAAAGAAACAGTTGAATCTGCAAAGCCATTAATAAAAGCTTTTATAAAACCACCCTCCAGTTATAATGATACTTTAATAGTGAACTATCCTGCCGCAGTATTTTACCAGCCTGATTCACTTCAGTTATTAAAAATAAAAGACGTTGAAGACCCCAATTTTTATGAAAGCTCCATGCATGAATATTTTTTCCAGATGCTTACTTCCAGAAAGGGACTCAAAAAAAACTGGCCCGGGTTAAAAATAGTAGAAACTAATAAATGCAGGTTTGTGTTGTTCGTTAAAAAAGATAAAACCCGGGAATATGTTGACCTGAATACAAAAAACGATACACACGGCTTGTTTGTGTTTGACGGCAAAAAGTCCCCCATTTTAGTTGATATGACAAATAGTGATACAATTATATCGTTTTACCTGAAGGATTAAGTAAGTAAACTTATTTTTAAAGCTGATTAATAAGCTTTGTATATTAAATACCTCCGGAAGACTATTAGTAATAATCCATATTATAAACCATGATGAAAATCATGTGAAAACTTTGCAATAATCAGGTTTTTATAAGCTATACGTAAATAACTTGCCCTTGTAAAAATGATTGATGATCCAAAGATCATTTTTAGTTAAGTAAATTAAACACTTTAAAACAAAATGTAATCATGAAAAAAAATATTTTGATACTAACCATAGCGATGAGTTTGATAGGAGTTAGTTTTACACTCAAAAATAATGATCAGACCAAACCATGGCCCGTACCGGATAATTTCAAAAAAATGAAAAATCCGGTTGCTGTTGATGCAACTTCAATAGCTGATGGTAAAGCATTATGGAGTACCCATTGCAAATCCTGTCATGGTGCAAAAGGTATGGGAGATGGCTCAAAAGCTGCCCAGTTAAAAACAGAGCCCGGAGATTTTTCAAAAGCATCTACTCAAAGCCAGACCGACGGCGAACTCTTCTATAAATTATCTGAAGGCCGCGATGATATGCCAAACTTTAAAAAGAAATTGCCTGAAGCAGACGAAAGGTGGAGCCTGGTAAATTTTATCAGAACACTTAAAAAATAGCTCTTTTTGGTGCAAACGTATAATAGCCTATGCAAAAAACTCCCGGCAGTAATGCCGGGTTTTTTATTGATTTGGGTTTAAAACAAATCAGCACATAACAACAGCTCAATAAATACTTTGTTCTCTGCAAAGCATGCAATTTAAACAGCAACGTGATAATACTCAGGTTATAAAGTGATATGGGTCAGTAAATATTTACAGTGTGAAAAGTACCTTGCTGCTTAAATTAAGAAAAACGTACAATAATAAACTACTCCTTTACAAAAATTAAAACAGAAAGAATGACAACCGAAAATAAAAATCAAAACCGCAGAAAATTTATTGCATGGGGTGTTGCGTCAGCTGCTTTGTTTTCAGCTATAAAATTCCTGCGACCCACTCCCCAAAAAACAGAAACAGTAAAAATGCTTACCCAGGACGGGAAACTGGTGGAAGTAGATATAGCAGCCCTTCCGGCTAAAAAGAAAAAAATAACTGATAAAGAATTACAAAACTGGATCAAAAAATAAAGAATCAGGATCAATTAAAACTTATCTGAGATGGATCAAAAAAAATCACGTAGAGAATTTCTTGCTGCAGGTTTATTAACTACAGCGGCAGTTGCCTGCAACTCTAATAAATCGCCTTTCTTACCTGCAGATGGGGTAAAAGAATCGGGCGAAAAAATAAAACTGCTTTCGGTAGATGGAGAGATCATAGAAGTGGATAAGGCATTTTTAAAACCTGTGCCGCACATGCCATCTGTAAGTAAAGACGAAATAAGAAAAGGAATTGATGGTAAAAAATTTGTGATGGTGATAGATCTTGCCCGGTGTAAGAATTTA